>NZ_CP174332.1:4470000-5070000 GCF_052468095.1 Microbulbifer maximicatervae (SeqCode)
GCGATGCTGGCGGCGGGTCAGGTCGACACCACCGGTAATATTGCCCCACTGGTCAGAACCACCGATCTGCAAGGTGCAATCGTGCAGCTCATACAGCTCGGAAAAGTCCATCGATTGGAGCAACATATAGGAAAACTCAGTAAAGGAAATACCTTCACCTTCACGCTGGATACGCTGCTTAACGGACTCTTTGTTAACCATATTGTTAACAGAGAAATGCTTGCCGACATCGCGCAGGAAATCGAGCACATTGAGGTCGCGAGTCCAGTCGAGGTTATTGGCGACAATGGCACTATTTTCCCCACAATCGAAATTGATAAATTGGGAAACCTGGCTTTTCAGCTTGTCTACCCAACCCGCAACAATATCGGGGGTATTCAAACTGCGCTCCTGAGCCTTAAAAGAAGGGTCACCAATCAGCCCCGTGGCACCGCCAACCAGTGCAATTGGTTTATGCCCTGCCGCCTGAAACCTCTTCAAGGTCAGCAACGGTACTAGACTGCCTATATGAAGGGAGTCTGCAGTGGGATCAAAACCGCAATACAGGGTTCGACTCTCCGACAAGTGCTGCGTCAGTTCGCCGTCACCAGTCGCTTGATTAATTAATCCGCGACGGTCCAAGTCTTCAAGCAGTGTCATGTCGACCCCAGCCATGCTTTCCCCTCATATATAGGCTTGAAATTAGCGCCACCAAGCGGCGGCAAAATGCGCTGCAACATTACCGAAGTTTGCGGCAAATACAAGCGTGCAGCAGCCCAGTATCCGCACTAAAAACAAAATTCATGAGGAACCAAACCGTGCAAAGACGTGTCAATTATCTCGTGAACCAAGGCGGCTTTTTTGCTATAAAGCCCCTCCAATGCCTGTTTTTTAGACACTCAGTTTTTCAAGCGCAAATAACAACGACCGCCAGTACCATCCGCTAACGCCATGCAAAACCATCGTAAATCGAGTACAGGCCTCCGTATTGGCGGCTTACCCAAGCATTTTCCCCGCGTTCATGCGCTGACCGCTGGCATCGCAGCCTTTGTCCTTATGCTGGCCGTTCTGATTCCTTCACCGGAGATTTCCTCCAAACGTACATCGCTACCCGTCAAACTTTCAGAGGTCACAAGCGGCGACAGCACTGAAGCCAAACCTGCACTCACTTATACGCCGGCGGAGACCCCACTGCTTAACGTCAGTGTTGAGGCAGTCAAGTCGTTGAGTCTTGAAGTACGTAACGGGGATACTCTGTCAGACCTATTTCAACGTGCAAAAATCAGCGCCAAAGAGATGTACCAGCTTCTGGGTAGCGGCAAAGAGGCAAAACAGCTGGCACGCCTAACTCCGGGTGAAGAGCTGACCTTTCAAACAAATAATGATGGCCAGCTGCAGTCCCTTAAATTGCAGCGGGACCGACTCAATCAAATTGAGTTTACCCGCACAAATGCAGATAAGTTTGAACACGCACTGATAACTCGTGAGCCCGACAGCCACCCGGCTTACCGACAGGCCCAGATCGATAGCTCCCTATTCCTGGCCGGTAGCGATGCTGGGCTGAGTGACAGCCTGATAATGGAGATGGCGGATGTATTCAGCTCCGATATCGACTTTGCCCTAGATATTCGCAAGGGCGACAACTTTAGTGTGATGTTCGAAGAGTTGTTCCTGGATGGGGAGAAAATTGGCAACGGTCCTATCTTGGCGGTCAGTTTTACCAACCAGGGAAGAACTTTTAGCGCTGTACGCTATGTGGATAACAGTGGTGATGCCAATTACTACACGCCTGAAGGCAAAAGTATGCGCAAGGCATTTATCCGCACACCACTGGACATAGTCCGTATCAGCTCTCACTTCAACCCGAGCCGCCTGCACCCTGTATTCAAGTCACGCCGACCTCATAATGGCACCGACTATGCCGCTCCAAGAGGCACCCCCGTTTACTCTACTGGCGATGGTCGGGTTATCGCGTCCGGCTATAGCAAACCCAACGGCAACTACGTATTTATCCAGCACGGCGAACGGTATGTAACCCGCTATCTCCACCTGACCAAGCGCAAAGTCAAAAAGGGCCAGCGCGTTAAGCAGCGCCAGGTTATTGGCACTGTGGGGTCTACCGGTTATGCCACTGGCCCGCACTTGCACTACGAATTCCTGGTGGATGGCAGACATCGCAACCCCGCCACCATTGTGCGCAAATTGCCCAAGGCAAAGTCGGTACCGACTTCTGAGATGATCCGTTTTAAAAACCAGACCCAGCCACTTCTGGCGAAACTAGAAAACTTCCAGGGGCCGGCTCTGGCTCAACTGGATGAAGAAAGCCCCTAACAAGCGCCAACGAATATGCCCGATCTGTTTATCGGCCTGATGTCCGGCACCAGCGTTGACTCCATTGACGCGGTGCTGGTCGATTTTGGCGATGAAGAAAAAATTAACACCCGTATCCTGGCTGCGCTAGCCCACCCGATTCACAGCGGCCTGCGCGAAGCTATCCTCAGCCTCTGCGCCCCCGGCCCTTCAGAGCTGGATCGCGCCGGACAGTTAGACCGGCAACTGGGACAGGTTTTTGCCGAGGCCACCAATACCCTGCTAGCCCGAGCCGGTGTTGAGGGTCAGTCTGTTACCGCCATTGGCAGTCACGGCCAAACCGTACGCCACCGCCCCCCAGGCACAGTGACGTCTCCCTTTACTTTGCAACTCGGTGACCCCAACACCATCTCAGCACTGACGGGCATCTGCACCGTTGCGGATTTCCGTCGCCGGGATATCGCTCTCGGTGGTCAAGGAGCGCCTTTAATGCCGGCGTTTCACCAGGCTGCCTTCAAAACTGATGGAAGCCGTGCTGTGGTCAATATCGGAGGGATGGCCAATATCACTGAGCTGACGGCAGATGGCCAGGTTTACGGCTATGACACAGGTCCGGGTAATGCATTGCTCGACTACTGGGTGAACCTACACAAAAACCAGCCCTACGATAGAAATGGAGACTGGGCCGCGAGCGGTCGCGCCAATGCTGAACTTCTCAACCGCCTGCTTTCAGATCCCTATTTCTCCGCCGAACCACCCAAGAGCACTGGCCGTGAAACTTTTAACCCCAGCTGGCTCGAACAGGCCTGCGCCGGTTTGGAAGTGGCACCGGTAGATGTGCAGGCGACCCTGTCTGAAGTGACCGCAGCCAGTATCGCAGATGCCGTGCATAATTTTGCCGAAGGCGGCGAGCTGCTCACTTGCGGGGGCGGGGCAAAAAATAAGGACTTGGTTGCGCGATTACAGCGCCGCTTGCCCACCTGGTCTATTACTGACACGGGCAGTTACGGTATTGACGCAGACTGGCTCGAAGCCGTTGGATTTGCCTGGTTAGCCCGCCAGACATTGAGAGGACTACCCGGTAATTGCCCGGGAGTGACTGGCGCGCAGAAAGAGGCGGTGCTAGGGGCTATTTACCCGCCCTGATCAATAGGGCGGGTTAGGATTTCTCAAATAGAGAAAGAGGAGCCGCAGCCACAGGTAGCGGACGCATTGGGATTTTGTACTACGAAGCGCGACCCCGAAAGGCCTTCTTCGTAATCAACATTGGCGCCAACCAGGTAGGGGTAGCTCATCGCATCCACCAAGACCTGAATGCCATCCTTTTCTATGATGGCATCATCTTCGGCAACCAATTCATCAAAGGTAAAACCGTATTGGAAACCGGAACAGCCGCCTCCGGTCACGAACACCCTGAGTTTCAGCTCCGGGTTGCCCTCCTCTTCCAACAGGCTTTTTACCTTGGCCACAGCCTTGTCTGTGACCACGAGTGGCGCGGGAGAAAAGGATACAGCTTCTGACATAAGTCTCTCTCAACTCATCGGGACATTCACCGCTCGTATAAAAGTTATAACGAGTGCAGCCCCGGGGGCGTCATCTTGCTTAAACCCAGCAATTCAGTCAAGTATTAACCGGCAGGTGGGCCGGTACAACAAAGTACCAGCGCCAGCCAATACTACCCGGACTTAAGAGGCTTCAATGACAGTTTCATCTTCGGAATAGCCGAGCATATGGGGCTCACCCGCGCTACTCAAGTCGGCACTGGATACCAGGGCACCGTTTACCTGGGCACCTTTCAGCATCTCGATCAGCTTATAGTGTACATTGCCTTCTACCATTGCCTTGGAAGCGAGCTCCAGGTGGCGCGCAGCAAACACATCCCCTTTCACATTGCCATTGATCACTACCTGAGGCACACGAATTTCACCCTCAATGATGCCGCCATCCACAATTTGCAGGCGCGCATCGCTATCACTGTGAGCTGTAACATTGCCACGCACCTTACCTTCGATGACCAGGTTGCCACGGAAGTGGATATCACCGCTGATCTCAGTCTGACGAGCGATCAAAGTCGTGTGGTTACTACCGGTATTGGCCATAGTTATCTGTTTCTCTTTTTTTCTTAACATAATCCCCAAAACCTCGTGCCTTTGGCACCTATGCTAACTTTCCTGTACTAACCAACCGTAGCGCTGCTCAATATTAAAGCCCTTGCGCCCAGAAGATTTAAGTGACAACTCCACACCTTCGGGCACAAATCCCTCCGGCAAGCGCAGCTCTCCCTCGATATTCTGAAAATATTTAAAACGCAGCTGAATCGACTCACTATCCACCTGCTCCGACAGTTCCTTCAGAGGGTAACTCTTCGGTTCCCCATCCTGACGGCCCACTACGGTAAATGTGGCCGTGCCTTTTACAACATCCCGACGCGCTGCGGACTGTTTGATCTGTAACTTGTACTGGTAACTTTTTGGATCGCCGGTCTGCGAGAGGATAAAGCGTCCAATGGACACCCCCTCACCCCCATCTTCAGGGGCCATGACGCCGCGATAGAAAGAAATTTCCTGCTTTAGCTCTGCGATCTGGCTCTCTTTCTGCACCAGTTCCGCACGTACCGACTCACTCGCCTGCTCACCGATAGTCAGCGACTGCTCTGCAGTGGCAACCCTCATTCGCAGGGATTCATTCTCACTCTGGAGCGCGGTAACACGATCGAGTACTTGAGTATGCTCCAGTGTCTTGCGATCGAGGCTCTGACGCAGCTGATACTGTCCGGCAAAATAGGACCCTGCCGAGGTCACTAATACCAAAAAAACGACCCCCACTACGGCAATGACACCAGAGAAGGGTTTATGAGGCACCACTTTCATGCGGTACTGCTTGCTGCCTTTAACTTTGAGCACCATGAAATCTGCTAAGTCTTATCCGGGATTTATCGATTGTCGGGAAACACCCGATTCTAAGGCAGCAGTGCCGGGCTATCCAGGCCCAACGTCTCAGTTAAGCCAAACATAATATTCATATTCTGGATTGCCTGGGCGGACGCGCCTTTGGCCAGGTTATCAATGGCCGACAATACCAGTACCGTATCCCGCTCCTGGGGTTGCAATACCGAGATGCGGCACATATTGGTCCCTCTTACCGTACGAGTCTGAGGGTGGCTGCCCGCCGGCATCACATCTACAAAAGGCTCATTTTTATAGCGGTTTTCAAAGATCTGCTGAAGCTCATCGGCATCAACCTTCCCCGCTGACCGGGCAAATAAAGTAGCGTGGATACCGCGAATCATGGGAAGTAAATGCGGTACAAAAGTCACCTGCGCGGGAGAGGATTCAGTGGCCTGCACTCGACGAAGCCCCTGTTCAATCTCGGGTAAATGACGGTGCCCGGCGGCAGAATATGCGCGGAAGTTGTCGCTATTCTCAGCCATGATCAAGTCGGTCTTACCCTGTCGCCCCGCACCACTGATACCACTGGCCGCACTGGCGATCAGCTCACCAGGTTCTACCAGGCCCTTTTCCAAAAGCGGTATCCATCCCAATTGAATCGCGGTGGGATAACAGCCCGGGCAGGCTATCAACTGCGCATTGGCAATCTGTTCCCGATTAACTTCTGGCAAACCATAAACAGCGCTTTGAGCTAATTCCGGAGCGGCGTGGGCCTGACCGTACCACTGCTCCCAGGTAGGTATATCTTTCAAGCGGAAATCGGCGGACAAATCGATCACTCGAACTCCGCGCTCAATAAGTGCCGGTACCTGGGCCTGGGCAACGCCATGAGGTGTAGCGAAGAATACAACGTCACAATCCGCCAGCTGTTCGAGATCGGGGCTACAGAAAGACAGCTGCGAGTGCCCTCTCAGGCTAGGGAAAAGCTCGGCAACCGGGGTACCATTCAACGAACGGGAGGTGATTGCGGTAACTTCCGCTTGTGGATGTGTTGAGAGAAGCCGAAGTAATTCCACCCCTGTATAGCCGGTGCCCCCGACAATCGCTACTTTTATCACCTTGCTAAAATCTCCGGTATATCCGCCAACTGAGACGATAATCGTAAAACCAGACAGGCACTCTACCACAAGCCCCAGCATTTTAAGGATGTGCGGTGTCACAGCCCCCAAGGAACTCGCTAAAAAAGTCGTTTTCGCGTTATTTAGTTAGGCCTGGCAGCCTCGAAAATATACGCTTACAGCTTTCCTCCAAAGACGCGCTGGCGCCTTTGCTGGGGATGGCCCTGATCACCGGCATCCTGGCCGGAGGGGTAACTGTACTTTTTCGGCTGGCGATGGAGTGGCCGACCACGCTGTTTTTATCAATCCCACAAAATTACGAATCCCTTCCTCCTTTCTGGCGCTTCGCATTGCCAGTCATCGGCTCTCTGGTAGTGGGATGTATCTATTTATTTCTAAATCCCAGACGCCGCCAGGTGGGAGTGGTCCATGTCCTGGACCGGCTCTACAATCACCAGGGGCAAATGCCAATGCAAAATGCCCTGCTACAGTTTTTTGCCGGCGCAATAATTTTAATAAGCGGCCACTCGGTGGGGCGGGAAGGCCCAGCTGTACACCTGGGAGCAGCCAGTGGCAGCTGGTTAGCTAGGGCGCTGAAGCTCCCCAATAATTCCGGTCGCAACCTACTGGGGTGTGGTGTAGCCGCAGCAATTGCGGCCTCCTTTAATACCCCGCTGGCGGGCGTGGTATTCGCGATGGAAGTCGTGATGCTGGAATATACTGTGGCAGGTTTTTTACCGATAATTCTCGCGGCTGTTGCCGGTAGCGCCATTACCCAGCTGACTTTCGGTAGCCAGCCTGACTTTAATGTACCCGCGATTCAACTCAATTCCCTTGCCGAGCTGCCGCTACTTTTCGTTTGCGCACTGGTTATTGGGGTTCTCGCCGGATTATTTATCCGCTCCCAGCGTATTTTGATTCCCCAGCAGCGTTATTCCCCACTTCTTCGATTTCTCTTGGTTGGCCTTGTTACTGGCACCTTGGGTATCTGGGTACCGGAAATCCTGGGCGGTGGATATGACACTTTGCAGATGGCAATGCTGGGGGAGTTGGGGGTAGCGACACTCATTGCTATTGTCGCCGCGAAATTAGTCGCAACCGCTTTGGGGGCAGGGCTCGGAATTCCCGGTGGGGTAATAGGCCCCAGCCTGATTATCGGTGCCTGTATCGGTGGTATTGCCGGTGGCCTGGCTAACTTGTGGCTGGGTGAGCACACCGCGAGCCCCGGCTTTTATGCCATGGTGGGTATGGCGGCAATGATGGCTGCCATGCTCAATGCGCCTCTAGCTGCGCTACTCGCTATCTTGGAACTTACCTATAACCCACATATTTTATTCCCTGGAATGATGATGATCGTGGTGGCCACATTAGTAAGCCGCCAACTCTTTTCCACTATCGGTCTCTATCACGAAACGCTGCGAGCCCTGAATAAAGCGGGAATGCCGAGTTGGCGACAGCAAATGCTGAGCAGTGTCGGAGTTGCCAGCGAAATGAATCAGAGCTTTGTTGTGACTCCTAGGGAAATTACCCGCGCTGCGGCAACAGAATTAATTAATCAACATCCCGAGTGGATTCTTATCGACTTACCCAAGGAGCCGGCACCGCAACTACTGCGCGCAGCAGACTTGGCAACTTTTCTTCGCGGTGGTGCGAAAGAGGCGGCCGAGAGTGAAAAACAAGTTTCCTCCGCATCAGATAAATTACTAGACCCGGGAGAAATGATCGATTTATTGAGACTACCCGGCGAACGCAAACAGCTGGCGTCCCTAAGCTGGCGAGCGACAATGCTGGAGGCCTCGCAAAAGCTGGAGAGAAGTGGCGCGGATGGCCTATATGTCTGCCGTCATAAAAGCGGTTCGCTGGACAATCGCACGGCGGGCATTATTCTGCCGCTACAAATTAACAACTTTTACCGGAAGTAATTTTTCTTCCCGTTTCTTTTAAGGGGACTTTCAATGCTGTGGATCAAGGCTTTTCACATTATTGCGATGGTGTGCTGGTTTGCCGCACTTTTTTATCTGCCACGACTGTTTGTCTACCATGTCGATGCCACTGATGCCGTTAGTCGCGACCGCTTCTGTATTATGGAACGCCGCCTTTATCGCGGTATTGCCATTCCTTCCATGCTGGCCACCGTTGCCTTGGGCATTTGGCTCTACAGTTTGAACCCGGCCTACTACACCTCCGCCGGCTGGATGCACGCAAAACTGACTTTTGTTGTTCTCCTCCTGGGCTATCACCATATCTGTGGCGCCTATGTTCGCAAGTTTGCCCGGGGAACCGTTACCCGCAGCCGCCGCTACTTCCTAATATTTAATGAGTTCCCAGCAGTTGCACTTGTCGCCATCGTCATTTTGGTTGTCGTAAAGCCATTTTAATTTGGCGCGTATTCATTCCTTGTCAAAGGCGCTCAGCAACTAGAATTAGGCGCACAGCTAATGGCCGTCATGTAGAGCACTTATGGATACACCTCAGCCCGTTATTCTGACCGTTACTCACCACGACCCCAGCGGCAGCGCCGGAATTGCCGCAGATACTGAGACAGCGGTCAGTCTCGGCTGCCATGCGGCCTCGGCAGTTACCGCCATCAGCGTGTGTAACACCGGTGAATTGCTGGGTGTCGCCCCAGTCGACGACAGCCTGCTAATTGAACAAACCCGGGCCGTTCTGGAAGACATGCCGATCGCCGCGATCAAGGTCGGCTACCTGGGCTCTGTGGAGAATGTGCGCGCGCTTCACAGCGTACTCCACGACTACCCGGATATTCCCGTCGTTATCGACCCCGATGCCACACTGGCCGACAAAGATAGCGTACTCGCCCCGCCTCTGTGGGAGGCTATGGTGTCGCTGTTGTTGCCCAAGGCGACCATGGTGTGTCCCAACCGCAGGGAAGCGCGCGCCATGGCTGTGGAGGCCGATGTCCTCGATGCCATGGCCCAGGAAATCCTCGAATCCGGCTGTCGCTACCTGTTGCTGACTGGCGTGCCCCACGAGCAACAATTGCAGAACCGGCTCTACGATGAGCGCGGCCTGATGCGGGAGTTCAAGTGG
This sequence comes from Microbulbifer maximicatervae (SeqCode), assembly GCF_052468095.1. The sequence continues at coordinate 4,479,347 of NZ_CP174332.1, forward strand.
GAGCGCTTGCAGCCAGCGGCCTATGGCGTCTGCGGCACCCTCGCTACTGCCATTGCCTGCCATATCGCCCACGGGCTGACCATTATCGAAGCCGTTACCCGCAGTCAGCAATACGCTTGGAGTGCGATCAAAGACAGCCGGCGCCTGGGCATGGGAAGGCCGATTCCCAACCGGCTGTTCTGGTGCGAACGCTAAACCTGGAGCTGCTGACACAAATTTCGCCCCTGCCCCGATCAGTCTCACCGTCCCCATGACGGTGAGATCTTCTGTCTACACAGTCTGTGACCGGTCGTCGCCAATCTACACATTGTCCTCAGGCGCCACCCCCGCGATAATGCTCCCCAGGCCCTTTATGCAGAACCTGAATATAAGTTTATGAGTAAATCCGAGCAGCTCTTCGCAGAAGCACAGCAGTACATTCCCGGCGGCGTTAACTCTCCGGTACGGGCTTTTCGCGCAGTCGGCGGTACCCCGGTGTTTATCCGCCGTGCCGAGGGCGCCTACCTCTACGATGCAGACGAGAAACGCTACATCGACTACGTACAGTCCTGGGGCCCCATGGTGCTGGGCCACGCACACCCGGAAGTTATTGAAGCCGTGGTGGAACAGGCCCAATCGGGACTGAGCTTCGGTGCGCCAACCGAATTGGAAACCGAACTGGCCGAAGAACTCTGCCGCCTGTGGCCGAATATGGACCTGGTGCGCTTCGTCAATTCCGGTACCGAAGCCACCATGAGCGCGATTCGCCTGGCCCGTGGATTTACCGGGCGCGACAAGATTGTGAAGTTCGAGGGCTGCTACCACGGCCACTCCGACTCCCTGCTGGTTAAGGCCGGCTCCGGGGCCCTGACCATGGGTGTACCCTCCTCTCCCGGCGTTCCCGCCGCCCTGGCAGATCACACCATCACCTTGAGCTACAACGATGCTGATAGTGTGCGCAGCTGCTTCGAAGAGCTGGGCGATCAAATCGCCTGTATCATCGTCGAGCCTGTTGCCGGCAATATGAACTGCATTCCGCCGGTACCCGGCTTCCTGGAAACCCTGCGCGAAGTTTGCGACCAGCACGGTGCCCTGTTGATTCTCGATGAGGTGATGACCGGCTTCCGGGTGAGCTTGACCGGGGCCCAGGGCTTCTACGGTATCGAGGCGGATATCACCACCCTCGGCAAAGTCATCGGCGGCGGTATGCCCGTTGGCGCCTTTGGCGGTAAACGCGAGATCATGGAACAAATCGCCCCTCTGGGTCCGGTTTACCAGGCGGGCACCCTGTCCGGTAACCCTGTGGCTATGGTCGCGGGCTTGGAAACCCTGCGTTTGGTGGAAGAACCCGCCTTCTACGAGCCTTTAATTGCCAAAACCGACCGTTTGGTGGAGGGCATCCTGACGGCCGGTAAAGCCGCAGGTATCCCAATTACTGCCAACAAGGCCGGCACCATGTTCGGCTTCTTCTTCACCGAAGAACCTAAAGTAACTAACTATCAACAGGTAATGGCCTGCGATAACGAGCGCTTTAACCGTTTCTTCCACGGCATGCTGGAAGAAGGTGTCTACCTGGCACCGGCCTCCTATGAGGCAGGGTTTATGTCCGCAGCTCATACCGATGAGGATATTGAGGCCACAATCACTGCCGCTGAACGCGTCTTCGCCCGCCTCGGCTAATTGCCCGCCCCTCTCCAGCACCCGCAGCCTGCGGGTGCTGCTTCTATACCCGTTTTACTTTACCCCCCTCCAATAAAGCCCCAGTCGCTTCACCGCAAAGTTATTGCGCTCAAAAAAACTAACAGCTAAAAATGTATACAAAATATAAAAGGTATACATTTTGAAAAACTCACCGTTTTCAGATACCAGCTTGTCCGCCATCAGCGCAGGCTTTGTCGCCGTGCTGGTGGGAGTAGCCAGTTCCGCCGCCATAGTCTTTGAAGCCGCGCGTGCAGCTGGCGCAAGTGAAGCAATGATCGCCTCCTGGATTGGCGCCCTGGGCCTGGGGATGGGCATTACCTGTATTGCCTTCTCTTGGTATTACCGCGCCCCGGTAATCACTGCCTGGTCGACTCCAGGTGCTGCACTTTTGGCCACCAGTTTAAGTGGCATCCCCATTGCTGAGGCGATTGGTGCTTTTGCGTTTAGCGCCCTGTTAACACTCCTCGTGGGCTTGTCCGGAGCCTTTGAGCGGTTAGCGCGAATGGTGCCGGCACCGATTGCCAGCGCTATGCTCGCAGGCATACTGCTGCAATTTGGTCTCTCAGTATTTACTTCTCTGCAGGCACAACCGCTATTGGTCGGCATCATGTTACTGACCTATCTAGTCGGGCGCCGTTGGGCGCCTCGCTATGCCATTATTTTGGTACTAGCGGCTGGAGTGGTGACTTGCTGGAAGTTGCAACTCATTGCATCGGCCCAGATCGGCTGGCAAGCGGCACACCCTGTTTGGGTAACGCCAGAATTCCGCCTCTCCACTTTAATTGGCATTGGCCTTCCTCTTTTTATCGTCACTATGACCTCTCAGAACCTGCCCGGAGCGGCAACCCTGGCCGCCAGTGGCTACAGTAGAGTGCCTATATCTCCTGTTATTAGTGGCACCGGCCTCACCTCTTTATTGCTGACACCGTTTGGTGGCTTTGCATTTAATCTGGCGGCTATTACCGCTGCTATTTGCACCGGCCCGGAAGCCCATCCCAACCCCGACAAACGCTATACCGCCGGCATTGCCGCCGGTATTTTTTATCTGTTGGTGGGCCTCTGTGGCGCTAGCGTTGTGGCATTATTCAGCGCCTTCCCCCAGTCGCTGATTGCCGGCCTCGCCGGCTTGGCACTGATTGGCGTCATTGGTAGCAGCCTGGCTGGCGCAACAGCCGAGGCCGACAGTCGCGAAGCCGGAATTATCACTTTTCTGATCAGTGCTTCCGGTATCAGCCTCTTCGGCATTAGCTCTGCCTTTTGGGGCCTGCTGGGGGGGCTGATGTGTTACTGGTTTTTCAAGCGCAGGAATTAATAAACATCAATGGGCCTCTACGAAAAAATTAAGTCGGACTTGCAGCATGGGCGCTTCGCCGCCGGCCAGGTGCTAAAGCAAGCCGAACTGGCAGAGCTTTACGCCGTGAGCCGTATTCCGGTTAGGGACGCTCTACAAAGATTGAAAAATGAGGGCTGGTTAACCGGACACGGAAAACGCGGCGTCGCAGTGCCGCAGTTTGACCCTATTGAAGTGGAAGACCTCTACCTGATGCGCATGCGCCTGGAGCCGCTGCTGCAATCCCTGGCACTGGAAAACCTTAATAGAGAGATTCTGGGGCGGGCCAGAGATATTCTGGAATCCATGCAAGCCAAACCTGAACTCTCCGCCGAGCAGATCGGAAAAATGAATTGGGAGTTCCATGCCTGTATTTACCGGGCAGCTGCAAGACCCACGCTATTTAGTACCGTCGAGCAACTGCACCGGCAATGTGAGCGTTATATCGGTTACCAATCCCACGGTCTGAATTACCAGGACAACAGTCAGGACGAGCACTTTGCAATACTCAATGCACTCCAAGAGGGAAACGGGGACCAAGCCGCCGCACTGCTGGCAAAGCATATAGAAGCCGCCGGCAAACTATTGGTAAGGCACTTACATCAGCCCCATTTTTAAACCGCTTTCCCTCAGCAATCGAAAATCACCCACTGCGGCAATTTGATATGATGGCTGCCAATTGCGGCTGCGGGGTTTCTGCGGCCCTATGGATAGCCGGAGTAATTTCCCGATGAGCCAAAGATTCGGCCGTGGTGCCTACCCCAACACTCGCCTGCGTCGCCTGCGTGCAAAGGATTTTTCCCGTCGACTGGTGCGGGAAACCCAGTTGAGCAGTGACGACTTGATCCTGCCACTGTTTGTTATTGAGGGGCGTAACGAAACCCAAAAAGTCGCCTCAATGCCGGGTGTTGAACGCCTGAGCGTAGACCTGTTGGCCAAGAAAGCGAAGACAGTTCAAGAGTTGGGAATCCCCGCAATAGCCCTGTTTCCGGTAGTCGACCCGTCGGCAAAGTCCGATTGCGCCAGTGCCGCCCACGACGCCGATGGCTTGGCACAAAGGGCTGTTCGCGAGCTGAAAAATGCGGTACCGGAATTGGGAGTTATCACCGATGTAGCCCTGGACCCCTTTACCAGCCACGGCCAGGACGGGCTGATGGACCACAGCGGTTATATCGTCAACGACGAAACCGTTGAGGTATTGGTACAGCAGGCCCTGTCACACGCTGCAGCCGGTGCCGATATGGTGGCCCCCTCGGATATGATGGATGGCCGTATCGGAGCCATTCGCGATGCTCTCGAAGGCGCGGGCCACAGCAATACCCTGATTATGTCCTACGCCGCTAAATATGCCTCCGCTTACTACGGCCCCTTCCGCGATGCAGTGGGCTCTGCCGGGAACTTGAAAGGTGGCAATAAAGCAAGCTACCAAATGGACCCCGCCAATACCGATGAGGCATTGCACGAGTGCGCCCTGGATCTGCAAGAGGGCGCAGATATGGTGATGGTGAAACCCGGTATGCCCTACCTGGATATAGTGCGTCGGGTAAAAGAAGAATTGCGGGTTCCCACTTTCGCCTATCAGGTGAGCGGGGAGTATGCGATGCACTGCGCCGCCTTTGAAAATGGCTGGTTGAAGCGAGAGGCGGTTATTCTGGAGTCCTTACTGGCCTTTAAGCGCGCCGGTGCCGACGGCATCCTCACCTATTTCGCCGAAGAAGCCGCACAGTTGCTGCAAGACTGATAGCCGGCGATAAAGCGCGCGATTCAATCGCGCGCTACCTTCCCTAGGGCCACTGATCTTCCAGGTCAGGCCCCACCGGCTGGGCTTCCTCTACCGGTACGCTGTGAGCCCTCCCGCCAAAAGTATTATCTCTTGGCAGCTCCAGGGGCTCCTCTTCATAATCGGAGCCATACTCGGGATCTACACCAAACTCTTCCGCATCGTCACCTCGAAGTTGTTCCTGCAATTGTTGGCGGCGCTGATCGCGCATCTGCTGCTCACTGGTATCCACCCCCCAACCGGGACTCATCTCCTCTCTGGGAGCCGCTTCGTCGCGACCATTGCCAAATAGATTGCGGAACCAGCGCCAGCGGTTCTGCCCCCGACATTCCGGCGCCGGTTGCAGCTGGCTCTCGTAGGAGAAAGGAATCTCATAACCACCGCGACAGTAATCCGGGTCCATAAACTGCCCCCGGGAGTTCACTGACTTAAGCTCCACTCCTCGGGGCATCTCTGCCGGTCCATGTTGATGGGGCAGCTTGCGCATAATCTCCGTCCAGATCGGCAGTGCGCCGGTGGAGCCAGTTAGGCGCGTGCGCTCATTGTCGTCGCGCCCGAGCCAGACTACAGCGGTTACTTCCGGCGAGAAGCCCGCAAACCAACTATCGCGGTTATTGTTAGTGGTTCCGGTTTTCCCGGCAAAGGCGATGCTACTTGGCAAGCGCTTGGCAGAGCGGCGTCCGGTACCCTCACGCATGGCCTGCTCCAGCCCCCAGCGCAACAGGTAAGCTGGAACGGGGTCGACACCGCGATTAGCCTTGCGGCGGAAGTGCTGTACACGGCCGCCCTGGGCATCGGAAACCGCCAGCAGTGTGCGCGGCTGTACCGTCTCACCATTGTTCGCGATGGTCTGGTACATACCGGCAACTTCGAACGGGGTCATCTCCACAGCACCAAGCAACATCGCCGGCACTCGGGGGAGCCTGGATTCAACACCCAGGCGGCGAATCGTCTGGCGCACATTCTGCAGGCCGAGATCCAATCCCAAATGGGCCGTCGCCAGGTTATAGGACTTGGCCAGAGCGATATATAGCGGTATCTGTCCGTGAGCGCGCTTATCGAAGTTCTGCGGCATCCATACATCGCCATCCGCCTCTTCAATTCTCACCGGGGCATCATCGATCAGGGTGGCCAGGTTGTACTCTTCCGGTCGCTCTAGAGCAGTGAGAAACACAGCCGGCTTAATCAGGGAGCCCACCTGGCGGCGGGCTTCCAGCGCCCGGTTGAAGCCTGGGTAGTCCGGGTTCCGATCTCCCACCATGGCGAGCACATTGCCGTTGCGATTATCCAACAATACTGTCGCGGCCTGGAGTGAATTGGCTTTGATCCCTCGGTCTTTCTCCAGCTGGCTAACGCCCTGACTGATGGACTCCTCCGCCAACTTCTGCACCGAAGGGGCCAAGGTGGTGTAAACCCGTAAACCCGAAGTGCGCAATTCCTCGTAGGAGTAGTAGGGACGCAATTCAATCAACAGCCGCTCAGTAAAGGCCGGGTAAGGATTCTGCGCACCGACACCACCCTTGACCACCCCCAGAGGCTTGGCGGAATACTTCTGGAACTCCTCCTGAGTAATCAGCCCCTGCTCCAGCATCAATTCCAGCACGGTATTGCGCCTTTGCAGTGCTCTCTCGGGGTTGCGCCAGGGGTTGTAGTAAGACGCACCTTTCGCCAGCCCCACCAACAGCGCTACCTGATGGGGTTCCAAGGTGTCCAGGGGCTGCTGGAAATAGAATTCAGAGGCCAACCCAAAGCCATAAATACCTCTGGCACCCTGCTGACCCAACCATACTTCGTTGATGTATTCCTGCAGGATATAGCGCTTGTCGTAGTGCACCTCCATCAGGATGGCCATCAGGGCCTCGTTGAATTTACGCCTCAGGCTGGGCTTATGGTCAAAAAAGATATTTTTGACCAACTGCTGAGTAATTGTGGAGCCACCCTGTACCAATCGTCCGGCTTTTGCGTTGGCCACCATGGCCCGGGCAATACCGCGAGGGGAAACACCAAAGTGATTGAGAAAGTCCTGGTCCTCAACAGCAATCAGGGTATTGGCTACCAAGGGAGGAATATCATCGAAACGCACTGGATTGCGGTCGTCACCTCCCCCTAGTAGAGAGCCGATATTAGCTGCGTCCAGGCGAAACTCTGCCAGGCTTCGGCCATTGTCATCACGCAGGCCGCTGATTTGATCATTGCGCAGACGGAAGGAGACCACCGCAGCAGGCTGGCGGCCATTGGCATGGATAAAGTCCCGGCGCCAGACCTTGTAATTCATTCCGTCCTGAACCCAGGAACCAGGCTCACTCAGAGTGCCCTGCTTGCGGTAATTCAAGGCAGCAAATTCGGACTCCAACTCATCCGGATGCATTGCCATACCCTCGCGCAGCACCAGCGGACGAGCGTAGACTCGGGCGGGGAGTTGGTATTGACGGCTATCCAGTCGCTCGCGCAGCTGCACATCCAGGTAAGCCATATACGCTGCCAGCGCCAGGGAGCCCACCAGGGCTAAAAGCACTAGCAGCTTGAGCCAGCGATATCGTCGTTTGGGCTTTGACGCTCTGACGCGCCGGCGTTTCGTTGATGCCATATGAGGATTCAGTCCCGCTGCCAACTCAGTACATCAAGCGACTCATGAGACCTAACCAGCCCCAATCGAAGAGTCGAAGGCAGGGTACCAGCAGGTGGCAGCTCCGCTGGTATCTTGCTGCCAGTGCCTTTCAGCACTGGCGGGCCCACTCAATTAGCGGGCTAAAATCCAGGCTTGGCAGTATCTATCACCTGGCGGTTTACGTGAAGGTGCTATTTACACCTGTGCGAGGATTGACCGCAGCAACCGCCTATAAGTTCACCAAGATGTAACAAGCGCCTATGTGAGGGTTTGCTGTCGCCAGCCCTCCCCAATGCCTTGCACTTGGCAAAATCACGTCCATAATGCGGCGGAAATGTAGACAATAAGCCCGAATAGGAATGATATGCAGCAATACGATCTCTACGGCATAGGTGCCGCCCTACTCGATACAGAAATCGAAGTGTCGGACCAGGATTTGAGCAGCCTTGGCGTGGAAAAGGGAATCATGACCCTGGTAGATGACGCCCGTCAGCAACAGCTGGTAGACGACCTTCAAAACCATATGGTCACTGCCAAATTGGCCTGCGGCGGCTCCGGTGCCAATACGGTCATTGCTGCCAGCTATTTCGGTCTCCGCACCTTCTATTCGTGCAAAGTTGCCGCTGACGAGAATGGTGATTTCTACAGAAACAACCTTAACAGCGCCGGGGTCGACTACCCCGAAACACTGAAGCAAGCTGATGAGGGCACTACCGGCAAATGCCTGGTGCTTATCACCCCGGATGCCGAACGCAGTATGAACACCTATCTGGGAATGAGTGAACAGCTCTCAGTCGCTGAGCTGGATAGCGATGCACTGTCCGCCTCCAAGTGGGCCTATATCGAAGGCTACCTAGTTTCCTCTGAAACGGGCCGTGCCGCAGCGATCAAGCTTCGCGAAGAAGCCGAAGCCCACGGAGTTAAAACCGCTCTCAGCCTGTCTGACCCGGCTATGGTTCAGTTCTTCGGCGAAGGGCTGCGGGAAATGATTGGCGGCGGTGTGGATATGCTGTTCTGCAACCGGGATGAGGCTCTGGGCTTTACCGGTACCGACTCTGTGGAGGGCGCCGTTGAAGCGCTGCGCGATTACTGCCGCAGTTTCGCGATTACCCTGGGCGCCGACGGTGCACTGCTATGGGACGGCAACGACGTTCACCGCATAGAGAGTCCCGAAGTCCGCGCCATCGATACCAACGGCGCAGGCGATATGTTTGCCGGTGCTTTCCTCTACGGTATCAACCGCGAAATGAGTTTTACCGAAGCCGGCGAACTCGCTTGCCGCGCTGCCGCCCAGGTGGTGAGCCAATACGGCCCGCGACTAGAAGCCGAGCAGCACTCCGAATTACTCGCACCGGTTGTTTAATAGCAATTGCCTAATAGCAGTTATCTATAGGCACATGATTTCCAGGGGCCCCTAAGGCTTGGGCCCTCTGGAATGGTGGAGCATCCCCGGGTAGCTATCCAGCTCCGGCAGCCCCGTCGCTGCGGAAATACCGAACCCCTGGGCATAGTCCACTCCCATCTGGCTCAACTTTTCCATTAACTCCGGGCTCTCTACATACTCGGCGATAGTGCTGATACCCATTCTCTTCGCCAAGTGATCAATAGTGCTCACCATTGCGCTATCAATTTCATCCTCGAGCATATTCCGCACAAAGCTTCCGTCGATTTTAAGAAAATCTACCGGTAGCTGACGCAGATAAGCCAGGGAGGAAACACCGCGACCAAAGTCATCCAGGGCAAAGCTGCAACCGGCGGCTCTCAGCTTGTGGATAAATATCAGGGCTCGTTCAAGATTATTGATGGCGCTAGTTTCTGTAATTTCAAATTGAACCCGTGAAGGCGTTACACCGGCATCGGACAGAGACTGCAGCACAAAATCAGCAAAGGTCTCATCCCCCAGGCTGATACCGGAAATATTGACCGCATAATTAATTCCGACCATCCCCAGGCGCTGCTCCTGGGCCATATAGTCAAAGACCCGGCGAATTACCCAGCGGTCCACTTCCTCGATCAAGCCGTAGCGCTCTGCGGCTGGCAAAAACAGCCCCGGTGAAATCACTCCACCATCACGGCCGCGCATCCGCACCAGGATTTCATAGTGGTGGACATTGCGGTCCCCCTTTAGTGAAACCACTGGCTGTCGGTACAACATCAGGCGATCTTCCCGCAAAGCCGCGTGAATTTCCGCAACCCAGGTGGTCTCGCGACGCTTCTCCAATACCTTGCGGGAGTCACCAAACAGCTTAACGCGATTTCTGCCCTGCTCCCGGGCACTGCAACAGGCATCATTGGCCGACGCCAGTAACTGACTGGCACTGGGGGTAAAGTGATCGACACCAACAACACCAATCGACACCGCGACCCGGTTGTCATTCCCCTCCCAGAAAAAACTGAAGTTCTGCACAGAGTCGCGCAGCCGAGCCACCACACGACCACCCTCTTCCAAGGTGCAGTCGCGCAATAGTATCGCAAACTCATCACTACCGACTCGGGCAAACAGATCGTCGCTGGAGAGGCAGCGCTTGATTAACTCCACCAACTGAACCAACAACTGGTCCCCGGCAACAAAGCCCAGTGTGTCGTTAATAACTTTGAATTGATAAACATCCAGGTAGAGCAATACATGGTGCTGGCGTTTATCGATACAGAGGCTGAGTTGACTTTGCAGCTCACTCTCAAAGAATTGTCGGTTGGGCAGTCGGGTTAAGGCGTCGTGGCTGCTCTGCCACATAAGGCGGGTGGAAACCCGGCGCGCGGCAGAGGTATCCCGCAGCACCAAAACATAATTTTTTAGCACCCCCATATCCCAAAGAGCCATTACCTGCACGGTCACTTCAAGCGGGACATGCTCTTCCCCTGGGCGCTCAATACAGGCATTAAACTCTCTGGTTCTGGGTACTTCACCCAGGTCACTGGATGCCGGCAGTATCGGCTCTATCGCATCGCCCCGGCTATTGCACAGGCGCAAACCTTCGCTGAGTGGCTGGCCGGGCAGCAGTCCAACCAGGTCCCCAGTCATTTCGTTGACCAGGGGGTTGGTGTAAACCACCGTACCCGCAGCATCGGTGACAATGACACCATCGGCAACTTCACCGAGAGCCGCCTCCGCCGCCTGTAAACTGATCTGCTCACAGGGGCGCAGCCCCTCTTCCAACTGGGCGAGGGGGCCGAGGTAACTTGCGGCCTCTGGATTAAACAGCGTCACGGGAAAACTCACTCAAAACACAACAGAGCAAAGCGCAAACCTTTCCCAGTAGCGGGGAGGTGCCTTGCGACAGGCCATAACCGAAAAAGGTTACCGACATCATCGCCCACGATCGCCGATTTTATTCAATTATCCAGCCTCCCAGCCGAGTTTTTTCTACAAATGTATAAATTGCACATTCACAGATTGCTGCGCAAGAAATTTTTTAATTTCTCGTCTTCAAATACTCGTTGTAGAGTTGTGCTGAGCAGTCCATTCACACGGCTTTGGACTTCTTCACGGCTGGGCTTAACCAGGTTCCGATCTTTGCCGGAAGCGCTGTAAGTGCCGAAATAAGTGCGAGGACCAATTTTCACTTCCAGGTGAATTTCAGCAGAGGTATCAATCTCGGTGGTATAAACCGTATTTGGACTGTTGTAGGTGAGTTTTACCAATTTTGCGATCACCTGAACTTCCGGCGCGCTATCGGTAATTCGGAATGACCAATTTGAAAAACCCTCACGCAATCCCGCCGCAATAGCCTCACCAGCGTCATTGCCAATACTTACCTGAGCAGTATCCGCATAAACACCACCCAATGATCCCAAGCCGCCAGAGGGCAGTTCATTAACTCCCATCACACTCATACTAAAGCCTTCGCCTATCGCTTCAGGAGCAACCTGAACCTGAGGCTGCAGCCAAATTTGCAGCGGGCTGTGAGCACAAGCGCTGAGTAGCAATACACCGGCAAAAACCAATAACTTTTTCATGTTTAATTCCCCCTCACTTCAAAAAAACTGCCAATTCAGCCATGGTGATGGTGGTGATGCTCACCCTCATCACTCATCCGAACTATTGGCACAAGAATATCTACACTGCTGCCATCGGCAAAAAGCAGTCGCAACGGCAACTCTTCCCCCGCCTGCAAGCGCAGACCTTTAATCATTAAGTGAACTCCACCGGGAGCCATATCTACACTTGCCCCGGCGGCAATCGTCAGCTGATCCAGCGGGCGCATCCGGTTTATTCCGTTCTCCGATATTGTGGTATGCAGGTCTGCTGAAGCCTGTTCAACACCCGGCAGCTCCACACCTGTGAGTACCTGACTCGAATCACCAGTGTTGTGCAGCGACACAAAGGCAGCGCTCATCGAAGGTCCCGGAGGAGTTTCCCGGGCATACCCCTCCGCCGTAATTCCTATGGAATAGACGCCTTTAGACACAAGGAGTGCGGTGATTAAGAAGGCAAATGCCAATACTTTTTTCATGGTGCCCCTCCGCTGGGCTTAATCAGAATCAGTTTCGCCGGATTCCCGACTTTAATATCTCCACGTACCCGATACCCGGGCACAGCCTCGCGCAGTTGCTGATAAACCCAACGGCCCTCAGCATCACTGCGCGCTACGATAATGACGCGCAGCTGCTCGCTGCGAATCCTGCCCGCTACTCGCTGCAACTGTTCCACCAGCCCGGCAGACCTTGCTGTAAGTTCACCGGCTGGCAGACCTATCACCTCCCCTTGCGGTAAATCGAGCTGCGCTCTCCCCCGCTCGCGGACCAACTGTGTACGCACTTCAGCCACCAGCGGATTGGCCGGGGCCAACATCTCGGCCCGTTTCAACAGGGTGTTCACCTCCCCAAAATCCCTGCGACGCAGGGCGTCCCGCGCCCGCTCAACATAGGTGACCACAATGGTTTGAATACCGGTTTCTGCCTTGCTGTTATCCGGTTGCAGTTGCAATACACGCAGGTAATAGTCGTAGGCACTGGCGCCCGCAGGCTGGGTTAGATGCCCTTTGCGTAGCGCCTGTTCCGCACGACTCAAAAAAAAAGAAATATTGTTGCGCCGAACCTGGTCTTGGGATGGCGTCTTTTTAGGGGCGGGAGGAGGGACAACCGTTTTAGGTGCGGGCTTATTGGATGAGCAGGCCCCTAGGCAAAATGCCAGTAGCAGTAAAACCCCAAGGCTGTGAAGGCGTTCAAATGACGGCAAAACAATCCCCTATTGTTGTTTTTTTGTACCACTGGCGTCGCTATACTGCTGCGGCGACTGAACCCCCGTCTGGTGCAGCAGTCTGAACTATGCGCCCGACTATAATGAATTTTTTCATCTATGGCTGTGATGACCAAAAGTTTCCGAAAAAATTTCCTCGTTCTGCTGACAATCCTGCTGGCCACAACCAGCATTGGAGCTACAGCGCAGAATTCCGATAACCCTTTTGCCTCGCTGAGCAGCGCCCAGGAAAACACTTTCCTGCCGGTCGATGAAGCTTATCAGCAGGATCTGCTCTTTGATGCCAACGGCCTCAGTGCACTCTTCCAGATTGCCCCAGAGTACTACCTCTATCGCGAAAAACTGGCGCTGTACAGGGTCGATAATGGTGAAAAAACTCCCATCCCCCTGAACCTGCCAACCGGTGAAGTCATTTGGGACGACTATTTCGAGAAAGAGACTGAGGTCTACCGAGGCCAGCTCGAATTTGCCCTGGATATCCCTGAAACCAATGGTTCTACCCAACTGGAGCTCCACTATCAAGGCTGCGCAGATGCCGGCCTTTGCTATCCGCCTCAGACCCGATACTACAGTGTGGATTTTGCCAGTCAGGACATAGAATCGCAGGACAGCGCCTTAATTACAGGCGCGCCCACTCCGCCGGCGAGTGCTGGCGGTGCCGCAGGCAGTAGCAATGTCACCTTGTCACTGGCGCTGCTTCTCGCATTTGCCGGTGGCCTGATCCTGAACCTGATGCCCTGTGTCTTTCCAGTACTGTCGATTAAATTACTGGCAGTGAGCCAGGCTGCACAAAATGCAAGCCAAAGGCACCACCACGGCTGGGCTTATACACTGGGCGTAGTTCTGAGCTTTGTGGCTATCGCCGCAGTGATGCTCGCCCTTCGCGCCGGCGGAGAGGCTGTCGGCTGGGGCTTCCAGCTTCAATCCCCCTGGTTGGTGGCAGCACTCGCCTACCTGTTTTTTATCATGGGGTTGAGCCTGTCTGGAATGACCGAACTCGGCAGTAACCTGATGGGTATTGGCGGCAACCTGAATAAACGTCAGGGATTGTCGGGCTCTGTGGCATCCGGCGCGCTGGCAACCCTGGTGGCCAGTCCCTGTACTGCACCGCTGATGGGCTCCGCACTGGGGTTTGCTGTTACGCAGCCCGCGCTAATTGCGCTAAGTGTTTTTGCCGCCCTTGGCGCCGGTATGGCGGCCCCCTTCCTGTTGTTGACCTATATCCCCGCTCTGGCGGAAAAGCTGCCCAAACCCGGCCCCTGGATGGATCGCCTGAAGCAGCTGTTGGCATTTCCGATGTATCTCACTGCGGTATGGCTACTGTGGGTTCTGGGCCGACAAGCCGGGGGGGATGGGGTTGCCCTGGTACTGGCTGGTGCCGTAGCCATTGCATTTGCCCTGTGGCTTTGGCCGCGTCCGCAATGGCACTGGCTGCGCGGTTCCCTGGCCCTGGCCTCCCTGGCCTTGGCGGCTTTTCTACTTCCGCAACTGAAAACCATCAATCAGTCTGAACAATTGTCCAGCAGCGATTACTGGGAGCCCTATTCGGCAGAGAGACTGGAGACTGCGCGCAGTGAGGGGCGTGCAGTTCTGGCCAATATGACGGCGGCCTGGTGCATCACCTGCCTGATGAATGAGAAAGCTGTGCTGTCGAGCACCGAGGTCAGTGATGCTTTGGAACGCCTCAACGTGGTCGCGCTGAAAGGCGATTGGACCAACCAGGACCCGCGAATCAGCGAATTATTGGCCAAATACGGGCGTACCAGTGTGCCGCTGTATCTCCTCTATCCCGCCGATGGAGGCGACGCAAAAATACTGCCGCAAATATTGTCTCAAGATGATTTACTACAGGAATTGGAGAACGCTGTGGACTCCCCTTTGAGCACTGGGGTGACTCAGTAAAGTTTTTGGCGCCTTTGTAGCCAATAACCCAAGGTAAACAGGCCACAGCCCGGATATTTTGAACTAATTTTTTGCCCAATATCGCCGAACTGCTGCTAACTTCGATAAACTCCGGGTCTGGCATGGACAGGGAGTCACTTTTGCGGCAGACTCGGTAGATGAGTTCGGGCAGCTAGGCCGAAATTTCGAGTTTGCCCGCAAGATAGCCAATTTTAACCCACTTTATATGGGTTTTCGGCAACTTTCTTCAGGGCGAATTATGGCTAAACTTCTTCTCCTTCACGGCCCCAACCTAAATCTTTTAGGCAGTCGCGAACCGCACATCTACGGGTCTACCACCCTGGCGGATATCAATGAAGCCGCCGAGCGCCAATGCGGCGCCGCCGGCCACGAACTGGAAGCCCTGCAGAGCAATAGTGAATCAGCCCTGCTCGAACGAATTCACCTGGCGGCGACCAGTGGGGTCGACTTTATCGTGATCAATCCCGCTGCATTCACCCATACCAGTGTCGCCTTGCGCGATGCCCTGGCAGCCGTTGCCATCCCGTTTATTGAGCTTCACCTGTCCAATCCCCACGCCAGGGAAGCTTTCCGACACCATTCCTATCTTTCAGATCTGGCCTGCGGCGTAATCTGTGGCTTTGGCGCCAACAGCTACACCCTGGCTCTACAGGCAGCCATCCATCAACTGGATGCCACACCTGCACAACAATGAATCAAACTGCGAGTAAATAACTATGGATATCCGCAAAATTAAAAAATTGATTGAGCTGCTCGAAGAATCGGATATCGGCGAGCTGGAAATCAAAGAAGGCGAAGAGTCCGTGCGCATCAGTCGCGGCGTCAGCAGCGCAGCCCAACCCGTTGCACCGATTTACAGCGCGCCTCCCGCACCGGTTGCCGCCCCCGCTGCTCCGGCGCCCAGCGCTCCTGCTGCCCCAGCTGAAAAAGAGTCCAAGCCGGCTATCAGCGGACACGCGGTAAAATCCCCGATGGTAGGCACCTATTACGCTGCACCCAGCCCTGGCGCCGAGGCCTTCGTGAAAGTGGGTCAGCAGGTCAAAGTTGGCGATGTTGTCTGTATCGTCGAAGCGATGAAAATGATGAACCAGATCGAAGCCGACAAGGCCGGTACTATTGAGTCGATCCTGCTGGAGGACGGCCAACCGGTTGAGTTTGACCAGCCCCTCGTGACCATCGTCTGAGTGGGGTAAGTCACAATGTTCGACAAAATCCTAATCGCCAACCGCGGCGAAATCGCATTGCGGATTTTGCGCGCCTGTAAAGAGATGGGCATCGCCACTGTGGCGGTGCACTCTTTGGTAGACCGCAATCTCAAGCATGTACGCCTGGCCGACGAATCTGTATGCATCGGCCCCAACCCATCCCCGCAGAGCTACCTAAATGTGCCGGCCCTGATCTCCGCCATGGAAATCACCGACGCAGTAGCCGTGCACCCCGGCTATGGCTTTCTCGCAGAGAACGCGGACTTCGCCGAACAGGTGCAAAAGAGCGGCTTTACCTTTATTGGCCCTGACCCGGATGTGATCCGCCTGATGGGGGACAAGGTGTCTGCAATTGCCGCCATGAAAAAGGCTGGCGTTCCCACCGTTCCAGGCTCTGACGGCCCGCTGCCCGATAATAGCGAACGCTGCATGGAGATCGGCCGCAGCATCGGTTATCCGGTCATTATTAAAGCTGCCGCCGGTGGCGGTGGTCGCGGCATGCGCGTAGTGGAAAGGGAAGAGGAACTGGTGAACGCGATTGCCGTGACCAAGTCCGAAGCCCAGGCGGCCTTCGGTGACGGCACCGTCTACATGGAAAAATTCCTGCAGAATCCCCGCCATGTTGAGATCCAGGTAATGGCCGATGGCCAGGGCAACGCCATCCATCTGGGCGATCGCGACTGCTCCCTGCAGCGCCGCCATCAAAAAGTTTTGGAAGAAGCCCCAGCTCCGGGCATTCCCGATAAGGTACGCGAGCAGGTACATGAGTCCTGTGTACAAGCCTGTATCGATATCGGCTATCGCGGCGCGGGTACTTTTGAATTCCTGTATGAAAATGAGCGCTTCTACTTTATCGAAATGAACACCCGTATCCAGGTGGAGCACCCCGTTACCGAAATGGTAACCGGCGTCGACCTGATCAAGGAGCAGATTCGGGTTTGTGCCGGTGAGAAGCTATCCCTGAAGCAGGAAGATATCGTAATCAAAGGTCACGCCTTTGAGTGCCGTATCAATGCCGAAGACCCACAGACCTTCTTCCCCAGCCCCGGCAAGGTAAACAACTTCCATATGCCTGGCGGCCTGGGTGTGCGGGTCGACTCCCATCTCTACTCCGGATACTCGGTACCCCCCAACTACGATTCCATGATCGCCAAGCTGATCACCCATGCGGAAGATCGTGAAACCGCGTTGGCGCGTATGCGTGTGGCCCTGTCGGAACTGGTAGTGGACGGCATCAAAACCAATATTCCCCTACAGGAAGAGTTGGTACGAGATGAAAACTTTGCCAAGGGTGGGGTCAATATCCACTACCTGGAGAAGAAGTTAGGTCTTTAAGCGCTCGCCAGCCGGGGCAAAGTTAGCGAGAATTGCGGCAAACATAACGACACTGAACCTTGCCATGGATGGCGTGGCAAGCGTCGTTATCTGAGTGCGGCCCGGCCGCAACAATGCCGTAAACATCGCTATAACAATTCCGGAATAATTATGCCCTGGCTACAACTCCGCGTGGACACCGACCGTGATCACGCGGAAAAAATCGAAGACGCACTGCTTTTTGCCGGTGCCGTATCTGTCACCCTGCAAGACAACGCTGACCAACCGATCCTTGAACCCGGGCTCGGAGAGGTGCCCCTATGGGAGCAAACACGGGTTACCGGGTTGTTCGATGCGGAAGTGGATACCTCAGTTACCGAGGCAAAAGCAGCTTCCTTCCTATGCGAAATGTTGCCCAATGCCCGCTGGGAGCAACTTGAGGACAAGGATTGGGAGCGAGAGTGGATGACCCACTACAAACCCATCCAGTGCGGCCCCAATTTGTGGATCTGCCCCAGCTGGTGTGAGCCACCACAGCCGGACGCCGTGAACCTGCTGCTCGATCCGGGCCTAGCTTTCGGCACTGGCACGCACCCAACTACTTTCCTATGTCTGCAATGGTTGGCGCAGCAAGAGCTCGCAGGTAAGAGTGCCATCGACTTCGGTTGCGGCTCGGGCATTCTGGGGATTAGCGCACTACTACTGGGAGCAGAGCGAGTTCTCGGCACCGATATCGATCCCCAGGCATTGCTCGCCAGCCGCGACAATGCCCAGCGCAACGGCATAGACCCCGAGCGCTTCCCGGTCTACCTGCCAGAACAAATGCCGAGCGAAGCCGCCGATGTTATGTTGGCCAATATCCTCGCCGGTCCCCTGGTAGAACTCGCCCCTCAACTGATACAGCTCACTCAATTGGGCGGAAAAATCTGTCTGTCCGGCATCCTCAGTTCTCAGGCAGAGCAGGTGAAAAATGCTTACAGCGAATGGATTGAGTTCGATCCTGACGGCGAACACGAGGGATGGGTCAGACTGACAGGCAAGCGGGTGCGCTAAATGCGCTCCCCAGCACTACGCGGGACCCCTTTGGGCTGATAAACTTGGCTGCTAAATAAACTGCGCTCTAGTCGAATGTCTCAACTGGTAACCCGCTGCCCTCATTGCAGCACATCATTTCATATTAATGACCAGCAACTGCGCGCTGCCCGCGGCGCCGTTCGCTGTGGGTCTTGCCTGCAGGTGTTTCGCGCAGACGAAAATATCGTTTTCTCAGAAAGTGATAGCGAGAGCCGCAATGATTTGGAGGCTTTGCTGGAAGACGATGACTTCCTGATCCACGACGATATCGAGCTCGACGAGGACGAACCCGCCACCCCGCCATCTCCACCAGCTGTAGATCAAACTGCCGGTCGGGAGAGTGCAACCAATGAGGGGGCACCTGACAGCGCGCCCAAATCTGAACCAAAAGAATATAGTGCAGCAGCGCAGGAATTAATTGGTGACGCCTTTGGCGACCATGAGTGGCAGGAGCTGGAAGCATCTCACACCGAAGAGGAAGCAGAACCCGAAGAGGACCTGGATAAAATCCTCAAGCCGGACTGGGAAGAACTTCCTGATTTTGATTCTGACCCTTCGCCCGAGTACAACGGCCAACCTGAAGTACCGGAGTTTGAAACTTCTAGCTCCCTCGCTGAGGAATCGTCTTGGGACAACAATGAGCCTGCAGTATCAACCGAGTCTGTAGATACACCTCCCCCCACTGAGGAAAGCCGCCAGGAGCCTTACTTCGGTGGCGAATCTACCACTGCTGAAGAGCCGCAGCGGGAGCAATTGATCTCAGCCATCCAGCCCGCGCCTGTGGAGATGTCGTGGGGAGTCCCCAAAAAGAAACGCACAGCCTCTCCCTGGCTATGGCGTGCATTGATTCCCCTATCGATCCTCGGCATAGTGATTCAGGTTGCATACTTCCAGTTCGATAGCCTCAGCCGCAAACAGCCCTGGCGCGACTTCTATGCTGCCGCCTGCCCACTATTCGGCTGCACCTTACCTCAACTAAAAGATACCCGGGCGATCCAGGCCACAAACTTAATGGTGCGTACCCACCCGCAGCTGCAGGGCGCCCTGGTAGTGGATGCAGTGCTGCTAAATACCGCCCCCTACGCGCAACCCTTCCCCAACCTGTTGCTGAACTTCAGCGACCTGAAGGACAAGGCTGTGGCCAGTCGCCGGTTTACCCCGAACGAGTACCTACAGGGGGAGTTGGCCGGACGCAAACTAATGCCCCAGGACAGCCCCATTCATATCGCGATTGAGGTGGTTGACCCCGGTGCAGAAGCGGTAAACTACGAGTTGAACATCACTCACTGAGCGCACACAAGCACCCCGGCCAAGTTTTTAGCAAAGGGGATTTGGCGCCATAAACAACCAAACCTGCGCATTCAGCAGGCTAAATGAACAGTGTTCGATCAAATTGCCCGCTTTTTCGCTTTGCCATTACCGGGCCAGCCGCTATCATAGGCGGCTGTTTTGCCGGGGCACAGATTGCCCTTCCTACAGCCCAAATGGAGCTACCGTGTCTACTGCCATTGGCCCCTATATTATCGACAACCCGGTAATTCTGGCGCCCATGGCCGGTGTCACCGACCGCCCCTTCCGCCAGCTGTGCCGAGAACTCGGCGCCGGATTGGTGGTTTCGGAGATGGTGACCTCGGACACTCGCCTGTGGAACAGCCGCAAGTCCCGCTTGCGCCTGGATCACGGTGGCGAAGCGGCGCCCATATCGGTGCAGATCGCCGGCGGAGATCCTGAGATGATGGCGGAAGCCGCTCGGGAGAATGCTCGTCGCGGCGCGCAAATCATCGATATTAATATGGGTTGCCCGGCAAAAAAGGTGTGTAAGAAAGCAGCGGGCTCCGCCCTGCTGCGGGATGAAAAGCTGGTAGCGGATATTCTTCAAGCCGTGGTCCAGTCTGTTTCCGTCCCGGTGACGCTAAAGATCCGCACCGGCTGGTGCCCGGATTCCCGCAATGGCGTCACTGTAGCCAAAATGGCCGAGGATTCCGGGATCGCTGCACTGGCGGTTCACGGTCGCACTCGCGCCTGTGGCTACCACGGACAGGCTGAATTCGATACCATTGCCGAAATTGTATCCAGGGTAGAAATCCCGGTTTTTGCCAATGGCGACATCTGCAGTGCTGAGAGAGCCCGAGAGGTGCTCGATTACACTGGCGCATCGGCGGTCATGATTGGCCGTGCAGCACAGGGACGACCATGGATTTTTCGGGAAATAGCCCACTATCTCGCCACTGGCGAGCGGCTACCCGAACCGACATTGGATGAAGTCAGGAATATTTTGCTCGCCCATTTGGGCGAACTACACCGATTCTACGGTGAAGTGATGGGGGTCCGTATCGCTCGCAAACATGTGAGCTGGTACTTGAAGACGCTCGCGGATAGCGAGTCCTTCCGCAAGACCTTTTTCCAAATAGAGAGTGCAGAAGTACAACATGCCAGCGTTCACGAGTGGTTTGAACGCCGAATAACGAGAGGGGCACAAGCGGCATGAACAACGAAGTATTAATTCCGGATACTGGCAATGAAGAAGTATCCTCCAGGGGACAGACTCAACTGGCACAGCCACAGCAGCAGTCCCTGCGCGATGCCGTCGAGCACGCAATGGAGAACTACTTCCGCCACCTGGATGGCCAGATGGTAACCGATGTCTACGACATGGTGCTGTCGGAGATCGAAGCGCCCATGCTCGAAGTGGTGATGAAATACACCCGTCACAACCAGACCCGCGCCGCGCAATTACTGGGTCTCAACCGTGGCACCCTGCGCAAGAAGCTGAAGCGCTACGGCCTGCTGTAAGCTTCCCACCGAGCGAAATTTTGAAGGGGGATGAGGTAACTCATCCCCCTTCGCTATTTTCCCGGCAGCGTTTTTGTTGCCACAGTGGACAACCGCTAAAACCCTTTAAACATCCTTTTCGAAAACCAGTTGGATCAAGTGCAATGACAGACAAGGTTTCCATCCGCCGCGCTCTAATTAGTGTCTCTGACAAGAGTGGCATTGTAGAGTTCGCTCAACAGCTCTCCGCAATGGGGGTTGAGATTCTTTCCACCGGCGGAACCCACCGCCAGCTCAAGGAAGCGGGTATTCCCGTGGTAGAAGTTTCCGACTACACCGGCTTCCCCGAAATGATGGACGGCCGTGTCAAAACTCTGCACCCGAAAGTACACGGTGGCATTCTGGGGCGCCGTGGTACCGATGATGCCATCATGGGCGAGCACGGTATCACCCCGATCGATATGGTGGTGGTTAACCTCTACCCCTTCGCTCAAACCGTTGCCAAACCCGACTGTTCCCTCGAAGATGCTATCGAGAATATCGATATCGGCGGCCCCACCATGGTTCGCGCTGCCGCCAAGAACCACAAAGATGTCACTATCGTGGTCAATGCCAGCGATTACGGCAACATCATCGAAGAAATGAAAGATAACGATGGCACCTTGAGCCACGCCAGCCGCTTTGACCTTGCGGTAAAAGCCTTTGAGCACACGGCGGGCTATGACGGCGCTATTGCCAATTACCTGGGCGCCATTAAAGGCGAAGAAAAGCAGCTGTTCCCGCGCACCTACAACAGCCAATTCATCAAGAAGCTGGATCTGCGCTACGGTGAGAACCCGCACCAGAAATCCGCTTTCTATACCGAAGCCAACCCAGCTGAGGCCAGCATTTCCACTGCTACCCAGTTGCAGGGTAAAGAGCTGTCCTACAACAATATCGCCGATACCGATGCCGCGCTGGAGTGCGTCAAGTCCTTCGAGCAACCCGCTTGCGTTATCGTTAAACACGCCAATCCCTGTGGTGTGGCAATTGCTGAAGATATTCATAAGGCCTACGACCTGGCTTTCGCTACCGACAGCGAATCTGCCTTTGGCGGTATCATCGCCTTCAACCGAGAGCTGGATGGCGCCACTGCCCGCGCTATCGTCGAGCGACAGTTTGTTGAAGTCATCATCGCACCGTCAGTCTCCGAAGAGGCCAAACAGGCCGTTGCCGAGAAGAAGAACCTGCGCCTGCTGGTATGCGGCCAGTGGAGCAGCGAGCGCACCCCGGCACTAGACTACAAGCGCGTTAATGGCGGCCTGCTGGTTCAGGACCGCGACGACGGTCTGATCACGGCTGCTGACTTGAAAGTAGTCTCCAAGCGCCAGCCCACTGAAGAAGAAATCCGCGATCTGCTGTTTACCTGGAAAGTGGCCAAGTTCGTAAAATCCAATGCCATCGTATACGGCAAAGACGGTCGCACTGTGGGTGTAGGCGCAGGCCAGATGAGCCGCGTAAACTCCGCACGCATCGCCGCGATCAAGGCCGAGCACGCCGGCCTCGCTGTTGCAGGGTCCGTTATGGCTTCCGATGCCTTCTTCCCCTTCCGCGACGGCATCGATAATGCTGCCACTGTGGGAATCCAGGCGGTCATCCAGCCCGGCGGTTCCATGCGCGATGAAGAAGTGATCGCCGCAGCGGACGAGCACAATATGGCCATGGTATTTACCGGCATGCGCCACTTCCGCCACTAAGATTGTACGCCCGCAAATGCTCACTGCTGCGGGCTATGAT
Organism: Microbulbifer maximicatervae (SeqCode); assembly: GCF_052468095.1. Next base: position 4,502,009 of record NZ_CP174332.1, read on the forward strand.
CAACGGGCTGGGAAGTATCGATACTTCTCAGCCCGCACAAATCATTGGAATCCAGGGGCGAGACTCAGGCCTCAGAATCAATTCCACGTTAAACTAGCACACCTATAACCTGTGCAATGGACCGGATCGGTCGACTTAGGGGGATTTAAGAATGAACGTATTGGTTATCGGATCAGGTGGCCGCGAGCACGCCCTGGCGTGGAAAGCAGCGCAAAACCCAAATGTCGGCACCGTCTATGTTGCCCCGGGCAACGCCGGCACTGCCCGCGAACCCAAGCTGGAAAATATCGCAATCGGTGTGGATAACTTCGCCGCCCTGGCAGATTTCGCCGAGGAAAACGGCGTAGAGCTAACGATTGTCGGCCCGGAAGCACCGCTGGTAGAGGGTGTTGTCGATTTCTTTAATGCCCGTGGCCTCGCCATTTTTGGCCCCAGCAAAGGCGCCTCGCAACTGGAGGGCTCCAAAGCCTTTACCAAGGACTTTCTCGAGCGCCACAAAATCCCCACCGCTGCCTACCGCAATTTCACCGAAGTGGAGCCGGCGGTTGCCTACATTCGCGAGCGCGGCGCGCCCATCGTGGTTAAAGCCGACGGCTTGGCTGCGGGCAAGGGTGTAATCGTTGCCGAAACCGAAGAGCAGGCTGAGCTCGCTGTACGCGATATGCTGTCTGGAAACGCCTTTGGTGAAGCCGGCTGCCGCGTGGTTATCGAGGAGTTCCTCCAGGGTGAGGAAGCGAGCTTTATCGTGATGGTGGATGGTGAAAACATCCTGCCGATGGCCACCAGCCAGGATCACAAGCGCGTTGGCGATGGTGATACCGGCCCCAATACGGGCGGTATGGGTGCCTACTCCCCGGCACCGGTGGTGACCGACACCATTTACCAGCGCATTATGCAAGAGGTTATCGAGCCCACAGTTAAAGGCCTGGCCTCTGAGGGCACACCCTACACCGGTTTCCTCTACGCCGGCCTGATGATCGATAGCGACGGCACCCCGAAGGTTATCGAGTACAACTGTCGCTTTGGCGATCCGGAAACCCAGCCAATTATGATTCGCCTGAAATCAGACCTGGTCGACCTGTGCATGGCTGCTCTGGACAAGAAGCTGGACACTGTCACTGCTGAGTGGGATCCCCGCCCAGCCCTGGGTGTGGTACTTGCCGCGCACGGCTATCCCGGCAGCTACCGCAAAGGCGACGCCATCAGCGGCCTGGACAAAGCAGACAGTGACAACGCCAAGGTCTTCCACGCCGGTACCGCACTGGATGGTGAGCGCGTAGTCACCAATGGTGGCCGGGTGCTGTGCGCTACAGCATTGGGGGATACCGTCGCTGAAGCTCAGGAAAATGCCTATGAATCAGCTCGGGCTATCTACTGGGACGGCGTGTTCTTCCGGAAAGATATCGGCTACCGCGCTGTCGAAAGAGAAAAGGTTTCTGCAGAGCAGCAGGACTAACAGCTGGCATCGGCGGCCGCTCATCAGCGGTCGCCTCTGACAGGGAGCAGAATACTATGAGTAAACGCAGCCTCAGCGGACTCGACCGCCTGTTAATTCAAGCGGATCGGGCTCTGCGCACCCTGAGTCCCGGCGAACCCTGCCACGGCCGGGCATCCCCGGCGAAGGGTGAAGCCGAGATAGACCTCACCGACAGCGAACGCAAACACGCCGCTGGCCTTATGCGGGTCAACCATAGCGGTGAAGTCTGCGCCCAGGCGCTCTACCAGGGCCAGGCCCTGACCGCCAAGCTGCCCGAGGTGCGGGGGGAAATGGAGCGCGCTGCCGATGAGGAGATCGACCATCTGGCCTGGTGTGAACAGCGCTTGAAGGAATTGGACAGCCGCCCCAGCCTACTCAACCCACTGTGGTACGGCATGTCCTTTGGGCTCGGCGCCGCCGCCGGGAAAATCAGCGACCGAATCAGCCTCGGTTTTGTGGCCGCTACGGAAGACCAAGTGTGTAAACATCTTGAGAGCCACCTCGAAAAGCTTCCCGCCGACGACAAGAGAAGCCGTGCGGTAGTGGAACAGATGTTAATTGACGAAGACGAGCACGCCCACGCTGCACTGGCCGCCGGTGGTGCCCGCTTCCCCACTCCGGTAAAAGGAGTGATGTCTCTCGTATCCAAAGTGATGACTTCGGCCAGTTATAAAATCTGACCGTTACTCTTCAATCATTAAAACGACTTGGAGTTTAGGGAGGTTACGCCCAGTTTCCTCCCTCCCTTCCCGGCTAATTTCTCTTCAAGCTTCTTCAACGCTGTAGCTGTGCACAATCTCGACACCCGCATTGCGCAACATGATGGAGCCTGAGCAGTATTTCTCTGCGGAGAGTTCCACTGCACGGGCAACATGGGATTCCTTCAATCCGCGACCGCGCACTACAAACTTCATTTCAATTCGCTCAAACGGCGATGGGGTTGTATCTGGGCGCACACCTTCCAGTTCACAATGACAGGAAATAATGTCTTGTCTCGCCTTCTGTAAAATACTCACCACATCGTAAGCCGCGCAGCCACCGACGCCCAGCAAAATCATTTCCATCGGGCGCACACCATTATTTGTGCGGCCGCCTTCCATCACTACCGAATTACCGCTGCCAGCTTCACCGACGAAGGTTAAATCATTTACCCAGGTTACTTTACCCTGCATCACTCCACTCCCATTAAAACTTCAGCGGCGAAGCTTAGCATATTGGCGAAGTCTATCCCGGCACCTGTATGTTTCCGGTATAGTGTCTGGTACGCCTCCGCGCGAAAGCCGAATGACGCACGATCAAATGCTTTTTCTATGAACGCATCGTGGTTTATGAAGTCCAAGCGACCCAGTGCCATAGTGTCACAGGTCACACTGCGGAACTTTGCCGCGGTCAGCCCCTGTTGGGGATTTTGTTTTCGCGCGATAATTCAATAGTGCTCAGCTGCTAAAGCCGGGATAGAGCACAAGACAAAAAATGAGGAATAAATCCGTGACGGTTGCTATCGAAGACCCCATGACTATCGGCAATATTGAAGACTTTCTGGCCCACTGCCACCGGCGTCGCTACCCGGCCAAGAGCACAATTATCTATGCTGGCGACCGCTGTGAATCCCTTTATTTCATTATGCGCGGTTCCGTTACAGTTCTGATTGAGGACGATGAAGGCCGCGAAATGATCGTTGCCTACCTCAACGACGGAGACTTTTTCGGTGAGATGGGCCTGTTCGATCAGGACACCCGCAGTGCCTGGGTCCGCACCAAAACCGAGTGTGAGGTGGCAGAAATCTCCTACACCAAGTTCCAGGAACTCACTCGCCAGCACCCAGAGTTTCTTTTTGCCCTGGCCACCCAAATGGCAGGCCGCCTGCGCAACACCACGCGCAAAGTTGGCGATCTCGCCTTCCTCGATGTGACCGGACGTGTCGCTCGCACCCTGCTCGATCTCTGCAATGAGCCGGATGCAATGACTCACCCCGAGGGCATGCAAATAAAAATCACCCGCCAGGAAATTGGCCGTATCGTCGGCTGCTCCCGGGAAATGGTGGGCCGCGTATTAAAAACCCTGGAAGAACAGGGCCTGGTTTCCGTTAAAGGTAAAACCATGGTGGTGTACGGTACCCGCTAGTAACCGAATAAATACACCGCATAAAAAAAGGGCGATTTTTACATCGCCCTTTTTTATTTCTGCTACTGGAGTAAGCGGTCAGTTAAACATTTCCATCAGTTTCCTGCCCGGCTCCTCCTCCCGCATAAAGGCCTCTCCCACCAGGAAAGCATTGACGTTATGACCGCGCATCGCCGCAACATCATCTGTGGTATGAATACCACTTTCCGTGACCACAAGACGGTCTTCGGGGATCAAGTCCAGTAACTTAAAGGTATTTTCCAGCTGCACATCGAAAGTGTGCAGATTGCGATTATTGATGCCGATTAAGCGGTTAGGTAATGCCAGGGCCCTCTCCAACTCCTTGTGGTTATGCACTTCCACCAAGACATCCAAACCCAACTCCAAAGCGAGCCCGTTGAGATCCGCCATCTGTGGATCTTCCAGGCAGGCTGCAATCAGCAAAATACAGTCGGCCCCAATCGCGCGAGCTTCATAGATTTGGTAGGGATCAACGGTAAAGTCCTTGCGCAGCACCGGTAGGCGTACGGCATCTCGGGCCTGCTGCAAGTAATTATCTGCGCCCTGAAAAAAGTCGACATCGGTTAGTACTGACAGACAAGCCGCGCCACCTTTTTCATAGCTGGTAGCAATTTCTGCAGGAAGGAAATCCTCGCGAATCACGCCTTTACTGGGAGAGGCTTTTTTAATTTCGGCAATTACTGCAGCCTCACCAGTGGAAATCTTGCGATCCACTGCATCGACAAAGCCTCTCGCCGGTTCCTGATCCCTGGCGCGAAGGCGAACTTCGTCGGTGGAGCACTCAGCCTTGCGCTCAGCAACCTCTTGCCACTTGCGCTCGACAATTGTTTTTAAAATGGTCGGTGTACTCACGATTGAATTTCCTCTGGGCGAAACGCACTGGTAAACGCGGCAAGATCGTTAATTTTCTCTCCGGCGAGACCGCTGTCGATAGCATCTTGTGCCATAGCGACACCTTGCTCTGCAGAGTGCGCAACGCCGCTGACATAAATTGCCAGGCCTGCGTTAAGCGCAATAATATCCGCGGCTTTTTGCCCCGCCTCAGTATTGCGCTTACCCAGCGCATCGCGAATCAGGGCCAGGGAATCCTCGGAACCAGAAACACTAAGATCAGAGAGGTCACGGCGCTGCAAGCCAAAGTCTTCAGGCTTGAGGGTATATTCCTGCAAGGCACCATCCTTTAATTCCACAGCAAAGGTATCCGCAGCAATACTGGCTTCATCGAGCCCGTCTTCACTATGTAAAATCAGCACATGCTCTGAACCGAGCTTTTGCAAAACTTCAGCCAACAGGCGGCAGTAGCGCTTGTCATACACACCGATTACTTTGCGCTTTACTCCCGCCGGATTTGTCATCGGCCCGAGTAAATTGAAGATGGTACGCAGTCCCAGCGCCTTGCGCGATGGGCCAACGTGGCGCATCGCATTGTGAAAGCTGGGCGCAAACATAAAGCCAATACCGATAGTCTCTACGCAACGCGCCATCTGCGAGGGACTCAATTCCAAAAATACGCCGGCGTGCTCAAGCAGGTCCGCAGAACCACTACTGGACGACACGGAGCGATTGCCATGCTTGGCTACCTTAGCTCCGGCAGCAGCGGCCACAAAGCTGCTCGCACTGGACACGTTAAACAGATTGGCGCCATCGCCGCCGGTGCCGACAATATCAACTGTGTTTTCCAGGTCGAGCTCAACCTTTACCGCCAGCTCACGCATGGTTTCCACTGCGCCGACAATTTCATCGACTGTCTCACCGCGTATACGCAGTGCTATAAGGAGTGCGCCTATCTGTGACTCCAGCGCTTCGCCATGCATAATCTGGCCCACGGTTTCGCGCATTTCTTCACGAGTAAGGTGTTCGCCATCCACCAGTTTGGCAATGGCCTGTTGAATATTCATTTTTCCCCCTTTGCCCCACTCTGGTTATTGATTCTGGCGGGACCTGCCCGCCGCGCACTTGTTCTTCCGGCCCTCAAGACTCGATAAAGTTTCTCAACATATCGTGACCGTGCATGGTGAGAATTGACTCAGGATGAAATTGCACCCCTTCTACTGCTAATTCCCGGTGCTTCACGCCCATGATCTCGTCAATTTCACCATCCTCTGTCTCAGTCCAGGCAGTGATCTCCAGGCATTCCGGTAAACTGCTTTTCTCCACTACCAGTGAGTGATAGCGAGTCGCCTCAAATGGGTTGGACAAACCGTGGAACACCCCCAAGTTGTTGTGCACTATAGGGGATGTTTTGCCGTGCATAACCTGCCGGGCACGAACTACCCTGCCACCGAAGACCTGGCCAATACTCTGGTGCCCCAAACAAATACCCAAAATAGGGATACTGCCGGCAAAACGGCGAATGGTATCGAGAGAAATACCCGCCTCATTGGGAGTACAGGGACCCGGCGAAATCACGATTTTCTCTGGCGCCATTGCCTCGACTTCATCTAGGGTAATTTCGTCGTTGCGTTTCACCACCACTTTTGCACCCAGCTCTTCCAGGTACTGCACTACATTCCAGGTAAAGGAGTCGTAGTTATCGATCATTAAAATCATTGCGCGGCCCCCTTAGCCTCTGGTTGATAAGTGGATTCTTCCATTCTTTTTTGCAGGCGTGCGAGAGAGGCCTGGGTCGCGCGGAGTTCGCGCAGGATTTCGGTCTGGCTTGGAGGCAGACACATTTCATCCATACGTCGCAATTTGGCCTCTTCCAGGTTATTCAAGACTACACCGATAAAGAGGTTAATCATTACGAACGCCCCCATGACCACAAAGCTGACGAAGTAAAGCCAGGCCCAAGGCATCGAATCCATCGCGGTATACATAATATCCGTCCAGTCCTCGAAGGTGACAATGCGGAATAAACTCAAAAATGCGATGGGTAAAGTGCGCCAGTGAGTTGGATCAATATCGTGAAATAGGAAATAACCCGCTACACCATAGATATAGAAAATGATGCTCATCAACAAAGCAATGTGCATCATGCTTGGCAAACTGCGCAAAAGCGTGTCCACCAGTGTGCGGAGTTCCGGGAATGCAGACACCAGCCGCAAAACCCTTAATACCCGCACCAAGCGCGCCAGGGTAGCTAGCGGCCCTGTAGCAGGAATCAAACTCAGTGCAATAATAGTAAAATCAAAGCAATTCCAACCACTGGCAAAGTAACGCCAGGGACGGGCCCCATGGGCAAAAATTTTAACCAGCGCCTCAATAACAAATGAGGCGAGAATCAGTTGATTAATAGCGCCCAGCAGCGTACCAAAGCGCTCCGTCACCCAAGTGGAAGTCTCTAACCCAACAGCGACGGCATTGAGCAGAATCATTCCGATAATGATTTGGTTAAATAACGGCGCTGCGACAACTCGCTCGCAGCGTTCAGCCAGGGTCAACTTTTGAGAAATACTAACTTCGCTCATCTTGCTCGATCTTTAAAGGGTCACTACTCTTACTACTCTTGGCCAGCGCCATACCGGCAGCGCGGAAAAGCGCTCGGGCCTTATTCATTGTTTCATTCCACTCTGACTGCGGATCGGAGTCCGCCACCAGGCCAGCTCCCGCCTGCACATATAGTCGGCCATCCTTGATAACTGCTGTACGAATGGCGATAGCGGTATCCATATTGCCATTCCAAGCCAGGTAGCCAACCGCCCCACCGTAAATGCCACGCTTTTCTGGCTCCAGCTCATCGATAATTTCCATAGCGCGAATCTTGGGGGCGCCCGACAGGGTACCAGCCGGCAGTGCCGCGCGCAGAGCGTCCATGGCGGTGAGGCCCGGCTTTAACCGGCCGACAACATTGGAGGTGATATGCATCACGTGGGAATAGCGCTCGACAAACATTTGGTCGGTGACTTTAACACTGCCAGTATCAGCCACCCTGCCGATATCATTGCGCCCCAGGTCAATCAGCATCAGATGTTCGGCGAGTTCTTTGGGATCTGCCAACAGCTCTTCCTCCAGGGCAAGATCCTCCTCCTCAGTGGCTCCCCGATGGCGGGTTCCCGCCAGAGGTCGCACAGTCATTTCTCCCTCTTCTAAATGCACCAAAATTTCTGGGCTGGAGCCCACTACATGGTGGTCACCCAGATCGAGGAAATACATATACGGCGAAGGGTTCAAACTGCGTAAAGCACGGTAAAAATTGAGTGGCGGCGCATCGAAAGGCGCAGACAGGCGCTGGGAGGGCACCACCTGCATCACATCACCGGCAAGCACATACTCTTTAACCCGGTCTACTGCGCGCTTAAAGTTGTCCTCGCCAAAGTGGGATTGGAATTCGCTCTCATCAATGCCGCGCCCATGCAAATCGAGGGGCACAGTATCCGGCAGCGGTTGCGCTAACTGGCCAACCAATTGGTCCAGGCGCTGCTGGGCTTTTTCATAGGCTGCTTCTTCAGCGGTATTTGCGTGGACAATCAGAATTACCGCACCGGCAAGATTGTCAAAAACCACCAATTCATCGCTGACCATCAACAGGATATCCGGGTTACCCAGGGTATCCGGCGGAGTACTGGCGGCCAGACGCGGTTCGATATAGCGCACGCAGTCATAGCCAAAATAGCCCACCAGCCCGCCGTTAAAACGGGGCAGATCCGCTAATTCAGGCACCTGATAGCGCTGCTGAAACTGTTCAACAAACTCCAGAGGGTCGGCGGCGCTGTGGCTCTCTACAACCTCACCATCAGTTTCCACGGTGATGTCAGTGCCCTTAACCCTGAGCAAAGTCCGCGCAGGTAAACCAATAATGGAATAGCGCCCCCATTTCTCCCCGCCCTGAACCGATTCCAGCAAATAGCTGTAACGGCCTCCGGCCAGTTTCAAATAGGTGGACAGTGGCGTTTCAATATCCGCCAGTACGCGCCTTACCAGGGGGATACGGTTATAACCCTCAGACGCAAGTTGAGCGTATTCAGTAGGGGTCATGGAGACTCCGATCAATTTTTCATTCTTTATGATTGGCGCCAGAGTATAAGCAGCGCCCACGGGAAAGGTGCCTCAATCGCCAAACTCGATTGGGCCTCAGCAGGTCAGTGGCGCCATCGCCAACTGTTTGTCAGGGAGAAAGAGTGGTTCACGGAAATTCCCTCAGTGCAGGCGCACAAGTTAACAAATCCCGTCTATGGCGGGCAAGAGATTGCCCGCCAGTTTTGTAAATTAAGCCAAACTCTTACGCATGGCTGCAATCACTTCAGCGTAGTCCGGGGTATTGAATATGGCAGACCCAGCGACAAAGGTATCTGCTCCAGCTGCAGCAATTTCGGCAATATTGTCGCGATTCACACCGCCGTCGATCTCAAGGCGAATATCAAACCCAGACTCATCAATCAACTTGCGGGCTTCTTTTAACTTGGTCAGGGTATTGGGGATAAACTTCTGCCCACCAAAGCCCGGGTTCACCGACATCAGCAGGATCATATCCAGCTTATCCATTACATACTTGGCCGCATCGAGGCCACTGGCTGGATTGAACACCAGCCCGGCTTTACAGCCGAGACTGCGGATCAATTGAAGGGAGCGGTCCGGGTGACGAGAGGCTTCTGGGTGGAACGTAATATAGGTAGCTCCGGCATCGGCGAACATGCGAATCATTTCATCCACCGGCTCCACCATCAGGTGCACATCAATCGGAGCCTCAACACCGTGTTTGCGCAGGGCCTGGCATACCATAGGGCCAATCGTGAGATTTGGCACATAGTGATTGTCCATCACATCAAAATGCACCCAGTCCGCTCCGGCTGCCAACACATTGTCCACTTCCTCACCCAAACGTGCGAAATCTGCGGAGAGAATAGAGGGGGCGATCTTGTAATCTGACATCAAAATATCCTTTGGTAACTCAACTTTCGCCAGTCAGTCGGCGATCTAAATTTTCCAGGCGCTCGGGGGTTCCCACATCGCACCAGTCCCCCTCATAGAGTTCAGCTTGTAGCTTATCCTCATTAAAGGTGAACACTTCCCCAAGCCCAAAGCATTCGCGACGCTTAGGGTATTCAGTGAGGGTTTCAGCTCGCAGCCAGCTAATACCCGCAAAGGTATAGCGGGGCTTGGCTGTACCCGACAGCAAGCCACCTTCTATGCCAAAATCTCCATCGGGGTTATGGGGAGGATTAGGGACCATCAAAAGACGCCCAGGGCAAGACTCCGGCAGCGGCCTCTCGATCCATTGCGACAGGTCATAGTCACACCAGACATCACCATTAACCACTAGAAACGATGAATCGCCGATCAGTGGCAGCGCCTTGAGAATCCCACCGGCAGTTTCCAGTGGCTCCTCCTCATGTTCGACGGAGTAGTGAATATCCACCCCCCAGCGAGAACCAGAACCGAGCTGTTGACGAATTTTGGGTCCCAAGTAGCCCAGGTTAATCACGACCTTTTGCACACCAATAGCTGCCAAGCGCTCAATTGCAAATTCAATCAGGGGCTTGCCGGCAATCGGCAGCAGAGGCTTTGGAGTTTGGTCCGTCAGTGGGCGCATACGGCGCCCAAAACCTGCTGCCAATACCATGGCAGTCAAAGGGGAATTCTCTTTGGGTTTGCTCATTAAATTAATCTGTACAGTTTTCGTACGGCCTACTTCGGCTAGTCACCGGCACAGCGGTAATCGCTGTACCAGGGCAAAGGCTCTATCTGCGGCAGTAGGGTGCCGCTGAACCAATCAGTAAACGGCTCCAGCTCTGGGTAGCGCTCAGCGGTTTCCAAAACATAGCGAATCACCAGCGGCAGGTGCTGCAAGTATCCCTGCTTTCCATCACGCAGACTGAGGCGCGGGAACAGACCCAGCACTTTAATATGACGCTGTAGCCCCATCCAGTCGAACCAACGAAGATAAAGTTGTGGGTCCACAGGCTGCATAACACCCGCCGCTTCAGCGGTCGCGATGTAAGCCAGCACCCAGCGCTCTACCCGCTCGCGGGGCCAACGGATATAGCAATCTTTGAGCAGAGACACCAGATCGTAGGTGGCGGGCCCCCACACTGCGTCTTGAAAATCGACAATCCCCGGCCTTTCCCCGTCGCGGATCATCAGGTTGCGACTGTGGTAATCCCGGTGAACAATCGTGTGAGGCTGCTCCTCCGCACTGTTAAGCAACAATTCAAAGGTTTGCTCCAGCAGCTTTTCTTCCCGCTCTGAAAGCTGGTAGCCAAGTAGCTCTCGCACCAGCCACTCAGGCATAACCTGCATTTCCTTAAGAAGTAGTTCCCCACTATAAGTTGGGAATAATTGTTCCTCAAAAGGGATTTGCTGCAGGCATAAAAGTTCACTCATTACCTCTGCGTAGAGTCCCTCAACACTGTCGCTGTTGAGCACGCTATATAACTGGGTATCCCCCAAGTCTTCCAGCAGCAGGTACCCCTCTGCGGTGTCTGCAGCAACCACCATCGGCGTATGAATACCATTGCGGCGCAAGTAATCAGCCAGAGCCACAAAGCGGGCGGGGTTAGTCAATTGGGGGGGAGTATCTACCGCTATCAGTGACGGCTCGGTTAGAGTGCGAAAATAACGGCGAAATCCAGCATCTCCCGCCAGGCTCGATAAATCAGCCGGAGCCTCCATACCCAGGGCAACGCCAACCCACTCACTCAAGGCATTGCGTCTGGGATCGGAGTCGATCTCGCACCCTTGCTCAACTTCACTGCTCGATCTTAGGCTCATCTTATATTCCAACTGTTTCTAGCTGCATTTTAACCCCGAGCCTCTCTGCGTCCAGAGACGCCATCACTATTTATTGGAGCCCCTACTTTGCCTCAGCTAAAAACAGAACACGAGTTCCAGGTAATTTGCGTTTCGAAGCTGAGCCTCTAGCTGTAACATTACGACTTCAGTACGGCTATTAACCACATCTACATTCAAGTAGAATCGGACGATGATTTTGCGCGCCCCGGCTCGAAAGCTGTCGCACGTATCCATCGATAAAGAAACACTAAAAGATAGCTGGAACATATCGTTTGATGCTTGAAGTCTCCCGGTGGCGTCGCCTCGCTCTGGCGATTGCTAATAACTCCCAAGCCCGCTCCATCGCTCTCGGCCTGATCGCTGCTCAGCCTCTGTGGGCGCAAGCCAATCAGGGCGAGCCATATCCTGACCCCGACTACAATCCCTATTTGTACTTGGACTGGTTACCCCGTTCTGAGCTAACCCCAGAGGAGCTAGCCAATCTACCGGCGGTGTGCTCTGGCGCCTTTGTGGCTCCTCCGCGCAACTATCCCGGTTCCGACCTGCCCCCAGGGGAGGCGCCGCTCAGGGCCACTGCTGAGAAATCCCAGTGGTTGGAAGATGGTTCAGCCGAGCTGAGCGGGAATGTACATATTACCCAGGGTTACCGACAGCTCTTCGCCGACCAGGTCAAACTGAATCGCCCGGAAAATATCGCCACTTTAGATGGTGCGATTGAGCTTCGGGAGCCCGGTTTGCTGATCCGTGGTTCCTCCGCCGAAGTCCATACCGAGAGCGAAGCGGCTTCTGTTGAGGATGCTACCTATGTGGTGCACGATGCTTTTATTCATGGGGACGCCGAGCTAGTCGCACGTCAAACCAGTGGTGAGCTAACCCTGACTGAGGGCACATATACCCGCTGTGAGCCCGGACGTGAGTTCTGGCAGCTCACGGGCCGCGAAATCAATATTGATGAAGTAGAAAGCCAGGGTACTGCACGGGATGTGCGCCTGAAGATTCTGGACGTACCTGTCTTATACCTGCCGTATTTCCGCTTTCCTGTGGGCGATGCGCGCATGTCCGGCTTCCTATTTCCAACACTCAGCAACAGCGACAAGAATGGCTGGGATCTCGCCATTCCCTACTACTGGAATATTGCCCCGCAGATGGACGCCACCATTTCCCCGCGTTACATACAATATCGCGGAGCCGGGTTAGAGGTTGAGTTCCGGCACCTGGCAGAAATGTTTAGTACTGAAATCCGTCTGGCCGACCTCCCCGATGACGATGGCGGCAATAATGACCTTGCCCAGGACCTGATTGATGAGGGCTTCCCCGAGGACCTGGTTCTTCCCTACAAAGGTGATGACCGCTGGCTGATCAGTTTGGAACAACAAGGGGGCTACAGCGGCAGTGTCTGGCGCACCGATATCGACTACACCAAGGTCAGCGATCCGGACTATTTCCGTGATTTAAGCACGGCCAACCTTGATATCAATGCGGAAACTCAAGTCGACCAAAAATTCCAAGGGCTACTTCGTAGTGAGCACTGGCAAGCGACTCTACGCATTCAGGACTACCAAATACTCGAAAACGACGCCTTCGATGAGTTTGCCCAGTACCCTCGTTTTGATGTTGACGGAGCTTATCGTTGGGATGATTGGCTGCTGACCATGCAGAACGAAGTCACCAGTTGGGATCACAGCGATACGCAGACCATCAGGTACATTAGAGATACTGACGATCCTGATAGCGTCACTACTCAAAAACGAGACTTTATTACCGCAGATCGATTGCGCCTCGACTATGAGTTCTACTGGGATAAAGAGTGGCTCTGGGGATATTTCAAGCCGGGAATAGCAGGGCGCTACCTGGCATACAGTGTCAGTGATCTATTCCTACCCGAGGATGCCAATGACAACCCGGATGCTGCTGCTGCCCAGTTTATTCTGGACACTGGGCTCTATTTTGAGCGGGATAGCCGCCTATTCGACCGCGACTTTATCCAGACTCTGGAGCCACGGTTGTTTACCCTGATTAGTAGCAATGCCGATCAGAGTGATTTCTTTGATATCAGTGATGATGCCGAGGATATCGACCCAGATAGTAACAACTTGTTATACGACACATCACTCTACACTTTTAGCTACGATCAGCTATTCCGCGATAGCCGCTTTTCCGGAAATGACCGGATCGACGATGCAGACAGACTTGCCCTGGGCCTGACAACCCGCTTTCTAGATCCAGTCAGTGGCCGGGACCTCTTCTCAGCCAGTGTTGGACAAGTCTATTACTCCAGTGACCGGCAAATTGGCCGTGACTCTTACATTGAGGACACCCAACGGTCAGAGCTGGCTGCACGAATCGAGAGTCGCCCTTTCGAATCCCTGCGTTTGGGGACTGAGCTGGTCTATGAAGATAGTGAGCACAATATTAATCGCGGTAATTTCAGCCTGCGCTATCTTGACGACGACTACCGCATCTTTAACTTAAGCTATTACTACGAGCGCCCGGACTCTACGGATGACGATGATGAGGACGAAGATGAAGATGAAACCGTGAGCCAACTAAACGCCTCAACTGTCCTCCCACTTGGTACTCATACCTCACTCATGGCTGGTGCCAGCTATGATCTTACTTTAAATCGGGAACTGGAATACCTGGCAGGTATCGAATATGACGACTGCTGCTACCGTACCCGACTGGTGTGGCGACGCACACTGGACAATGATCTCGCAGGGGTTGTATCTGCTGAAGACCTTGAGTACGACGAGGGTATCTATCTTGAAGTCGAGCTCAAAGGACTAGCAGGCTTTGGTTCAACCGTGACAGAAATGCTGACCCAGGGGATTGCCAACTTTGATCAGAGAGAAGAGCTGAAACAGTGATGAGAATAATTAAGAAGTTCATACCGAAACTAGGCCTGGCACCCGTACTGGCAGCTGGCGCTCTGATCGCCGCCGCTGCCACCGCACAAGTCAGAAACCTTGACCGGGTAGTCGCTGTTGTTGACGACGATGTTGTAATGGCCAGTGAATTGGCCCAGCGCATGAATACCATCGCCAGCCAAATCCAAGCGCAACAGGTGCAGGCCCCTCCCGTGGACGTTTTGCGCCGTCAGGTCCTCGAACAACTGATTATCGAGCGTTTGCAACTGCAAATGGCCTCTCGCGCAGGGGTCACCGTCTCTGAATCGGAACTGGACCAAGCTATCGCCCGCGTCCAGCAAAATGCTGGTGTCAGCCCCGAAACATTCCGCCAACGCCTGCTCGCTGACGGAATGAGCATGAAGAGCTTTCGTCAGCAAATTCGCCAGGAGCTGATGATTCGCCGGGTCGAGCAAGGCAGCGTTAACCGCCGGATCCAGATTACCGACCAAGATATCGATAACTTCCTGCGCTCCAAGGAGGGGGAGTTTTGGAAGTCCCCTCAATTTGAACTGGGCCATATCCTGATCCCCGTGAGTTCCAGTGCTCCCACCAGCGAAGTTACCCAGGCACGGGAGAAGGCTGAAGACCTAGCTCAACAGGCCAAAGACGGCGCTGACTTCCGCCGCCTGGCAATCGCAAACTCTGCCGGCCAGAATGCCCTCTCCGGTGGTGACCTGGGTTGGCGCAAGACCGTCGAGCTTCCCACTCTTTTTGCCGATGCCCTCACCGGCTTAAAAGCCGGTGATGTTACCGAGCCTTTCCGCAGCGATGCCGGCTTTCACCTATTAAAGATTCACGCGCAGAAAGGCGCCAGCGAGCAGTTGGTGGAACAGACAAAAGTTCGCCATATCCTGCTTAAGCCGTCCGCTATTCTTACCGATGACCAAGCTTACAATAAGCTGATTGAGCTGCGTGAAGAGGCCATGGCCAGCGATAACTTTAGCGAGCTCGCGCGCGAGAACTCAGAGGACATAGGCTCTATGCTATCTGGTGGCGATCTTGGCTGGTCTATGCCTGGGCAGTTTGTACCGGAGTTTACCCAGGCTATGGATGCAACTGAGATTGGCAGCATTAGCCTGCCTTTCCGCAGCCAGTTCGGCTGGCATATCCTGCAGGTTGAAGATCGGCGCAAACAGGATATGACCGACAAATATATCCGCAATCAGGCAGCCAATTTGCTGCGCAACCGCCGCTATGAAGAGGAACTGCAAAACTGGCGCCGTGAGATTCGCGACCAGGCATATGTTGAGATCAAATTGCCGGACTCTGAGACCACCGAGGACTCAGGAAACCAATAGTAAGCCGCTTTTTCAGCGGGAAAAACCGGGCCCTGTGCCCGGTTTTTTTTTGTAGCTACAGGAAAGTTATATAGCAATGGCTCCTAAAATTGCCTTCACCCCCGGAGAACCTGCAGGTATTGGCCCTGAGCTCGCTGTGAAGATTGCACAAGAGAGTTCTCCAGCACAGATTGTCGCAATTGCTGATCCCCAGCTACTGACAGAGACCGCTGCAGCATTGGGGTTGCCTCTTCAGCTCCTTCCTCTGTCCACAGCAGGCACAGAGGGGACACCTGCCGGTGCTCTCTACATACTACCGGTCTCCATAGCCGAGCCTGCTAAACCCGGTCTATTGAATGCAATCAATGCACCCTATGTATTGGAAACTCTTTCAGTTGCGGCAGAGGGTTGCCTGGCCGGCCAGTTTGATGCCGTGGTTACAGGGCCCGTGCACAAGGGCATTATCAATGATGCCGGCACTCCATTTAGCGGCCATACAGAGTTCTTTGCTGAAAAAGCCGGTGTCGAGCGTGTCGTTATGATGCTAGCAGCAGAGGACCTTCGGGTTGCTCTAGTGACAACTCACTTGCCCCTCAAAGAGGTGAGCGCTGCTATCACCCCCCCGCTTCTAGAGCAGATTATTACCATCCTCGACGCCAGTTTGCGGGAACATTTCTGCATCTCCAATCCTCGTATTAGCGTTTGCGGCCTCAACCCCCATGCTGGAGAGGGGGGACACTTAGGCCATGAGGAAATAGAAATAATTGAACCCACACTCGAACACTTGCGCCACCAAGGTATATCACTGAAAGGTCCACTTCCCGCAGACACTCTTTTTACCCCGCCGCATTTGTCGGAATGTGACGCCGTTTTAGCTATGTATCACGATCAGGGGCTTCCAGTGTTAAAATTCAAGGGTTTTGGCCACGCCGTCAATATCACTTTGGGGCTACCCTTTATCCGCACTTCAGTAGACCACGGCACAGCTCTCAATATCGCGGGCACAGGCATTGCAGACTGTGGCAGTCTCAAAGCCGCACTGTCTCAGGCTGTGGCGATAGCTAAATTGCGCAGTTCCTAACCAGTGCCTAAAACTTGCTTGGAGAAAGAGTGGACCATGCCCTCACCACGTGAGCGCAGTGAAAGGCCCTAAAGGGTATCCAACTGAAATGCTCACCAGCACCCCAAGGCTTAACCGCAAAATTAATCATCCAGGTTACAGATATATCAATGGATAACTTCTTTCAACACAAAGCCCGCAAACGCTTTGGACAAAACTTTCTCGTCGATGAAAATATTATCGAGCGCATTGTTCGTGCGGTAGGCCCTAAAGAATCAGATACGCTAGTGGAAATTGGCCCGGGTCAAGGGGCAATTACAGAATTACTACTAAAACGGTGCCCATCTCTAACCGCTGTCGAACTGGATCGCGACCTGATTCCGATGCTGGAATTTAAATTCAGGGAATTCCCGGAATTTAGCATTATTGAAAAGGACGCATTAAAATTTGACTTTGGCACCTTTGCTGGAGATAAGCAGCTACGCATCGTCGGTAACCTTCCATATAACATATCCACACCGCTACTGTTCCATCTGCTCAGTTTTCGCGGGCAAGTCCAGGATATGCATTTTATGCTGCAGAAAGAGGTGGTAGATCGGCTCAGCGCTACGCCTTCGACTAAATCTTATGGGCGACTTAGCGTGATGGTTCAATATTACTGTCGCGTACAGGGCCTGTTCCCTGTACCCCCGCAGTCTTTCCGGCCCGCCCCTAAGGTGGATTCTGCCATCGTGAGATTGGTTCCCTACAGTACTCTGCCATTTACCGCAAAAGATGAAGGATTATTGGAAAGAATCGTCAATATAGCCTTCCAGCAGCGCCGTAAGACCCTACGCAATGCTTTAAAACCCCTATTCCCGGATCTCGACCCCGAGCTGCTACCCATTGATGCCGGCCGCCGACCAGAAACCTTAAGCGTCGAGGACTTTGTTAAGCTGGCCGACTACTGTACAAACTTGCAACAACAATAATTATTTTTCATATTTTTGGGGGAAATCTTGGCAACTTACGCCATCGGAGATATTCAAGGATGCTTTGCAGCTTTTCAAAGCCTTCTCAAGAAAATCAAGTTTAGTGCTGACCGTGACAAACTCTGGCTTGCCGGAGACTTGGTTCACCGGGGTGAGGATAGCCTAAGCACCCTTCGCTATCTCTATGAGCACCGCCAGCAGGTTACAGCAGTGTTGGGCAACCATGATCTCCATTTACTGGCGATCGCCCATGGCGCTAAATCTCTGTCTGAAAAAGAACACGACCTTGCCAAGGTTTTAAAAGCAAAAGATTCTGATAAGTTACTGGAGTGGCTACAAAGCCTACCTCTTCTCGTACATAAGAAGGGGTACACCATGGTGCATGCGGGTATCCCCCCCATTTGGAGCGTTACTAAAGCGCAAAAGCTCGCCACTGAAGTGCATAAGGCCCTCGCCGACGAAGCTATGGCAAAGGCATTTTTTTATGGCATGTACGGTAATGAGCCACACTGTTGGGATGATCATTTGATCGGCATCGAACGCCTGCGGTCCATTACCAATTACTTCACAAGAATGCGATTTTGTAAGGCTGATGGCACTCTGGATCTAATCAATAAAAAGGGGGTCCAGGCCTCTCACGGTGAATACCAGCCATGGTTTAGCTTTCCCAATCGAAAAACCAGAAATGACAAGATTATTTTTGGGCATTGGGCTGCCCTGGAAGGCCGTGCAGATACTGAGAATATCTATGCCCTAGACACAGGTTGTGTTTGGGGAGGATATCTGACTGCAATGCGATTAAGTGATGAAGAATTTTTTTGCACAGACTGCAGCTTATAAAAATTACTTCGCCCTGAAGCCTAAAAGAAGAATTTAAACCGACCGAATCTAAGAAAATAAACTGACAGTTATCACCTGAGAGTGCAATTGTCAGTTTACCTAGCTTGAATCGCCTTATAAGCCATGAGTTAATTGATCCAAAGCAACTCTTGCACTCGACTGTTTCCCACCAAGTAAAAGTTCAATAGAGTTAACAAGTTCTGCTGCCCCTTCCCTCTGGCTGAGAAGCATCAAGAAAGTATCAGCACCTTTTTCTCCGCCGCCCTCGACCTCTTGACGAAAACTGCTCCATATCGAAAAAATATTTGACGAATCAGAATTTTCACTTTGCAGAAACAGGTCAATTGCCCGATGTATGAGCAGGCCACAGCTATAATACAGATCAAACCTGCCCCGGTTAGCGGCCTCAACCAAAGGAATCTCTTTTACACCTTTTGTGCAACTTTCCTTAAAAGCCTTAATTTTATTAGAGACATATTTTGATGACTCGGGATACAAATCTAATAAAGCCAGCGCTGCTAACCAATCCGCATTCCCTTCATGTAACCACGATTCATTTGCACCACCATACAACCCTGTTTCACTACCCTGCTGGTATAAATGTGCGACCTCATGAGCAAAAAACCAAATGGTTTCATTAATAAAGTTAGAGTCGGAAAATTTCCCATCAAGTTCATTCATATTCCAATGCATAAAAACCTGATGTGGCAAGGTCCCCCCCTGCCAAGAGTTATCATCGACATTCGCATATGATGCATACAAAGCAGGCTTTGTTCCACTTAGTGCCCCAAGCCTTTGCTCAAAATAACTCATTAACCTGGGAATATCTGATTCTAAAGACAATCTCAATTTTTCTGGCAAACCTCTATCAACAACAGCCACAACACTAGCTGTATTTATGGGTTCTTGAGTTCCAACATAGACCTTCATTCCATTATCACGATCAATCCAGCTGGCTGTTCGATCATTTATCTTCCCGTTAATAATCATATGCTCACCTGGGGGAACCCGCATAGTTACTCGCCAGACTTTTGCTTTATCATAACAGTTGTCAATACAAGCAAAAAAGCGGCCTGTGTATATCAGACTTCCACCATCTGAATAGGGGGAGAAAGGTGCATAGTCTTTAGGAAGAGATATATAGCTAGACGTCAAAAAAATTTCAATGTGTTCGAATGAACTTCTATCTTTTCTAACCAGAAACTCTTCACCTTCCATAGAAACTATTTCAAATTCTGGTGACACAGGCTTCCAGCGTTTTATACGAGAGGCATCCGGGTTACGTACAAAGCTAATCCGGCTTGCCGGCCTATCCATTTGATAGGTAAGCTTCCAGAGCTTATCGCCCTGCTTCTCAATCGCGATATCCACCTCAGATATATCTTCAGCTAAAGCTGAAAAACCAGTTAAAACTAACAGTAAAAACTGAATATATTTCAATCTTAACTCCTTTTAGATTGAGAAAAATAAACAAAAATTGAAGTAATAAATGCTTCCATATATTGATAACTATCAATAGAGAGTTACACATACAATCAGACAGACAAATAATTCTTATTCTTCACTAATCAGAAACGTTCAAGTCAATCAACAGGATTGTATCTATCGGTAGCTTAATGGCCTCTTAACACAGGTACTGTTGATATAATTTTATTTAGAACATGAAAGAAACTCATTGCCTGCAATATCCGCATGGAGCTGCGCAAGCAATGAGCATTATCAGGTTGATAGAAAAACCTAATCCTCTGTGAGGCAAAAAATAGGATCAAATTTCCTTAACTTAATTTTGCCTAATCTGCACTGTACCCTTTAGGATTTTTATACTGCCAACGCCAGGTATCTTTCACCATACGTACTAAATCATACTCAGCTTTCCACCCCAGCTCTGTTTCAGCCAGCTCTGGATCTGCGTAACACTCTGCAATATCTCCGGGTCTCCGCGGAGCAATGTTATAGGGAATTTCCTTCCCGCTGACACTCTCGAAAGCACGAACGACTTGTAAAACAGAACTGCCCTGTCCCGTCCCCAGATTATGGGTATAACAACCCTCAGAAATTTCTTCTTTACAAATTAAGTTTAGCGCCGCCAAGTGTCCGCGAGCCAGATCAACTACATGTATATAATCTCGAACTCCAGTACCATCGACGGTATCATAATCACCACCAAAAACCTGTAGCTGCTCCAATCTACCTACTGCCACTTGGGAAACATAGGGTAGTAAGTTATTGGGGATACCACTGGGATCTTCACCAATAGTCCCACTTTCATGGGCCCCAATCGGATTGAAGTAACGCAACAAGCTCACTTTCCACTGGCTGTTCGGCGCAGTACAAAGATCTCGCAACATGTTTTCCACAATCAACTTACTTGAGCCATAGGGGTTGGTTGCGCCAGTAGGAAAATCTTCTTTAATTGGTACTGTTTCAGGATCACCATAGACCGTTGCCGACGAACTGAAGATCAGGCGGTGAACCCCAAACTCCTCCATCACCTCACATAAAGTTAAGGTCCCAGCTACATTATTCTGGTAATAGCGCAGAGGCTGCGCAACAGATTCACCAACTGCTTTCAACCCCGCGAAGTGAATTACGGCGTCAATCTTATGATCAGAGAATACTTTGCGTAAACCTTCCTTATCACTAATATCCAGATGGTGAAAAGGGATATCTTTGCCAGCAATTAACTCGACCCTCCGTAGGGCTTCCTCACTGCTATTCGATAGGTTATCCACAACTACAGGCTCTAAGCCGGCAGCAAGCAACTCGATACAGGTATGACTGCCAATATATCCGGCACCTCCAGTCACCAAAATCGCCATTTATGTTCCTCAATATTTCTCTAACACCCAATATGGGCTGTAGTAAAGCGTAAAACAGCCGCTCAATTCAACCTATATAAGTGACATTCCACTGTCTCATTCAAAGGGAAAGCTATGCTGGAAAAGCTGGAGAGCATTCAACACTTACTCCAGCAAAGAACAAGGTTCACAACGGCAATAACGATAGTGCTTCACGCCAAGCGTATCCCAAACACGATCTGGACTTTACAGCTCATACATCGCTCGTCCCATTTGGGCAAGAGAAGCCAAGGGCGTACGACATCCTAACCAAAGCAGGGAACTGAGCTAATTCCAGTAGGCTACAGGGAGGTAGACACCATGACAATTTTCAATCACTACTTGGAAAGATACGAATCTATCCAGGACGAGGAACTCAGTATTCAGGAATACCTGGAGCTGTGTAAGACAGACCGCAGTGCCTATGCGTCACCAGCTGAGAGGATGCTGATGGCCATTGGCGAGGCCGAACTGGTAGACACCTCACGGGACCCGCGCCTGTCACGTATTTTCTGTAATAAGGTTATTAAGCGATACAAGGCCTTCAGTGAATTCTATGGTATGGAGGAAGCCATAGAGCAAATTGTCTCTTTCTTCCGACATGCCGCACAGGGTCTGGAAGAGAAGAAGCAAATCCTGTACTTGCTAGGTCCTGTTGGTGGCGGAAAGTCATCCCTTGCAGAGCGGCTAAAAGCCTTGATGGAGCAGGTGCCCATCTATGCAATTAAGGGATCTCCAGTATTTGAATCTCCCTTGAGCCTTTTCTCTCCTACTGAGGACGGCCGCATCCTTGAAGAGGACTACGGAATTGCACGTCGATACGTTAACACTATTATGTCTCCCTGGTCTGTTAAGCGATTGCATGAATTTAAAGGGGACATCAGTAAATTCCGTGTCGTAAAAATTCGTCCTTCTATTCTCGATCAAGTTGCTATCTCAAAAACAGAACCCGGTGATGAAAATAACCAGGATATTTCATCACTAGTTGGCAAGATCGACATTCGTAAGCTTGAGGATTTCCCCCAGAATGACCCTGACGCCTATAGCTTTTCTGGTAGTTTATGCAGGGCCAACCAGGGACTGATGGAGTTTGTCGAGATGTTCAAAGCGCCTATCAAGGTGCTTCACCCCCTACTAACTGCAACACAAGAAGGAAATTACAACAGTACAGAGGGATTGGGGTCAATTCCGTTCAACGGTACAATCCTCGCTCATTCCAATGAATCAGAATGGCAATCCTTCCGCAATAATCGCAACAATGAGGCTTTCCTAGATCGTATTTATATCGTCAAGGTGCCCTACTGTGTAAGAGTGCAGGAAGAAATACGAATCTATCAGAAACTGCTAGAAAATAGCTCCTTGTCAAAAGCGCCCTGTGCACCAGACACCCTGCGGATGTTGGCGCAATTCTCTGTATTGTCGAGAGTTAAAAACCCTGAGAACTCCAGCCTTTATTCAAAGATGCGTATCTATGACGGTGAAAACCTAAAGGATACCGACCCCAAAGCAAAAACCATTCAGGAATACAGAGATAATGCAGGGGTAGATGAAGGCATGAACGGACTATCCACCCGTTTCTCCTTTAAGATCCTCTCAAAAGTTTTCAATTTCGATGCTACTGAGGTGGCGGCAAATCCAGTCCACCTACTCTATGTTCTGGAACAGCAAATAGAGCAGGAGCAATTTCCACCAGAAGTGCAAGAGACTTACCTCGGGTTTATCAAGGAATATTTAGCTCCAAGATACGTAGAATTTATCGGTAAGGAAATCCAAACAGCTTACCTGGAATCCTACGCTGAATACGGCCAAAACTTGTTTGATCGCTATGTCACTTACGCTGATTTTTGGATACAGGACCAGGAGTATCGCGACCCAGAAACCGGTGAAATACTGGATCGCGGCGCCCTTAATGAAGAGCTTGAAAAAACAGAAAAACCTGCAGGAATTTCCAATCCGAAAGATTTCCGCAATGAAATAGTCAATTTTGTACTCCGCGCCAGGGCTAACAATCAGGGAAAAAATCCCGACTGGAGATCTTACGAAAAATTACGTGCCGTTATCGAGAAAAAAATGTTCTCCAATACGGAAGATCTTCTGCCAGTTATATCCTTTAATACCAAGGCGTCAGCAGATGATAAACGCAAGCATGCAGACTTCGTTGCGCGTATGGTTGAACGCGGCTATACCGAGAAGCAGGTTAGATTGTTATCCGAATGGTATCTACGCGTGAGAAAATCTCAATAGTAAGGTTTTCCTTCATTAAGGTCACTGGAAAAACACGAGGAAGCCAAACCCGGATACTGATTAGATCATTAACTTTTAGTGAGCACTTGAACGATTTCACAGCATCTCATCGGAACTCTCAATGGCTCGCTATAGTGAAGATACCAATAATTGTGTTTGGTGGATTCAGCAGGAAATATTCTGAATAGATTTATGGCGATGGATGCCTGTGAGCTTTATTCAGAACAAAGGCAGAAATATGAGCTATATCATCGACCGCCGCTTGAATGGAAAGAAAAAGAGTACCGTTAATCGGCAGCGATTCTTAAGGCGCTATAAGGCTCACATTAAGAAAGCTGTCGGCGACGCCATGAATAGCCGCTCTATTATGGACATGGATAAGGGAGAGCAAATCAGTATCCCTACTCGGGATATCAGCGAACCCTTATTTTCTCACGGTAGCGGTGGGCACGTAGAGCGAGTTTTACCCGGAAACAAGCAATTTACTGCTGGTGATCGTATCCCTCGTCAAGGTCAGCGAGGCGGTGATGGAAATGGTGGTGGTGCCAGTGATAGTGGGGAAGGGGTTGATGAATTTGTCTTCCAGATATCACAGGAAGAGTTTCTGGACTTTATGTTTGAGGGGCTCCAGCTGCCCAATATGATCAAGCAACGCCTGGCCGGCAATGAGTCTTTTCAAATAGTACGTGCCGGAATTAGTAATGAAGGAACTCCAGGTCGTCTCAATGTGATCCGCTCACTCAGGGCTGCCCATGCAAGACGCATCGCCTTGACCAGTAATAAGCGAAGAAACCTGCGCAATTTAGAGGAAGACCTATCCCAGGAAGAAAACAAAGATACTGCTCTGCGAGATCAGCGCAAAATTGAGGCTCTTAAAAACCAAATCGCCGAACTTCGCAGCCGTATCAATCGAGTCCCTTTTCTCGATGATTTCGACCTGAAATATAACCTGCTGATTCGACAACCAAAACCTCGATCTAGGGCGGTGATGTTTTGCCTGATGGATGTATCCGGCTCGATGAACCAAGCCACAAAGGATATGGCCAAACGCTTCTTCTTACTTTTATATTTGTTCCTACAGCGCAGTTATGAATATACAGAAGTCGTATTTATTCGACACCACACTAGCGCTAAAGAAGTTGATGAAGAGGAGTTTTTCTATTCACGGGAAACTGGCGGCACCATTGTCTCAAGCGCGCTCAAATTAATGCGACGTATTATAAGAGATCGCTACCCCGCCAGCGAATGGAATATCTATGGAGCCCAGGCCTCAGATGGTGATAACTGGAACGACGACTCCAGTACCTGCCACCGAATCCTTATCGACGATATTATGCCCCATGTGCAGTATTACTCTTATGTGGAAATTACTCCCAGAGATCACCAGGCCCTGTGGGAAGAGTATGAAAGTGTCCGCACTTTATTCCCCGATCACTTTGCTATGGAGCAGATTGTCGATGTACAGGATATTTATCCGGTGTTCCGACAACTGTTCCGCCAAAAGGTGACTGCCTGATGCTCGACAAATTTGCCAGTGGCGCTGAAGCATCTGAATCTGAGTCGCGTCAGCCCATATCAACAAGCTCAGAATGGACTTTTGAATTAATTCAGGAATATGATCGCGCCATCGGCGCACTGGCAGAAGAGTTTGGGTTAGATACCTACCCAAATCAGATTGAAGTTATCTGCTCAGAGCAGATGATGGATGCCTACTCCTCGGTAGGAATGCCAGTGGGTTATCACCACTGGTCTTTTGGCAAGCAATTTATCAGCGTGGAAAATAATTACCAGCGCGGATTGATGGGGCTGGCTTATGAAATAGTCATTAATTCTAATCCCTGCATCGCTTACCTCATGGAAGAAAATACCATGACAATGCAGGCTTTGGTGATTGCTCACGCCTCCTATGGGCACAATTCTTTCTTTAAAGGGAATTACCTGTTTCGCTCCTGGACAGATGCCAGCAGTATTATTGACTATCTGATCTTTGCCAAAAATTATATTTCCCGCTGTGAAGAGCGCTACGGGCTTGATGAAGTCGAGGCCATTCTCGACTCCTGTCATGCCCTAATGAACTACGGTGTAGATCGCTATAAACGCCCTTACCCAATCTCGGCTATTGAAGAAGAACGCCAACAGCAAGAGCGAGAAGAATACCGCCAGAGGCAGCTCAATGATTTATGGAGGACCATCCCAAAACTCGGTGACGGTATAGAGGAGGCAAAGGAGAAACGTTTCCCCGAAGAGCCTCAGGAGAATATCCTGTACTTTGTTGAGAAAAATGCCCCTCTCCTGGAAAACTGGCAACGGGAGCTAGTGCGTATTGTACGTAAGCTGGCCCAATATTTTTATCCACAGCGGCAAACCCAAGTAATGAATGAGGGCTG
Organism: Microbulbifer maximicatervae (SeqCode); assembly: GCF_052468095.1. The sequence continues at coordinate 4,527,827 of NZ_CP174332.1, forward strand.
GGCTACCTTCTGGCATTACACTCTCTTAACCGAGCTGTACAAGCGCGGGCGGGTGACTGAAGGCTTTATGATGGAGTTTCTTCAAAGCCACACCAATGTTATCTACCAACCCTCTTTTGACAGCCCTCACTACAGCGGTATCAATCCCTATACCCTAGGCTTCAGTATTTTTACTGACTTACGGCGTATCTGTGAAAGCCCCACTGAAGAGGATCGCCGCTGGTTCCCAGACATTGCTGGAAGTAATTGGCGTGAAACCCTTCAATTCGCCATGCGCGACTTCAAAGATGAAAGTTTTATTTTACAATTCCTGTCTCCCAAGGTTATGCGAGACATGAAACTATTTTGTATCAGCGACAACGATAAAGAGAACGATATCATTGTCAGCGCAATTCACGATGAGAGCGGTTATCGCCAGTTAAGAGAGAACCTTGCGGGACAGTACAACCTGGGCAATCGGGAACCGAACATCCAGGTATATTCAGTAGATACCCGTGGTGACCGTTCACTGACCCTGCACCACACACAGCACCGCCGTCGCCCTCTTGGTAAAGATACAGCAGAGGTATTAAGGCATCTTCACCGGCTATGGGGCTTCGATGTTCACCTGAATAGTTTGAACGGGGATCAAATAACGGCCAGTTGTCACTGCCCGGAGCAAGGTCGGGACCGACCGGAGGGTGAAGAAGAGTCTATGTTAATACCAAAACCCATTTAGGTTTCAGCGCGGGAACTGTTGAAATACCAGCCCCGCACAGAATGGGGAAATAATACCCACTAGCGAATCGCGCTACTTAGGCATCAGCTTCCAACAAAAGCTTGGCCTTTGCAGAAAGTTCACCGTGCTCAGAACGGTGAGTTAAAAGAGCATCAGCTCCAGCATCCAGCCAACGGGCTTTCTCGCCATCGTCATCAGAAGGCACAACCAGAATGCTCAAATTTGAATACTCACTGCGGGATCTGAGGTAGTCCAGCACCTGAAACCCACTCTCCCCAAGCAACCCAGTGTCAACCACTAACAACGCCGGCTTGGCACTCGCCATCAAGATACCGGCGGAAAAACTATCACTAGCTACTTCAACTTCACACCCCATCTGCTGAAGTGCCTGGCGTCCACCTGAAGTCAGCTCAGGATCAGTCGTTAACAAAAGCACTTTTCGACTGGGAACTGCCAGGTCGTTCGGAACTGGCATTGAGTTGTCCCGCAGGAAGCCCACGAAATCCTCAACACAGATACGGTGGTCACCACGCCCTGGAAGTTTGTATGCCTTGAGCTGGCCACGCTCAATCCAGCGAATCACCGTTCGGAAGTTAACACCGCAGTACCTGGCTGCTTCCCCGGTGGTTAGCACATGTAATTCGCTCATCTTTATTCTCCCCAACAACTGCGATTAAAAAGAAGAACAGTCAACTTCCCGAAAGTATCCTCTGCCCCACAGAGTTACACGTGAAATTATCCTGCCCAGCTGAACCGCCCCTATAAATTATGCTGTTTAATGCTGCAAACCCAGCCCGAAATTCGGTCCATGTAATTTATTAACGAACAGCGGAACAACCCCCTCAAAAAATACTAATAGATATAGTTGACAGGTAAGACAGGTTTCTTAGAATGACACTAGATTCGTGACTTGGGACTTGTCACGGGATCCTTTCCAGTGGTGTGGCCGTTAAGTCAGAGCCCCCACAGTTGGCAAAGAAATGTTTGCTAAGCGAATACCCTAAGACCCTGGGCCCCCTTGTTTTTTCGGGGCCTTTTTTTTATCTTGCCGAAGCTTCTTACACTCCTACCGCTCATCCTCCGTCCAGCAGACAAACCTGGAACAACGCCGGAACAAATGGACTTATGGCAGTACAATCACCTATCAGATCACTGGTCCCTCCAGCTCTGGAGCAAATGCTTTGAAGATCTACCTTGTTGGCGGCGCAGTGCGCGACAGTCTTTTGAATCGCCCAGTCACCGAGCGTGACTGGGTAGTGGTTGGGGCAGATGCAGATAGAATGCAGGACCTCGGATACAGCCCAGTCGGCAAAGATTTTCCAGTATTCCTACACCCTGAGACCGATGAAGAATACGCGCTCGCTCGCACCGAAAGAAAGAGCGGCCACGGCTATGGCGGTTTTACCGTTAACGCCGATGCCAATATCACTCTGGAAGAGGATCTCCTGCGGCGAGACCTCACTATTAATGCCATTGCAGAAGACATCGACGGCAAGCTAATAGACCCCTACGGCGGGCAGAAAGATCTGGAGGCACGGCTTTTGCGCCATGTTTCTCCTGCATTTGCCGAAGACCCCCTAAGAATACTGCGAGTGGCCCGCTTTGCCGCCCGCTACCATCACCTTGGCTTTAGCGTTGCCCCTGAGACCATGATACTCATGCGCCAGATGGTAGAAGCGGGTGAAGTGGAATATCTGGTGGCCGAGAGGGTCTGGAAAGAGGTAAGCCGGGCGCTTACCGAGCCAGACCCCGATATATTTATTCGAGTACTGCGAGACTGCGGTGCCCTCTCGGTACTGTTACCAGAATTAGAGAATTTGTTTGGTGTTCCCCAACCGCCCAAACACCACCCCGAAGTGGACACTGGAGAACACGTACTACTAGCCCTGCGCGCCGCACCGGCAGAGCTCCCCTTGCGTTTTGCAGTACTGCTACACGACCTGGGCAAAGGACTGACTCCCGAGGAGATTCTCCCCAGCCACCACGGCCACGAGGCCGCAGGCGTACCTCTTGTAAAGGCCGTCTGTGAGCGCTGGCGTACCCCAAAAGATCTGACTGCACTAGCTGTCGGGGTCTGCGAATATCACCTGCACTGCCACAGAGCCTTCGAATTGCGCCCACAGACCATTATGAAAATGATCCGCAGTCTGGATGCCTTGCGACGTCCCGAGCGATTTGAAAACTTTCTTCGCGCCTGTGAGGCAGATGCCCGAGGTCGTGAGGGGCTGGAGAATCGAGATTATCCACAGGTGGAATTTTTGCGCGCCGCTCGAGATGGGGCAGCGGCAGTAACTGCCGAGGAGTTGATTAAACAGGGCTACCAGGGTGCGAAACTGGGGCAAGCACTGGACCGGGAGCGCATCAAGGCAATCGCCAGAGTAAAGGATAACTACATTGCGTAATGTGTTGATTACCGGTGCCGCCGCACGCCTGGGCCGTGCTATTGCTGAAGAGCTGCATAGAGATCACAGAGTTGTTATTCACTATCGCAACTCGGCTGATGCTGCCAAGGCCCTGGCAAACGAGCTGAACCAACGTCGCCCCAACTCTGCCATAGCGTTGCACAGTGAGTTGAATAGCGCCGAAGCCTGTTCCAATCTGGCCCAACGTGCACAAGAGGCCTGGGGCGGTATTGATGTTCTGGTCAACAATGCCTCAGCATTTCACCCCACACCTGTGGGAAGTGCAACCGAGGAGGACTGGGATCGGCTGGTAGGCAGCAACCTCAAAGCCCCCTTCTTTCTCACTCAGGCCCTGAAAGAAACACTCAGCCAACAGCTGGGTTGCGTTGTTAATATGGCGGATATTCACGCCGAGCGCCCGATGCCCAAGCATACTATCTACTGCGCCGCCAAGGCTGGGCTGGTAATGCTGACAAAAAGCCTCGCTCTGGAGCTATCGCCCCAGATTCGGGTCAATGCAGTCGCCCCCGGTGCCATTCTTTGGCCAGAACAAGAGGCAACTAACGAAGCCAAGAAAGCAAAAATCACCCAGCGCATTCCTTTGGCTCGAACCGGTGACCCCAGTGATATCGCCAAGACCGTGCGCTTCCTTGCCTGTGATGCCCCCTATATCAACGGTCAGGTTATTGCCGTTGACGGCGGCCGCAACCTCAATATCTAGAGCAGTCCAACCAATACCTAAAACAGTTCAACAACGGGGCTTCACTTCAATTTCACCGGCACTCTGTCAGAATGTTTTGTAACTTCCTCTGCCACAAGAGATTTGCCGGTGCGCTCACTGAAGATATTGTTGATTGAAGATAACCCCACTATCGCCCGCCAGCTTGCCGAATTCCTACATGCTGAGGACTGGCAGATAGATTATGCCCACCGGGGTCGCCAGGGCTTACAGCTGGCCCTGGAACAAATCTTCGACCTGATCATTCTCGACCTGGGCCTGCCGGATATGGACGGCTTGGAGGTCTGCGAAAAGATCAAGGCACAAGCGCCAGTTAACATGCCAATCCTGATGTTAACTGCCCGAGATGCTCTCGCAGATAAAGAACGCGGATTTGGTATCGGTGCCGATGACTACTTATGTAAGCCCTTCGAACCAAGGGAACTGATACTGAGATGCCGCGCCCTGGCACGTAGACACCAGCTGCATACCAGTGAAGAAATTAAGGTCGGTGATTTACAGATAAACCAGCGCCAGCAAACGGCCTACCGGGATAAACAACCTCTGCCCCTGACAACTATCGGTTTTCGCATTCTCACTATGCTCGCCCAGGCGTCGCCAGCACCAGTAAGCCGCTCGGCAATAATCCACCATATTTGGGGTGATGAACCCCCAGAAACAGACGCCTTAAAATCCCACATTTATAGTCTTCGCCAAACACTGGATAAGCCTTTCCAGGCCCCTATGTTAAAAACCATCACCAATCTCGGTTATCAGTTGGAAACTCCCAATGCGCGAAACCAGTAATTTACAGAGGAAGGTCTTCGCTATTTTTGGCAGTTTTACCCTGCTGCTATGCTTGGTGTTTTTTGCCATTTGTATGATGGTGGCCTATGTAGTTGAAGATCATTTACTCGATAACTTATTGGCCGGAGAAGTCCGCTACCTCGAACAGCAGGCAAGACTGACTAATGCGACCCCAGAGCCACGCCTACCCTATTTAACGCTATACACTGAAAGCAAAATAATTCCGGCCGAACTGCGCACTGCCCTACCAAGCTATGCAGAAAAGGCTGAGTGGTTTAGTGATACTGAACATCACTTCCATTTACGCAGAGTACATTTTCCGGACAACCATTCCGCCGTTCTCGTAGCTGAAGTCAGTGAATTGCTCACTGTTACGCGACAATCTTCAAAACTTCTTTGGCTCTTTGCCAGCGCCTGTATCTTGACCCTACTCTTAGCCCTCTATTGTGCTTTTCGTATTTCCCGTAAAACCATCGCTCCTGTAGTAACCCTTGCTAAAGCAGTTCAGCAGCAGAGAAACTGCGATTCTCAAATTTCCCTGCCCTATAACAATGAACAAGATGAAATTGGTTATCTCGCAAGTACGTTGCAAGATACACTTAACCAGCTCAAGCTAACATTGCGCAGGGAAACTGAGTTTACCCGGGATACAAGCCATGAGTTGCGCACCGGGCTAACCATTCTGAAAAGCACACTGGCTCTCAGTCAAAATCGGGAAATGACTTTAGCTGAGAAAAATGAGCTATTAGAAACTGTTACCGGTATGGAAAAAACCGTTAAGACACTATTAGCCCTCGCCCGCTCTGAGTCTCTACAGTCGGAAGATATCCCATTGTGCGCTTTACTAGAGGAACGTCTTTTAGCTCAACACCAGTTAATTGTACAAAAGCATTTTAATGTTGATTTAAAGTTAGGGCACAAAGTCAGAGTCCTGGCCAATCGACACCTGGTAAGTCTGCTCTTCGACAACTTGATCAGCAATGCATTACAGCACGCTACCAGCCCTGAATTGGTTATTACCTATAAGGGGGACACACTCTTTTTTGAGAACGCCACAGACAACCAATTAGATCTTAAAACCTCCCTCTTACCCGGCCAAAAAAGGGAAGGCAGTGACGGCATTGGTCAAGGCCTTTTCCTGGCCAAGAGAATCTGTGAAGCCTTAAATTGGACCATCTCTATCCAGTGTAAAAAAAATATTTATCAGTGCTCTCTATCTTTTACACAGTAGCGTTCTAAGATTCAAATTTTTACCGTATGCGCTCGAGATGCACAGTGAATCAGCATCCATACCTTATACGATCTCAAGCGCAGCTTTTTCTTTTTTCCTAAATAGCAATTGCAATCTCACCTGATTTTCACCTTCCATCCCTTATTCTCCTACGAACTCACTAGAAGATTTCCCGTCTGCTACTGTAATTTTGGAGATTAATATGTTGAAGAAAATTGTTATTTCCCTGGCTCTGACTTTGTCCGTATTTTTTGGTTTTATTATTTGGGTTAAGGGCCTAATTCCACCCCAAGAGCAGGACTTTTCCACTACGACAGTAAGTGACCTGCCGTATTTACAACAATTACCCAGGGAAAGCCGAGGAAAAATCTTAGCTGTTGTCACCAGTACTGAAACGATGGGAGATAGTGGCAAGGCGACTGGTTATGAATTAACTGAACTGGCACGCCCCTATTACATCTTTTCAGCCAACGGATTTATTGTCGATATTGCCAGTCCCAAAGGCGGCAAACCGCCTGCGGTGATCGATAAAGATGATCTGGGGCCTTTCGACTATGCCTTTCTCAATGACCCGGAGGCACAACAAAAGGTCAATCACAGTATTCCTATCGATCAGGTATCAGCAGAAGATTACCAGGCCGTATTTTTTGTCGGCGGTAAAGGCACCATGTTTGATTTCCCCGACAATCCCCATATTCAGTCCCTGGTGCGGGAAATCTATAACAGCGGCAAAATTATCGGAGCGGTATGCCACGGGCCAGCAGCCCTTGCCAATGTCACCCTGGATAATGGCAAGCCCTTAATCGCCGATCGGCAGATCAGTGCTTTTACTAACGAAGAGGAGCTTTTTCTTATCCCTGACGCCGAGCAACGATTTCCATTCCTGCTTGAGGATCGCTTACGTGAGCAAGGCGCGTTTTTTCAGGCTGGGCCCACTTACCTGGAACAAGTCAGCGTGGATGGCCAGCTTATTACCGGGCAAAACCCCTGGTCCACCTGGCTGGCGGCTGAGAGTATGGTAAGCGCGATGGGGTATACCCCTGTTCCACGCCAAATCACTCCGGTGGAGCAGACCGTCAAATTACTACTCACTTATGAGCAGCGCGGCTTTACCGAGGCCACAGAGAAATTACACAAGCTTCAGGAGAAAGGGGAAATAGACCAGCGCCTACTGGCCATGCACGGCGTTGTCTCTGTTATGCGTTGGGAGCCGGGCAGGGCTCTGGACATAATCAGACTGCTGTCCAAGAGCCAGGATTGATAGAGCCCCTCAAAAAGCCAGCTAGCCAGCCTGCTCTAGGGGCTGGCCATTTTCATCCACAAATAATACATCGCGAATACTGAGTTTTTGTCCCTGGGCATTCTGAACAGCCACTTCGGAGATAGGCTCACCACTGTTTTTATCGACCAGGTGCATCCCATCTTTATTGCCGTTCCAGCGCAGATTCCACTGGCGCAGGGCGATTACCACCGTAAACAGGTCCCGGCCTTTTTCCGTTAAGCGGTACTCGTAGCGAGTACCGTGTTCACCCGCATCAAAGCGTACCAGCACCTCGTTATCCACCAGACGTGATAACCGATCCACAAGGATATTTTTGGCAATTCCCAGGTTTCTTTGGAAATCCACAAAACGGCGGGTACCCAGCATCGCCTGCTTAATTATCAGCAGGGACCACCAGTCCCCCACCTCATTTAGGGCGCAAGCCAGGGAGCAATCGAGATCATCAAAGCGTTTACGTGACATACCCCTAGTATACCGGCAAAAGAGTTGCAATACGAAACCAGATATTGAACTCAACCTTAAAATAAGGTCTTATAACGCAACCGTTTTAATTGTGACCTAGTGGGACCAGTGAGTCCCAGTGTTGAATCGAGACATTCAGGAGAGAAATATGAGTGGTTCCCTGGACAACCTACTGCGTCCTTTCGAGCATAAATCCCTAAAGCTGCGCAACCGGGTCGCAATGGCCCCCATGACCCGCACTATGTCACCAGGCTATTCAGCCAATGACCATGTGGCCGGTTATTACCGCCGCCGAGCTGAAGGTGAAGTGGGACTAATTATTACCGAAGGCACCTTCGTTAATCATAAAGCCGCAAACGGCTACGAGAATGTTCCGGCAATCTACGGTGAGGCCGCTCTCGCCGGCTGGAAAAAAGTGGTAGACGAAGTACACGCTGCCGGTGGCCAGATTATCCCGCAGTTATGGCACGTAGGCTCCGTGCGCAAAGAGGGCATAGGCCCGGATAAATCAGTGCCCGGCTACTCCCCCTCAGGCCTGTTCAAACCCGGCAAGCCCAATGGCCAGGCGATGAGCAAAGAGGATATCCAAGAAGTTGTACAAGCTTTTGCTGACGCGGCGAAAGCAGCCAAGAAAATTGGATTTGACGGCGTAGAGATCCACGGCGCCCACGGCTATCTGATCGACCAGTTTTTCTGGGAAGGTACCAACCAACGCGATGACGAGTACGGTGGTTCCATCGAAAATCGCACCCGCTTTGCAGTAGAAATTATCAAAGCGGTACGTGAAGCCGTAGGCGAAGACTTTGCCATAGTGCTGCGCTACTCCCAGTGGAAGCAGCAGGATTACGAAGCCAAGTTGGCGCAAAACCCTGAAGAACTGAAACGCTTCCTAACACCGCTAGTTGAAGCTGGCGTTGATATTTTCCACGCCTCTACAAGACGCTTCTGGGTGCCAGAATTTGAGGGTTCTGATCTCAACCTGGCAGGCTGGACCAAGGAATTGACGGGAAAACCGGTAATTTCTGTTGGTAGTGTCGGCCTCGACGATGATTTTATCGGCGGCAATAACCAGGGCATGGGCGGCACTGCCAATCCTACCGATTTAGCCGAACTGACCCGCCGTATGGACAACCAGGAGTTCGACCTGATTGCCGTTGGCCGCGCTCTATTACAAGACCCACACTGGTTCGCCAAGGTGCGTGAAGATCGCGCGGAGGAAATCACTCCGTTCACCAAAGAAGCGCTAATGAGCCTAAGTTAATTATTCCTAACAAAAAAGCAGCCGCAAAGGGCTGCTTTTTTGTCTACATTTTTTAAAAAATTTATTTGAATCACGGCCAAATAAGTTCTACCGGCCACAATTTTTGCGAATCCTGGTCGTACTCATTCCACAGCTGACGGTAAGTTTTTTGCTCGACCGGATGCAATACTTCTGGAGCTATCTCTGCCAGAGGCTGTAAAACAAAGGCATTTTTTACAATCTCACCTCGCGGTAATTTCACCCCGTCGACAGTGCCAGTCAGGTGATCATAGGTGAGAATATCAATATCCAGGGTTCGTGCGCTGAACTTGGGCCCGGAGCGCAAGCGGCCATTAGCATCTTCGATACCGCGCAGACAAAGGGCCAGCTGCCCTACCGGCAAGTCAGTTTCCAACCCCACCACCAGGTTGTAAAAGTTATCACCCTGAAAACCCACCGCTTCACTTTCGAAGACCCGGGACACCTGTAATTCGCCAAACTGCCCGGCGAGGGCGTCCAGCGCTGCGCGGATATATTGCGCGCGATTGATATTACTGCCGAGGCTGAGATACACCTGAGCCACGTTTACACTCCCGCAGACATCGCTGCTGCACCTTTTACCGGCCTCTCGCCGCGCTCAATAATGACACCCACATCCCTGGACCCTCTGACCGCACCCGGCTTGGACAAGCGCAGTCGCAGCCAGCTTACAGAAAACTCTTCCCTGACAATTGCCGCAGCCTGTTCTGCCATGGTCTCCACCAACAGAAACTCACTGCTTTCAATAAAAGCGATCAAGCGCTTGGCCACCGCCTTATAGTTAAGTGTGTACTCGATATTGTCTGTGCGCGCCGCCTCACTGATATCGAAAGCCATCTCCAAATCGAGGCTGACCGTCTGGCGCACTTCCCGCTCCCAGTCGTAAATACCAATAATGGTATTTACCTTTAAATCCCGTATATAAACAATATCCATTAATCGGCTCTTTTCTTTTTACTGCCAGGCTATCCCTGGGATTTTTAAAGTTCGGTCTTGGGCAATTCTGTCATAGGCCAACGCGGGCGCACATCTACCGCAAGGCTCGTCTGCTCCCCGGCTTTTAAACGCAAACTACCGGCGTAGGCGATCATAGCGCCGTTATCAGTACAGAACTCATGGCGCGGATAGTAGACACTGGCACCGTCCTTGCGCAGGCTCGCTTCCAAACGCTCACGCAACAATTTATTTGCTGAAACCCCACCAGCAATCACCAGGATTTTATAACCGGAGGCCTTAATAGCGCGACGACACTTAATCACCAGGGTATCCACTACCGCCTCCTGAAAAGCCGCAGCGATATCTGCGCAGGTCTGCTCGTCCGGCAAGCCATCATCGAGGGCGTGCTTACGCACTGTTGTCAGGGTAAAGGTTTTAAGGCCTGAAAAACTGAAGTCCAATCCCGGTCGATCAGTCATGGGACGGGGGAAAGTAAAACGTTTGGGGTCTCCTTTCTCCGCCAGGGCAGCCAAACGCGGGCCACCGGGATAATCTAGGTCGAGCATTTTGGCGGCCTTATCAAAGGCCTCGCCGGCGGCATCATCCAGGGATTCACCCATCAATTCGTAATCGCCGAGCCCCCGCACCTCCACCAGCTGGGTGTGTCCGCCGGACACCAGCAGGGCCACAAAAGGAAAGGCGGGCGGATTATCCTCCAGCATTGGGGCCAGCAGGTGGCCTTCCATATGGTGCACCGCCACCGCCGGGACATCCCAGCCATAGGCCAGTGCACGGGCCGCGCAGGCCCCGACCATCAGCGCTCCCACCAGACCGGGGCCCGCGGTATAGGCGATACCATTGAGGTCTGAAGGGCTGGTCTCGGCCTTCTTCATTACCTGGCGAATCAGCGGCAAGAGTTTGCGCACATGATCGCGGCTCGCCAGCTCGGGGACTACGCCGCCATAATCGGCATGCAGGTCCACTTGACTGAACAGGGCATGGCTGAGCAAACCGGACTCAGAATCGTAAATAGCGACGCCAGTTTCATCGCAGGAAGTTTCTATACCAAGGACGCGCACTTGATCTCATTCTCGTGACTACTTCGAGGGGTGGTTATCATACTGGAAAATGGGGTTGCGATCCCGTATAGGAGTGTTTAGAATTTGCGCCCTCGCTGTGAACCGGCCACCGGATGCAACTGCGAGAGCATTGCCGGAATGGCCGAGAGAAACGAATTTTAACAGGTATCCTAATGCCCTCTGTACGAATCAAAGACAACGAACCTTTCGATATCGCCCTGCGCCGTTTCAAGCGCTCCTGTGAAAAAGCAGGCGTACTGTCTGAAGTACGTCGTCGCGAGTTCTACGAGAAGCCCACCGCTGTTCGTAAGCGCAAAGCTGCTGCCGCTGTAAAGCGTCACGCTAAAAAGCTTCAGCGCGAAAACCGCAAGTTCCAGCGTCTCTACTAAGAGCCGCAGGCTGCATAAGCCTGTCGCAGCGAGGCGGCCGGACGGGCTTAGCCCGTAGCGGAGCTATAAAGAACGGCGTGCGAGCCATACTCGCGCGCCGTTTTTCGTTTGGGCTAACGCATTTCCCCCGCCCAACAGACAAGCTATCCTAAGCCCCTGATCCAAAATTCATTGCCAACAATCTCGGAACACTCACTATGAGCACTCTCAAGGAAACCCTGACTCAAGCCACTAAAGACGCAATGAAAGCGCGAGACAAAGAGCGCCTGGCCACCCTGCGCCTGATCAACGCCGAGATCAAACGCGTTGAAGTCGACGAGCGAATCGACCTGGATGACGCCCGCATCCTTGCCCTGCTGGACAAAATGACCAAGCAGCGCCGCGACTCCATTACCCAGTACGAGAAAGCTGGCCGGGCTGAGCTGGCAGCAGTAGAGCAGGCTGAAATTGAAGTTATCCAGGAATTCCTGCCGAAGCAGCTGAGCGAAGCTGAGATCACCGATATCGTTGCCTCCGCCGTCAAAGACACCGGTGCCAACAGCATGGCGGATATGGGCAAAGTCATCGCCCAGGTTAAACCCCAGGTGCAGGGCCGTGCAGATATGGGCGCGGTGAGCAAACTGGTGAAGGCCCAACTGGCCTAAGCTGAGCGAATTCCCATGGCCGGCAAGATACCCCAGCACTTTATCGACGATCTGCTCGCAAGGGCAGATATCGTCGAGCTGGTGGACAGCCGGGTCAAGCTGCGTAAAACCGGCAAAAACTACTCTGCCTGCTGCCCCTTCCACGACGAGAAAACCCCATCGTTTACCGTGAGTGCGGACAAGCAGTTTTATTACTGCTTCGGCTGCGGCGCCAATGGCAATGCCATCGGCTTCCTCATGGAGTACGACCGCCTGCCCTTCCCAGAAGCGGTGGAAAAACTCGCGGCCTCCCGTGGACTGGAAGTTCCCAGGGAACAACTGGCACCGGGGCAAGAAAAGCGCCAGCGGGAGAGTCAATCTCTCTACCAGCTCACAGAGAAAGCCGCCGACTACTACCGTGAACAACTGCGTAACCACCCCGCCGCAGGCAATGCGGTGGCCTACTTGCGTAATCGCGGCCTCTCCGGTGAGATTGCCCGGGACTTTGGTATCGGCCTTGCGCCCCCCGGCTGGGACAACCTGCTCAATGCATTAGCCGATACCCCCGAGAAAGCGGATCAACTGGAACTGGCAGGCCTGGCCATTCGCCGCCAGGACAGTGATGGCAACACCAAGCCCAACGCGCGCCACCACTATGACCGCTTCCGCAACCGTATTATTTTCCCGATCCGCGACCAGCGCGGGCGCGCCATCGCCTTTGGCGGGCGGGTACTGGGCGACGACAAACCCAAGTACCTGAACTCCCCGGAAACCCCGATTTTCCACAAGAGCCGCGAACTCTACGGCCTGTGGGAAGCGCGCCAGGCCAACCGCAATTTAGAACGCCTGATTGTGGTTGAAGGCTATATGGATGTGGTAGCCCTGGCCCAGTTCGATATCCGCTGCGCCGTCGCCACCCTGGGCACCGCTTGTGGCGAAGACCATATTCAACTCGCCTTCCGCCACACCTCGGAACTGCTGTTTTGCTTCGACGGCGACCGCGCCGGCCGCGCTGCCGCCCGCCGTGCTCTGGAGTCGGCCCTGCCGCAGATGCAGGACGGGCGCAGCCTGCGCTTCCTGCTGCTGCCGGAAGGCGAGGACCCGGACACCCTGGTACGCCAACTGGGCGGTGAACGTTTCCAGCAGTTAATCAAAGAGCAATCCCTACCGCTGGAAGACTTTCTCTTCGACCTACTGAGCGAAGATATCAACCTGCAGACCATGGATGGCCGCGCGCGCCTGTCCAAACTCGCCGCTCCCCTGCTGGACCTGCTGCCCGATGGCGTCTACCGCCAGCTGATGTTCCAACAACTGGCCTCGCGTACCGGGCTCGACAAGGAAACCCTGCAAGAGGTTATCCGCACAGAAAAAGCTCGCGCGCCGCAACAGCCCCACCCGCAACCTACAGCTGCACCGGGAGAGCCAAGCCAAGCACATTCCCCTCACGAGGACCTGGAGCACCGCACACCGCCGGAACCCTGGCAGCGCGACAACAACTTCAGTGAAAGTGCAGCACCGAGTTACGACAGTCCGCGCCGCCAGAGCCAATATCTCCTGCCGCCAGAGCGCATGCTGATCGCCCTGCTATTGCACCATCCGGAGCTGGCAGCACAAATCGAAAATCCACAGCAGTTCCCCATCAAGGGCAATGCAGACCTGGCATTGTTTATCCAGCTGGTAGAGCTGTACAAAAGCCGCCCCCAATTAAATTTCTATCAATTGATCGGCCACTGGCGTGCACACCACAGCGCAGAATCTTGCGATACCCTGGCCAAGCTCGCTATTTCTCCACTGGTATCGGTCGCGCGGCAACTCGCCCAGGATGACAGCAACCTGGAATACGATCCGCACACCGAATTTAACGACTGTCTGCTGCGCCTGAAACAAGCTGCAGACAAACAGCGCAACCGCGATTTACTCGATCAACTTAAGAACAGCGCCCAGTTGAGCCCCGAAGAACAACTGGCTCTATTAGCCAATTGGCGAAAAAAGCAGAATTAATAAGCGCCAACCCCTTGAAAACTGCGGGCTCAGCACTATATTCACTCACCCCCGCCGGGCGGGATCGGGAACCCCAGCACCCTAAACATCGCACCTACGCCGTTACTTGACAGCTAGAGTGGTTATTGCTAGTGCAAATACGCTATAATCCCGCGTCTTTGTCCCGTATTTTCATTCCCAGAATTCAGGGTTGTGCATGACCGACAAAACCCAGCAACAGTCCCGCATTAAGGAACTGATCGCCCGCGGTAAAGAGCAGGGCTATCTGACCTATGCCGAGGTAAATGACCACCTACCGGAAGATATTTCCGATCCCGATCAGGTGGAAGACATTATTGGCATGATCAACGACATGGGCATCAAGGTGTTTGAAACCGCACCGGATGCCGAAGAGTTGTTGATGGCTGAAGGCGACAGCTCCGCTGATGAAATCGCCGCAGCCGAAGCTGCCGCTGCCCTGGCAGCCGTAGAGTCCGACGTAGGCCGAACTACCGATCCAGTACGCATGTATATGCGCGAAATGGGCACCGTAGAGCTGCTCACGCGCGAAGGCGAGATCGCCATTGCCAAGCGTATCGAAGAGGGCCTGCGCGAACTGATGGCCGCCCTGGCCTACTGGCCGGGTGCAGTGCAGCAGATCATCGATGAGTACGCTCTGATCGAGAAAGAAGAGCGCCGCATCCCCGATATTATCTCTGGTTGGCTCGACCCCGCCGACGAGGTTCCGCCCGGAGCCCAGGCTGGCCAAGCCGCCGCTGCCAGCGCGCCGGAGTCATCAGATTCCGATGACGACGCCGAAGACGACGACAGCGATGACGACAGCAGCGAAGAAGAAGAGGAAGCTACCGGCGGTATCGACCCCGAAGAGCTCGCCGAGCGCATGAACGCGCTGATCGCCGCACAAAAAGCTGCCGACGAGGCCATCGCCGCCCACGGCCGCGATTCCAAAGAAGCTGGCCAGGCCCTCGAAGCCGTTGGCGATGTATTCCGCTTCTTTAAACTGGCTCCCCGCCAGTTTGACCCGCTGTACGGCGAAGTTCGCTACGTACTCGACAGCGTGCGCGAGCAAGAGCGCGTGGTTATGGCCATGTGTATCAAACGCGCCCGCATGCCGCGCAAGACCTTTATCAAGGAATTCCCCGGCAACGAGACCAATGATGATTGGATTCCCGCAATCATCAAGAAAAAGCGCGATTACTCCGATGCCCTGCGCCACGTCGTAGACGAAGTTGTTCGCGCCCAGCGCAAACTGGCTCAGTTCCAGGAGCGCGCCAAGCTGGACGTAGGCCAGATCAAAGAGATCAACCGCCGCATGTCCATTGGTGAGGCCCGTTCACGCCGCGCCAAGAAAGAGATGGTCGAAGCCAACCTGCGTCTGGTTATCTCTATCGCCAAGAAGTACACCAACCGCGGCCTGCAGTTCCTGGACCTGATCCAGGAGGGCAACATCGGCTTGATGAAGGCTGTGGATAAGTTCGAATACCGCCGCGGTTACAAGTTCTCCACTTATGCCACCTGGTGGATTCGCCAGGCCATTACCCGCTCTATTGCGGACCAGGCCCGCACCATCCGTATCCCGGTACATATGATTGAGACTATTAATAAGCTCAACCGTATCAGCCGCCAGATGCTGCAGGAAATGGGTCGCGAACCCACTCCGGAAGAACTGGGCGAGCGCATGGAAATGCCGGAAGACAAGGTGCGCAAAGTCCTCAAGATCGCTAAAGAGCCAATCTCCATGGAGACGCCTATCGGCGACGACGAAGACTCCCACCTGGGTGACTTTATCGAGGATCAAAATCAATCCTCGCCGGTGGATACCGCCACTCAAACTGGCCTGCACGACGCCACCCGCTCCGTGCTTTCCGGCCTCACCGCCCGTGAAGCCAAGGTACTGCGTATGCGTTTCGGTATTGATATGAATACCGACCACACTCTGGAAGAGGTGGGCAAACAGTTTGACGTAACCCGCGAGCGTATCCGTCAGATCGAAGCGAAAGCATTGCGCAAACTGCGACACCCCTCCAGGTCGGAGCATTTACGCAGCTTCCTCGACGAGTAAGCGCTAGACTAAAGCCCGGTTCAACCGGGCTTTTTTTTGTGACATAAAGATGACCTCCCCGCGCAGGCTTAGTGAAAGCAGGAGATAAGCATGCAAAAAGAAATGGCGAATAAGCAGGAAAAATCTGAAGAGCTTGCCAACAAGCCCGGCAAGAAGGGGTTTGCTCGCCTCCTGGCTGCCACTAGCTACTCCAGTCAGGGGCTCGTCGCTGCATGGCGCAATGAGGAAGCTTTTCGCCAGGAAGTGATTGCCGCCTGCCTAATGGTGCCTCTCGCACTCTGGGCCGGGGAGACACCTACTGAGCGCGCCATATTGATTGCAGCCGTGATGTTTGTCCTCCCAATCGAACTTATCAACAGCGCTATTGAGGCGACCGTGGACCGCATCGGCCCCGAGAAACACCCGCTGGCCAAGATTGCCAAAGACACGGGCTCCGCCGCCGTGGCCGTCGCCCTCTTCGCTGCATTCCTGGTTTGGTGCTGTATTCTTATCCCCAAACTGTCGATTTAAATACTTTAGTATGAGATTTTGGCCTCCATTTCGCATAAATAAGACATCTGTACCAATTAAAGTCTCTAGTTAAGACACTCGAACCAATTAAGCTGTTTGGCAGCTCTCTCAAGGTGAGCATCTATTCCATAAAGATCAGTTGTTGGCGAAAGCTTGAGCAACAGGAAAAGAAGATTTCTAGAATTTGCCCATATCGGCTTTGAGTGCTAACAAAGGCATTGATTTGCAAGGGAAAATCTTGTACTTTTCCCAACCGCTTGCAACGATCCTCGCAAGCAATGTGTGGGCCCTTAGCTCAGTTGGTTAGAGCATCCGACTCATAATCGGCAGGTCCTGGGTTCGAGTCCCGGAGGGCCCACCATTTTCCATCAACTAAATGTGATTAGCCCCACTAATCTTCTCAAGTTAGCTTGACTCCCGATTTTAACCAACGACTGACCTGTCGTTTATTCCCTCTCTGGCATTATCAATTTATCAACCTCTTCGCTTTGACAAGTGATATAGATTGTAATTTCCCTCACTTTACTCGTTAAAATGCTAGAAGGATAATGTAGATCTTCAGCCTTAAACGAAAGTATACAAACTACTTTCCTGCAGCCAACAGACAAAGGAATTAACTTTGAAGGAACAAAAAATTAGGGATGGCAATGTAAAGACTTTTTTTGCCAAAATTGACGCTTTAGAAAGAATTTACGACAGTGAAAAAGACTTATCATTGTTCTTATGGCGAGCTTCACGCACTGATCAACCCTGCGAAAACCCCCTCTACCCAGACTTTACTCGCAGAGAAATAAGGAGTGGGGAATTCAGACCCGCCGATGTTACAGTAGAAAATCAAAATGGCGTAGACTTTATTATTCCTAAAGTTTATCAAAAAAACTCCTCAAGTATGTGGAAAGCCCAAGGTACATCTTTATTTAATAAACCAAACACATTCAAAGGGAAAAAATGGGAATATATTGAGATTCCAAAAGGCACAAAAATTCCATTAGGCATCCTTATCATCCAAGACGACTACAATGGCGCATTTGATGCTATTCATTATTCCATAGTTCCAGACCGCCCAATGTCAGTACAAAACTTTAAACTGTTGCTCAACCAATTAATGATAAACATTGAAAAACAGAGAAGTAAAATTAAAAATGCCAGTTATCGATAATGAAACTCTACTTGCCTCATTGCAGGCAGTCTTTAAAACTGTAAACCATTATAAAGCGCTACTTGATTCTGAAACGCTGAGGGACCCGGAGAACGTTTCAGAGTTGCTATTTTTCTACAACGAAGCTTTAGAAGCGTTAAAGGGTGTATATGAAGAAGAGGTAAGTAAAGGGGAGGACCTCCCTCCACTTCAAGCAATTATCAACCCCTCCAAAAAAACCTATTAACACTTACCTTCCAAGTGGGTGATATACTGAAAGCTATCACCCCATCTTTATTTAAGAGCATTCTTAAGTTTAATGAAACTCAATATACTTTTAAACCATCTGATAATCAGCCCCAACTTCCTATAAATTTCAAAATTAACACATAGTTATATCACAATACACACAACTATAATTCTGTAAAATTTATCGTGTTAATATTTTTTAGCAACGATACCTTCAAATTAGTATTATCTAGCGAACTCAATTGAGTAGTCAAAAGGCGTATTTTTTCAATTAAATTTATCACTTTCCATATCTATCAAGCATACTAAAAATATTTAGCCCCTAAAGGATTAATGAATTAAGAAAAGGAAGGAAAACTATGAAGGCGTTGACACTAAAAGCACCAGGCAGACTAGAAAATATTTCGGTTAGCGACATCGCTAACCCGGGAGCACCCGGCCCAGGCCAAATCCGCGTTGCAATTAAAGCTTCCTCCCTCAACTTCCATGATCTTTTGGTTGCCAATGGCAGTATTCCCACAGAAGACGGCCGCATTCTGATGTCTGATGGCGGCGGTATCGTGGATGCAGTTGGTGAGGGAGTTACCGATTTTAAGGTCGGCGATTCTGTTGTGTCGTGCTTTTTCCCACAGTGGCCAGCAGGTACGCCTATGGCTTCCGTGGGTAACTTTGCCAATACGCCTGGTGACGGTATCGATGGGATGGCCGCTGAGTTTGTTGTGCGCGATCAGAGCGCTTTTACCCTTGCCCCAAAAGGCTGGAGCCACGCTCAGGCGGCAACCATTACTACCGCGGGCCTTACTGCTTGGCGGGCATTGGTAGTAGATGGCAAGGTAAAACCTGGCGACACAATATTGACTCTAGGAACTGGCGGAGTATCTATTACGGTAATTCAGATTGCCAAAATACTGGGCGCCAAAGTTATTGTTACTTCTTCTTCCGATGAGAAACTGGAGCGCGCCAAAAAATTAGGCGCCGATCATGGCGTCAACTATCGCACCCATGCACAGTGGTCAAAAAAGGTTATGGAGCTGACGGAAGGCAAGGGTGCTGACCATATTATTGAGCTCGGTGGCCCCGGTACACTAGAGCAATCAATCCATTCAGTAAGAGTTGGCGGCCATATTTCATTGATTGGTGTTTTAACCGGCCGCTCGGGAGAAGTGCCCACAGCACTGTTAATGGCCAAGCAGGCCCGGTTACAGGGCTTGATCGTTGGAAGCCGTAGGGATCAACGGGAATATGTCACCGCATTGGAAGCCAACCAGATACAGCCAGTGATTGATAAGACTTACCCTATGGAGGAACTGGCTGCGGCATTTGAGTACCAGGCCAGCGGGTCGCACTTTGGCAAGATCTGCGTCGAGTGGTAATGGAATAGCTCTCAATCTCGGCGCACTCTTAAAGCTAAGACACTTGTGAGAGCGCGGCTTAACGATTCCTACTGAAATATGAGGGGGACACACCAAATTGGCCATAAAAAGCTCGGCGAAAGCTATCATAGCTTGCAAACCCCACCTGCCGAGCTACCTGAACAAGGCTTGCTGATTCACAGGTGATTAAATCCCGCGCCCGGTTTAAACGGAGTTGGTTTAGATAATGTCCGGGGGTGCTATTAAGATGTTGTTTGAACAAGCGAGTTAACTGGCGATCGCTAACAGAAATACGTTCCGCCATATCGGAAACGCTGATTGATTTCTGGTAATTCTCCGACAGCCACTCCAATAGGGGATTGAGCCTCATACTGTCGCTGGATTGCACTTTAAGCAGATCAGAGTACTGTGACTGCCCTCCCCTACGCTGCAGATAAACGACCAGATCTTTAGCCACGCTGGCCGCAATAGTATTGCCATAATCCTGGCGAATCACTTCCAAGGCCAAGTCGACTCCAGATAGAATTCCCGCTGAAGACCACAGTTTTCCGCTTTCAATAAATAAGGGGTCCTGCTCAACCTGATAATTGACTGCTTGCTCGGCAAGCTGCCGGCAATGCCGCCAGTGAGTGGTAATACGGTGCTTTTGTTCCGGAAATATATCTGTTAGTAAGAATGCACCTGTACAGATACTCAAGACACGCTCTGCTTTGTCTGCGATTGCACGCAGCGCATTTACCTGCTTAGGGCTTAAGCGGAGCTGCCGCATCCCAGTACCGCCAGTAATGACCAGGTAATCAATTTCCCTATCCTGGTAAATATCAAAATCCACTGATAGGGCTTGGCCGTACGCGGTTTTAACTGATGCATTGGTTAAACCTATCAAACGACTTGTATAGGCCTCACTAACGAAACTATTAGTCTCCATAAAGGCATCCAAGGGCCCAAAGAGGTCTAACGCCTGAAATCCATCAGCAACAAAAAAACCTATCTTCTTGGTCATAGCATCTCCTCCACACAGGGAATTGTACTCCAATGGGTACGTCTGCTATGACACATTTACGACACAAAACGACATTGGTACTTCACCTGAACTCGTTCAACATAGAACTACCTCCATGAAACTGAACCACCCAATCTCATAAGGCTGGCAGAAGATTAGCTAGTCAGTCCAAATCCCACAGCAATTAAAACTCTGCCATTCAGCTACTCAATATTTGTAAGGTTCGTATTATCTAAATCATTTGTACCACATTGGTCAGCTCTTATCCTAAGTAGGAAGTTTTACTTAAGAAAAAACAATCTTTAAGAAAGTACTCAATATGCAAATGGACCAACCATGATGCCGGTCAAGTAATAAAAATTAATTTAGAGTTAACCTTCAGTTTTATTCACCAAACAAACTGCAGTTGTATTTTTCACCCACACCAAGTTTCCACTCTATAAAAAAATTATTACTCCAAAAGTACCAATACCTAAAGCACAAGAAATACAGTAAGGATGTATTAAATGGCGTTACAAAAGTCCCCCGGACAAAAAAGAAAATCGATGGTACGTACAGCATGTATTTTAGTTTTCCTTATTCTGACTTACTTTCTGTCAAACTATTACTCTCGTGCCAACAATGAATCATTAAGTTGGGTCGAAGATCATCAAGCTCTAGATGCTGAAGTAGTAGCGTTAAGAGAGGAGGAAGAAGAGTACCGGGGCCGCAAAGGTAAAAAGCGCTATCGTACAAATTACTATATTGACTATCAGTTTAACTATGAAGATGAGGACTTCGAATCCTCCGCAGAGGTTTCAAAAGTAATTTATAGTCAATATGAACAAGGTCAACCTATCGAAGTATGGTTTCCAGAGGGCGACATCTACGGTCATGTATTGGCGCAGAATGCTCAAAGAGACATCGAAAGTAACACACCTGTAGGAAACCTGATTCAAGCAGCACCTATCACTATAGGTATCTGCCTCGTCTTATATTGGATTTTAAGCTTCTTGTTTGTAAGGGAATCAAAAAAAGCACTACCCGAGGGCTTTTATACTGAGACGTCCTGGCTTGATATCGATGATAACTACCTCGTCGCCTTAGAAGGAGATGAACTCGTCTATTTTGATATCCCGAAAAAGCAGGCTTTAACTGCTCAATCTGCCTACCAAGCGGGGAAATCCCCTGAAGAAATATATCACTTGTGTAAACCTGAGACCGCAGCCCGAATCCCTCTCAATGAAATAAGTTCACTTAGCAGTGACCACAATTCGGATGTAATAAATATCAAGCACGAGGATAAGACCCATTCTGTTGAGTTCTTAAATCAAACAGTAAAAGCGCACGCATTAGAACGTATCGAGAAACAACTACCTGAGACAATGGATTATCAGCATATTCAGCGGTCTCGTTTGCAAGCCACTCTACCGTCACTTGTGATAGCAATACTGTTAATAGGCCTTATCTACTGGCTTGACTCATTTATTTTCCGTGTGATAGTTGGTTTTATTGGGCTAACCTCTGTGGCCCCGAATCTTTTGTCCAAATTAATTAGTCCGACAGAGACACGCCTCTGGGAGAAAGTCGAAGAGACCTCTGTAGAGCACGCATAGTTCAGAAGATGGCCAGCTTCGCCTGGCCGCTTTAATAGAGCTATCTGTTGCTCATAATCAAGCTCAGCTATACTGTCCCCAGAATAAACATAACGTCAGTCTGAAGACCCATTGGGATAGCAGAGATTATGAACTTCTCTTCATTAGCTTTTGCCATGCTCACCACAGCTACTACTCCTAATAGTTGCACAGATGGTATCGCTTTACTCCATGGAGTAACAGCCATTGCCGCTGAATACCCTTGGCTGAGTGCAGATAAAAAAGATTATATAGTCCGAGACTATCCACGAATGTATCTCGTGCTACCTAAAATACCAGGGGAGCAAACAGTCGGTAATGAACAGCCTAATGCTGCGGTGGATAAAGAAAGCTGCCAGGTTATTAATGTGTTTCTTTCGAGCTGATCTTATTTAGTATCTCAAAGCTCCCTACGGCTTAGTTCCGGGAGCTCTCCCCCTATCTACTACTACCCTTGCTCGGCATAAGTCAGTGTATTGTTATTTTCGTTACACTCATCGACGAGATTGGTAAAGTCAGCAGTTACCTCTAAAACCGCATCCGGATCAAAAACCCAGTAACCCAAAGTAAATACAATACTTACAGTGCCACCTGCTGGAATTGCAGGCGTCGCCTGTACATCGTTGGCTAGTGTATCAATATCTAAAAGGCGAGCCTGGCTGATTGGCGCTGCAAGAGCACCTATATTAGTGATATCGACTACGATGATGGATTGCCCGGTTCCAGGATTCCAGATCGGATCATAGATTTGGCTCACTATCAGGTCAGGTTTATTACATACACACAGACACATATAGTGATCATCTTCTTTGACACCATAAGGAGTTCCGACATAGCAAACCGACTTATCGTCAAACTGATTGCCATAGAGCCAGTGAGATGATGGGTCATTGACAGGTTTCTCGATTATTTCAGGGTCGCGAGTTACCTTACAAACACTGGTAGATTCAAAATCATCTATCAGGTCAGTAGCAACCTCTGACTCAGGCACCCCTCCAACCCAAATTGCACAAGTCCGACGACATGTCAGTGGACCCTGCCCCTGCCAATAATTTGGAAACCAACCCGCTTCATAGTTTTGCATACTTAAATCTTGAATTGGATCTGCATAACTGCTAGAAGCTAAAATCCCTAAGATAACTACACGCAATATAGATTTAAACATAACGCCCTCCATTTAAGTGAATACACCTATAAATTTACCCATCCAGATTCATGTAACTTAGACTGAATTTATGGGCAGAGCGATTGTAAACTGTGCTTAATGAATATCTATGGAGACAGTAAAATTCTGGCGGGCATTAATTTTGCTTTCTATTGAATGAAAACAAAAAACAAACACCTTCAAACCGCGTATCTCTAATAACAATTAGAATAGAAATCCATCTATCATACAATTATAAATAACAAAATTACGCAGCTGGATCAAGAATCACAAATTGGAATAACCAGAAATTTATAATTCAGCCAAACTATAAAATGCGGCCATTACCGTACAGAGTATAATTAGTGGCAGATAAACAAAATTTAAAGCCGAGAATTTAATACAGGTCGAGACCCACCCCTCTTTATAAATATTCTTTTGCATCACTAGTAAATTTATTGGCATCCACAGGAAAAGCAGTAGCAAAACCCCATAACATAAAATTTCCACCAAGAACAAAGGCTCAACAAGTTCTTGCAAGAGAAAAATAGCAGTTCCTAGCAACAACGTTAGGCTCACATATGCATGGCTATGGAGCGATACAATAACATGTTCCATGTACAATTTTTCTCTACACGCATAAAGTAACCACAATATACCTGAGTATATTGGTAGCATAAGTAACAGCATTGTAGGAAGAGATCCGAAGAAAGCCTTAGCAAAGATTGTAGGGTTTTCCGACACTCGCTCAATATTACTTCTCGCCTTTTTGAATTCGATATCAAACCAATGACGCCATGACTGCGGCATAAATTCTACGGTATAGACTTTTTCTTCAATAATTGAGAGTACCCGATTAAAAGATATCGACCATACTTCTTGCTTATTTTCTGCTCCACGAATGTCCAATTTCCTGCCACCAGGTAAATCCCAGTCAAATTGTTTTTCTGTCTCACCTGTGGACGACGGAGCCATTTTGGCGACAACATTATCGCTAGTGCGGATAGGCTGCGCTTGAGCAATACTCCAATCACTACTAATACGAATCAGAAAAAAGGCGCTTACGCAAAGAAAGATAAACAGCTTTACCGGGCTTACATATCGTGCTCGCCTTCCAGATAAGTATTCTATCGTTAAAAATCCTGGGGATAACAGTAAAGCCGGCAGTGTTTTCCATAAGCGTGAATCAAATGCCACAAGGGTATTTAGAAAGTCTCTAATTACACTTGATAAGCGTCTCACAATACCTTCTGCTGACTGTCCACAGCCATAACAGAAATGCCCCAATAAAATTGTATTACAGTTAGAGCAATAATCTTGCCTATCTACCGACGTTTCCTTTCGACTTCTATTACCCACTATATCTTCCGACTATATATAACTGTAAACTTTAAATGTCCATCAATTTATATCGCTAAAACCGTTATTACAATCCAGCCAAGCTCCAAACAATGGCAAAAACCGCCCCAATTGATAATAAACACAAGTAAGTCATCCCCAATACTGAATATTTACAAAAGGTTACAAACCAGCCTTGCCTATATATACGCTTTTGCATCCAAAGGAGATAAACCAGAACCCAAAAAATCAATAAGGTTATCAGGGCCTCTAAAGCTAACGTTATAGCAGTATACCCAACCATGTTAACACTTAGCATATATAAGATATTTCCAATCAGGATACTTAGAAATATAAAAGCATGACTATGCAAAGCTACAATTAAGTGTTCCATATATAGTCGACGCTTAAAGATATAGAGCACCCATAACATCATGGCAAACATTGGCAACATGATTAACAGTGCATAAGGAAGCGTCTTAAGAAATGCTTTCTTGAACCGATTTGGATTTTCAGTAACTTGTTTAATATTCTGGTTGGCATTTTCAATCTTGGCATCCATCCAGTCTTGCATGGGCTTTGGCAGGCCTTTGATATCCATTCTTATCAATTTATTATCTGGATCATTGGCTGATGACTGCCAAACCGGCTCCGAATCCTCTTGAGAAATTATTCGCCCCTCATTACTGCCTTTAACAATCTCATTTTTAATACCTCTTTTAATACCTTCTTCAACCTCCTCTTTAGCTTCGATAAGGCTTATTTCAGCCTTCTTAATTTCTCCTAGCAGGCCTTTTCGTTCAGGAATTTCAGTATGTACTGGCCGATCCGCCTGCAAAAGGAGGTCGACACCCGACGCTTCTAACTGAGGTCCTTCGTTTGAAGGATCAACATCCGTAAAATTGATTGTCCAGTCTCCACTCAAACGAGTTACAAAAAGACTAGTGATACAGAGAAAAATAAATAGCCGTACAGGGCTTACATATCGAACACGACGACCAGAAAAATACTCTGTTGTTAAAAATCCTGGTCGGAAGAATAGCGCAGGTATGGTTTTCCATGTTCTGGAGTCAAACGCCAATAAGGTATCTAAGAAATCACCGATTACAGATGAAAAATTCCGCACCATACCTTTAACGGGCTGACCACAAGCATAACAATGGGGACCTAACAACTGTGTACAGCAGTTTGCGCACTTATTATCTTCATTACAAACACTTGCTATTGATGTCGTACTACTCAAGACCTACTTCCTTCGACATTCCCTTTAACTACTTACCACCAGTAATCCGAAAGTCCAATTTTCTGAACTGAATTACGGATATAAAAATTTACAATACAATATTCTGAATATAGATGGTGCTGCGAGCGAACTCTTTAACTTAAATAACTTAACATCTAAACAACACAGTTTCACCTACACCAACCATTAAACGCTTATGCGTTTAGTGGTTGGAATCCTATTAGAATATATCCTTATAACTCTGCTAAACTCCAAAATACAGTAAGAGCCGCACCAACAGATAATAAAACTAGATAGGCTAAACCCAAAAAAGAATACTTTAACAGGGTCATGATCCAACCCTGCTGATATACACGCTTTTGCATCCAAAAAAGATATATAGGAACCCAAAGAACTAATAGTGCCATCAAACTGTTAAGAGATGAGGATATAAATGCGTATCCTTCCAGTTGACTACTAATACTATAAAACAGGTTGCCAATCAGAATACTCAGGCAGATAAAAGCCTGGCTGTGTAACGCTACAATCAGGTGCTCCATATAAAGTCTGCGTTTAAAGACGTAAAGCACCCACAGCATCATGGCAAATATTGGCAGTATGACTATAAGAGTTGACGGAAGAGCTCCCAAGAATGCTTTTTTGAAACGATTTGGATCATCAGTCACCCTTTCTACATTTTTATGGGCGCTCTCTACCTTACGGTTAACCCAATCTTCTAATGGTTTGGGAAGCCAATCAACTTGAAGAAACTCTCTATCTAACTCACTAATAGTCTCATTCAATCCTGAGGCCAGTTCCTCTTTAGAAAGGTTTTCCGATCCATTCTGGCCTCCATCAATCTCACTTAAATCTTCATTGAGTTTATGCAAACCACCGGTAAGCTTCTCTTGTTCGCTAATCAGATTTTTCTCAACATCTTCCAAAACAGCGACAGCATAACTATTGTTAACGTGCTTTTCTTTGCCTTTTCGAATATCTTCGATGGCGTCGTTATAACCTTGGCTCGCTTTTTCAACATCGACTGACTCAACGTCTACATTTCCAAAATTAATAGCCCAATCACTATTTATCTGGGTTACAAAGAAGCTGGTGATACATAGAAAGATAAACAAGCGTACAGGGCTGACATAACGGACCCGTCGACCAGAGAAATACTCAGCGGTTAAAAATCCAGGTCTAAAAAACAGAGAGGGTATTGTTTTCCATGTGCGGGAATCAAAAGCAAGCAGGGTATCAAAAAAGTCTCCAATTACTGAGGAGAAATGACGAACCATGCCTTTAACCGGCTGACCACAGGCGTAGCAATGGGGCCCCAATAGCTCTGCATGACAATTGGCACAATGGTTTGGATTATAATCCGAATTATTTGTAGAGGTTGCAGTGCTCATTACCGCTCACCGAATCACTGATTATCTTATTTACCTGGCAAAAGCTTCCAGGCCCAAGTATCTGCTAACGAACCAGAACCGAAATACCTCAATTAGCAGAACTCTACTAATATCCCGATTATCAGCTGGAGTACAATTTTTTTAATGACTTATAGGTATTAAGGGAGAGGTAAAAGAAACGCGCCGACTATTAGGCGCGTTTCGAAGGGAAATTGGCATAAATTGCCGGTTGCTAATTATCCAAAAGGAAGCGTGCAATTGTACGCAGGCCGTGCCCTTTAGCACCTGGCGCCCACTGATCATTGCCACTGGGCTGGTAAGAGCCTGAAAGGTCCATATGCACCCAATTGCGCCCTTCATCCCGTACAAAGCGAGCCAGGAAGGAGGCTGCCGTAGATGCACCAGGACTTCCCTCAATACCAACATTGGCGATATCGGCAAAGTTGGATGGGGTTTGCTCAAGGTGGAAACGCTCTAAAGGAAGTCTCCACGCCTTTTCATTTTCCTCAGAAGCTGCAGACAATACCTTTTGGGCTGCTTCATCTTCAAAACTAAAGACAGAGTTGAAATCCCGACCTACAGCCATCTTTGCTGCACCGGTCAGAGTAGCGGCATCCAATAACCAGCGAGGATCTTCTTCCGAAGCTGCAATTAAACCATCGGCCAGCACCAGGCGCCCTTCAGCATCGGTATTCAGTATTTCTACACTCACTCCGTTTTTATATTTAATAATATCGCCCAATTTAAAGGCATGACCGGAGATCAGATTTTCTGCGCAGCAGAGATAGAGTTTGACCCGCTTGTTGAGACCTCTGGCTATTGCAAGAGCCAAGCCTCCAGTTACCATGGCCGCGCCACCCATATCGGATTTCATTGTGGCCATGTTGTTGGACGGCTTAATGCTGTAGCCGCCGGAGTCAAAAGTAATTCCTTTACCCACCAAACACATATCAACCGGCGCCTGGTCATCACCCGTCGGGTTGAAGTCCACTTGTAACATCACCGGCTCACGTACACTACCACGCCCAACGTTGTGGATACCGACAAACCCTTCACGCAGTAGGTCATCCCCGGCAACTATACGGTAAGTTACCGCACTGGGAGCCAGCTTTTGCAGCATTTCTGCAGCGCTCTCCGCCAATACACGCGGAGACACATCATCAGGAGTACCATTAGTAATTTCACGAACCCAGCGACTGGCATTTTCACGGGCGGCGAGTTCTTTTAACTCGGCGCTGTCATCAGTCCCCCAGTCAATTTTGTTGGATTTACGCGGGTTAAAAAAACCTGCCCAAAATGCCCAGCGGCTTTCAATGCTCCAGCTTTCTCCTTTGAGGACAGCATCGTTGACCCCCATACCATCGAGCTTTCGGGCAGCTCGCTGCGCTGCAACCAACACAGCGCCTTTCGCAGCGCTAATATGAATATTGGCAGCGCTACCATCAAAGCTCAGCAGTGCTGATTCTCCCCAGGGTTCCGGCGCAAAGCCCTCAACCAAATGAATATGCATAGCCTTTGTCATACAACACCTATTTTGAAACTTGTGTACCAATTTTATCGGTATTTCTCCTGCATTCTAACAGGACATTAAAAATACTTGATGATTGCACCGCCACCGAGTCGACAGATAAACTGTGAACCAAGACAAAATTACTATTAAGTAGAGAAATTCGTTAGGGAAGAATAAATGGCTGATTCCTGCCACTATCACACTAGCAAGACTGCATCCTGGCAGTGCCAGCCCTGCAACCGTCAGTTCTGTGGCGAGTGTATTCCGGGTTCGAGTACCAATTACCATGGGCAGGGTCCCGAATGCCCGCTCTGCCGCGATAGCCTGGAATATATTGGAGCCAGTAACAACGCCAAGCCTTTTTGGCAAATGGGGCTATTTTACTTTCTCTATGCTTTTAAGCCTGGCCCTCTAACAATCATGGCTGTTGCAGCAGCGGGCAGTATGGCAATAACGTCAATGGGTCTTCTGACCCTTATCGCTTTGGTAGCCATTGTAGCTGTTGTATCCCGCTACAATCTCTTGGTCATCGAAAGACTCGCAGGAGGCCAACTGGAAGCCCCTCCACTGGCAGATGCACTTGATGGCAATGGTGCAATGTTATTTCTGAAAGTCATTGGAATGACATTGATCGCCGGTTTTGTTGGCTACAAGCTTGTACAATTTACTGGGAGCCTCAATGTCATAATGATTTATGCGGCCGCCCTGTCATTTTTAGCGCCGGCTGCAATGATTGCCTTAGCGCTTACCCATAGTTTGAGGTCCGCAATCAACCCACTCAAATTATTGGAATTTACCCTAATCATTGGCTGGCCCTATTGGTTGCTGTTAATTATTACCAATATCATTTCTTTCGCACCCAATATACTAATGGCCGTGGTCAGCGATAAACTGCCGGCTTGGGCAATTTTCCCGACCACGGCAGCCATTGTCTCTTACTTTTCCATCGTCTCAAGTGCTGTAATGGGATATATCTGCTTAACTCGACAGCAAAAACTGGGAATAGCTTCAATACAAGAAGATGATGAAAATTACTTAGAGGAAAATGAATTCCTGTGTAAGCGCGCTCGGGCTGAGGCGCAAATATTTTTACGCGAAGGGGACTTCAAGGGCGCTCGCCAGGCTTTGGTTGAAGGGTTGCGCCGCTTCCCTAACGACGAAACTCTTAATGAGCGCTACTACCGCCTTTTACTTGCTACTGACGATAAAAAAGCCCTTCAGGAGCTGGGGCCACATCTACTAGAAAAATTTGTACAGATAAATCGCCCACATAAGGCAGCTGAACTGTATTTGGCCACAGAGCCCAGCCTGACTGTAGCTAAGCCCGAGATACGCCACGCACTAGCCAAAGTGCTATACCAACAGCATAAGTACCAATTGGCAGCACAGCTGCTCAATAATTTACATAAAGAAGCCTATCCACAACTCGATGCTGCCTATCTGTTATTGGCACAAGTGTATATGGATGGATTGGATAGAGAGGACTTGGCAAAAAAACTACTGCACTTTGTCCGACAGAAATTTCCAGAGAGTACTTTGCGTTCTGAAATCGATACCCTGTGGAAAGTACTTAACAGCACTGCCGAAATTCACTAAATAGCAAAATATGGGTAGCCATCTATGGTAGCTACCCTAAACCTAGCCCGACATTCGCTACCAATGCTTTAGCGCCCGATTCCATAGATACAAACCTCGCGCAAAAACGTTGTAACCTTTATTCAAAAACCACCTAAGGCCGGCTAGCTTCGACACCCTAGCCTTCCATTGCTCCTTGGGAGAGTTCTCCCAAATTGTAATAAAAGCTTCGTAGCCTACTTTCAGATTTCCATCCGCATCCAATACATGCAACCGCTCACGGACAAACTCTAAATCTGTATTCAGTTCCTTGGCTTTATCTTCATCAATATGAACATCCTCCCAATCCACTTGGCAGGAGACGGACTTTTTCTTTTGTGCTGAAATTCCTGCGTTACAGACTGGACAAGCAGAATTATAAAAAACCCGAATCTTTTCAGGCATAAGCTAAAAATCCATTCTTTTTCTACCGGCGAAAACTACTTAGGGTGGTCAATGTCATCGCGGTTCACCAACTCCCAGGGTAAACCATTATTTCGGTAGATCCGCTGATTTTTTTCTGGGTAGTCGGCAACATCATGTTGCAGTCGCTGGCCTACAACTATGCAACGCAAGGTCACTTCTCCCACATTGCGCATCACATGAGCTGGGCCACCAGCGGGGTAGCCAATAAAATCCCCTGCAGAAACCTGGTGGTGATCATCACCAATACGCACATCGGCTCTACCCTCCAGGATATAAACACATTCGTCTTCAAAATAGTGACAATGGAATTCTGTGGATTCATAACCTGGCTCGATTTCGATCATATGGAAACCAAAGCCGGATATGCCGGTAATATCACCCAGGGACTTGTTTTTACGCACCGCATTGGCATTGAGGAAATGTACCTTGCACTCCCCCTCCATCCCTGCAATTTCGGTCCCGGTCAAAATATAGCGACTCACTCTGCCCCCAATACATTACTTAATTATTTATAAGACATACCAAATTATGTTCTTCAACCTGAGGCAGCCATATCTTGGGTCATCTCTTTCACCTCGCGCGCGCGGCCTTCCTCACCCAGGCGACGATAGTAATTGACCAGGACCATTCCCAGCTTGGGAATCAAGGGGTGATTCACTCGCTGCTGTTTCAAGTGGCGCAGTAATTCCTCTAGCCACGGCCAGTCCTTTTCCTCCGCTGCACGCCGTGCCATCAATAAATTTGCCTTTCCGGTGAGCGCCTTTGGACTTTTTGTTGCCGCCAAGTAGCGGCGATAGCCACTTGCCAGGGTATGGCCATCGATCTCCAGATTTCCTGCCTGGGCAAATAAAGCGAGATTGGCCCGGTGGTAACCTTCACTCTCTGGCGCCGCTGAGGTCAGTTCTATATAGCGCTCAATCAGTGTTAACGCCTGTGGATATTGCCGCACCGCTGAGGCTGCCGCTTCAGTGGCTTCCAGGATTTTTCCCTCTTCCAAAAAACGATCAATCCGCGCCAAGGCTACCCTTTGGGGGGACGGGGCCTCCTCTTCCTCCGGCATAGGTTCCACCATCGGGCGCCAGTACAACACCGCCAAAGTCAGGGCAAAACCCGCAAGTAAACCACCAGTATGGGCCCAATAGGCAATGCTGGCATCTCCATACAAATAACCGAAAATCTCCTTACCCAACCACAGCGGTAACACCAGCAGCGCCGGTGCACTGAATTCGCCAAACATAAAACCAATGGTGTAAAAGAAACGTAGCCGGCGCACACCGTAAACCGCGACGAACATGCCCATAATTGCCGAGACCGCACCGGAGGCACCCACCATCGGTACATGGCTGCCGGATTCCACCAGCACATGCAGACCTGCTGCCGCCAACCCTCCCACCAGGTAGAGCCCTATAAACCACACCCCTCCCAGGGCTAGTTCAACAGACAAGCCAAACAACAGCAGAAACACCATATTGCCAATAAGGTGATCCCAGCTACCGTGTAGAAACATATGGCCAAAGGCTCCAGCAATACTCGGGTCTGCCGGTATCAGCCCCAGTGCGTTGCTACTGACCCTATCCCGCAGTTGGGCAAACTCCTGCCTCTGTCGTAACCACTCGGTCTCACCCTCGGCTTCGAGCTTCGGCAACAGCCAGTGGTGGAATTCAGGGTTACCGAGGGATTCCCGGTAAAAAAACTCTTCCCCTTCCACACCCATCTGCGCTCTCCACTCTGGGTGCATTTCATTGACATACACAAGAAAACGTTGCTCCTCGAGGTCCGGTAAGTCACTCTCAAAATAGTAATCTTCAGCTTCCTGCCAGCGAGCTTCATCCCCCCCTTGATAGAAAACAAACATCAGCAAGTTAAGGGCAATCAACGCAAAACACATTAATGGCGGCCGGCGCCAGTCGGGTTTGTTTTGGATGGGGATGATCAGCACGGGCTTCCCTTATTGTGATTTCATCAGCGCCCTGTGAGAAAACGCAGTAACACCGGTAAATGAACTTGCACCGACACAAAGGCCAGTGGGCTGAAAATACTATGAAATCCCGGAGGTGTCATGCCAGCCGGACCTCACTTACTTCCTGGCGGTACGGCCAATGATCGCCGGAACATCCCAACTGCGCAGATGCAGATCTCTCTGAGGGAAAGGTACCTCAATACCCTTATCGCGAAATTCCCGCAACAACTCCAAGTTGTACAGGGCATAGGAGTCTCCCAGGGAAGTCACCATATTGCTGTTGACCCACACCACCAACTTGAAGTCGAGGGCATTATCTCCGAACCCCATCAGCCACACCTCGGTTTTTCGCTTCCAGTCGGTATGGGTGATATTGACTCGAGCGGCAGCTTCCAGGGCAGCTTCCCGCACCAAATCTGGGTCCGAGGCATAAGACACACCAAAGGGTACATGAATACGGCGCACAGGATCATCCAGTGTGTGGTTAATAACCCGGCCCGCAACAAACTCAGTGTTGGGCACCAAGATATCCACATTGTCCCGCGTGGTAATACGGGTTGAGCGCACGCTGATATCGCGGATGCGGCCAAAAACGCCCGACTCCAGCTCCACCAGATCACCCACTTTGAGAGGGCGCTCAAACAGCAAAATCAAACCGGAGATAAAATTCGAGAAGATCGCCTGAAGCCCAAAGCCAATACCTACCGACAGGGCTCCAGCGACCAGGGCCAACTTGGAGGTATCCAGGCCCAACATGCTGAGCACCACAATCAGGGCCGCGGAAATAAAGATGTAATGCAACACCCGCCCAAGATTGTACATGGAGGATTCACTGGCATGCTCCCTGCGCACAAGCCGGCGCAGGAAGGCCTGGGTGAGTCCAGACAATAGCCAGGCCCCCACCAAGACCACAATCATCTTAGCGATCAACCGCAGGGTTATCGGGTTCTGGGCAACGGTAAATAGCTGATAATCCGCCAACTTACGCCAGCGGTTATAAGCTTGTCTTGCGCCCAGTGCGACTCGTTCGCGCACTGTTGCCCACCAACCCTGGCGCTCCTTGTAAACCTCCAGCTGGGCCTTTTCATAGCGCTGAATATCCTGTTCGAAGTCATTGGCGCGGGCCAAGCCACTGCCAATACGCTCAAAGTAAGACCACCAGCGACTCAGGTCTTCATTCTCTTCATCTTCACGCCAGGCCACCACTTGGCGCTGGCGCACCGCCAACTCCCGTGACGCACTTTCAATCACAGAGTTGGCGTTTTCCAATAAATCCCGACTGATAATCAGGGGGCGCTCTTCGCCCTCTTCATTCAGAACCTCATTGATGGATTGCAGCAACTCACTTTTGCGTTTTTCCAGCTGCTCCTCCAGCAAGTCCACTTCAAGCTGCATCAGGGTCAGGTCTTTCTGCATATTGATGGTGGGGTCAGTGGAGGGTTCTGTAGTGCTTTGAATACTGGTGCGGGTCGCAGAAATACGTTCGATTTTCTTTTCGTTCGCGGCAATATCCTTATCTATTTCCTCTGCATCTTTACTGGAGTAGACGAGGGTATCCAGAAGTCTCCGCAATTTAATTTCTGCGCTGTTAATCTTTTCCCGCCAGGTTCCCAGGAAAGTATTAACGGTACTCAGCTGCTCAATAATATTTAAGTGATTTATTTGAGCTAAAAGTAGGGCCTGCGCCGCCTCATCCTCTTCTCGTCCACTGGAATCCCGCAGCACAATCACTTGCTTGCGCAGTAAAGATAGAGACTGGGACTGGGTTGATTTAAGTTGACGAGCCTCCAGTTCTACGCCTTTCAACCTACGTCGGCCACGGCTGATGGCAGAATCGGCCTTGGCCCAGTTCAATACCGTTGGGTTCTCTGGAAAATCCACATCTGGCATTAAAGGGACTTTCAGGTACTCCTCTCGTTTTTTCCAGGTAATTGCGATCCCTTGTAGACTTCGGCTAATCTTTTCTGCACCTTCCTGTAAGGCCTCATCCTCCGGCAAATCCTTTTCCCACTCCTCCCAGCTCTTTGTGACCAAGCTAAGCCATTCTCGTCGCTCTTCGGGAGATGCACTGGTCCATCCAGTCCACCAATCTGCAGAGGGGTCAGCAAAATCTGGAACCTCCGGCTTAAACTCCTTGGGTTTACTACCGGGAAGTTGGGCGACACTGGAAACAGAGACACAGGCGACACTAAAGAAAAGGAGAAATGAAAGGGCGAGGTGAAGAAAAGAAAATTCTTTGCCGGCACTACAACGAGGGATAAAAAGGCTGGCACCCGGCATAAAATACTTCTATCCATGAAAAAATCCGGCACTAATAAAATAGGCGCCTACTGGGCCATATTGTTCAGTGTAGCCCAGGGACTTCCCTGCCCCATGCATTTACCTGAAGCGCCGACTTTGACGCAAACATTTTCTGTATACCTTGCGATATTCACGCATATCCTGCCCGGTTGTTTTACCAGGCTCATCCGTACGGCGCAGCAAATTTGCCGCCCGGGCTTCACAGTAAATATCCCAATCCTTACGATCGACTCGTTTACCCTCTGAGCGGTGCCGCAAATGGCGGGGCGGATAGGCTCGGGGGTATATTTTCTTTTTCGGAGCTAGGGGATTGCGATTAACATGCTGCCAATTGGGAGGGGGCGTGACCACCACATATTGATTGTCCCTGGGGTCTAATAAGAAAAAGGTACCATTACCCGCAAGCATATATTGCTTGTTACCCAAGTTAATGGGGGTTCCAAAAGGTACTCGGGAGACCCGAGCTCCCAGAGGCGGCTCAATCCGGGTATAAGCGTCGGGGCCTTTGCGGTAGAAATAACCATTTTTATAAAAAACTGTCTGGTTATTCACTTCGATAGGCTCAGCTCCGGGAGGCAGGTGGTCCGATCGAACCTGAGACTCCGAAACAGAACAGAAGAATACAAGAAATAGGGTAAGCAGGGATCGCATGGCTAATATCATCAGCAAATTGCAATCCGCTAAGGGTATGGTGCGAACAAGTCATCCCCAAGGCTATCCCAAGCGGTAACTAGAGCGCCATTCAATTGCTCCAATTACCACTGGTCTAACCAATAGATTTATACAGCTGTACTCGACAAGGGAGACCTGCTATCCATACGACTACTGACTGCCACACGACGTTTACGTAACCAGATTAAAACTCCAGTCACACTCAATATCGCAATCACCACCCCCATAATTGAAATCAGTATGCGACCAGGGAGACCGAGGATCCTACCGGAATGCACCGGGAATTGCGCCTGTACAAATAAGTCTGCTGCCGTCCCTTCCCAGGGGGTAAAGTCTCCGAGATATTCGCCGCTGTGGCCATCAAAAAATAGAGCCTTGTGACCAACACCTCCGGCGCCATGCCCTGCGCTGGCATCAAAAAATTCAGCCCGATATATCCCCCACTCCCGGGCATACCATAGGGAATTCAGCGGTTGTTGCCAGCCAATCTGCGCAGCTTGGTTTTCTCCAATCGCGGCTATATCCCGAAAAGACAACGCCGGGGTAATTGGATTGCTGTGATCGTTAGGTGTACGCTCTTCCAAGGGCGACGGAGTCACATCTGATACCAGCGACATCAGGGGAAAAAACACTTCTCGATAGAGATTCAGTGAGAAGGCCGTAAATGCAATTGTCAGCAGCAGCGCCCAGGTCCACAGGCTGAACGCACGATGTAAATCAAATGTGAGCCTGGCACGCCCAGCGCCGGACTTAATCAGCCATGCGGGCTTCCAGCGCTGCCACCAAGTCCGAGATGGCTTTCGGGTGGATTTCTTGCGACGAGGTAAAGTCACCGCTAGCCCCACAAAGCAATCGACTGTCCATACCAGTGCAATAACGCCCAGCAGCCAAATTCCCCAGTGGTCAGTGCCCCAAAATTCAGGAATATGAAAACTGTAATGCAGCTTGTACAAAAACGACATCAGTGTTTCAGTTGTTATCGGCCAGACACGTCCCCATTCGCGCTTACCAACAATTTCCCCACTGGTCGGATCGACAAATACCTGGTTGTAATCCACCGCAAAGAATTGACCGGTAGCGGGGTCAATTCGAGGCTCTACCCAGAAATACTGGGTATGCCCAGGCTCCTGTACTAATTCAAAATAGGATATTTGGACTTGCGGCAAGGACTCTTCAAGCCGTTCTGCCAACTCGATAGAGGCTAAGGGTTCGCCGCTGGAAGTAGTTTTATATAAGTGGGGATTGAGCCACTCATCCAGTTCGTGATCCCAGGAGATAATAGCGCCGGTTAGCCCGGTGACTATCAGGAAGACCGCAGTAGCAAGCCCCAGGTAACGATGTAAAAGAACCAGGGTTTGACGCATAACATTTACCTAAAACTAAAAAACAGAAAACCCGGCACAAGTACCGGGTTAAACTGCAACGGAGTTAACTAGGCGCCTTAGTAGCGCCAGCTCACACTCAACTGTGCCTGACGCGGAGCGCCGTAATAGCCCTGGGTCCAATAGAGGCTGTTGATATATTTCTCGTTGGTCAGGTTATCAATATTGAGGCCAACCGTTAAAGCATCAGAAATATCGTACTTGGCAAAGGCGCTGAGCAACGCATAGCTATCCTGCTCTACACGAACACCCTCGGCAGGCTCAGTGTAAATATCATCCTGCCAATTGATACCGCCGCCGAACTTCAAGCCTTGAACTTGAGGTAAATCGTAAGCCACGGCCACCTTCAGGGTGTTGCGCGGAATATAAGTGCGATCTTCCTCACCGTCTTTATTGACTACTTCACTTAAGTGGGTAAAGCCAAAGCTGATATTGAAATTCTCGGTAATTGAACCGATTAGCTCCAGCTCAACGCCCTTTGTAGTGAAATCACCACTCTCGTAAACATTCTTTCCATCAACCTTATCTAGGTATTCACCGAGATTATTCAGGTTGGATTCAAATAGCCCAACACTAGCCGTTGCTTGTCCACCCGCAAGGGAGTACTTAAACCCCACCTCGGAACTGTCTCCCTCTGCGGCGCCCAGTGGTTTAAATTCAGGGTTAACCCAAGACTGCGGGGTAAAGACTTCAGTATAGCTACCGTAGAATGAGAAACTATCGTTCAAATCAAAAGTGGCCCCTACATAGGGAACAGTTTCATCCGCCGAAGTGTCAGCATCAACACCATAATTGTAGCCGGATTGTTCCACTTCCATTTTACGCGCGCCGGCCAATAAAGACAGACTGTCGGTAATATTCAAACGAGTGGCAAAGTACAGGGACTTGTGTTCTTGATCGTCTTCGTGGCCATCTTTATAAGGATCAAAATCAACAAAGTCAGGCCGCGCCGTTGTGCCATTTGCCCAGTCACTGCCAAGAACCGGATAACCGTCGGAGTAGCTGTAGAAAGACTGGCCGGTTAGTTCGATATCCGCATAGTTGGCTCCCACCACCAACTCGTGATCGCGGCCGAACAAATTGTAAGTTCCTGACAGGAACACATCGGCAATCTTTTGCTTTTCATCCAACTTATAGCCAAACGCATAACCATGTAAACCCAGTTCGGTTTCTCTGTCTGGAGTACCGTAGACATACATCTCCTCGACATCCATATCGATTTCATTCTGGGTCAGTAATGCAGTGACGGACCAGTTTGCGGAAAGATCCTGCTTCAGTTCAACAAAAGTCTGGGTTCTGTCTACATTGCGGAAAGCCCAGTCCGGTGCCGTGCTTGTGGAATTATCGTAATCGGTAGCGCTGCCATTGGTATAGAAAAGTGGCAGGGCACCAGACATGCTGCCATCGGCTTCACTGCGATTTTGGCTGTGGCCTAAGGTCAGGGTGGTGGAGTCAGTCAAATCTGCTTCCACAATACCGTAGTAGACACTGCCGTCAGTTTCGTAGCGGTCAAGATAAGAGTCAGCCTGATCCTCTGCAACCACCAACCGTCCTCGGACGTTATCGCTGATAGAACCTGAGATATCTCCCTGGGTGCGCAAACGTCCCTCTTCACCGGCAACCAGATCTACACCTGCCTTGAACTCTTCTGTCGGACGCTTACGGATAAAGTTAACCGTCGCGGAGGGGTTAGCCAGACCTGTGGTCAGAGCTGCTGCGCCCTTCACCACTTCAACCTGATCAAATATCGCTGTGTCTTGATGCCCATGGGATAAACCAGAGGAAAAGGGAACACCGATACCATCGTATTGGAAGTTCACAATATCAAAGCCGCGAGCAGTGTAATAAGTACGATCCGTCTCTACGTTCTCTACGGTTACCCCAGGGGTATATTTCAGCAGCTCATTAATATCCTGTAGGGCAAAGTCCTGGATTTGAGCTTGGGATATAGTTGTTACCGTTTGCGGAGTATCGTAAACAGATAGGCTTAGGCGAGAGGCAGTACTGGTCTCTTCCTGCTCTCCGTAGACACTGACTTCTTCCATGGTTTCAGCAGTTTCGCTTTCAGCAGACCAAGCAGAACTTCCCAGCGGGGCGAGCACGGCGGCAGCAATCCAGGCTGACAGCGCTTTTTTCTTCATTAAGCCGTTAATTTTCATCGGCTAAAACCTCATTCCAAATCAGTGAACGGTGCAGGGGCACCATAAACGGAGCGGATGATATTTGAAGAAATATACGTCAGTCAATGCGAATGATTATTATTTAGTCTATGTACCCACAAATAGTTTGGATGGGGAGGGAACATCATTGCTTGGTGAAAGATTAGGAGGGCCAGGGCGATCACAAGCAGCGAGTCACCCTGTATTTGATCAGAAGGCCTTCAGGAAAAATCAGGAATTAGCCACTGCCCGCCTGTAATGGCTCTTTATCTCGCACCACTTCCGACAGCACTTTAACTTCCTGTCCAGGCTGCAAGCGCTCAGCACCACGCACTATCACACGATCGCCCTTGGTGAGATCACCGCTTACCGACACCCATTCACCATCGCCACTGCCGATACGCACAGATAATCGCTCTGCCTTATCCCCCTCGCCCACTCGATATACGAAGGTATCGCCATTTCTTAAAACCAAGGCATCCCTTGGCACAGACATGGTGGCCTGCGCCTGCGCAATGGGCACAGAGACCTGTACCGGCATACCGACAATCCAGTCCCACTGCTCCGGCGCACTCTGTGGCAAAGTTACCATCAGCTTAACTCGCCGGGAGCGATCGCTGGCCACAGGCACAAATTGACGTACCCGGCCGCTAAATAATTGATCATCCACCCGTGCCTCTCCCGGCAGAGAGACAGAATCACTGCGCAGCGCCACTGTGTCACCGATGCGAATCAGCGGCAGAGCCGTCAAGGGAATATCCGCCTCCACTTCCATCTGTGACATATCCAGGGCTCGCAGTAATTCCGAACCGGTGCGCACATATTCTCCCGCCTGTAATTCGCGGCTCACCACTAAAGTATCAAAGGGTGCATCAATGGCTGTTTTAGATAATTCATAGGCCCGTCGGTCGCGCTCAATTTGAGCCGCAATCAGGTCCTGAGCCATTGCCTCGCGCTCAGCCTGCTGCTCTTCCAATGCGGCTCGGGAGGTACTATTGGTTTCCGCCAACTTACTCAGTCGATTTAACTGAGCATCCATATAGGTCAACCGCGCACGCAATTGTGCGATACGGCTGTCACTGTTGCGCAGCTGTAATCGCCAATGAGTACTGTCCAGCTCGGCCAGGCGCTCACCCTTTTTAATAAAGCTGCCAGGTTCAGCAACAAATTCCAACACACCATCCAGTTCAGAAGAAACCAGGATATCTCGTCGGCTCACCACCTCACCTGCAGACCACTGGCTCGGAGCAATTTCCCGAACTTGGGCCCGATCCACCAATACCGCAATAGGATCGCCCTGTGCCCAAACGCCATTGGCACTCAGAGATAAAACGATACCTGCGAGTAATTTTTTCATTGTGAACTCCTCAGGGCAAACCTTTCGCGCATAGCCGTAAATTTGGGTAGCGGCAGGCTGCCGGTTTGCAGTAATGCCGGCAACAAAACCAGGGTAAAGAGCGTGCTCACTGCCATGCCGCCCACAATCACTGCGGCCAGGCCGCGGTAAATAACACTGCCCTCACCGGGAGCAACCAACAGTGGCAACATGCCAAACACGCTGGTCAGGGTACTCATAAAAATAGGGCGCAAACGCAGGCGCAAGGCCTGCTCTACAGCGTCGACCCGAGTGCTACCCGCCATTTCTGCCGCTCGCGTCTGGTGTACCAGCAAAATAGCATTATTCACCACCAGGCCTAGCAATATCACAAAGCCAATCATGGTGAGCAGATCCAGTGGTTGGAAATCGATCAAGTTTAAAATTTGTAGCGCCAACACGCCGCCCACTGTCGCTAAGGGTACGGTGAGCAATACCAGAGAGGCATCCCGCAAGGAGCGGAACAGTGCACTCATCAGCAGGAATAAAATTAGCAGCGCTAACAGGAAATTCTTGGAAAGCGAGGCCAACGCCTTATCCAGGTCACTGGCATTTCCTCCCACTAAAATACTCCCGTCAGCGGGCAGAGCTTCGCGAATCTTCGGCAATACATCCGCCTCCAGCTGTGCGCGCACCTCTTCAAGGGACACATCTTCCGGCGGTACTATATTCAGTGTAATAGTGCGCCGACCATCGACCCGGCGCAAACTGCCCGGCCCCACAGTCCGCTCCACACTGGCCAGTTGACTGAGCGGCACCACTTCCCCACGGGGCGTTACCAACGGCGTATTTTGCAGTTGTTCGGGAGTACTCCAGGGCTGCGCTTTAAAAATAATATCCAGGCGCTTTTCACCGTCAAAATACTCGCCGACATAGAGACCATTGCCCAGCGTTCGAACCAGTCCGCCCATATCCTGGCGATTCCAGCCCTGCTCCAGCATTGCGCGATCATTGGGGCGCACTGTCAATTCAGGTTCTGATAAAGATAAGCCTGGGTTGGTCTGCACCGGCGTTCCCGGCATCACCTCTTCAACAACCTCAACCCCAAGGGCAGCCGCACGCATCAATGCTTCGGCATCACGGGATTGCAGATGTAAAGCAATATTGCGGTCACCACCGAATTGGCCAAACAGATTACCCCGTGCAGCAAACCCCTGGAAATCAGGAATATCCACCAGGATTTCTTCCCGCAGGATTCTCTCCATCTCCTTGGCTTGATCCATATCCTTAACCCGCACTCCCATAGTGCCGCCATTGGGCCAGGTGATCACGTAGTAGTTCTTCAGGGCTGGTTCGCGCTCACCACTCATGTAGGGTGCCATGCGCTTATCCAACTCGTTGACGATTTCTGTTTCTAAAGTTTTGGTATTAGTGGATGCGGGGAAATTCATCCACACATCGACTGCATCCCTTTTTACCGGCGGTAAATAATCCAGGTTTGGTAAGAATAAATAAGTCGCAACCATGGGCATTAATAAAAGCCCCCCGATCACCTGCCAACGGCGGGTCCTGGTACTCGTCAAAGCCATTACCCGCGCAGTTATTTTTTCCCACACTCGGGAGAGGCGGTCTTCAGTAGAGATAGAGGGTAGCCACAGACGCGCAGCCAGGGGAACCACAGCCACCGCAACCAACAGGGAAAACACCACAGCCACAGCAATAGTCAGGGCCAGGTCACCGAAGACCTGCCCTTCGACACTGTTAAGGAAAAATACCGGAAGGAATATCGCAACGGTTGTCGCAGTACTGGCCAACAGTGCACCCCACACCTGGCCTGCACCCTGCTCCGCAGCCTCCTCGGCCCCCCGACCTTTTTCTCTCAGGCGCACAATATTCTCCAACACTACGATCGCAGCATCGAGCACCATACCGGTGGCAAAGGCCAGTCCCGCCAGAGAAATTACATTCACACTGCGGCCTGCGGCCGACAGCACCACAAAGGTCGAAAGTAATGAAATTGGAATCGCTGCGGCAACGATCAAGGTCGCACGCATGCGTCGCATAAACCACCAGAGCACTCCGACAGCTAATACGATACCCAAAATCATATTACCGCCGAGCAAGTTTAAAGCCCGATAAACAAATACCGATGCATCAAATGATTGCACCAGCACAAGCTGCTCAGCTTTCAATTTAGTTTCATTCAGCTCAGCGACTTTTTGCTTAACCCGCTCCAAAGTAGCCAGCATATTGGCATTGTTGGTACGGTTAATACGGAGAGAAACTGCCGGGTTGCCATTCTGCGTGGTGACACCGCGGGATTCTGAAGGCCCCACCTTGACCTCAGCAATATCGCCCAGGCGCACCGGCTGTCCATTGCGCCATTCCAACACTAATTCGGATAAGTCTTTGGGTTCATACTCGCCGACAAAGCGCAGGGTATAGCGACGCCGCCCCACGTCGGTAAATCCGCCGGAGACATCCCTGGCAGACGCCAGCTGCCGACTCACTGTAGGCAGCTCTACTCCCAGTTCAGCAGCTTTCCAGGGATCAAAAATAATCTGTAACTCTTCCTGTGCCGCACTCCCAGACTGGGCCTGGACACTGGCAACCCCGGGCACCGACTCCAACTCCGGGCGCAGTACATCTTCGATCAGGCCAGCGTAGTCATCCAGGTTATTCTGGTTATCAGGTAATTTTTGCAGAAAGAAATAGGTCAGTGCTGTGGCATCGCCACCCCAGCCACCCAGCATTACTCGCGGTGGCTCCGCATCCCGGGGCAATGGCGGCAGGCTGCTCATACGACTGATAACATCAATCAGCACCTTGTTCATATCGGTGCCCATGGCAAATTCCAGATTTGCCCAGGCGCCACCGCGACCGGCGTTGACTTGCATCATTTCCAGACCGGTGA
Organism: Microbulbifer maximicatervae (SeqCode); assembly: GCF_052468095.1. The sequence continues at coordinate 4,571,068 of NZ_CP174332.1, forward strand.
GGCCCTGTAATACGGATTCGATGGGCTCGACAATTTCCGCCTCCACCTCTTTCGGTGCGGCCGCTCTCCAGCCCGCCTGGATAGCGATACGAGGATTGTCGATATCGGGGAAAAGTTGAACCGGCAGCTGGCTGGCGAGGAAAGCTCCAAGCAGAACAGCCATAACCACTGCGACCCCCGCAGCAGCGGGATTTTTTAAAGCGGCGCGTGTTAATGCCATTACTTCAGCCCCAGTTTTTTATTGGGATTGAAGGCTAGCGGAATATGAATTCCTTACAAGGCAGTTGCGACTAGTTGCCAGGAAAATTCGATCAGGCCATGAAGAGCCCGTTTATTCGCCGGAAAGAAAATAAAAATTCACAAAATGAAATCCATGCCTTAAGAGGCAGCGTTACAGTGGAAAACCCATCTGCTTTGCTGCCTCACCTGAGAGCCATAAAAAATTTATGGATCAGAGGAAGTGCTGGACTTTATTTTTATAGCTGCGGCTCATTTTTAAACATTCGCCGCTATCTAACACCAGATGGTATTCACCATTAATATGGGCACGTATTTCCCTTACCCGACTTAAATTGACGATTGTTGACCGATGTATGCGCTGGAAAAGTTTCGGGTCCAACTGCTGCTCCAGTTCTTTCATGGTGATACGCATCACATGGGTCTCACCCCGAGCGTGCACACACATATAATCACCGGCAGCATCGATCCAGTCGATTTCACTGGAGGGCACCAAAGTTATTTTGCCCGCATCTTTCACTGCAATTTTGTCCGGATAGGCACTGCCGGCAAATTGTCCGCTAACCAGCTTCTGCTCCAGCACCTCAGGGGATTCCTTGGTCAAATCGGCAACAGCTTCGAGTAATTGCTCTCGTTGGTTAGCGATATCAGCGTTGGCTCTCTGTTCCCTGACTCGGGTAAGAGCCAACTCCAAGCGCTCTTCTTCGATGGGTTTTAATACGTAGTCCACCGCATTGATTTCAAAAGCCTCTACCGCATACTGGTCGTAGGCCGTGACAAATACCACATGAGGCAGAGAGTCCAACGGAATCAACTGAACCAGTTGCAAACCGTTTACGCCGGGCATCTGGATATCCACAAATGCTACATCGGGCCTCAGCTCCAGTATTTTCTCCAACGCATCGCGACCATTGCCGCTCTCTGCAACCACCTCGATATCAGCCATCCGCTCCAGGCGCAGTCGCAAGCCGCGACGAGCCAGGGGTTCATCATCGACAACGATCGCCCTCAGGATCTCTACTCCACTCATTTCTTTATTCCTGTTCAAAGGGAATACGAATATTTACCGACAAGCCCCCTTCCGGACGGTTGCGGAAACGCACTCTCTGGTCATCGCCATAAAGGGCCTTAAGGCGCTCACAGGTATTGCGAATGCCCACTCCGTAGCCTTTGCCAATCAGGCGCAGCTCCTCTTCCGACATACCGGGGCCGTTATCGCTGACCTCCAGTAACAGTTCGCCGGCGAAAACCCGTGACTTGATGCCAATCTCACCGCCCCACTCCAGTTGTGCAATCCCGTATTTGATCGCGTTTTCAACCAATGGTTGCAACAACAGGCTCGGCACCAGGGCCTGGGGGGACTCCCCCTGTAAATCCAGATTCACCCCTAAGCGATCGGCGAAGCGCACCTTTTCAATGTCCAAGTACAGCATCAGCGCCTCAACCTCCTTCGCCAGGGTGACCTTCTGCATGGGGTCATTATCCAGGGAATGGCGCAGGAATTGAGACAGGCGTGTCACCATATTGTTGGCCGTGCGCCCGTCATTATCGAGGATCAAGGTGGAGATTGCGTTGAGTGTGTTAAACAGGAAGTGAGGATTCAACTGGTAACGCAGCATTTTTAATTGAGCCTGATGCGCCATTGATTCCGCCCGCAACGCCTTCTCCTGCTGCGCCTGAGAGGAGCGGTAATACTTGATGCCGTAATAGAGCGCCGCCCAGGTCATCAGAATCAGAAATGAATAGGTGAACCAATAGATGGCCAGGAGTGCCGGGTGCTCATCACCATCGTGACCATACAGCCACAGAGAGCCGCTGAATTTTATTGCCGCCCAAATCACCGCCGCCATCACTACCAGCAATAAAGAACCTATTAATCGCAGCGCTGGAGGCTTACTCCACAGGCGGTGAAAACCCAAACGCATGCTCTCGCTGAGAACAACTCCCGAAGTAGTGGCAACTATGATGTAGCCAGAGTGAATCCAGTGATCATTCACCCAGAAAAAACTGCCTACAAAGGTCAACAGCGTATAGCCCCCCCAACCAGAGAGCTGCAGGGCCCAGTACTGTGAGCGACGACTGGCCAGCTTCTGTGAGAGCCACTGAAGTGTTTTGCTTCCCATAATCTCCCGCTTATTGGGTAAAAATCTATGCGCCGATTTGACACTAATCGGCAGCTTCATACTAAATGGCGTCGAAAGCCGGCGAAACACCAACCGGCGCAGCAAAGAGACAAACTGCCGCATGACCTACTGGTTATTTAAATCTGAGCCCGATGAATACAGCCTCCAGGACCTCGCTGCCGAATCCAGCGGTTGCGGTCGCTGGGATGGTATCCGCAATTACCAGGCACGCAATTTTTTGCGCGATAAGGTGAAGGAAGGAGATGGCGTGCTGTTTTATCACAGTGCCTGTAAGGTGCCGGCAGTTGTGGGCACCGCCGAAGTGGTTCGCTCTGCCTACCCCGATCCGGCCCAGTTCGACCCGGAAAGCAAGTACTTTGACCCCAAGGCCAGCGAGGATAAACCGCGCTGGTACTGCGTGGATATTCGCTGGCGAAGTGAGTTCCAACGGCCGGTGCCCCTCGCAGAAATCAAGGGCATCTCCCAATTGGCTGAGATGGTGCTGGTAAAACAGGGCCGCCTGTCTATCCAGCCAGTTTCCGGTGACGAATGGCAGCTACTCCAGCACTTGGGAAGCTCCACGCCGTGCTAAACGATACCTTTTGTCTGGGCGATATACAGGCTCAGTAACGATAGCAGGGTCAATAACGCTAACAAGCCGAGTAATAGTACCCAGGGGCGGAAAGGCTTGCGTTCGACACTGTTGATGCCGGACTGCAGGTATTTATCGACCTTGGCTTGGTCTTCATCGGAGAGTTTCTTTTCAGAGGGATCTAACATGGGCACTTTCGCTCGTTATTTTTGTGCCCTGAGTTTAGGAGAAAGCTTTCTACAGCTCCACAAAAAAGCCCCGCAATGCGGGGCTTTTTAACACTTTCGCAGGGAGCTGTTAGAACAGCTCCTCCTCCAAGTCCATCAAGCTAGCGCTACCTGCGTTGACACTGCCGGCCAATGCCTGGGTGCGTGGCAACAGGCGAGCAAAGTAGAAGCGCGCTGTCTTTATCTGGCCGTTGTAGAAGCTATCCGCTTCCGCTTTCGGCAGCGCCGCAGACACAATTTTCGCCCACATAAAGGCGTAAGCGACGTAGCCGAACAGGTGCAGGTACTCTACAGAGGCCGCACCCGGTGCGTGGGGGTCTTGCTGAGTGGCGGCAACCATATTCTCAGTTGCTTCACGCAGGCGTTGCATCTCAGCGATGAGCGGCTGGATAAACTCTGCCATTTCCTCGCGATCAATCTGGGCATCGATAAAGCCCTGTACATCTGCAGCAAACAATTCGAATAGAGCACCACCAGTGGCTACAGTCTTGCGGCCCACCAGATCCAGAGCCTGGATACCATTGGTTCCTTCATAGATCTGGGTAATACGCACATCGCGCACCAACTGTTCCTGGCCCCATTCGCGGATATAACCGTGGCCACCGAAGACCTGCTGACCGAGGATGGTGCAATCCAATCCCATATCGGTAGTAAAGGCTTTGGCTACCGGGGTCAGCAAGGCAACCATATTCTCCGCGTTCTTTTTCTCTTCACCCTCGCCGAACTTGGAAATATCCAACCACTTGGCCACGTAAGTGGACAGGGCGCGGCCGCCGTTGACCAAGGCTTTTTGGGTGAGCAGCATGCGGCGCACATCCGGGTGCACAATGATGGGGTCTGCGGCTTTCTCCGGCTGCTTGGCGCCCGCTGGAGAGCGGCTCTGGATACGGTCGCGAGCGTATTCGACAGCATTTTGATAGGAGCGATCTGAGGCGCCGAGGCCCTGGATACCCACACCCAGGCGCTCGTAGTTCATCATGGTGAACATGGCCGCGAGTCCTTTGTTCTCCTCTCCGACCAGCCAGCCTTGGGCACCGTCGAAGTTCATCGCACAGGTAGCGGAGGCCTTGATACCCATTTTGTGCTCGATCGAGCCACAGTTCACATCGTTGTGTTCGCCAATGCTGTTGTCTTCGTTCACCTTGTATTTGGGCACCAGGAACAGCGAGATGCCTCTCGGTCCCTTGGGTGCGTCTGGCAACTTTGCCAATACCAGGTGGATAATATTTTCGGACAGATCCTGGTCACCGCCGGTGATAAAGATCTTGCTGCCGCTAATGCTAAAGCTGCCATCGCCACGGGGCTCGGCCTTGGTGCGGATAATACCCAGGTCTGTACCGGCGTGAGGCTCGGTAAGGCCCATGGCACCAGCCCAGGTTCCCTCGTACATCTTGGGCAGGTATTTTTCTTTCAGCGCATCACTGGCGTGGGCATCAATTGCCAGGCAGGCGCCGTTAGTCAGAACCGGGTAGAGTGCAAAAGAGATATTTGAAGCATTGATCATCTCCTCAACCTGAGCGCCCAGCATCTTCGGCATCCCCATGCCGCCATATTCCGGGTTGCCCAGCAGTCCACCCCAACCGCCTTCACAGAAGGTGGCATAGGCTTCTTTAAAGCCTTTCGGCGTGGTCACCACACCGTCATTCCACTGGCAACCCTCTTCGTCGCCAGTGCGATTGATCGGATCCAGGGTGTTGGCAGCCAGCTTGGCCATCTCTTCGAGAATCGCATCTGCGGTCTCACGATCTACCGCTCCAGCCAACCCGGGCAATTCCGCCCAGAGTTTTTCCGCAGCAAATACCTCGTGAAGTAGGAAGTTCATCTCCCTTAGTGGCGCCTTATAGTCGGCCATGCTCCCGGTCCTCATTCAAGTGTTTCAAACGCTCGTTTGAATCTAGGGCCGAAGCGTCCCAATGTCAACAGTCTCGGGCCCTTGCGAGCCCGACAACTGCAGCGATCAGTGAGGTAGAAGCGGAGTTATATCCAGATATTGCGCACCATTGCGATAGTCCGCAGCGGTGTCGAATGGAAGGGTACCTAGCAGGGGGGCGGGCAATAGGGCCTTCAATGTCTGCAGATTCTCATCGGCTCGAGCCATCCCATCGCGGGCGAAATTAGCTACCCAACCCGCCAGCGGCAGACCGTCGCGACGGATCGCTTCAGCGGTGAGCAGTGCGTGGTTGATACAACCGAGCTGCATACCCACCACCAGTATCACCGGTAAATTCAGCTCCCGAGGCAATTGTGAAAGGAAGCTTCTTGGGCCCAACGGGGTGCGCCAGCCACCAGCACCTTCAATCAAAACCAGGTCGGCCCCTGCAGACATCACTCCCCGGCAGACGCCAGCCATCCGCGCAACATTTAACTGCTTACCCACCTCTGCGGCCGCTATATGCGGAGCAATAGCGGGCTCCAGGGCAAAAGGGTTTACTTGCTGATAAGGCAGCTTCAGAGTCATCGCTTCCTGGAGCAAAAGGGCATCTTCATTGCGCAGGCCATCATCCGTGTGCTCACATCCAGACGCCACAGGCTTCACTGCCGCCGTTTGCAAGCCTGCCTCCGCCGCTGCCGATAACAGTGCGGCGCTCACATATGTCTTGCCGACCTCGGTGTCAGTACCGGCGATAAAATAGGTTTTTGCCAAGGCCTAACCCCCTCCTCCAATAAAAGTTAACTTTTTTCATGACGTGACTTTTCACGCCACTTAGATGGTGATAAATTAACCCGGTAGCGCAAATTTTAAACAAAACAGGCCGTGCATCGATAAGAAGGCACGGGGTTGCGCTCACACAATAACCCCCTTTTAAAGGGGACAGACAGCAGGGATGCGGTGTCATTGCGAAATAACCGACAACTACCCGAACTGCTTAAAGACCATGCGATACCTGACCTTTGCCCTGCTCCTGCTGGTGCCAATCTTTGCTTCAGCGAAAGTTGATCCCGTTGACCACGTCGTAGTTTATAAGTCCAAGAAACTCATGCAGCTGATACGGGACGGCCGTGTCGTGAAAAGCTATACCGTGTCTTTTGGCGATAACCCCAGGGGACACAAGGTTCGCCAGGGGGACGAGCGCACCCCTGAAGGCCGCTACACACTGGACTGGAAGAATCCCAACAGCCGCTTTTATCGTTCAATCCACGTGTCCTATCCCAACAAGCAGGACCGTGCACGGGCAGCCAAAATGGGGGTCAGTCCCGGCGGTGACATTATGATCCACGGTATCAAGCCCCAGTGGTCCTACATGGAAAGGCACCTGCGCCGCACCAACTGGACCGATGGTTGTATCGCGGTGGCCTCCAACCGTGAAATGGACGAAATCTGGGCTCTGGTGAAGACGCCAATCCCTATCGACATCTACCCCTGATCTCTTCAATCTTGCACCCGGCTCCCTGCGTTGCGATAGGCGCAGGTCAGCCGGATTTTTTTGCCCTGCAAGCGGTGAGATTCATATAGATCACCTCGTAAGTTACCGGCAATCCTCGCTCTTCCCGCTTATTTTCATAGGCTACGGACAAGTGCTGCAGTTTGCGGCGACCAGTCATACCTTTATCCGCCGCCCGGTTAATATTGTGTGCACCCACTCCCTTAAGCTCCCGCATCAACTGCCGCAGGTTATCAAAGTGCAGTAGGCGCAATTCATCCGTAACTAATCCGCTGAGACCACTGTGCAGCGCCGCTTCACGCCATTGCTCGGCGGGCAGAAACTGATTGACATGTACCCCCCCATCCACTTGAGCCCAACTCTGTTTCAATTCCACCAGGGTTTTAGGGCCAAGGGTGGCAACCAGGCACCGCCCTTCAGGGGCCAGTATTCGCTGCAACTCAGCAAATAATTGTGGCAGGCGGTAGCACCATTGCAGCGCCATACTTGAAAACACTAAATCAATACTACTCGCCGCCAGGGGTAACTGTTCGGCATCGGCCGCAATGTAACCATCAGCTTCGGGTCTTTGCGTCCGGGCAAATTTCAGCATCCCCTCCGCCAGATCCAGGGCAATAATTTGCGCCTTAGGAAAATGCCGCCGTAACAGTTCAGTACCGAATCCGGTGCCACTGCCCAAATCGAGGATCGTACGGGGTGCCCAGCTGTCATCGGCTTGGGCCAACAGTTGCCGGCAGACTGCCCGCTGCAGATGGGCGCAATCATCGTAGCCCTGTGCTGCCCGGGTAAAAGAGCGAGCTACCGCAGCCTTATCAAACGGCTCAGCCGGGGGATTTCCAATAGACTCGAGAAGCTCGAATAGATATTCAGCGACGATGTCAGCTTTGGTGCAATGGGGTAAATGGCCCGTCTCGGGTATGACTTTGACGGTGCCCCCACACGCCTCAATGGACCGAGCAGCTTCAATGGGAACCAGGGCATCCCTGCTGCCAAACAGGTGCTGTGCCGGCACGGACAGATTTTCCAGGTATTGGCGGTTATCCAACTCTGCCAGACAGCACAATGCTTCCCGCCAGGCATCACTATTTATTTGAGGTTTTTGTGCCTTAAGGTCTTTAAGCAAAGAGCGCATGGCGCTATCACCCCGTGCCTGCAGCGAGCAAAATCGCTCCCAGGTACTCTCCGGAGATGATGTAAAAGCATCGAAAAATGCCTTGAAAGTGCTCTCGGCCATGCCCGGCCAGCCATCTCGTTCCACAAAGCGGGCATTGGCAGCTATGGTCACTAACCCCAGAACTTTGTCCTGCTTCGCTATAGAAGCCAGGCGAACGGCAAGCATACCGCCGAGGGAGTGTCCAACCAGGATACAGCGAGGGGGAAGTTGCTGGTAAAGCTTCTGCAGCAAAGCTTCTAGTGGAGGCCAGTCTTCAGCACCTTGTGTAGCAAATCCAGGTAACTCAATACAGTGGAGTTGCACTTCTGTACGACGCGCCAGGGATTCTATAAGCGGCCGCCAAAGGTCTGCACTCCCGCCCCACCCGTGCAGGAAAACCAAGTGTTCAACCCGTGTCACTTATCCAGTACCCCTGCATCCTGCAAAATCTGCTGCAGCGCGCCTAGTAGCTCATCAATATCCTCGGCCCGGTGAGCCGCGCTCAGGGTAATGCGCAAGCGTGCAGTGCCCAGCGGCACTGTAGGCGGGCGAATGGCACCCACCAGGAACCCGCGCTCCTGCAATTCTCTGGCAACCGCCATCACAGTGTTTTCACAGCCCAACACCAGCGGCTGTATCGCACTGGCTGACGCCTGAAGAGGTAGACCGAGCTGTAGTGCCCCCCGGCGGAAATAAGCGATATTTACCCGCAAGCGCCCTTGTAACTGAGGCTCATCGCGAATCAATTCGATAGCAGCCAAGGCGCCGGCAGCCACTGCTGGCGTCATTCCGGTGGTATAGATATAGGGCCGCGCAAACTGGGTGAGAAAATTTATCAGTGACCGGGAGCCCGCAATAAAGGCACCGGCATTGCCAACCGCTTTACCCAAGGTACCCATCACAACCGGGGCTTGTTCCTGGGACAGCCCCGCCAGGGCACAGCTGCCCGCCAGTGGGTATGCTTCGCTACCCATTACGCCAAAGCCGTGGGCCTCATCAACCATTAACCAGGCGTTGTATTGCTTACACAAAGTGGCAATCTCAGCCAGAGGGGCCAAATCACCATCCATGCTATAAACGCCATCCACCGCTACTAAAGTAGCGCCACCCCGGCTAGTAGCGCGCTGCAATTGGCGTTCAAGGCCAGCGAGATCGTTATGGGCAAAGCGCAGACTGTTGGCGCCACTCAAACGGGCACCGTCAATCAGTGAAGCATGATTAAGCCTGTCCGAAACAATATTGTCGGCTCGCCCCAACAGAGCACAAATAGTGCCGATATTCGCCATGTAGCCACTCGAGAATATCAGCGCCGCTTCTCGCCCGGTTACCTCGGCGATGCACTGCTGCAAGCGGTGATGAATATCCAGGTGACCATTAACCAGGTGAGAGGCTGTGGCGCCTGCACCACAATCTGCTCCCGCCTTCTGTGCTGCGATGACTTCCTCGCGGCTGGCAAGCCCCAAGTAGTCGTTACTGCTAAATACCAGTAGCTCCCGCCCATCGACCCGGGCTCGCGGCCCGGGTGCACGATCGAGGGTTTTTAGCTCCCGATACAGATTCTGCTGGCGGCGCTCGGCGAGGCGCTGTTGCAGGACTTCATTCAGGGTCATTTGGCCGCGTCGTAGAAGAAGGCATCATTTTGCTGTTCGGTAATCTGCGCGTTCAATTCCGCTTCCACCTCAGCCTCATCGGCGTACTGCTGATACTCTTCTGGCTTAATACCCAGACGACTGAACAACTGCATATCTTCGTTAGCTTCCGGATTCGCGGTCGTCAGCAATTTTTCACCGTAGAAAATAGAGTTGGCGCCGGCAAGGAAAGCCATTGCCTGCATCTCATCGCTCATCTGCTCGCGACCGGCGGACAGACGCACATGGGATTTCGGCATCATGATACGGGCCACAGCAATGCAGCGAATAAATTCGAAGGGATCCAGGTCCTTTTGTTCTTCCAGCGGGGTACCTGCGACTTTTACCAGCATATTGATGGGCACTGATTCGGGGTGCTCCGGCAGGTTCGCCAATTGCATCAATAACCCGGCGCGATCTTTGTCGCCTTCACCCATTCCCACAATGCCACCAGCACAGACCTTCATTCCCGCTGAGCGCACTCGCCCCAAGGTTTCCAGGCGATCCTGGTAAGTGCGAGTGGTAATAATCTCACCGTAATATTCCGGCGAAGTATCCAAATTGTGATTGTAGTAATCGAGGCCTGCATCCGCCAACTCCTGGGCCTGATCATCATTTAGCATACCCAGGGTCATACAGGTTTCCATCCCCAACGCCTTTACTTCTCGTACCATCTGGGTCACGTAAGGCATGTCTTTTTTCTTGGGGGAGCGCCAAGCGGCCCCCATGCAGAAGCGGGTAGCACCGCCGGCCTTAGCTGCCCTTGCCTCCTGCAATACCTTTTCAACCTTCATTAGTTTTTCCCGCTCCAGCCCGGTGTCATAGCGGGCACTTTGGGGACAGTAGGCACAGTCCTCAGGGCAAGCGCCGGTCTTGATAGAGCAAAGGGTACTGACCTGTACCCGATTGGCATCAAAATAAGCTCTGTGCACTTGCTGCGCGGTAAACATCAAGTCGCTAAACGGCATGGCGAAGAGGTCCAGTACCTGCTGGCGGGTCCAGTCGTGGCGGATCTCTGCGGCGGGCATTTGCTGGGCGGCAGTCACAGGGCGTACTCTCTCTGTTGCTTATTAAAATCGGATACTCACAGCCTGTTAGCAGGCTCTAGCGGCATCGATCAGCGAGCTCTAATTCAGCGTCTGCCGTTCAATCCACCAGACTGGCCAGTTTAGCCACGGCCAAACCGCTGTCAACTCGGAAGAGACGATATGGTTTACAAGCTATTCAGTAGAAAACTTGCCCAAAGTCTGGCCCGCTGCCTGCTGTGCGGCGGAGCATCGGGAGAGGTTGGAATCTGTTCTGCCTGTACTCAGGAACTACCGGCGCTAGGCCGTAGCTGCCGCTACTGCGCCCTACCCTTGGCGGCGGCAAAAGATAATATTTGCGCGGCCTGTTTACAGAGGCCACCCACCTTAAAGAAGATCAGTGCTGCCTGGCAATACGCTTACCCAATCAACCACTTAATCCAACATTTCAAATACCACCGGGACCTGGCCGCCGGGCACAGCCTTATACAGCTAGCGGCCCGCCAATTGGGGCTTCCAGAGGATATGCCTGACATACTTACCCCGGTTCCTCTGCACTGGCGCCGCTATTGGCAACGCGGTTACAACCAGGCTCAACTTATTGCCAGTGGTATGGGCCAAAACTGGTGCCTGCCAGTAGATCTGCAACTACTGCGCAAAACAACACCCACCAAAACCCAGTCTCAACTCAGCCGCAACCAACGGCTGAAAAACCTGTCTGACAGCTTTGCCGTGCGCGGAGAAATATCGGGTGCCCATATCGGCCTGGTAGACGATGTTGTAACCACGGGAGCGACTCTTGAAATCATCACTCGCAAGCTACTCAGAGCCGGGGCAAAACAGGTCAGCGCCTTCGTTTTGGCCAGAACGCCATGACTGTTCGGCGCGACTACAAATAGACCCATAGTCACCCCAACGTCACAATAGCTTACCTTGCCGTTCTGGCGCCTCAGTCCCTCATCTGCCAGCACTGCTAAGGTTCTAACAGCGACTAAATTGCCCGCATTTCTGTTGTCGCGGGCCAGGAATTCAGCGATGAGTGAATACAAGTTGCCACGGGGCATTGTCATCAGCGGCACAGGCCTGTGGACCCCACCGGAATCTATTAGCAATGAAGAGTTGGTAGATGCCTATAACACCCATGCCGAGCAGTACAATCTTGAGCATGCTCAAGAGATCGAGGCCGGTGAGCGCGCGGCAAAACCTTTCTCTTCTGCAGAATTTATCGAGAAGGCCTCAGGCATCAGGAGCCGCTATGTGGTGACCCGCGATGGCATCCTTGATCCGAAGCGCATGCGCCCCCTTATTCCCGAGCGCGCAGATGAAGAGCTAAGTGTACAAGCCGAAATGGGCTTAAAGGCCGCCAGACTAGCCCTAGAGAAAGCCGATAAGCAGGCCTCTGACATTGATTTGGTCATTGTCGGTGCCTCCTATATGCAGCGCGCCTACCCCGCTATTGCTATTGAAATCCAAGGTGCACTGGGTATCGATGGGTTTGCCTTTGATATGGAAGTGGCCTGCTCCTCAGCCACCTTCTCACTTCAGCGTGCGGTGGATGCGATCTGCTCAGGCTCAGCCAAAACTGTACTGGTCATCAATGCCGAGCTGGCCTCACCACAAGTGGATTACACCGACCGAGACAGCCACTTTATCTTTGGCGATGTAGCCGTAGCCAGCATTATCGAGCGCAGAGAAACCTGTACTGTCGAAAGCGCCTGGGAAATTCTCGGCACCAAAGCGAAAACCGTTTTCTCCAACAATATCCGTTCGAACTTTGGCTACACCGCTCGCGCCGCCGATGTGGACCCTTTTGGCCCCGGTAAGCTGTTCCGCCAGAATGGCCGGAAGGTATTTAAAGAAGTTTGCCCCATGGCGGCGTCTCATATTGAGGCCCACCTGCAAGAGACAGACACCGATCCTCACAGCGTTCGCCGCTACTGGCTCCATCAGGCCAATATCAATATGAACAACCTGATCGCCAAGAAGCTAATGGGTGACAATGCAAGCGTTGAACGCGCGCCCATCGTTCTGGACCGCTACGCCAACACGGCAAGTGCCGGCTCAGTTATCGCATTTAATTTGCACAGCGATGACTTGCAGGTCGGTGACCGGGGAATTATCTGTTCCTTTGGTGCAGGCTATTCTATTGGCAGCTTGGTATTGGAAAAAGTCTCCATTTAATTTTGAAATATTTTCGGAGTTCGGGAATAAATACTGAACTCCGAAACAACCACCAAAAAGACCGGTGGTTCTCACTACCACTGACACCAGGATTTTATTAACCGGCGACCTGGCCTTCACAAATATCTATTAAAACTATGCGCGATCCAGCCGCAGCGCATAGCAACCGTAAGCAGCGAAGCGCAGCAGAGCGTAATCAATCTCATCCTGCATAAAATATTCACTCACTTCTGTTTTTATTTGTTCAGGGTCCACCAATTTCGCAGACACGATGTGCTCTTCAGCGCTATAGGCGCGAAGCACTAGTGGCACACCACTCTTGAAATAATCTTCCGCATTATTATTTAGCGGGGGGAAGCTATTCTGTGCTCTGAAGTCTTGTTCCGGCTGCGGCTGCGCCAGTACAAATACAGGCCCGTATTCCCGGTAAGGACCGGCAAAAGAGAAAGGGCAGTAGCTCGCCAAGAGGATTTTCTCCCCCGGCCGTGCGCGCCGTCGCACATCACGACATGGCTCACCGCCCTGGGCGCTCAGCTGCCGTACCGGCTGCCCTAGATCATCTAGACTTGCTTGACGAACCTTTTCTAAAAAATCTTCGCGGATAGGTGTTACGGTAAAAGTCATGGCTAAGGTCACCCCACTTGCTAAAAGAGCGAGGTTACTGAACACCAAACAGCATCGCTGGCCAGATTCGGGCGCGTCATTCCAAGTGAGTAGCAGTTATTTTTTTGCGGACTCTTCAAGCTCACTCAACAGACCTTCCGCCCAACTGATCCAGGTCTTTTCCGCCTCAATACCCAAAAGCAGGGTTTGATGTGCCAACCAGTAGCGCTCCTGGAGCGCTGTATCACTCTTTAATACGCGCTCATTTTGCTCCTGGTAACTTTCCAGAGAGCTGCGATGTTGGCGCAGTTGGCCCTCCAGAGCATCTCGCATTTCATCCTTGCTCAGGTTGTGACCGGCGAACATACGCACCAGGAAAGGCTCGCGAATCTTCTGCGGCGCACTGGGCTGAGTGACCCAGTCACGCAGCTCGGCGCGGCCTAGATCCGTGAGGCTGTAGACCTTCTTGTCCGGCTTGCCGTCTTGGGCTTGCTCCTCACAGTCCAGCAGGCCCTCCTCATGTAACTTGTGCAGCTCGCGATACATTTGCTGATGGCTGGCACTCCAGAAGTGGGAGACGCTGCGCTCAAAGCGCCGCTTAAGGTCATATCCACTGCCGGGCTCAATATCCAGCAAGGTGAGAACGGCAAAGCGCAGAGACATGAAAACTCCAACTCATCTTATGCAAAGAGTTGCATATTAACCGGAGCCAGCTATTTATGACCAGCTGCCGGGTTTTCATAACAAGATAATTAGATTAATAAAACATTAAAAAATAGGACAAATGTATCGACAGAAACTAACAGTCGAGATGTAAGGCTAGCTTTTATGCAAATTGGAGATATAATCGCCGGCTTGTCGCCAAAGTCGTTTAGGCGGCCACTGTCTACGAGGTTGTTTGCCCAATGTCCGCGCCCGCACTATCCCCATCCAGTCCAGATGCCCCAGATGAAAAGGCTTCTGGTGCGCGCCGCTGGGACTTTATGCTGGACATCTTCGCCATGAATAGCTTCTCTTGGGCTGTAGCGATCCCCATCGAGCTGGTTCTGGCGGGTATGAGTTGGAACGAACACCTGAAAGTTCGCCTGATGGCCCTGGTATTCAATACCCTTATCGCCCGCCCATTCAGTATGTATCGCAACTGGATTGTGAACCGTTTTGGGGGTGGCGGCTTTATCAATGCCTACCTGGTAGACACCTTTGTATTCCTCAGCTTCCAGTTCCCGCTATATATGGCCAATATGCGCCTCGGTGGGGCCAGCTGGGACGAAATTGCCACCGCCAGTATTACTTTTATGCTCATCGCGGGAGCTCTTGGCCGCCCCTACGGAATTTATCTCGACTGGGTGCGCCGAGTGTGGATTAATACGCTTGTCCCCCTGTGGAGCAAACGCGCTGCCTGAGGGGTCACCGATACTCGATTAGGCATTACGAGAGAGGAACATGACTGTGTTGACCGATAACGCCATTGAAAACAGTTCCATGACCGTTGGCGTGGTCGCCGGCACCCCCACAGATACCCGCTTCGGGTTGGACTTCCTCGCCGTGCGCCAACTTCGTGGCGTGGGCCTGTCCCTATCTTCCTCTCCCCAGGCCCAGACTCAATTGCAGGCGCTGGAGCGCGACGCCCTTACCCAACAATTGATCGAAGCCATAGAGCAGCTGTACCAGGCCGGTGCAGAAGCGGCCATGATCTATTGCAACTCACTTTCCGGTGCTGTGGATATGACGGCGGTAAAAGCTGCCTCCCCCATTGAGGTGGTATCCCCTCTTGAGGTCTACGCTGAGCTTACCCAACGCTATCGCAACTTTGGTCTGCTGGCCGCCAACTGCCAAAGCTGCGCCAATATCGAGCGGGAAATACTCGAGCGCAATACAACCGCCAAAGTCATCGGTATTGGCAACTTGCAAATTGTGGAAGATATCGAGGACGGCCTCGCCGCAGAAATGATTGTTCGCCAACATGCCCTTGATGACTTGGTCGCGGCATTGGTGAAAAGCGGCGTACAGATCCTGATTTTGGGCTGCACCCATTTCGATTATTTTTATCGGGAACTGCTCGCACACTGCGATGGCATTCGCCTTTTCCTTCCCTCAGAGCGTATGTTGCAATTGCTGCAAGAGCGCATTCCCCAGGCTGCCTGAATACTATATAGCGCGGCTTGCTGTGCTTCGATCTGGTGCGTAGTAGTGCGGGCCGGAATGTGCCGGTACAGCGTAGCGCACTCTGGCGTGTCCAACCTGCTGGTGTATGGGGTACAACCCACTTAACTTAGCTCCGGGGCCAAGGTAGCGTGCCCCCTGCAGCGTTTACTGTGGCGACTGCGGGCCCTGGACCTACAGAGCCAGGCGGCGGTAGGGGAAAGACCAGGGAGTTTGTAAAAGACCTCTATGAAATTCAGCTGAAAAGCGGTGGTATTAGTGCAGCGGAAAAAGTGCAGCGGAAAAAGCGCAGCGGCAGCTGGCGGAGTTATTGGGGGCGGATAAATAAGGTATAAAAAAACGCTTCACAAGGAAGCTATTCACATAAATAAAATAAGCAATAATTGGTACTTATAACAAATAAAATCGGCTTGTATTTTTCTAATCCCATGACATTATTCTTCCTCGTTTTAGGGTTATTAATGGATTAATAATGAATAAGATTTTAGGTATAGGGCTTTTATCTGTAGCCTCTATTTTTTCTTCTAGTGTATTTGCCGCAACCTGTTCGGGCTCTGGGTTTATAGATATAGGTGGGATCCCAAAGGGGCCAGAATATGCCTTAGTTGGTGTAACTAATACCTACTATAGGGATGGAGGCAAGCTCATCAGTTACGATGGCGAAGTTGCTACATTTACCAATTCTGAAGGGTATACCGGTACCGATTCTTATAATTACCAAGATTTTAAATGGAGAGCGAAGAAGGGGATAAAGTTTAATACCAGGGGCCGACATTATGTTCATATTGGCACCAAGGTAATTGCTGGTGACTTTAATGATTATGTGAACTACTGTAATGATATCCGGGTACAAAGTGCGCCCACGTTAACGATGGCTAAAAGTGATACCAATACTAGTGGTGGGTATCATTCTGGTTTCGTAGATTTGCTAGGGACAATGGATAAAAGCTATTCAGTGAATGCGGTTGCTGGCGTGCCTATTAAATATCAAGTTCAGGTAAAAGACATTGCGCGTTGGACTGGAAACTTCTGTGATGTGGTAGAAGAAACTGCAACCTGGGAGAATGCGGGCTTTAGTGATCGTGATAGCTACAGTTACTCCACCAGATGTGATGTTCAATATCGAGCGAGAAGTTTTGATGGGCAGTACTACAGCAGCTGGAAGTACATGACCATCCTGGGTGGCAGTACTGGCGGTGGTACTGGCGGTGGTACTGGTGGCGGCACTGGTGGCGGCGGTGGTGGCACCTCTTGCCCAAGATCTCCATGTGATTTTGAGCCCTAATTGGATTAAAAGTTAATCCGATATCGATATCCCCGTCTCATGGGGCTAATAGGTGGCTACCTCGGTAGCCACTTCTTGGGAATCTTTTTAAATAAAAAATCTCCGGCCTTAAGTAAGCCCAAAGTGTTCATACTTAATTGTCTCATTGCTATTCCTGTCATCTCCCTGCAGCCTAGTTAAAAGGCGCAATTTTATCGCGTTACATATATATTGATGGAATATTATTCTGTAATTAATAGATAAAAAGATGTTATAGGTTAACCAAATAGTGCAGAAGAAATCTTACGCAAAGCTGGTAGTGACTAGATTTTCAGATGCGCACAAGACCTTTGACTATTACCGCAATAGGATATAGCTAAAAAATAGAATAAATAGTGCAAATATATATAATTTATAGTATTTTTTTCTAGCTGTTTGGATTGTCAAAGCTTTAAAAAATAAGGGAATATGTATGAAGTTGGTACGAAAGAAGTATTTAAGTAATTGTTTAGCTTTAAGTGCAATTTCTTTAGGGGTAATGTTTTCCAGTAGTGCATGGTCTGCTGATGTGATCGGATGTGAAGGGTGGAAATCTGATGCTAAACAACTGTATATAAAGCTAGGACCGTCGACTAGCTCCCCTGCTTTAAAAGATGTAAAACATTATTGGAAAGCTAAAGATACAGATGGAATTCAAGCTTGGGGGCATACTACCGAGTGGGAGCTTCTCCAAGGGATAAATCCTGGCACGGTTGTTTCAACTCATAGAGATAAAATGGATATGCAGGGAGATGACACTCAGGGGATGACTCCGAGAGCACGTGGTCATCACGCCGCTGTAGTGAAGTCTAGTGGATATTGCACTAATAGGGTTTTTGTCGTTCAAGACAGGCCGACGGTAAATGGCAATACAACCAGTGATGGATCAGAGGTTGTTCATGATCCGATACCATTTTACGCAACGGGTACGATTGATACTCAATATGCAACTAATGATTCTCTGACGTATAAATGGGACTTTGGTGATGGAACCACATCATCCAACCAGAACCCCGTGCATTCTTTTAAGGACGCAGGTGAATATGATGTGCGTGTTACTTCTAATGATGGTAAGTATGACTCCATAACTGACTTTGTGGATCGAATCTGGGTCCGAGGCCCAGCCCGCCCGCCGGTGATTGATGTTGAGCCTTCTTCTTGTAGTGGCTCCTTTAGATATATGCGTCTTACTTGGCGGCGCACAGGTACTAGCTTTGTGGTTCAGAAAAAAGTCGGAAACAATTGGACAAATATCTATACAGGATCTAATTCTTCCGTTAGAGCTCAATTTTGGGGCGGGGATTATGCACAGATAAGAGCTAAGGCATCGGACCCGGCCTATGGGGCTGATAGCGGTTGGATCCAAACTGGATTTAATGTGGCCCAATGTGGCGGCGGTGGTGGCGATCTTCCCTAACCTTTACGTAAGGTGGCTACCGCGGTAGCCACTTCAAACGTGCGGCACCATTTATGCCTCTGGAATAGCCTCACCCTCACGCACCACAATCACCTGTTTATCCCGCCCAGTGAGTAGGCCGATAATTAGGAAAACAATTCCCAAGAAGAAGCCAACGAAGCCCATAAAGCCGCTTACCAGCCCGCCACCAATGGCCGCACCGGCTGCTTCAGCACTGTTGGCGGTATCAACCACAGCATTGCCGGTAAATATCAGTCCCGAGATTGGCAGCAAGAAACACAAGATGGCGCTTATCAGCAGCAGACGGCGCCAGGCTTTGCCCGTGCGTTTGGCGGTGCAGGCTATCAGCATCGCCAGCGCCCAGGCCACGAAGAACGGCACCAGACTGGGTTCGCTCTGGGCGGTCACATCGATGGCCATAATCCCGTATTGAAAATAACCCAGAAAGGCAACGAACAGCCCCCCAATCAACCCTGCAAAGACTTTCCCAACCATGACAAGATCCCTTTTCTGTCAGTTTATAATTGATCCGGCACTAATTTGGCCGGTAATGCCAGCGTATCGAGATTTGGATTAATGCGCTAGCGGGGGAGGGAGAGGTACGCAAAATTTCTATTTTCGAAAATTCTTGTTCGCAAAGTTTCGGAAATGAAAAACCCCGCATAAGGCGGGGTCTTCTTAACTGGGCTGGATTTATAAACCGCTCTTGGGCGGGTAGCCACTGGGGCTAGAGGTGTAGGTAGCCTTTTGTTTCCGTATCCATAAACTTTGTAATGGCAGGATGCTCTCTCCTCAGTAGCTCCTCAATGTGTGCCACGCGACTGTTTCCCAGGGTCAAAATAATAATTTTTGGCGGATGGCCATGCCTTAACTGCAGGGCCTTCATATCCACACCGTCCTTGGTGGTGATAGTGAGATTATCTTGGTGGGCATATCTCCACACACCCGGATCTTTCCTTCCCAACAATTCGGCATCTTTTGCTGTGACTATTCCGGGATAATTTCTCCTAATCTGGAGGCAAGCTTATGGGAGAGGTTCTCGTCCAGGAGAAGCACTGTTATCTGAATCCTTATTGTTAGTATCTACCGAAAGGTCAAGAGTGGCATTATCTTCCATGCAAAGAATACTTTTGCCTGAATATGAGTGCAGTTGAAAACCAAAAGTCTGATAGCGTGTGGCTACAGAGGCTGTTGCAAGGGGCTCCGAAAAATCGCGCATCAAATAGTTTGCAGCCAACGAAGGGGCCTCGCCTCCCCAAAAGGCTAGTGGCGAATTGGGTTTGCGCGGCCAAGATTTGGGCGTGGTTAAGGTGAGGGAAATCATCAGCAATCTCTTCAATGGACATGCCATTCGCAACCATATCGAGAATATCGTCCACAGCGATACAGGTGCCTTTGATGCACGGTTTGCCGCCCCGTATCTGGGCATCGATTACAATATTGCAGTCTATGTTTTGGCGGGATCTTATATCACCGGGGGCATATTCCATGGCGCATCTCCTCAGGTTCTCCCCAAAAATAACAGGGGATTAAGGGATGTCGCCACTTAGTTTCGATCTCTGCGGTGGAGCTCCACCAAAACCCGCACAGGGGCGCGGGCCACTAGATCCTGGTTTATCTTGCGCTTGTTCTTTTTGGCGTCGGCGTAGAGTTCGCCATAGGAGCACACAAGGATTTCGTCATCGATACCGATATCAATATTAGCGCCCATGGTGTCATTGAGATAGCAGAGAATCTCATTGTCACAGTTGCCGGCTAACATGATATCCGTTGAAGTTGGTAGCGCTGGTTCCTCACGACAGCTCCGGCGTAATTTGTTCAGGAACTGTCGCTAAACTACCCATTCAACCTAGTAAATTGCTGCTAGATCCCTCTATGTAATCAGATGCAATCTGTGGATTAATTCCCTGTCAAAAAGCCGGCTATCCGATCCAAGGGTAGGACAGACGGGGCTGGCAGGCTACTTCTCTATTGGTACGTTCACTGAAGCGCCTCTGCTCCCCCCACAGCAGAAGGAAAATTTTTCTTGTACCAAAAGCGGGCTTATTGCAGTATCAAAAATCTCCGATGTGCCTGGGTATCCATTACAACAAGTCGTATTAAAACCTTTTTGGACTGCAGGATTTAGTCCAATTTAAATAACGTTGGTTACAAGGATGATAGAAACCACTTTGTCTGGGGGAATTCCCTCTCGCCACGTATTCTTGCGTGCCATATGCCTCGGCCTATTGGTCTCGGGTTCGGTATTTTTATCGAGTACTGCACAGGCCGATGTTATTACCACACTAAAAAGTCAGGTCCCGCTCTTTTGGGTGGGAATACCCGCTGTACTTGTACTGCTAATTTGTGCGTTTGCAATAAATAGGCAAGTTAAATTACGCCAATTAACCCTCGATACCAATGCTCGGCTTAAAAATTTGAGCAAGGAAAATAGCAATCTTTTCCAACAGGTACACAGTCGTAACAGCGAATTTGTCGCACTGGAAAAACAACTTGCTGATGCCCTTAGTGAGCTTGAACAATTGCGCCAGGAAAAATCTGATCTCCTCACCATAACCCGGCACCACTTACAGCATCCCCTGGATACGCTTCTCGGCACTTTGAATTTATTGGCTCGCAGCGAAGACAATAATACACGCGCCCTGGTAGAAATCGGGAAAAGACAATTAAACAGCGCCCTTAAATCCCTGGAGAACTTACATCAGTGCGGTAATGTTGAGACAGTAGAATTAAAACTCCCCACTGAAAGCCATCGTGCGCCCGGCAAACAGCTCTCTGTTTTACTCGTTGAAAACAGTAAGCATGACTCCCTTCAACCCACCCTGGAAACCATGGGCCATAACGTACAGCGGGAGTGCAATGGGATCGATGGGAGCAGCGCTGCACTGCAAAAAAACTTCGATCTTATTTTGGCGGACACCCATCTTCCATTGATGGATGGTGTTGAAGCAGTGCGGGAAATCCGTAGGGAGAGAGGTGCAGAACTACCTATTTTTGCCCTTTTACAAAATGCCAGCTCTGGCGATAAGGAGCGCTACCAGGCCAGAGGCTTTACCGGGGTATTGACCCACCCGATCGGCGACCGACAGCTGATGCAATTATTGAGCTGGGCTGTTCGCCGAAGCCAGGGCATTGCAGGCCCCCAGGGAGCAAAGCCCACTCGACTGCTGAATACCAATACTCTATTTCGCCTGCGGGATACATTGGACCACCATACGTTTGCCGAATTACTCAGCGAGCGCACCGCTACCCTGCCAAAACAAATAACGTCATTAACCAGCGCTATTACTGGACGCCATTGGCTTGATGCAGAACAGCAGGCACAAAGACTGGCTCGCTCAGCTATTGAGGTCGGCCTCGAAACAATAGCTTCTCGCTTGCGTACCCTGGCCGCAAACCTCTCTATCGATAGTGAGAGAGAACATTGTCGCCAACAGCGCACAGAGCTTTTACAGCTTATGCGCGAATCTGTGCGCCAGCTAAAGGCCTGGCGCGAGCGCAATGTTCACACTGAGTGGGCATTAAAATAAACCACCCTACTGTAGCCCAATTTCGAGCCACGGTACTCTTACTGGGAACAATAGGGCGGAAAAAGCGTCTGCAATCCACCGCGCAAATAACACATCCCAGCGCAGCTAAGTTGAAATGCACTATTTGCACCACACTATATTGGAGTGAATAGTAGAGAGAACAAGTTATGTCAGAGCAGTATCCCGAACGCAGTCAGGAAGCCCGAGAACAAAGCGGGCGCGACCTGGCCATTATGGTTTACCTGATCCAGGCGATCAGCTTATTTACCGCAGTGCCATTTTTTATCGGGGTATTAATCAACTACTTTAAGCGCAGCGATGTTCGCGGCACCCTGGCCGAGTCCCATTTCCGCTGGCAGATTCGCACCTTCTGGTTTTGGCTGCTGTGGACCATTGTCGGCTCACTGACTATTTGGATTCTGGTGGGCTACCTAATCCTTGCGATTAACTGGATATGGGTAATCTATCGGGTTATTCGCGGCTGGCTGACACTGGTCGACCGGCGCCCAGCTTATTAATAGCAAATATTCCATTAAATGGGCCCAGTATCTTGGGCCCATCTGCTTCTCAGTAAGAAATGAATCCAATATTTCCTGACTGAAATTACCGACTTTCACACCTCGTAAAAGACAAAAGCAGATTGACTAGCCATAAGGCTATACCGACTTTTCCTCATTTACTTTCTCAAGCTCTTATTCGCCAAAAGTTGCAGCTGCAACATTGCATGCTTCAGCGCAAAGTGTGCGAATATGCCTATCCGATTGACTTTCACCGCGTTGTTAACAGGGAGAAATAGATTCGTGAACCAGGACCAGAATGCCCCCTTGCGGGAAGATGTACGCCTGCTGGGTGAAGAGCTCGGCGCAGTATTGCGAAACCAAGTTGGCGAGCCACTATTTGATACCGTTGAGAATATTCGTCAGGCGGCCGTTGAAAGCCGCAGCAAAGGGGTTATGCAGGCCGATCACTTACGAGAGCTACTCGACCCCCTGGATGATGCGACCCTATTGGAAGTTGCCCGGGCATTCAGCCAGTTTCTAAACCTGGCCAATATTGCCGAACAGCGCCATCGCGAGAGACTACACCGCCAGCACCAGCGCTTTCCCGGAGATCCCGATACAGACCGCGGCCTGCGACAAGTACTGGCAGAGCTAAGCAAAGCGGGTAAGTCTCCCGAGGAAATCCACGGAACACTTAAAGAGCTATCCGTAGAACTGGTCCTAACCGCTCACCCCACCGAAGTGACACGCCGTACTCTAATTCGCAAATACGATCGAGTCGCGGACCTGCTCAATACACTGGACAGTCCCGACCTGACCACGGAAGAGTCCCAGGATTTACGTCGTCACTTACAAGAACAGATCCTCTCTGCCTGGAGCACTGACGAGATCCGCCGCTCCAGGCCCACCCCAGTTGATGAGGCCAGGTGGGGCTTTGCCACTATCGAACAATCCCTGTGGCAGGCAGTCCCCAGAAGTATGCGGGAAACAGATGGTGAGTTGGCCCTGGCCAAGCTGCCCCCATTACCAGTGGATTGGGTTCCCATTCACTTTGCCTCTTGGATGGGGGGAGACCGGGACGGCAACCCCAATGTCACCGCCAGCGTCACCCGGGAAGTTCTGCACCTGGCCCGCTGGATGGCCGCCGACCTCTATCTGCGCGATGTGGAAAACCTGCTCGCAGATTTGTCCATGCATCGCGCCAGCGAAGAACTTTTACAGCGCACTGGCCCCAGCCACGAGCCCTATCGCCTGGTGCTGCGCCAAGTTCGCGACCGTCTCAAAATAACCCGGGAAAAAATGGAAGCCCGCATTGGTCGACGCGCAGAGCCTTCCGGCCTCGCGTTTACCAGCAGCGAGCAGCTGGCCGACGAGCTGCGACTGATCGACCGCTCCCTGCGCGATGTGGGCCTCTCAGCCATCGCCGATGGCCAACTTAAAGATACCCTGAGGCGACTCAACTGCTTCGGCATCACTCTATTGCGTTTGGATATACGACAGGAGTCCACTCGCCACGCTGACACCCTGGATGCCATTACCCGCTACCTGGGTATGGGCAATTACAGCAGTTGGAGCGAAGAGGAGAAGCAGGAGTTCCTGGTGTCTGAGCTGGACAGCCGCCGCCCACTGGTGGACGAGAGCTTTTACCGCAGTGATTTCTGTGACGAAGAGGTAAGCGAGGTCTTACAGACCTGCAAGGTCATTGCCGAACAGGGTCCCGAGGGATTAGGTGCCTACGTTATCTCAATGGCGACCACACCTTCCGATGTTCTCGCTGTAATGCTGCTGCAAAAAATTGCCGGGGTGCAGGTGCCAATGCGAGTGGTTCCCCTGTTTGAAACCCTCGACGATCTCGATGGTGCAGCTACCACAATGAGTACCCTGCTGAATATCCCCCTCTACAAGCAGCGTGTGCTTGATGGCCAGGAAGTGATGATCGGCTACTCGGACTCCGCCAAGGATGCGGGCTTCCTGGGCGCCGCCTGGGCCCAGTACCGCACACAGGAAGCTCTCACCGGAATATTCCGCAACCACGGTATCCCCCTAACTCTGTTTCACGGCCGGGGCGGCTCCATATCCCGGGGCGGCTCGCCTACTCGTATGGCCCTGCTGTCGCAACCACCGGGATCAATAGCCGGGCGTATTCGCGTTACCGAACAGGGAGAAATGATTCGCTTCAAATACGGCCGTCCCTCTGTGGCCGCCTACAACCTGGAGCAGTATGTCGCCGCAACTCTGGAGGCGACACTGATGCCCCCGGCAGAGCCGCGTTCGGAGTGGCGCGCGGAGATGGACCGGCTCACGGAAGTCTCCGTCGGCAATTATCGGGAAGTTGTACAGGATGACCCTGCCTTGGTGGCTTACTTGCGCACTGTCACCCCGGAAACCGAGCTGAGCCGCCTGGCCCTGGGCAGCCGCCCGGCAAGGCGTAAACCCGGTGGCGGTGTCGAATCACTGCGGGCGATTCCGTGGGTATTTGCCTGGACCCAAATACGATTGATGTTACCAGCCTGGCTGGGCACTGGTGCCGCCTTGGAAAATGCCCTTAAGCACGCAGATGAAACCGATATCTTGCGGGACATGAGTCGCCAATGGCCCTTTTTCCAAGGCGTTGTGGATATGCTCGAAATGGTACTGGCCAAGGCCGATCCCCGCGTTGCCTCCTGGTACGAAGAGCGACTCACCCAGGATGAAGACCTAATCCACCTGGGTGTCAGCTTGCGCGATCGACTGGCTCATACCGTAGAGGCCCTAAAACAGCTTACCGGGCGGGAGAGCTTGTTGGATAACAATCCCGTAATGCGATGGTCCATCCGCGTGCGCGATCCCTACACTGACCCTTTGCACCTATTGCAAGCTGAGCTGATGGCACGTCTGCGCGAACGGGAAAGTGATGCGGTGTTGGAAAGTGCGCTGATGGTCACTATCGCGGGGATTGCAGCGGGCATGCGCAATACGGGTTAAAAGAAGACCTCCGGCCGCTTTGATGCTGCTGGGAGTTGAGAGGCCTGCTTCTTTCACTGCAGCAGGCCCCTAAGCAATCAGAACCTGCCGGTAAGTGCCATCACGAACAGGTCTGCCGGCAACTGCTCTCCATTCACTTCCAGCTGGCCACGGTTGACCTTGAGATACATTTGCAGCTCACCCTTGTCTTCGATCAGCAGGCCATAATCTCGCAGAAGCATTGCCTGTCCTACCAGGGGGGATTGTAAAAGCGCTTGCTCTGCAGCGCTGACGGTCATGCTACCTACCAAAGGTTTAAGCCACTGATCGATCTCACTGGCACCGCGGCGGGAGGACTTACGCATACCCCGCCAATCGATATCAGCATCCACTAACACCGGGCCATTGCGGGATTGAATCGCCAGCTGCTGCTCCAGACGCAGGGGGCGGCTCATTTCACGGGCCCAATTCCGCTCAGGAGTCGGCAACAATACACGCAGGTAGTGCCCCAAATCCGCAGTCTTAATTCTCGGCAAGGTCATCTGTTGGCGTACAGAGGTAATTGGTGTTGCTGAATCCACTGTGGGAAGCTGCAGGTCACTGATGATTTTCAAGGTCTGGGCAGCCAACTCTTCCAAGGTCAGGTCCAGGGTGACATCGCGCAATTGAACTGGCCCGGAATCTGATTCTGCCCTCAGCAACGACAATCGCAGCTCCGCATTACCGCCCTCGCCGGGCATATATTCAAACTCGCCTTCAAGGGGCTCGGTAAACAGTACTTCGATACCTTCGCGAATATGGCGCAAGCTTCCCAGCTCCACGACACCGTTCAGCACAGCACCGGTGTAATCCGTAGATACGGCAATCTCCCCACCATCAAACTCCAACTCCCCGAGTGGGCCGGTATTTTTGAAGGGGTCTAAGCGGAGGGTATTCAACACTCGGTTGTCGGCGGTAACCAGGGTTTCCAGAACTACCGGACTCGCCTGTAAAGCGCCATAAATGGACTCCAATTGAGCGCGCAATTCAGGCTGTAGTTGATCCAGCTCTAGCCGGGTCTCGGTATAAACCACACCCAGGCGCGGCCCCTTAGAGGTAAGCAACACCGGCCCATGATGGATCTCTGTATTGAGCTGGGTAGTGCCATCCGGCAATGCCACCTCAGTATTGGTTTCAGCACCAAACCATCCGCGTTCGTAACCCGTGGAATTCCCCCCCTGCAAGCGGCCCAACTGCTGCTTCCAAATTTCCTCTACTTTGGGGCCGATAAAACCCGGCGCAGCCAGGGCAGATATCACCATTAGGGCAAGCACAATAAATAGAAGTGAACGCAGTAGTTTCATAAAAAATCATCTAGCGAAGGGGTTTGCGCCGATGGTATCAGATTATGAGGCTATTAGTGCGACAAGAGCCTCGTTACTTGGTACGAGTGTGAACATTCATCAACCACGGCATAAGGACTTACGACCCATTTCTAAAGAGCAGAATCTCGGCTTGTAAATTAGTAAATCTAATATTTCAAAAGCTCTGATCAAGCCCAAGAAGAGGGGTTTGTAAGCGGCCATAAATTGAAATTGACCATTATCGCTAGAGATCACCTCACAAGTCTCTTGATCCCCTGTGGCACGCCTGAGTAATTTTATGGCTCGATGACAGTTTTAAACAACAATGTAATTTTTTAAACCACCCTTTAACTTCCCTTATTCAGAGCCGTTTAAAAGGTAGCTAACAATCTATTTTTCTTGTATTTCAATCTAACCCAGATTCCTATCTCCACGATTTAGCTTTCTTAAAAATACCTCCGCAAAATAAAGGTCCCGATTACTATAAGAAAACCTCTATCTAGGAAATTTTTTTGATTTCTACCTATTCATGTAAAAAATAATTATTGAATTCATAGCCGTTATCTCGATCAGATCTTAAAAGATACCTTTACAACAACCGAAACTTCCATTACCGCACGTTGGGACACTCCCCCAGTTTGAGTAGACTTGTGGCCAAACTAGGAGAAGGAGAAGACGTTATGCGATATCTTGTTTCAATGGTGCTCTTGTGTTCTCTCGCAGGTTTCAGTTATGCAGATGACCGCATGACGCGCCTCCCATCCAACGCTGAACCCGTGCAGATTCTCGGCAAGACTTATTATCAAAGTGGTAATAATTTCTATGCCTTTAATGAGCAGGGCCGCTATTTCTACAGAGTACAGCCCCCCACCCGTATTCGTAGCTATGAGAATCCCCGGGATATGTATATCCGCGGTTCACAACCCCGCCCCCAAACTTGGGGTCTGACTAGAGACCAAGTCGAAGGATGTATGAATGCCGCTGCAGATATGGCAAATGCTAACCCTGCGGTAGGTGGTAAGATTTATATTCGCGAATATAACCGCTGTATCAGTAACTTGCGCTAGCCATTGTGGCTATATTTACTGCTACAAGGGGCCTTCGGGCCCCTTTTTTCAATCGTTATTTTTTATAGTTACTAAACTAGCAAGTCTTTCAACACACTAAAGCTATCAATCCTCTAATTTTAGAGCTCTGAAATATGCTAGCCGCTATTATCAGGTCTTATGGCAATCCCATCGAAATTGCAGAGATGCCTAAACCCTCACTGGATAAAAATAGTATTTTAGTAAAGGTTCAATCGGCCAGTATCAACCCCCTCGATAACTGGGCAATATCAGGTGCTTTACAAAATGTAATGCCTGTAAAAATGCCGCATATTGTCGGGTACGATGTTACTGGGACAGTAGTAGAAATTGGCAGCGCTGTCAGAAATTTTAAAATTGGCGATCTGATATTTGCACGCCCCGATACAAATCAAGCGGGTACGATTGCCGAATATACTTCAATCAAAGCAATGGACGCAGCTATCCGCCCCAGCAATCTTTCTAACAATGAGTGTGCCGCTTTCCCTCTCGTGGGTTTAACAGCCTGGCAATCTCTCGTTGAAGTGGGAAAGTTACAGAAAGGACAAAAAGTCCTTATTCATGCCGGCTCTGGCGGAGTCGGTACTATCGCTATTCAAATTGCCAAATATATAGGCGCCTTCGTAGCCACAACCACCAGTGATGCCAACTTTACATTAGTCAAACGGCTCGGTGCTGACACTGTTATCAATTATAAAACCGAAAAATTTGAGGAATTACTCGAGGATTATGACCTTGTACTCGACTCTTTAGGCGGAGAAGTATTAGAAAGGTCTGCCAAAGTTCTTAACAAACATGGTCTATTAGTATCAGTCTCCGTCAAAGCTAAAGGGTCATATACCTTAATTGAAAAGATGAGGCAGCGTCTCCAACTAGTCTATTCATGGCCAAGTGGCACTACTCTCGCAGAACTTGCTTCATTACTTGAGAAAGGATTTTTGAAACCGGTTATTGATAGAGTCTAC
Source organism: Microbulbifer maximicatervae (SeqCode) (assembly GCF_052468095.1). The sequence goes on from NZ_CP174332.1 coordinate 4,599,469, forward strand.
CCCATACATGAAACTCAAGCCGCACTCGACTACCTAAATAAGGGAAGAGCCAAAGGTAAAATAGTTATTGATGTGTTGCAGGGTAAATAAACGATAGTATAGGATTTCAACCTAGACTCAAAAAAACTGGAGCCCTAGTGAAACGGATATTTCTATTTTTGGGTACCCTGATTTCTGCCGCCAGTTATGCACAAAATATAACTTTGGCCGAAGCTGCTCTGGAGCGAACCTATCATACGGTACGCTACGATCCTGCTTATGTGTCTATCCCCTATCCAAATGGAGATGTGCCGGCTGATACCGGTGTTTGTACCGACGTAGTGATTCGATCATTTAGGAAGCTGGGGATCGATTTGCAAAGAGAAGTTCACGAGGATATATCGGGTCATTTTCAAGCCTACCCGTCTAAACGCATTTGGGGACTTTCAAGGCCAGATAAAAATATTGATCATCGGCGAGTACCCAATCTACAGGCTTTTTTTACTCGCAAAGGGCAATCGCTCTCAATAAGTGACAAGGCAGAGGATTATCTACCAGGAGACATCGTTACCTGGATGCTTCCCGGTAATTTACCACATATCGGTATTGTGACTGCGAAACGCTCTCTAAAGACCAACCGGTACTTGGTCGCACACAATATCGGGGCTGGACCCGTGCTCGAAGACATGCTGTTTTCCTTTAAAATTACCGGGCATTACCGATACAACGCAGGTCAGGCAACCGAAAAGATTGAGTAGCGAAAAAACTAAGCTATTGCCAAGCGATTACGGCCTTTCTTTGACCGGGATATGGAGAAACATTTCCGCTGTCGGGCAGGTAACCTGATATCTGGGTGGGTACAGCTCAAAGTCTGGCCTCTCAATATAGTCGTAATTGGACTTTGGTAACCAGCTTCCCCAAATATACTTCAATGTCTGTTCCAGGGTGGTAATAGATCCGCGGTGAACAAATTTTGCATATAGCTGCTCCGGTAGTTCCCGCGCCACCATTCCCTCGGGTACCTGAGTCAGGTCGGCAACCGGCGCACAGCAGACATACTTAAACTGAATTTCATCACCCGCTTCCTCATAACATTCATAGATACCAAAAGATTCATCGCTGATACGATTGGGAATTTTATCCCTGTAGGGCCGAAATGCAGACCAGAGCTTTGGCAAGCTGAGATTTTCATGGTCGTATTCCTGCGCTACCCCCACCAATTGCATCGCTGGCCGCGAAATAATTTGTGGCTCCATGGACAACTCATTTTGCAAGAAGTGCAGCATATGAGGGCTAAATTGATCCTTATACAACAACCGAAAAGGATCCTGCTGCTTTCGATACTGTGCCGGGGTTACGTTAAATAAAGCTTTAAACGCGCGAGTAAACGCTTCTTGGGAGTCAAATTGGCACTCCATGGCAAGCTCAAGAATACCAATATCTTCACTCAACAACCTCTTTGCGGCGACGGTCAATCGGCGCTTACGCAAATACTCTTTCGGTGAGTCCCCCACTAATGCCTTAAAAATACGGCTGAAGTGGTAGGTGGAGTAATGAGAGGCAGCAGCAATTTCGTGAACAGAAATTTTGTCATATAGATGCTGCTCTACGAAGTTAATACTTTTAAAAAATCGCTGCATGAGAGGCTCCTTTGCTACCTGTTTACGTTGGGACGGTGAGATTCATGAGCAACACCTTCCCGCATTAGCTTGCCTTTAAATCAAATTCGTTCACTAGTGATAAAAAAGCGTAAATGGGCAAATGCCTTGTCCCTCAAAGGAATAATCGCCTGATAGGCTGGATCATTGAAGAATGCATAGATCGCCTCCCGATCTGGAAAAGATACCACAACAAATGCCTTTGGTGATCGACCTCCGTCCAAGGCCTCTTCCACATCATAAGAGGCAATAGGCACCCCCCCATACTGTTGCATTAATTGCAGAGCCAAACCTATATACTGCTGAAGAGCTTGCGATTCCTGTAAGTTTGGTGAAGACTCTATATGTAAAAATACTGGTAACAAAGTAATAACCTCTTAAGCATAAATGACGTTAGTTGCTCAACTAAGAACTTCTAATGACTAACTTTGAGAGGCCACTCGCCTATGCCAAAAAACTAGAAGTGGAACTATCGCAAGCTCAATAATCGTAGGCGGTAAGACCTGATCATCCACCAATCCAAATTCCAGAATATTACTTAAACGGCCCAGACCGCCAATGAAGAGGGATAAAGCCACGAAGTAAAACAATGCTTTATGTTTTTCGATATTGCTCAGGAAATACAGTAAAACCAACCCCTGGGCAAAGAAAACACCAAAGGCAAATCGATATTGATTATCCCCAAATCCTCTCAAGGGGCTATCCGGGCCAAAAATCATAGCGCCACCACTCAGGACAGCACTGCCATTCAGCCCTCCAAATGCACTGATACCCCCGGGTACAAAACAGATCACCGCCAGCACTACCACTAACAATTGGAAAATTTTTCTTTCTATAGAACTCGCCTGATTCATAGTGTCACCTTAGTTTGCCGTATTTGGAGTGATGACCTAATCATATTGGCCAGTAAGGCCCTATTTTTGATATTTCTTGCGGTCTTGGTATCCCACTAAGACAGCAAGAAATATCAAAAGACGAGGCGCTTAACCACTTATCTTTCCCTCCAACAGCCGGGTATATCCATATCCGGGTACCAGTTCCCAATATCCACAGAGACAGAAAGATGATTAAGAGTGTTTTGATTACCGGAGCGAATGCAGGCTTAGGCAGGGAGTGCGCCAAGCAACTGGCGGAATACCAGCAGATCAACAAGATCTATCTCGGCTGCCGCAATCTGCACAAAGCCAAGGAAGCCCAGGCCGAGCTGGTGGCGGAAACAGGCAGGAATATCTTCGAAGTTTTTCTAATCGATGTCGCGGATCAACAATCTGTGAAAGAGGCAGTTAACAACCTGGACTCCCCAGTTGATGCTTTGGTTATGAATGCTGGCGGTACCGGGGGGAAAGAGTTTTACGACAAGACCCCCGAGGGAGTCACACAAATTTTCGCCGTCAACCTGCTCGGGCATGCACTACTGACTAACGAGTTACTGAAAGCCAATAAATTAACCCAGACTGCTATCTACGCCGGCTCTGAGGCCGCTCGCGGTGTAAAAGAGATGGGTATGAAGCGACCAGAGCTGAAAAGCGCCTCTGTGGAGGAATTTATGCAGATCTGTGAGGGAGAGCTCTACGCCAGTACCAAAGACGCTACGGTACCCTATGGTCCGATAAAGTATATGGGCGCCCTATGGATGTCCTCCATGGCGCGGGAATTCCCCCATATCCGCTTCGTAACCATGAGCCCCGGGGCTACTGTAGGCACAGAGGGCTTCAATACACTGTCGTTATTCAAGCAATATATGATGAAGGGCATGATGCGGATTATGCTGCTATTAGGCAAAGTCCACAAAGTAGAGATAGGCGCCAAGCGCTATATCGATGCCCTGCTAGATACAAGATCCTTCCGCACAGGTATTTTTTACGGCAGTGAACGCGGATTGACAGGACCTCTAGGTGAACAGCGGAAACTTTTCCCTGACCTGGACAACCCGACCTATCAGGACAATGCCAAAACGGCGATCAATCGCTTTATCTAATGAAAGTTCGCATCAGGGAAGGGCCCTATACACCCTTCCCTGCCTCCAAGTTAACTCCACCGATACCGCTTGTTTACCTATACTTGACTGTTAAATACTTACTGCTAAAAACAGCCAATGTTTCGGGTAATCTTTTCCCTGCTGTTGTTAATTCCCCTTGCCCTGACTACAGCTGAAGATGTGGATCAAGCAACTCCCCTGCGGCTGCTGGATCCAGCAACTGTGGATAAGTTTGTCAATGAACTGCCAATACCTGTAGAAATCCACCCTCAGGGCTCAGCCCCGATTAAACTACCCGCCCGCCCCACTGAAGTTTGGATGGGGCTACGGGATAAGGAAGGCAAACGTTTAATGACAAAGGCCTGGGGTTTTGAATATGCAGGTCGCATCCACTCTCCTGGCCCTACTATTCGCGCCCGAGAAGGCCAACTGGTATTTGTACACTGGGCCAATGAGCTACCGGGTCCGCATCTATTTCCTGTGGATCGATCCATTCACCTCGCCGACGTAAAAGATCCAAAAGCTGTACCTATGGTTATCCACCTTCACGGCGGGCATACAGAGTGGAAAAGTGACGGCAACCCCCTCGCTTGGTACACCCGCAATTATCGTGAGACGGGACCATTATTTGAGAAAAGGATTTACGAATACGACAACTCCCAGGATGCCGCCACTATCTGGTATCACGATCACACCCTGGGCATGACGCGCCTTAATGTTTACGCAGGTCTATTCGGTTTTTACCTGGTTGGCGATGACAATGAAGACCGCCTGATACAGGAGAAGCTGCTCCCTGCAGAAGAGCGCACTTTTGTAGCCGCTATTACAAACAGCTTGTTTAGCTCCGATGGGCAGCTGTATTTTCCTGGCTGGAGGGACCAGCCTCCATCACCGGTTTCCCATGAGGTGGTTAAGGCCAACTGGCCCAATCCGTCCCATCTCGACGAATTTTTTGGCAATTTTATTCTGGTAAACGGTATGACCTGGCCCAAAGTCAGTGTCACTCCACACGTCTATCGATTGCGATTACTCAACGCATCCGATACCCGCACACTGATACTCAGGATCGACGAAAATACACCCTTTGTACAAGTCGGCGGTGACGGCGGATTTCTCGATTACCCTGTAAAATTGAACGAGTTGATATTGGCACCCGCAGAGCGAGCAGATGTTTTAGTAGATTTCAGCGGTTATGAAGGGCGTGAACTAACACTGCGAAACTTTGGACCGGATGTCCCTTTTAAAGGCTTTGTAGAGGCCAATGACCCAAAGAGTTCGATTCCACTGGTCTACAACCCGGGAGGTAAACGCGTATTAAGCGATGGGCGCGGCGGCATCACACCAGCTACCGATCCAAATACTACAGGCCAGATCCTACAATTCCATATTGCTTCAACACCGATAAACACCCCTTCTAGTAAACAGAAATCAGAGATTAAAAATACCATTGGAGATTTAAAACTCACCCTAAATACTCCCTTGCGCGCCCCACTTAATAGGCTTAGCCAAGCCAGTCGCACACGACAACTTGCCACCTACCGGTTGGACGATCCCTACGGCCGCAACCTACTCATGTTAGGTCCAGTAAAGGAGGGCTCCCTATTTTTTGAAGACCCTACTACAGAAATAATCCAACACAACGCCGTTGAGATCTGGGAAATATACAACCCTACCGTATCGGCTCATCCAATCCATATTCATCTGGTGGAATTCCAGGTACTGGATCGCCAGCCTTTTAAAGGAAAACTTATTGCCAAGCAGCAGAAATTTATGCATACAGATAAGATAATTCAGGGTGCACGCCTGGAAATAGAATCTCTACAGGGAAAACCCCTTCCACCACAACCAGAAGAAAGCGGCCCCAAAGATACGGTCATCGCCCTTCCCGGCCAAGTAACACGGGTAATTGCGCGCTTTGATCGAGAAGGCCTCTATGTATGGCACTGTCATCTGCTCTCCCATGAGGATTACGATATGATGAGACCGTTTAGGGTGTTGGCGCCAAAGCCAATAAACAACCAGTAATCTATTAACCTCTAATCTCAGATAAAGAGTAAACACCTAAAAACTAATCGATAAGCCGAACAATAAATAAGACAGCAAGAAAAAGAATAGAACCAAACAACATTATCAATGGTTACAATCATCCAAGAAAACCAACAATAACTCGGAATTGATCTGTACAAAATAAGTAATTACGATGAAAAAACTAATAATATTATTATTTTTTACACTGGCATCAGGGGCAATTGCCAATGAAATACCGGAATTAACAAAGGAAAAATTGAAGAAAAAAGCTGTCCTTATCAATGAGCTACAAAACAAAATGCTGATGAAGGGATCGACAGTCGAAGATATCGACAAACTATTTTCTCACTACACAGACGACTTTATCTATATCCATGAAGTTTATGGCGGCACCTACACCAAAGAGCACCTATACAACAACTCCATAAAGTATTTAAAGGAGGGAGAATATCAAATGACTGGCGCTAGATATAAAATTATATCAATCATCGCTGGTTACAAAGCAGTCTCACTTGAGCGGCAACAAACCTATCAAGGCGTCACCTCTAACCACTTAACAGTATTTGAATTTGAGGGTGATCAGATTTCTAGGATTATTGAATACTGGAAATAGGAATCTAATGAAATGTTTGATTATAGAGCTCTATACATGTCTCTAAATCTATCACTCTACATGTCGTTAATTTCTGTCAATAAAAATCAACAACCAAGAGGGGATATTATTTCTCTAAGCGGGAAGCTGAGCAGACGCTTAAGGATTGAAATTTAAGAATTAACTGAGAAGGGGTGAGGCAAAATATCTTAGAACAGGCAACCCTGTTTATTTTAGCTCTGACAAAAATGATTCTAAAATTATCTAAAAGGTTCTCTCCAGAAAAAACACTCTCTGGAGAGAACCCACTACTCACTCAGCAGGGCACCAAAGCCTTAGCCACACGAGAGTTGGTCTCCCTTCCCAGTTGTCCAGAAATAAAGTTCCCAGCCTCTGCCAGCAACTGTATATCTACGCCGGTTTCAATACCCATGCCATTGAGCATATAAAGCACATCCTCACTGGCAACATTACCAGAAGCGCCGCGGGCATAGGGACAGCCGCCCAGGCCGGCTACGGCGGAATCTACTACTGCGACCCCCATTTGTAAGGCCGCGTAGATATTGGCCAACGCCTGGCCGTAGGTATCGTGGAAATGCACAGCAAGTTTTTCCACGGGCACGCGGGCCATCACCTGCTCCAGCATACGCTTGGCGGCTTCCGGGGTGCCGACACCAATGGTGTCGCCGAGAGAAATTTCGTAGCAGCCCATTTCCAATAGAGCAGCACTAACTTCTGCCACTTTGGCCGGATCAATATCGCCTTCATAGGGGCAACCGAGCACGCAGGATACGTATCCGCGCACGGGTATACCGTCTTGCTTGGCTTTTTCCACCAGTGGACGGAAGCGCTCAAGACTCTCAGCAATACTACAATTAATATTTTTCTGGGTGAAGGCTTCTGAGGCCGCGCCGAATACGGCGACCTCATCTGCTTTGGCTTCCACTGCACGCTCATAGCCTTTTAAGTTTGGCGTGAGCGCGCTGTAGATAACTCCGTCTTTGCGCTGGATACCCGCCAGCACTTCCTCGCTGGCGGCCATTTGCGGTACCCACTTGGGGCTGACAAAACTGCCGGCTTCAATAACCGACAGCCCACTGGCACTGAGCTTGTCCACCAGAGCGATACGGGTTTCCACAGAGATAGGCTGCTTTTCATTTTGCAGCCCATCGCGGGGGCCCACTTCGACGATTTTGACCTGTTTGGGCAAAGTCATTATTGCTCCTCCCCGGCAAAATCCACCAGCAGACTACCGCCATCCACTAATTCACCTTCGGCACAGAAGAACTGCTGCACGGTCCCGGCGGCTGGAGCCCGCAGGGTGTGTTCCATTTTCATGGCTTCCATTACCAGTAGCGGCTGGTCTTTTTCCACCGTAGAGCCGGGCTCAACCAGCAGCGAAATTATGGTGCCGTTCATGGGGGCATCGAGGCCGTGGGCCTGGTCATTGCTCTCACCGATATCCGGTGGCAACAGCTTGAATTCCACTTGAGTGCCATCGATAAATACAGCACCGCCATCGCGGGTATCCACGGCGGAGAAACTCATGCGGCGGCCATCCACCAACATCAAGTCGCGTCCCGGCAGCAGGCGAATCTCACCGCTGTTTTGTTCCTCAGGCAAGGCATCGCAAGTCCAGCGCAGGCTATCGCCCTCCGCAACAAAGCGAATTTGAGCGTGCTGGCCACGGTAGTCCACCGTCTGGGTGCGACTGCCAGCCAGAGCATTGCGCCAGTTATCGCCATTGTGCCAAGGAGAGAAAGGATCCCGCTGCGGTGCGCTATTGCGCAGATCGCGCTCTTCACGCTGCTGCAAATAACCGGCAATAGCAGCACATTTCAGCGGCGTCAGTGTCTGCTCCTGGTGCAGTACTTCCGCCTCGTAGTCCTCGATAAAGTGCGTCGAAATACAACCGCTGGCAAATGCCTGGTGATTGATCACTCGGCGCAGGAATTCGATATTGTGGCGCACACCGGCAATTTGATAATCACGCAGTGCGCGATCCAATTTGGCCAGGGCTTCTTTGCGGGTGCGGCCGTGGCAGATTAATTTGGCGATCATCGGGTCGTAATGCACGCTGATTTCATCGCCGGTCTGCACACCGGTATCCACTCGCACACCCTCGCCTTCCGCCGGGGGCTGGTGGCGCACCAACACGCCCGTTGCCGGCAGGAAATCATTGTCCGGGTCTTCGGCGTAGATCCGCACTTCCATGGCGTGGCCGTTGATCTGCAGCTCATCCTGGCTCATGGGCAGGGTATCGCCAGCGGCAACTGACAGCTGCCAGGCCACCAGGTCCTGGTCGGTGATCATTTCCGTCACCGGGTGCTCCACCTGCAGGCGGGTATTCATTTCCATAAAGTAGAAGGCACCGCTGGCATCCAGCAGGAACTCCACCGTGCCGGCCCCCACGTAACCAATCGCGTGGGCCGCGCGCAGGGCCGCTTCACCCATGCGGGCGCGCAGCTCCGGAGCCATGCCCGGTGCGGGAGCTTCTTCCACTACTTTTTGGTGGCGGCGCTGCACCGAGCAATCCCGTTCAAACAGGTAGACGCCATTGCCCTGCTGATCACAGAACACCTGGATTTCCACGTGGCGGGGACTCACCACATAGCGCTCTAGCAACATAATGTCGTCGCCAAAGGCATTCATGGCCTCACGCTTGGCAGCGGCCAGAGCTTCGTGGAATTCATCGGCACTGTCGACACGGCGCATGCCCTTACCACCGCCGCCGGCAGCAGCTTTCAGCAATACCGGGTAACCGATGCGATTGGCATGGCCTTCCAACAGCTCTTCATTTTGATTGGTGCCATGGTAACCGGGCACCAGGGGCACATTGGCCTCTTCCATAATACGCTTGGCTGCGGACTTGGAGCCCATCGCCTCAATCGCGCCGATGGGTGGGCCGACAAAAATAATGCCGTTGCTATCGCAGGCGCGGCAAAACTCCGCGTTTTCCGACAGGAAGCCATAACCCGGATGGATGGCATCGGCACCAGTCTGCTTGGCAGCACCCAATACTTTGTCGATATCCAGATACGAATCCCTGGCCGGGGCCGGACCCAGGTGCACCGCTTCGTCCGCCATCTGCACATGCAGAGCGTCGGCATCCGCATCGGAATAAACGGCGACAGTGGCCACCCCCAGGCGGCGCGCGGTCTTGATAATGCGACAGGCAATTTCGCCGCGATTAGCTATTAACAGTTTGCGAATCATAAAAATTACCCTTCGCTACCATTCATCCAACTGGGTGCACGCTTTTCCAAAAACGCACTCAACCCTTCCTGTCCTTCCGGCGACACACGCACGGCAGCGATCAGCGCGCTGGTCTGGCCCTGCAATTCATCGTTGATAACCCGGTTGGACATGGACATAGCCAGTTGCTTGGCCATGGCGACTGCCTTGGGGCCATTGTCGGCAATGGCATTCACTAATTTCTGCACATGCAGGTCCAGATCAGCCTCGGCACAGACTTCGGATACCAAACCGATCTGTTCCGCGCGCTCGGCGGGGAAACGTTCCGCTGTGACAAAGTAACGACGCGCATGGCGAGTGCCGATAGCATTGATGACATAGGGACTGATGGTGGCGGGCAGCAACCCGATTTTGACTTCGGACAAACAGAAGCTGGCGCGCTCAGAGGCCACGGCCATATCGCAGCAGCTCACCAGGCCCACGGCCCCGCCAAAAGCGGCGCCCTGTACTCGCGCAATGGTGGGCGCAGGAAAAGTGTCGAGCTTGTACAGCATGGCGGCGAGCGCAGCTGCGTCGCGGCGGTTTTCCTCTTCTGAATAAGTCGCCATGCGCTTCATCCAGTTGAGGTCGGCTCCGGCAGAAAAGCTCTTGCCATTGGAGGCCAGTACCAACACACGTACAGCGGGGTTTTGCGCCAGGGTGTCAAAGGTGGTGGCCAGCTCGTGGATCAGTTCATCATCAAAAGCGTTGTGGATTTCCGGCCGGTTCAGGGTGACCGTGGCCACGCCCTCGCTATCCACTTCGCACAGCAATTTATCGCTCATTGTAATTCCTCGATTGGGGCGTCTATCAAAAGCGGCACCGGAACATTTCGCTGGCGCCGCAACCACGGTTCCTTACATGCGGAACACGCCGAACTTGGTCTCTTCCGGTTCCTTGTGGCTGGCCGCCGCCAGGCACAGACCGAGCACGCGGCGGGTATCCGCCGGATCGATAACGCCGTCATCCCACAAGCGCGCGGAGGCGTAGTATGGGTGCCCCTGGTGTTCGTAGTTATCCACAATCGGCTGCTTAAACTGGCGCTCTTCCTCTTCGCTCCAGGATTCCCCTCGGGCGGCCATCTGGTCGCGCTTCACCTGGGCCAATACGCCAGCAGCCTGTTCCCCTCCCATAACCGAGATACGCGCATTGGGCCACATAAACAGGAAGTTGGGATCGTAGGCGCGGCCACACATACCGTAGTTACCGGCGCCGAAAGAGCCGCCGATAAGGATGGTAATTTTGGGCACCTTGGCGGTAGCGACAGCGGTCACCATCTTGGCGCCGTGTTTGGCGATACCGCCCGCCTCGTACTGCTTGCCCACCATGAAACCAGTGATATTTTGCAGGAAAACCAATGGAATCTTGCGCTGCGCGCACAACTCAATAAAGTGCGCGCCCTTCTGCGCACTCTCCGCAAACAGGATGCCATTATTGGCAACAATTCCCACCGGATAGCCCTGGATACGGGCAAAACCGGTTACCAGGGTGGTGCCGTACAACGCTTTAAATTCATCGAACTCAGATCCGTCCACAACCCGCGCTATAATCTCGCGCACGTCAAACGGCTGGCGCGAATCTTTGGGCACCACGCCGTAAATGTCTTCCGGTGGATAAATCGGCTCCACAGGCTTTTGGATATCCAGGCCAGGATTTTTGATACGGTTCAGGCGAGCTACAGAGCGGCGCGCTAACTGCAGGGCGTGTACATCATTATTGGCGTAGTGATCGGAAACCCCGGAAGTGCGACAGTGCACCTCGGCACCGCCAAGTTCCTCCGCGGAAACTTCTTCACCGGTGGCCGCTTTCACCAGGGGCGGGCCCGCCAGGAAGATGGTGGCCTGCTCTTTCACCATAATGGATTCGTCTGCCATGGCCGGCACATAGGCTCCACCGGCGGTGCAGCTACCCATAACCACCGCGATCTGCGGAATATTCTGTGCAGAGAGATTGGCTTGGTTAAAGAAGATGCGACCGAAGTGCTCACGGTCTGGGAAAACGTCGTCCTGGCGCGGCAAATTAGCACCACCGGAATCCACCAGGTAAATGCATGGCAGATTGTTCTGCTCGGCGATGGTCTGCGCGCGCAGGTGTTTTTTTACTGTGAGGGGATAATAGGTTCCACCTTTTACAGTGGCATCGTTAGCTACTATCACACAGGGCTGACCGGAAACGGTGCCAATACCGGTAATAATACCCGCGGCCGGAACATCCTCACCGTAAACCTCGTGAGCCGCCAGCTGGGAGAATTCCATAAAAGGGCTACCCGGATCGAGCAGCGCATCGATACGGTCCCGTGGCAATAATTTTCCTCGCGCCAGGTGTTTTTCCCTTGCGCGCTCGCCGCCGCCCTGGGCGATGGCTTCCACTTTCTCGCGCAGGTCTGCCACCAGCGCCTGCATCTGCTCGCGGTTTTCGCCAAAGGCGGCGTCGCGCGTGTTTATTTTGCTCTGCAACTGATTCATAAAGTCCGATTCACTTTCCCGGAGAAAAGACCTCCACAGGGCGCAGCTTATTGCCGCAGTGCCCGGCTGGAGACAGCTGCCGCCGACAGGCGCCGGCGGCGAGAAGAAATGCCCAGCCTTAGCGGGTCTCTTTAAACAGCTCGCGACCAATCAGCATACGGCGCACTTCAGAAGTGCCCGCGCCGATTTCGTAGAGCTTGGCATCGCGCAGCAGACGACCAGTGGCGTACTCGTTGATGTAGCCATTGCCGCCCAGTGTCTGGATAGCCTGCAGGGCCATCTGTGTTGCGCGCTCCGCAGTAAACAGGATTACAGCGGCGGCGTCCTTGCGCGAGTCCTCACCGCGATCACAAGCCCGGGCCACAGCGTACAAGTAAGAGCGGCTGGCATTCAGGTCAGCGTACATATCGGCGATCTTGCCCTGCATCAGCTGGAACTCACCGATGGCCTTGCCGAACTGCTTGCGCTCGTGAATATAGGGAACCACCACATCCAGGCAGGCCTGCATAATTCCGACAGGGCCTCCAGAGAGAATCGTGCGCTCGTAGTCGAGACCGCTCATCAATACGCGTACACCGCCGTTCAGTTCACCGAGGATATTTTCTTCCGGCACTTCACAGTCTTCGAACACCAGCTCACAGGTGTTGGAACCGCGCATGCCCAGCTTGTCGAGCTTTTGCGCCTGGGAGAAGCCGGCAAAACCGCGCTCAACGATAAATGCAGTGATACCACCGGAGCTGATGCCCGGCTCAGTGCGAGCGTAGATCACATAGGTATCGGCATCGGGACCGTTGGTGATCCACATTTTATTGCCGTTCAAAATAAAGCGATCACCGCGCTTCTCGGCGCGCAGTTGCAGACTTACCACGTCGGAACCGGAGTTGGGTTCACTCATGGCCAAGGCGCCTACATGTTCACCGGAACATAGCTTGGGCAGGTACTTGAGCTTCTGCTCGCGGGTACCATTTTTACGGATCTGGTTTACGCACAGATTGGAGTGGGCACCGTAGGACAAGCCCACAGAAGCAGAGGCGCGGGAAATCTCTTCCATGGCCACAGCGTGTGCCAGGTAACCCATATTGGAACCGCCGAACTCCTCTTCCACGGTCATGCCCAGCAGACCCAGCTCGCCAAACTTTTTCCACATATCCGCAGGAAACAGATTGTCTTCATCGATCTGCGCCGCGCGCGGGGCCAGCTCCGCCTGGCAGAACTTGTAAACCATGTCACGGAGCATATCGATGTCTTCACCGAGACCGAAATTCAGGGTTGGGTAGGAGGTGTTCATAACGGCTCCACTGATATTTAAAAATGTCTTTAATTCAAATAACCGCCTTGGCGGCTGTTCAATACCACATGAGGCAACTGCGCCACTCTTGGCACAGTGCCGAAATCTGTTTAGGAAACGCTGCTGTCATCGCTTTGCGCCAGGGACTCACGGGCCCTGGATTCAGCTTCATCCAACTCTTCCATCAGGCTTTCGATATCCCGCAGTTGCTGTTGTAACTGCAGTCGCTTTTGCGCGATGCGCTCCAATAGACGGTGCAACTGCTCTACATTGCCGTGGGCCGGGTCGTACATATCGATAATTTCGCGGCTCTCATCCAGGGAGAATCCCAGCCGCTTTCCGCGCAGAATCAGCTTTAGGCGCACACGCTCTTCGGGACTATAGACGCGAGTCTGGCCGCGACGCTCCGGATTGAGCAGGCCCTTGTCCTCATAGAAGCGGATGGCGCGAGTAGTGATATCGAACTCCCGCGCCAGCTCGGAAATGCTGTAACTATGGGGCTCCATTTGGCTTGCTTCTGCTTTCATAACGACTTCCTCAAGATGCCATCAAGCCTAGCAAGAGTTTACGTTAACGTAAACGTAAAGCACGCGCCAAAAAAGAACCCTAAGGCACTTCCAGTCACTTAGCCTACGGGGGTCCTGTGGGGAGTAGACTCAGCGCCGAGCAGCTGTTGCAACTGATTGTTGAGAAGTTTTTGATAGGAAGGGGTTAGGCCGGTCACCTCCAATGCCCAACCGGCACCGTGGTGCTCAATTCGCCCCACCAGGGAACTGTCCTCAAGAAGTTCCGGGTGCAAAAACAAGCCACGGGACTGGTTGAGTAGCTGATCGGCACAGAAATCCGGACTCTGTGGCTGGGATGGGACTACCGCCAGAGCCAGCTTCAAACCGGTCGCACGGCTAACGCTCTGCATCTCCCGCAGCAATAAACCACAGCAGACTGCGCGGAAGGCCGCATCAGTTCCAGAGAAATCCAGGCCGATCTGTGGCCCAGCGCAACTCAGGGGGGTGGCACCGTATATGCGCTGCAGCAAACGCATACGTCCATCTAGCTCCCGCTGCAAACCCTCCAGGGCGCTGCGACTTAACTGGTTGCCCAACTGCGCCCAGTTGAGGGGGCGAAGATAAAGCCCAACGCTGGGCTCGGTAACTTCAGCTACAGCTTGAGCAGACTCAGTAACTTGTGCGGGCAATTTGCGCTCCCGGGACAAGCTACCGGTAAGCAGGGCCGCAGCTGCACTAAATGGCAGGGCAAAAACGAGGGTCAGCAACAAGCTGGCCCAAGGGAAGGTAACGGAATTACCGGGCTCAAACGCTACGGTAATATTGCCGGCAATACTATCGTGCAGGACCACTGGCTCGGTGATCGTCTCCCCCTCTTTCAGGTCCCCCACTTCGGCCAGGGAATTCGATTCCACATCCTCAATTAAAATGCCAGAAACCATTGGAAGCTCCAGCAGTTGGCGAGCGATCAGCTGTAAGCTGATACGATCCCCGGCCACAATACTCTCCAGGCTCTGCCCCGCGAGAATAGTTGCTGCCGCCTTCGCGGTAACTCTGTCTCGCTCTATCTGGCCGGTGCGCTGCTGACCATAAAAATGCCCCAGTGCCGCCGCACAGAATATTGCCAGTGTTAGCCAGATAACCAGTGCCAATAAACGCTGGCGGGCGCGTTTGGACAACTGTGCTAATTGAGCCGGTATTTTGCGAAGAATAGATACAATGGAAACTGACATAAACGGCGGCAGACATCTTGCGTATTGTTTTTTTACTATTGCCCCAGCTGTTTTGGAGCAGCGAGCATTTTAACGGTAGGCACCAAAATTGTGCATACCCAATTAATTCCTGAGCGATTGGTAAAGCAGATGGCGAAATAGTTCAATTCAACTCGCACAATTCGAAAAGGAATTTTACTCCCCATTCGAACTGAGCCCATTAAAAACCCTGCTGACCGGCAATCAATGAAATTAAAGCCCGGCAATTTTAGCGAAGAATCTCATAAGAGCTATAATGCGCCGGACATTTAATTCAATCGGGACAGAGCTTATGGGTGATCAAATAAATTCACAGGAATTCCACCTCTCCCTGAAACAGATTTCCCAGGCTTCAGGAAGTGGCACCCTGCGCTACCTGAGCTATCGAGATCAAGTCGCCAAGCTCGGCCTGGAGTATTCCGGTGTAGCCCCTTTTCCCGGTGAGGCTACGGACTTTACCCCGCCCCCCGAAGAACCGAGTGCACTTGAAGCCATTTGGTGTATCACCCTGCTGAGCCCCTCTGCCTCCCTATCCCAACTCCAATACCTTCTGCGATTTTTTGATGAACAACAGTGGAGCCTATTCACCGCTGATACTTTGGCACAAAGACACGATCGCACCGTTATCCGCTTCCAAATTGATGGCGACCTCGATTTTGACAGCGCGCGCCTGGCCTGCCTTGGAGTGGCCGATGAGTTGGGAGTAGACCTAACAATCCAGGCTTCTGTTACCCAGAGGGTGCCAAAGCTGGCGGGCTTTGATATGGATTCAACCCTGATTGATGCTGAAGTCATTGACGAGCTGGCAAAAATTACTGGTATCGGTGATCAGGTTGCCGCTATCACCCAATCTGCCATGGCCGGGGACATAGACTTCTGCGAGAGTTTTAAACGGCGAATGGCCCTGCTAAAAGGTTTTTCCGAGCAGCGTTTGGCAGAAATTGCCCGGGAATTGCCGTTAAAAGAAGGGGCCTATGATTTGCTGGCGGCCTTGCGCGCGCTGGGCTGTAAAACGGCACTGCTTTCCGGCGGCTTTACCTACTTCGCGAAATTCCTGCAGCGAGAGCGCCTGCCCCTGGATTATATCCATGCCAATGAACTGACATTTTCCGAAGGGGCCCTCACCGGCGAAGTGGTGGAGCCCATTATTGATGGCGATCGCAAACGCAAGTTACTGCAGGAAATTGCCGGAAGCTTAGGTTTGGCGCTGGAAAGTGTGGTCGCTATGGGTGACGGCGCCAACGATATTCCCATGTTGAATTTAGGGGAACTGGGTATCGCCATTCACCCCAAGCCCAAGGTGAGGCTACAGGCCCCCCAGGCCATCAATCTGTTTGGCCTGGACGCCGCCCTCTACTTATTTGGTCTCAATGACCAACAAATTGCCAAGCTCGGGGTATAACCCGGCTTAGCTCTTAAAGCATCGCGTGAGGAAAAGGGAAACTCGGCCGCTTATTGTGATCCGTGCAAGCACTGGGCCCGGGTTTCTGCCCACAACTGGCAAGAAAAAGCCCCAGGACGACTATTAGTAAAGCCCGTTTATACATAGGTGCCTCCCTTCCTGAGTAAAATCTCTGGGCAGCAGAGTACGCAAAGGCAATCCATTTGAACAGCCGTTTAATGATTTTTATGCCAGAAATCTGGCGTATTAATCACGCTATCGTACCAGTTGACTTAGCTATAAAAACAAACTGAAAGAATGCCCATAAAAAATATTTTGTGGAGCAAACTTTAGCATTAGCCAAAGTGGAAGGGAAAAAAAAGGGGAGAGTTGCCGCAACTCTCATATTGACCTATGGGAATTGCGACAACTGGGAAAAGAGAGCGATTAACTCTCTTTTTTACCGTAAATAACCAGGCTATTTACTTTTACCGTCAGCGGGTGATAACCCACCTTGGCGCGCTCAAAAATGCGTGCAGCCACGTCTTTTTTACCAGTCTCAACCATATTGCGATATAGCGGGCGCAGGAACTTGTTGCGGCCGATACTGGTGAGGAAATTCTCAAGGCGCTCGAAGGCCGGCTCGTAGTCGTTGCGCACTGCGATCATCAGCCAGCTGAAAGCCACCT
The DNA here is from genome assembly GCF_052468095.1 of Microbulbifer maximicatervae (SeqCode). The sequence goes on from NZ_CP174332.1 coordinate 4,616,517, forward strand.
CGTTATTGCGGGATTCGGTCAGGCCAAAGGCGCCGTCCAATTCCTTCAACTGCGCTTCCGTCAGTTTCTCCGGCATACCATCGAGGAAGTACTTCCACTGGTGGAAAGTCCAGCCTTTGGTATCGACATCCTTCGCCACCAGTTTGCCGTCCAGCCACTGTTGACGTACTGGATCCAATTTAGTGAAGGCATCGGACTTCGGATGCGGCGCACCTTCGGGAATACCCGGATCGAAGATCCACTGAAGGATACGATCGCGGTCCAGCTTGTCGGCGTGCTCAACCAACAGGGTTTTGTCGAGATACTTGACGAAGTCCTCGGTGGTGATGCTCTGGAAGGAGAAGTGGTTGAAGTACTCCATCAGAAAGCGGTCAAACGCTTCGCGACCTACTTTCTGCTCCAGCTCATACAGGAATAGGGAGCCTTTCTCGTAGGGAATATTGGAGAAGACTTCATCGGGGTCACGTCCGCGTAGGTCGATCGCCATAATCTCATCGCGGGGCTCTTTATCAGCCAGATCCGCTTGCAGGTCGTCATAGCCCAGGGCCATTTCCATCTGGTAGCGCTCATCACCGTAGACGAACTGCATAATGCGGTTAGTCAGGTAGGTAGTGAAACCTTCATTCAGCCAAAGGTCGCGCCAGCTGGCATTGGTCACCAGGTTGCCGGACCAGGAGTGGGCCAGTTCGTGGGCAATCAGGGCTACCAGGCTCTTATCGCCGGCGATCACCGTCGGAGTGATAAAGCTAAGGCGCGGGTTTTCCATACCACCGAAGGGGAAGCTGGGAGGCAGAATTAGCAGGTCATAACGATCCCAGTGGTAGGGGCCATAAGCCTTTTCAGTCACTTCCAGCATGGATTCGGTATCGGCAAACTCCGCCGCTGCAGATTCCAGCATGGAAGGCTCGGCATAGACACCAGTGCGCTCGCCCATGGGCTTGAACTTCAGGTCACCAACCGCCAGGGCAATCAGGTAGGAGGGAATGCGCTGGGGCATTTCAAACTCGTAGACGCCATCTTTGGCCGCCTGCGGGTCATTGTTCGCACTCATGACTGCGCGCAGTTCTTTCGGAGTGCGTACAGTGGCGTTGTAAGTGATGCGAACTTTCGGGGAGTCCTGCAGTGGAATAAAGCTGCGCGCGTGAATCGCCTGGGCCTGGGTAAACAGGAACGGATGCTTTTTACCCGCAGTCTGCTGGGGCTCCAGCCACTGAACGCCGGAGGCGCCCGGCGCTGTACGGTAGCGGATAGTAATGCTATCGGCATCTTCCGGCAGCTCAATGTTCAGCGGAGTACCCAGGTGACTGTCTTTCTCGCCCATGGAGAATTTTACTGGCGCGCCATTAGCGGATACAGAAACCACTTCCAGTTCGCGGGTATCCAGTACCATCGGCAGGTTCTTGTCGTTGAGACGCTTGAAGTCCAACTTGGCTTCACCTTCAAGAACCTTGCGGGAGAAGTCGACAGTCAGGTCCAGATCCAGGTGCTGAACCTGGTAATCATTGCTGTTGGCAAAAGAGTGGTAATCCACTCCGGACTGGGGCGCTTTTTCAACACCCGGCTTCTTCTCGATCACAGCGGACGCCTTCATCGGCGCGCTCGCACTGTCTAATTCGGCCTTGGAAGGCTCCGACTTGGAACAGCCACCGGCAACGGCAAGGCCGCCAACGATCAGACTGGTACACAGTAAACGGGGCAACATGGGTCTACTCCCTGAGTTCAGCTTTTCAATTTGCGCCACAGGATACCTGACAGAGCGCAGATGAGAAACGACAGGGGACTCTGCACTCGCCGTAAGGGGGCACACCGATTACCCGCTCGAGCCACGGGTACCGACGGTCATGCCGCGTTTTGCCAATAAACCAGATTAATGTCTCAGTTTCCTCGCCTTAGGACGAATTTCATGACTAATAGCAGCAAGGGAAGAAAAATACTGACCGTGAATTAATACATCGTTCACTTTCAAGATTCAGACTGCGGTTCTTTTATAACAAGCACTATAAGGAGAACCCCATGTCTCTGTCCCGGAGGCGGTTTTTACAATTTTCCGGCGCAAGCCTGGCGGCCCTGCCCCTACTGAAAGCCTACGGTTCCGGCCAGGAGCCCTTCCAGCACGGCGTAGCCAGCGGTGACCCCCTGGCAGATCGCGTAATTCTCTGGACTCGTATCACTCCGTCTGCAGATCCAGAATTCCAGTCCATGGTGCCCTACACCTGGCAGGTCGCTCTGGACCCGGAAATGGCCATGGTGGTCAATAGCGGCAGCGGTATTACCGGGCCCGATGTGGACTACACCATCAAAGTGGATGCCAGCGGTCTGCAACCCGGCACCAGTTACTATTACCGCTTCTACTCTAACGGTATCGACTCGCCCATAGGCCGCACCCGCACACTGCCCATCGGCCATGTGGATAAGCTGCGCTTTGCGGTGACCAGCTGCTCCAACTATCCCATGGGTTATTTCAATGTTTACCGGGAAATTGCCCTGCGTGCAGACCTGGATGTGGTGCTGCACCTGGGGGATTACATTTACGAGTACGGACCCGGTGGCTACGGTACCGGCACGGGCCTGGGGCGAGAGCCAATCCCCGCCAAGGAAATGGTGGATATCCAGGATTACCGCCTGCGCTACGCCCAATACCGCTCCGACCCGGATTTACAGGAAGTACACCGCCAACACCCGTTTATCTGTGTCTGGGACGACCATGAAACCACTAACAACGCATGGGCTGGCGGTGCTGAGAACCACAATGTCCAAGATGGCGAGGGCGACTGGTTTGTACGCCGCTCGGTAGCCAACCAGGCCTACTTCGAGTGGATGCCCATCCGCGATAACGGCATCTTTGATCTATTTGGTGACAGGGCCATCTACCGCAGCTTCCGCTTCGGCAATCTGATGGACCTGATGATGCTGGATACCCGCATCGCCGCGCGCTCCGAGCAGGCCAACTGGTTCGATCAGCAGACCGCCGACGACCCGGAGCGCAGCATCCTCGGTACCCAGCAGGAACAATGGCTGCACAGTAGCCTGACCCAGTCCCAGTCGGATGGCGTACGCTGGCGGGTATTAGGGCAACAAGTAATGATGGCGCAACTCACCCTGGCTCGGGATTTGTCTGTGAATATGGACCAGTGGGATGGTTACACCGCATCCCGCGAGCGCCTGTTCGACCACATTGCCGACAATAATATCGACAATTTTGTCGTCCTCACTGGAGATATCCACAGCTCCTGGGCCTGGGACCTGGCCAGCAATCCTTTCAGTATTTTGAAATACGGGCGCCTGACCGGGCGCGGCGCCCTCGGCGGAGAATTTGTCACCCCCGGGGTAACCTCCAGCTTCCTGGACAAATCCCACCTGACGGATGTTGCAGCGATTGCTATGGACGGGTTAATACCACACCTCAAGTGGGTGGAGATCACCCAGCGCGGTTACCTATTGATGGATGTTTCCCACTCCCGCGCCAAGGCCCACTGGTATCACGTGGATACAGTCACCAGTCAGAATTACAACGCCAGCCTGGCAAGGATTTATAAGCAGGAAGCGGGGCAGAACCATATCCAGCGTGCCTGGAGTGAAAGCACAGCTGATGAGTTGGTACCGGCACCGGCACCGCAGTACGGCGCCCTGGCGCGCAATACCATCGCCGCCCTACGCAGCCGCTACAACGTCTGATTTGCAGGCAATAAAAAACCGCACCCCTGTTAAGGCGGTGCGGTTTTTTTAAAAGCTTACAGAGAGAAATTATTCGAGACTGAAATCGAAGTTCATATCCTCCGCCGGCGCCTGCACATAGTACCCCTGAATATAATCAGTACCGGTCTGCCACAAAGTCGGCAGCATACTGGCCTGCTCAATATGGGGCACTATCACCTTGGTATCCGCCTCACCCAAGCGCTGTACCAATCCTGCCAGGGAGTCACTGCTCTCGCCTTCATCCTGGACCTCGCGCACGAAGGAGGGATCGATCTTGGCGATATCCACTTTCACATGCTCAAGAGCCTTGAACGGATTGAGCCCGGTGCCGAAATGACAGACCGAAACGCGACAACCCAATTGCTGGACCTGAGTGGTAAAGTCCCGGGCCGCGTGCAGGTTGCTGTTGATATCCTCCTGACGCAACTGGAAGATCACCGTTCCCGGCGCAACCTTGGCAGCTTTGAAGGCAACCCCCAGCCAACCGGGTAAGCTGCTGTCCACCAGTGAAGCAGTGGTGATATGCAGCATCAAAGAAATATTCTTACCCTCAGCCCTGGCGGCTGCGGCGGCCTTGATCGCGGTAATAATTACCCAGCGATCCATTTTCGCCGACAGGCCCGCATCGCCGAGTTCCTGCAGGAAGGCCAGCGGCGCCAGCTCTTCCTTATCATCGAGCATACGCACCAATACTTCGTACAGCTGCTCGCCAGTTCCCTGCAAACTGAGGATTGGCTGGTAGAGCAACTTCAGACTGCCGGCTTCCAGCGCTTGTACCACCCGTGCACGGTGGTAGGTATCGGCGTCGGCACCACCTTCAGTATCCGGCTCGTAGAGCGCAAAATTCCCACCTTTCTTCTCTTCACCCAAGGCCTGCTTGTGAGCAGATAGCGCTTGGTCCAGCACCTGTTGCGCACCGCTGGAGGCCTCACTCATCAGGGAAATACCGATAGAGGCGGTAATTTGCAGGGTTTTGCCATCTGCATCGAAGATGGTGTCGGAAATCTTCTTCAATATATCCTGCGCGCGTTGCTCGATGCTGTCCGGAGTTGTATTCGGGCTGAGCAGGCAGAAAGCATCTTCACTGTAGCGGGCCAGGGTATCGCCACTGCGTTGGCAGGACTTGAGTAATTCCGCCATGCCTTTTTGCAGGGCATCGGCACCAGCCACCCCCACAACTTTCAGTACCTCATCTTCAAAGCGATCCACTTCGATCAGCATCAGGCCGCCGGTATTGTGGGAGTCCGCTGCAGATTTGATGCTGGAATCCAATACCTGCAGGAAGTGCTGACGATTGAAAAGCCCGGTCAGCGGATCGCGGTTCTTGATATCGCTGAGCTGCGCTTCCAATTGCTCCGTATCACCCCGGCGCGAGGCAATACGCACCTGCAGACAGCGCTCATCGTCGTAGGTGGTACTGAGTACTTCTGCGCGAGTGGGCAGAGATTCGCCAGAGGCGGTCTTAGCGGTAAATTTCCACTCTTTCGCCTCCAGCTCATTGTTGTCGATAGCGCAGCTTTTGAGGAATTCACGCCCCTCTTCCTGCTCATTTTCAGCCAGCATATCAATCAGTGGCTGGTATTCGATGTCCTCGCCAGAGTCGTAACCAAAGCGCTCTGCAAGGGAGTCATTGGCGTAGACGATCAAGCCATCAGATATATAAGCGATGGCATCTTTGGAGCTATCGAGTAGCTCCTTGGCACGGTTAAGGGTCGCGTGATAGCGGCGGTCGTGTAGGCGAGCCTGACGGCGATTGGCGAGCGCCCCCAGCTCCCGCTGTATCACAAAGAGAAGGTGTTGGTCTTCATCCACCACTACGACATCGCGGGCTCCGAGCTTCAAACCTTCCACCACGGGTTGGGCACCGGTGCGCTCGGTCAGCATAATTACCGGGACATCTTTTTGCAGCTTGCTGATGGTACGCAACGCTACTGAGGGGGGCACCTGAGTACTGCTTTCAGCCGCGATCACTAAATCCCAGGTTTTATCCTGGAGCAGGCGGTTAAACACAGCCTCGCTGGCCACATGCTGTGCTCGGTTGGGACGGCCTGCGTTGTGCAGCATACTCACAAGGCGCTGGGCTTCCGACGGGGTATCGTGAATCAGGAGAAGTCGTATTGTGTCGTTGCTACTCATTATTTGCTCTATTTTTTTAATGGCGGCACACAGCTACCGCTGGCGGTAATTTTAGGGGGCGTCAAGGATGGCATACAAGGGTAGATCAAACTGGTACCTGTGATCTAAATCACACAACACCCCCTACAAAAGCTTCCACCTTTCCCATTTGCGAAACCACAGCCGCTAATCAAACTTTCCCAACCTAAGAAGCCCCTGGATACAGCGCTATAAAGCGAAATAGCAGCTGCTGAATAGGTCGACCGGCCAACTATATCTGGCACTGGCGTTATAGGGTTAGCCTAGATCAATTTGGCGATATTTATTCGCCCAACCTATCTCTCTTTATGAAAATCCCTGTCGAATACACAAAGATAACCCTTACAGCTATCAGCTGAGGTTTAGCTATGTTCAGCAACTACCGGGGATTTTGATGGGACGCCGGGGATTTCACGCACCAGTTTTGGTACCAGATAACCGGGTAACTGCTGGCGGAGGTGTTCGATTAGCTCCAGCGCTTTCGCATCAGAGACTTCAAAATGTGCGGCACCATTTACTCGATCCAGCTGATGCAAATAGTACGGAAGTACTCCTGCTGTAAAGAGGGATTCGCTCAACGCACCCAGCGCCTCGCGACTATCATTGACGCCTTTTAATAGCACCGCCTGGTTGAGCAGGGTAACCCCTGCGCTTCGCAACTTTTGCAGAGACTCCCGCACCTCACTATCAATTTCATTGGCGTGGTTGCAGTGCAACACCAGCACGGGCTTCAAGCGGGAACCGGTAAACCAGTCCAACATTTTCTGGTTTACCCGGCTGGGAGCAACTATCGGGAGGCGGCTGTGAATTCGCAGCTTATCCACATGGGGAATCTCAGCCAGCTCATCGGTGAGCCAGGCCAGTTGACGGTCACTCATAACCAAAGGATCACCGCCGCTCAGGATCACTTCGCGCAGCTCAGTGCGCGCGCGAATGTAGTCTAGAGCTGCTAGGCTCTGTCTGCGAGTTAGGTGGTTGTCACCGTAGGGGAATTCACGTCGGAAACAGTAACGACAATTGACCGCACACTGGCCCGCAGTGATCAGCAGTAGGCGCCCGTGGTATTTGTGAACAACTCCAGGCAGAGGGTTAGCTTCTGCCTCTTCAAGGGGGTCTGAACTAAATCCCGGCACTTTCTCCAACTCATCCGCACCGGGTAAAACCTGTAACAACAATGGGTCTTCGGGATCGCCGCAACGCATGCGCCGGACAAAGGGGCGCGGCACGCGCAGGGAAAAGCCAGAAGCTGCTTGCAAGGCCTTCGGGAGCTTACGCGGGTCTAGCTGTAGTAATTGAATCAACTCTGCCGGATCAGTGACCAGATCAGACAACTCATCCTGCCAGCAGCGGGATTCCTGTGTGTCGATAAGCTCTATACCGGGGGCCGATGATGACGCCATCATGGAGATACACTACAAAATAAGAGATTGTATCAGATCCCCCACTGCAATCTCCCGCCACCACTGACAGTGATACCCCACAAAGGGTGCCGTGACCAGGTAGACATGGGAATTCGCACAAACCCATCAGAGAAATGGCATCTGTTTCAGACCCTATCTAGTGAGTTAGTTGAACCCTCAAATCGATTCCCTAGGGTAATTACATAAACTGAATTTATTTTTGCAGAAACCCTATAAACATAATCAAAAAATCTTCACCAATCTTCTATGGAAAAATATCGGATAGTTGGACTGTATCTTTAAGCAACCAGAGCCTTAAGGAGCCTATGAATAATTCCGTAATGCCTCTGCGGGTCTTGAAGGCTGCAGATGTTAGGCGCAGCTCGCCGCGAATGGCCGTAGCCCTTTGCAAGAGCTGCAACGCAGCAGCTGTGGCCTTCAAGGCTCGCCCTTCGGGGCTTGCAGAGCGATTCACACTCCGCGTTGCGACTTCTTGAAAGGTCTAGACATTCCTGCGAAGCCGCGCCTTGATTGTGAACCGCTCTGCATGCCAGAGGTATCATGGAATTATTCATAGGCTCCTTAACTCTTCTTTACCTGAATTTAGGAATAGACTCATTATCGGCGAAGCAAGTATTCACTCTACCTACCAATAAAAACCCCTACCCCACAAAACACTCCGCTGCAATAAAGAAAACCTACACAGTCGACATTTCCACAGTGAATTCAGGGAGCAAAAAACATTTTTTTTGATAAATCCAACAAGGATAAAGCAAAGCAAAAATTATTTATTAATAAAATTTTTATCACTAGAAAAAACATCTTCCAAAAACCATCAACAAATATCAAAAAATTCATAATTCCCTTATTCACAATAGGGATAATTCGGTGTTAATTTAAACGCCGGCAAAGAAAAACCATTTTGTCGACTCCGCCAAAGGCGGACACTATCAAGAAATAAATAAAACACCTAAAAGGTGTTCAAACAGTACGTTTAGAATTACAAAAAGGAATTACCCAATGGAAATGCAGCTTGAATTGCTTGAAGCCAATAAAGACCTACTGATTGAGCAAACTCGCGCACATCCTTTCTTGAAGCGTTGCCGTGAAGGCTCCATTACGCTGGACGAATTAAAAATATTTTTGGTTCAACAAGGTATTTACAGTGGATTTTTTGTTAGATATCTCTGTGCAATGATGGCAAACCTCCCGAGTAACCACGAAGTCCTGGAGCTTGCCGAAAATCTAATGGAAGAGCTGGGCCTGGAACCAGACAGCCCCAAACCCCACGCAGAAATCTATCGCGAAACCCTCGAGCATTTTGGTTTGACCCTGGAAAACGCAGAAGTTTTACCAGGCACTCAGCACCTGATCGATACCATGTTCAAAAACTGCCGGGACCTCAGGGCCAGTGCAGGATTGGGCGCCCTATGCCTGGGAGCCGAAGCCCTGGTACCCGATTTATATACAGATATTGTTGCCGGATTCCGCTCTTGCGGTGTAACCGATACAGAAATGCAATTTTTCCTGCTGCATATTGAATGTGATGACGGCCATGCAGAAACCATTCGCGATATTATGGTAGATATCGGCTCCAAGGATCCCAGCCAACTGGACATAATGCTCGAAGCCGGGCGCCACCTTGTAGAGGCTCGCTTACAATTCTTCGATTCTATTGAAACCGCCTACCACTCCACTAAACATAAAAAAGCTGAAGCTGTTACAGCTTAATGAGCAAGCACTTATCAACCCACTCACAGGTGTTGTTGGAGAAAGCACGGGCATAGGGAAATGCCACCAACATAAATTCGACAGAGATCGAATCATTTTGAGTTAGGTTTTTAAAAATTATTCTGCGATAAGAAAATAAAAAAGGAAAATTTATTAAATATCGCAGAATTAATATGACTTGCTGTGAGAATTGGAGATAACAATGGCTGAAACACTATCACTGGCAAAAAACGAACTGGTTGAACGAGCCAGTGAAGCAATGAAACAGCACCTCAGCACCCCCGAGTGGTCTCTGAGAGAAAAGCTTGCGCTGACTTGCCGAATTTTATTTAACGATGGCCACGACTCCGGCCTGGCTGGGCAAATTACCGCCCGCGCGGAAAAGCCCGGTACTTATTACACCCAACGCCTGGGCCTCGGCTTCGATGAAATTACCTCATCCAACTTATTAGAGGTCAACGAAGACCTCGAAGTACTGTCCGGAGAGGGCATGGCCAATCCGGCCAACCGCTTTCACTCCTGGATCTACCGGGCGCGCCCCGATGTGAACTGCATCGTGCATACCCACCCCATGCACGTATGTGCGCTTTCCATGCTGGAGCGCCCGCTAAAGATTTCCCATATGGACGCCTGCATGCTGTATGAGGATATTGCCTTCCTCAAAGACTGGCCGGGTGTACCCGTGGGTAACAGCGAGGGCGAGCTGATTTCCGCCGCTATTGGGGACAAGCGCGCAATCCTACTGGGACACCACGGCCTGATTATGGCCTGTCGCTCTGTAGAGGAAGCCTGTGTAATGGCGGTTCAGTGCGAGCGCGCTGCCAAACTGCAAATACTGGCTGAATCAGCCGGCACCATCCAGGATATTGATCCCGAACTGGGCCGCGAAGCCCACGACTGGATTCTCCAGGAAAAACGCACGCAAGCGACTTTTGCCTACTTTGTGCGCCGCATGCAGAGAAAAGGTTATGGCGGCGGGGACGACCCTTTAAGTTAAGTGCTTTTGTGCAATGGGCCAAGGCCCATTGCACTGCCGGCTGCCCCAATAATTGCAGCTTGGCTATAACAACCGAAGCGCCTCCCCTCCATTTCTCTCTGGCTATTCGTTCAAGCTCCCACCCTCCTGTATAATCCCGCTCCATCATGCAGGGCTGGCGGTGAAGTCTCTTTTCCCCAGCCAGACGAGTTACCTGCGGCTACCATTTGTGGCGGAAGCGGAGGGCGTTAGCCCAGCCTTGGCTGGAATCGGCTAGAAACAAAAAACTCGTTAAAAATCATATAGATAAATGACTTAAAGGGCTCTATTTGCTATGGCTAGTTACTCCACTAACGAATTCAAGGGCGGCCTCAAGGTGATGCTGGACGGCGACCCCTGCTCAATCGTGGAAAACGAATTCGTCAAACCTGGTAAGGGCCAGGCTTTCAACCGCGTGAAGCTTCGCAACCTGAAAACCGGTCGCGTATGGGAACGCACCTTCCGCTCCGGTGAAAGCCTGGAAGCTGCGGATGTGATGGATCGCGAAATGGAATACTTGTACAACGATGGCGAGTTTTACCATTTCATGGAGCCCGAGACTTTTGAGCAGCACCAAGCCAGCAGCGATGCTGTGGGCGATGCTTCAAAATGGCTCAAAGAGCAGGATATCTGCACTGTAACCCTGTACAACGGCTCTCCGCTGGCAGTTACTCCCCCCAACCACGTTATCTTGGAAATTACCGATACCGATCCGGGCCTGCGCGGAGACACCGCCCAGGGCGGCACCAAGCCGGCCACTTTGGCTACCGGCGCTGTTGTGAAGGTTCCTCTGTTCCTGGAAATCGGTGAAACCATCAAGGTAGACACCCGCACTGCCGAATACCTGGGCCGTGCCAAGGAAGACTGAGCACCTCCTCCCCCGAGCGGCCTACGGCCGCTCGTCTCCAGAGCTACCCCCCATGAGCACAGATACCTGGCGCCCCACCGCCACTATTGCAGCCCTGCGCCAACGCGCTGCGCTACTCGCTGAAATACGCACATTTTTTGCTGAGCGAAATGTTGTAGAGGCCGAAGTTCCGGTGCTATCCCAGCGCGCCACCAGCGATCCCCATATCGAGTCCATCACCACAGAGTGCCGGGGCGAAAACGCCTACCTAGCCACCAGCCCGGAATTTGGTTTAAAGCGTTTACTCGCCGCAGGACTCGGAGATTGCTATTACTTGGGCAAGGCTTTTCGCCAGGGCGAATCCGGCGGTCGACACAACCCCGAGTTCACCATGTTGGAGTGGTACCGCTGCAGTTGGGACGATCACCAACTGATGGAGGAGGTCGCCAAGCTGCTCTGCGGTATTTTGGCGACGGACCAGGTTCAGTCCCTCAGTTACCGGGAATTGTTTTTAAGGGAGCTGCAACTGGACCCCCACAGTGCCAGCGAAGCCGAGCTGATTTCCTGCGTTAAGCGGGAAATGGAATTGTCTTTTGTACCCCGTGAACGCAGTGAGTGCCTGGACCTGCTGATGAGCCACCGCCTGGAACCCACCATGGGTGAGGGCATCACCCTGCTCTACGACTTCCCCGCAGAGCAAGCGGCACTGGCAAAAGTGGTGGCGGACGAACAGGGGACGCCCGTAGCCAGGCGCTTCGAAGCCTATGTGGGTGGATTGGAACTGGCCAATGGCTATTGGGAGCTGACCGACAGCGCGGAACAGCAGCGCCGCTTTGAAAAGGATCTGGAATACCGCCGTGCTAACCAGCGCCCTGTACACCCCTTTGAAGAGCGTCTGGTTGCGGCCCTGGAGCAAGGCATGCCCGAGTGCGCCGGGGTCGCGCTGGGAGTCGACCGACTGCTGATGTTAAAAGCCGGTTACCAATCGATTGAGGAAGTTATCGCCTTCCCTTTCAGTCGGGCTTAGCGGCCGCCGGCGCCGGAGTGTATTGATAGCGGGCAACCTCGCCAACTGCAAAAAAGCCACTATCGAGCAGTAGCTGCTGACGATCCGCCGGCACTAAAGCTACAAGATTTTTATGGTGGCTACCCTGGGCAGCGGTTAGCAGATGCTTGAACAGGGCCCGACCAATCCCGCGACCCCGGTAATCCGGAAGTGTCACCAGGTCATAGAGCCCCAGTGCATCCGCTGCCGCAAACAGGCAACCGGCGGCCACCGGCACACCATCCAGCTTAGCGAGAAATAATTTCAGTCGCCCGCGTCGCTGCTCGGGGATTTCCTGCAGGCCCTGATAGAAGTGCGTCAACTGTGCCCCTTCCAGCTCCCCTGCCGCCGCTGCCTGCACCGCGCCGTAATCAGGCAAGGCCTCCTTTTTCACCGCACTAATAGTCAGCTGTTCCACTACCGGAACCTCGGCAGCGCTGAGTCGGGGTATCTCGGCGGCCATAGCTACCAGGGACTGGCGCCGCTTTAGCCCAAGCTCATCCAAAGCGTCATTGTCCAGGGGTTTGGTGGCACTGTGCCAAAGGGTGAAGGGGCTGTGCCGCTCGGCAAAATAATCCAGCGCAAAACGCTGAATAATGCGCGGTGGCATTACCATATTGGAAATCACCTGATTGAGCCCAATGGAAGGCAGGCCGCTATCACTGCGGACAATACCTGTAATTTCCTTGGTGCAATCTGGAGTTACCAGGCTCGCGCGGTAATCCGCATAAGCCTCCAAATTTCGGCAGGTAAGATTTTTAGCGCTGAGACTATATTTCATGGGTCAAAGGATAGTGCCAAGAACAGTGCCGTTGCATCATTTCCCCAGTGATCCCAGCCCCGCAGCCGGTGTTCGCTACGGGGCGACAAGCCTTACTTCTGTACTTGCGACAGGGCACACTGATCCATGGATAATGCCGGTTCAGCACAGGTGGCTGCCCCGACAACTTTTGCCGGCACTCCGGCCACTAACACCTTTGCCGGTACCGTTTTAAGAACCACGCTTCCGGAAGCAATCTGGGCGCACTCGCCAATTTCAATATTGCCCAGCACCTTGCTGCCCGCACCGATTAAAACCCCGTGGCGGATTTTCGGGTGGCGGTCCCCGCTCTCTTTGCCAGTGCCGCCCAGTGTAACGGACTGCATGATGGAAACATTGTTTTCCACTACAGCCGTTTCACCTATAACGATACCGGTCGCGTGATCCAGCAATATACCGTCACCCATACGCGCAGCCGGGTGGATATCCACACTGAATACGACAGAGACACGGTGCTGTAAGAACATAGCCAGGGAGCGGCGCTGCTGCTGCCACAGCCAGTGGGCCACACGGTGAACCTGCAAGGCGTGAAAGCCCTTAAAGTACAGGAAGGGCTCGTGCAGGGAGTGGCAGGCGGAATCCCGTAGGTAAATTGCGTTCAAATCCGCTCGCGCCGCATGCCCTATGGAAGGGTCAGCTTGTAGCGCCTCATCGATAACCTCGCGAATTAACAGCGCCGGTGCCACCGCATTGTCCAGCTTGTTGGCCAGGTGAAAGCTGAGCGCCGCCTCCAGGGAATTGTGGTTCAGGATGGTCGCGTGTAGAAAGCTGGCCAGAATCGGCTCCCGCTCTACCTGCTGCGCCACCTCTATACGAATCTTCTCCCAGATCAGATCCGCCTCAGCCTCGGTGCATGTCGCATCCATTATTGCTTTCTCCATGTTACACAGCCCCCAGGGTCAACGGGGGCTCCAGCAGCGCAGACTGCTGCTCGCGCAATGCCAGTATATGCTCTGCCCAGTAACGGGCAGTATTAAACCAGGGAAACGCCTGGGGAAAAGCCGGGTCCTGCCAGCGTCGCGCCAACCAGGCGGCGTGGTGCATCTGCCGCAGGCAGCGCAGAGGCTCCACCAGCTGCAACTGCTGGGGATCAAAACTATAGAAGGTTTCATAGCCTTCCAACACTGCATCCAGGTAAGCGGTTTGCTCTGCGCGATTGCCGGAAATCAACATCCAGATATCCTGGATCGCCGGCCCCATCAGGCAGTCGTCCAAGTCCACAAACCAGGGAGTCTCATCCCGCCACAGGAAGTTGCCACTGTGACAATCACCGTGCAAGCGCAGCATATCCCAGTCCCGCTCAAACAGCGGGGCTATCTGTTCGATAATGTGGCCCGTGACAGAAGCGTAGGCCTCGCGGTTCTCACGTGGCAGGAAATCTCCATTCAGGATAAATTCCCGGCTATCAATTGCGAATCGCTGCAAAGTGAGGGATGGGCGATAGCTGAAAGGTTTGGCGCTGCCGGCCGCATGAATGCGACCCAACATGGTCCCCACCTGCTCCAGGTGATCAAAGTTATCCAGCTCCAACTGGCGACCGCCCCGTCGGGGGAAAAGCGCAAAACGGAATCCAGCGGACTCCATCAGGGTGCGCCCATCAAACTGTATCGGTGCCACCACAGGAATTTCGGCCTCTGCCAGCTCCAGAGTGAACTGGTGCTCCTCCATTATCTGCTCATCACTCCAGCGCCCCGGGCGATAGAACTTGGCAATCAACGGCTCGGCATCCTCAATACCCACCTGATAGACGCGGTTTTCATAACTGTTTAGAGGGAAAATACGCGCATCAGAAATCAGTCCGGTAGTCTCGACACAGTCGATCACCACGTCCGGCGTGAGGGCTTCATAGGGATGATGATTCGAAGTCATAGTGGGTACCAACTGGATTGCAGCTGGCTATGCTAACGCGGTCGCGGGGGCGGGGACAAACTGAGAAATGTGCCGCAAGCTAAAGCGGCCAACTCAAGGGGATTTCACGCAGGATAGGAGCGGTGACACCATCCAATGCCAACCGCACAAAAAACTGTCTTAGTCGCCATCTGCCCGCTGTTGCTGCAATAGTCGAACCATCTGGTCACGACCAAAGACTTCGGCAAAATCCTCTGCGGAGTGGCCGGCCTTATTCACCTGTTGCGAATCGCAATCCTGCTTTAGCAGGGTTCGTGCAAGGGCAAACTCACCGCGAAAAATCGCTGCCATCAGCGCAGTATTGCCACGGCGATCCTGGGCACAGGCATCTGCACCTCTCTGCAACAGGTAATCCACAGCTTCCCCGTTGCCGTTGTAAGTGGCAATCATCAGTGCGGTGTAACCTTTCGGGTTGCGGACATCCAGGGGAAAACCCGCTTGCGAAAATTCACGCAGCACCTCGGTATCGCCAATCCTGGCTGCAGCAAAATAATACTGGGAGAGTTCGGTAAAATCAGATTCCGTTTTTTCCGGCTTCCCTGCCTGAACCCCCAGGGTGAGAAAGAGTAGTGCGAATAAAAATGATCTCATAATTTCACCTGTATAAATTTAGCGGGCGACAGAGGTCGCCCGCACTTGGGTAAAAATTACCGGGCCAGTTTTTTCACGCGATCCAGATTTCCACCAACTGCTTTGGTTAAGCGCTGTCCGTAGTCCTTGTCCGCTTGGTAGAAGTGACTCAGCATAATGTGCTTAGTGTTTTCATCACTCACTTTACCCAGATCACCAGCGAGGTTTTCAATCAGATTCTGACGCTCTTCAGAACTCAGGCTGCGGTAGAAAGCACCCGCCTGGGCAAAAGGCAGTTTCTTTTCAATGGCCTTTTGCTGGGTGCTGCCATTCAATGCCTTGTTGCTATAAAGACCTTTGGGGTCCTCGGTGCGCGCATCGATACGGCTCGGCTGATAGTTCACATCTGAAGTCTGTTGGCCGTAATTACCCGCCCCATCCTGGTTCCAGTTACTTACTGCAACACGGGGACGGTTGATAGGCAATTGCTGGTGGTTGGCTCCCAGACGATACATTTGCGTATCGGAGTATGAGAACACGCGACCCTGTAACAAGCGGTCTTCCGAAGGCTCAATACCCGGCACAATATTGGCTGGCGCAAATGCGGATTGCTCAGTTTCCTGGAAGAAATTTGTGGGCACACGATTGAGTGTCATGGTGCCAACTTTGGTTTCCTTCACGTCCAACCACATTTTGGTGGCGTCCAGGGGGTTGTAATTGAAGCTGCTCAGCTGTGAGGGCTTCAGTACTTTAATAAACAGATCCCACTGCGGATATTCGCCTTTTTCAATCGCGGCATACATATCGCGAGTTGCGTGGCTGAAGTCCTTGCTCTGAATTTCTGCTGCCTCTTCCGCAGTCAGGTTCTTAATGCCCTGGCGAGTTTTCCAGTGGAATTTCACATAGTTCACTTCACCCTTGTCATTGATAAATTTATAGGCGTGAACACCCCAGCCATCCATCTGGCGCAGGTTAGCCGGTGTACCGTAATCGGAATAGACCCAGCTCAGCATATGGGTGGATTCCGGCACATGGCTAAAGAAATCAAAGAAACGGTTGGGGTCCTGTTGATTAGTCACCGGGGAGGGCTTTAGGGAGTGAACCATATCCGGGAATTTAATCGCGTCGCGGATAAAAAATACCGGCAGGTTGTTACCCACTAAATCCCAGTTGCCTTCTTCCGTATAAAACTTGGTGGCAAATCCACGGGGATCGCGCAGAGTTTCCGGGGAACCTTTTGAGTGGATTACTGTTGAAAAACGCACAAACACTGGCGTTTTACTGCCGCGCTCAAACACCGCTGCGCGGGTTAAATCACTGAGGTCAGCCGTCGCAACAAATTCACCGTGAACACCAGTTCCACGAGCATGAACTACACGCTCAGGAATACGTTCACGGGCAAAACGCTGCAATTTTTGAATCAGTTGAACATCTTGCAGCAAATTACCGCCATTTTCTCCGGCGGTTTGTGCGTTTTGGTTGTCTCCGACAGGGGCGCCATTATCGCGAGTCAATGTCTCTGCATTGGCACCGCCTATCAGACCGATAGTTAATGCAAATAAGGGTAAGTATTTCATGGGATTATTTATCTCTACTGCCATCTCTATTACAGGAGTAGAGCTTATAGGGGAGAACAATAAGCGGGAAATTAGACCTTGTTATCGCTCTTATAGCAGGGATCAATAACGGTGAGTCAGAAAGAGCAATTCAGATTTTTTAGCAAGTCAAAATAAAGTAAATGCTCAATCAGATTTTTTTCGCCTGGGCATAAGGTACCAAAGCACAGCAGCAATCAAAAAAAGTGCGGGAATATCTCCCATCAAATTGATTCGCTCTGTTTTATCCACCAATGCCTGCACCAACATAATGACGGCGTGTACAAGGCTAGACCATATAGTGAACCAAATTAAACTGGCATTTGCGGCGGGATTTTTTGCAGCACGTATTAAAAACACCCCCAAGGTAACATAAATACCGATAATCATTTGCTCGTATTCTGGCTGCCGCGGAGTCCAGCCCCATCCTTCCGGCCAAATCCACATCATCATCGGGTAAATCGCCAGAATAAAAAGCACTCCTACAACGACCAGCGCTATTGGCAGGTATTTTGCTCGAGTTACCTCGTTCATAAATTACTCCCAAATCTCAATCGACTTATTCCTGTAAGTCCCCTGGTAAATGACACACCACTTCCAGGTTATGTCCATCGGGATCAAGTACGTAGGCGGCGTAATAATCCGGGTGATATTGTTCGTAGACAGCCGGTGCGCCATTGTCTTTACCCCCGGCCTCCAGGGCCAAGCGATAGAACTCCCTGACCACCTGCCGCTCTTCAGCGCGAAAGGCGATATGCAATTGTGGAGTGGTGCTGGTCCCTCCACGAATCCAGAGTTCCGCTTTATCCGCCCAGCCAAAGCCCGCCCAATCCTCAAACTCCATCACTAACTGGTATCCCAGCGGCATCAGCGCCTGCTGATAGAAGTCCTTACTGCGTTCATAGCTGTGCACATAAAGGCGAATATGATCAAGCATCGTATAAACCTCGGGAGGGAAGCGGATACTTCTGCAAGATAGCCTAGAGAGGCCGGCAGCGCCGACTTTAAAACGTACGAGACAAAGAGGAGGTTGTGGCAGGTGGTTCACTTCATGCAATCATACCCGCCACTGCAAGGTTGGGATTAGGGGGAGATATACCAGTGATAAATACCGTAAGAAGCGACGCCCAGACCAAAGAACAGCTGCCCCACCAACAAAACCCTGAAAGCGAAAGTGTAACGGGCCAAGTCACCTCGGCGAATGGCATCGTTGGAAAAAATTCTCGCTTCCTCCGGGAATCCCATTTCCAGGGTTTTCAGTGCCGGAACTGCAAGCTTGAGAAGCTGGCGGCTGCGAATGTCCATCAGCCAAAATACAGTGACCAGTATGACCACAAACCCTCCCAGCAACGCCAGGATTAGAGGGTGGAAGTCTTTCTCCATGGCAGTGAAAATCCCGCCCTCAACAAACATGGTTAACACAACAAAAAAATTAAAAACCTTGAGGCGCTGATCGGCGGCGAAGCGGTAGTGATCGCAGAGGTACTGTCCCTGTTCCAAACGGAATCTCCTTAACTGTAAATACCCTTAAAACAATATCCGGAGTTAGAGGGTTACTAACTGTGCAAAGCAGCAGGCATTTACTTGTCTATTTAGCTGAAAATGGCGCAAAAATCGGGGAGGAATTTAACCTCTTGCCCCAATGAAAAGGCCGGGCTATGCCCGGCCAATAAAACCTTCACGCGCCACACCTATGGTCAGCGATTTTCGCGGTGATCAATCAATGCGTCAACCACAGTGGGATCGGCAAGAGTGGAAACATCTCCCAGATTATCCAGCTCATTGCAGGCAATCTTCCTCAGGATACGCCGCATGATTTTGCCGGAACGGGTTTTTGGCAGTGCAGGCGCCCATTGGATAAAGTCAGGCTTGGCAATTGGCCCTATCTCCTTGCGGCAGAGCTCAATTAATTCAGCCTTCAGCTCATCACTGGGCTTATGGCCAGATTTGAGCATTACAAAGGCATAAATCCCCTGCCCTTTGATATCGTGGGGATAACCTACCACCGCTGCCTCCGCCGTATCATTGTGCAGTACCAGGGCGCTCTCAATCTCAGCTGTTCCCAGGCGGTGTCCAGAGACATTTAACACATCATCAATGCGCCCTGTAATCCAGTAATAACCGTCACTATCGCGGCGGGCACCATCGCCGGTAAAGTAATAGCCGGGGAATGCGGAAAAATAAGTATCCAGCATTCGCTGGCGATTGCCGTACACATCCCGAATCATGGAGGGCCAACTCTTTTTAATCACCAGAGAGCCCTCGCCCTCCCCTTCAATCTCCCGGCCTTCACTATCCAGCAGCGCGGGCTGGACCCCAAAGAAGGGCCGAGTGGCTGACCCAGGCTTCAATGCCATGGCACCGGGCAATGGGGTGATCATCTGCGCACCGGTTTCAGTTTGCCACCAGGTGTCCACAATCGGGCAGCGCTCATCGCCCACCACGCTGTAATACCACTCCCAGGCCTCCGGGTTTATGGGCTCACCCACGGTGCCTAAAAGTCGCAGGGAGCTGCGCTCGGTGGCTTTTACAAACTCGTCACCCGCTCCCATCAGCGCCCGAATCGCTGTCGGCGCGGTGTAGAAAATATTGACCTGATGCTTATCCACAACCTGCCAGAAGCGTGAGGCATCCGGGAAAGTGGGCACGCCCTCAAACATCAGGCTGGTGGCCCCAGCGCACAGGGGTCCATAGACGATATAGCTGTGCCCAGTGATCCAGCCCACATCGGCAGTACACCAGAAAATCTCTCCCTCGCGGTAATCAAAGGTATATTTGAAGGTCATGGTGGCCATCAGCAGATAGCCGGCAGTGGTATGCAGGACCCCTTTGGGTTTACCGGTAGAGCCCGAGGTATAAAGGATAAACAGCGGGTCCTCCGCTCCCATCACTTCAGGCGCGCAGTCCGGCTCCATCTCACCTATGGATTCGCCATACCAGATATCCCGCTTACTATCCCAGTCTACCGGTGTGCCGGTGTGTTTAACCACAATTGTCGTATGCACATTGGGGCAGTCCACCAGTGCTTTATCCACATTGGCTTTAAGCGGTACTCGCTTACCGCCGCGAACCGCTTCATCAGCAGTAATCACCAGGCGACAATCAGAATCGAGAATACGGTCTTTCAGGGACACCGGGGAGAAACCACCAAATACTACCGAATGCACAGCGCCGATACGGGCACAGGCGAGCATGGCGTAAGCCGCCTCGGGGATCATCGGCATATAAATACACACCCGATCTCCCTTTTTAACCCCCCGGGATTTCAGCAGGTTGGCCAAGCGACACACATTTTCATAAAGGCTCTGATAGCTGATTGCCTTACTATCAGCGGGATCATCTCCCTCCCACAGAATCGCAGTCTGCTCGCCACGGCTTGCCAGGTGCCGATCGATGCAGTTTACGGTTACGTTCAACTGGCCATCGGAGAACCAGGCGGTATGACCTTTGTGCAGATCCTCCTCAAGAACCTGAGTGAACGGCTTGTCCCACTGCAA
This sequence comes from Microbulbifer maximicatervae (SeqCode), assembly GCF_052468095.1. Next base: position 4,636,795 of record NZ_CP174332.1, read on the forward strand.
AAAGTCCTTGGCCTGTTGTGCCCAAAACGCCTCTGGGCTCTCTACCGACTGGCGGTACATTGTCTCGTAGTCTTCGGCGCTAATAAGCGCATTGGCAGCAAAACCGGGGGAGACTGGGCGGGTATGCACTTCAGACATCATCTTCTCCTTTATTATTAGCGTGGCATGGCTAGCCTAGAGAAATCTGAGTTTATTAGAGCTTTATTCTTGTCACTTTATAACATAGCCGCTGCGAAACAGTCCCCTCATCTCAAAATTTGGCATGGGGCGAAGACAATCCAACGCAGGTCCTGAAAGGTGCAAGTTAATCAGACAAGAAAACAGTAAAAGAAAGTTGATTAACAGCTCAATCACTTAGATCCAGACATCATTTTTCGCAGTTAGATCTCCACCGGCATCGCCCGTATTAACGACTCCTTTAGGCTCAATCAACAGTACTTCACATTCCTGTTCAGCTCTGGGTTTATGCTCCACACCCTTTGGTACTACCGTCATCTCACCAGGTCCAAGGGATATGACACTATCGCGAAACTCGATCTGCATATGCCCGGAAATTACAACAAACACCTCATCGGTATCGGGATGATCATGCCAGGTAAATTCACCCTGGATCTTAACCAATTTAAACTGGTAATCGTTCATCTCGGCAATCACTTTAGGGGACCAGTGCTCCGAGAACAGGTTCAATTTTTCTTTAAAATTGATAACTTTAGAATTCACTTTTATACCTACCTTTAATATGACTATATATCTGGAAAGCTTAATTATCTCTGGATACTTCCAAAAGTTTCCTAAGCCTGCCCACAATATTCTGGTTAAATACCTGTATACCCTCCCTCCTCAGTAGTGCAGACACAACGCCAGAACCAACTATTTTCGCACCAGAAAAACTACCATCGTAAATATAATCACTACCACATGATGGGCTATTTTCCGTAAGTACTGCGTATTTAATATTGTGCTGCAGACATAGCTGTAATGCCCGTTTAGCTCCCCGTATAAATTGCTCAGTTAAGTCTTCTTTATTTATCCCTAAAACTTTGGCTGAGCCCGCTAAAACCTCTGCACCTCTACCGCCGCTAATCTCAGCCGGAACCCTGGGAACAGGCAGTCCGACTGCAACCTCAGAAAACAAATCAACTTAAGTTTGCCTGTACCGGGTTACCAGCCCGGTACATTTAACAGAGAAAACTAACGAGATTGGAAAATAAGAAAGCGGTTATTACCCGAGTCGTTGATAATCAACTTATCTTCATAAGCGGTAATACCGTCGGGCCATTTCAGCGTAGCAGCACTTGGCAACTCCCCCTCGTCAGTAACCCCATTCTGGTTGCTGTCGTTAAAGGCACTGCGATCAAAATCTCCCTGCCCCAAGACAACATCTGCTGGAGCGAAATTTTCCTGTGGCCACTGGTTCCAGATCAACACTCGGTTATTTTCGCCGTCCACCACAAAAAGCTGAATGCCGTTAGACCAGATACCCCGCTCTAACAAACTCAGGGTTTGTCGACTCGGGGGCTGACTTTCATCACTGACAAAATCTGCTTGCCCCAAAACTATATCCGCCGGAGCAAAGCTACTAGTAGGCATTGAGTTCCACAGAAGTACCCGGTTATTTTCCGAGTCGGTGATAGCTAACTTTTCTCCATCGCTCCACACATCTCCGGGCGTAGCCAATGTGCGAGCACTGGCCTGCATAACCGAGCCATCTTGCTCACGGTCGTTAGGGGTGCAGTTTTCCAGTGTGGATTGGCCCAGCAGCCAATCCGGTGCCGCATCTTCCATTGAGGGCAAGTCATCCCACACCACCATTCGAGCTTTAGACCACGAGGCCGCGAATACGCGTCCCTCCGCAATCATTGCACTGGAATATACGGAGCCGTTACCCTGGCAGCTGTCCTGCGGCAGTTTGGCACTAGGCAGTGCCCGACCATCTTCGGGAATAGTATCGTAAACAAAAATACTGTGGCCCCGAGTACCAAACAAGTAATTTATTAAAAGTTTTCCACTATCAAAACTTATGCTTGTGGGCCCGCCACCAAACTCTCCCCCGCTGCTATCGTCAAGACTATCTTTATTGAGCGCCGCATTGGCCGGCGCTCCATTGCTTGTGGGGACCGAATTAAAAATTAACACCCGATTATTTGTATAATCGGGTACGAACAACTTCCCCTCATCAGTAACGGCAGCGGAACCCAGGGGCCCCTCGCCAAGATTTTTTGCACTGATGGCCGTCAAAGTACTAGAAAAATCATCCTGGCCTATCACGACCTGCGCACTGTCAAAATTCTCAAAGTACAATGGCACAGTAAAATTGTGCTGTTCAGCGGGGAGATCCAGGCCAGCGGGGTCTTTGGCTTCAAGGTGCAGGTTGCGATTCTCCCCGGACAGCCAGCGGCTCTTGGGAGCTATCACCAAGGTGTCGTCATTAAAGCGCGACTGGGACCAGGCCAGAGTGTATTCATCATCCAGCAACGAACCGCTAATTTGCAGGCTGTCGCGATCTATCGACTCGGAAAACTGTATCGTGATTGCGCCATCCTTTTCCAAACGCTCCTGTGCTGGGGATACACTGACTACGGAAGGGGCAATCTCATCCACGGTATAGTGAGCATCAACCTCTGCCATCTGGTTGCCGGCCGCATCCTGCGCGGCAATTGTCAGGGAGAGTTCTAGCCCCTTTCCCCACTCCGCTATCGGGGTTAAGATCAGGGTGTCCTGATCGACTTGAGAAAGCTCTCCCATTTCCTGCATGGCGCCACTTAAGGACACATCCTCCAATGCCACCGCTTCGCTAAAATCCAGCAGTAGGGTGTCGGTTGCTGCAATAGAGGCCCCGCTGGCGGGAGTCAGCGTCAGACTCGGCGGAGTGATATCCACAGGCGCAGGATCTTCACCACCACCACTTCCACCGCTGCAGCCATAAAACGCGGAACTGATCGCCACTACCAATGCGGCTTTGATAAACTTGCTATCGGCTTTAAAAAACTTGCCTTCCACCACTGCCTCCTGCAGCCTTTTAAATAGCCGACAGGGTATTCAGTCTTACCTATTTATTGCCACAGCAGTCACTGCCAATCTGGACCCTAAAAATGACAAAACCTAACAGGCTGGGTGCTGCGTCACAAAAGGAGAATTTTCAGGGACACTGCGCTAATCGTACCGACATCTGGCAGCCACCGGCTTCGCCGGTATTAATCAACCTACAAGGCCTAACTATGACCAATGCCCTTTTTGCCGATCTAATTTTATTAATGCTAACAACTTAGTTAGCTCTGGATGCACTTATCAATTCTCTAAGTTGCCCAACAGTATGTTGACTAAAAACTATTATTCCCGCCCGTTGAAGAAGCGCAGATACAACACCAGAACCCATTATTTTTGTTCCTGAAAAACTGCCATCGTAAATATAGTTACTTCCGCAAGAGGGACTATTTTCCGTAAGCACTGCATACTGGATATTGTGTTTCATGCATAATTCCAGAGCCAGTTTGGCCCCCAGCATAAATTGCTCAGTTAGATCTGTTCTATCACTACCTATAACCCCGGCAGTTCCATCTAACACCTCTGTTCCATTTGCGCCACAGATCTCAGCCGGCACCCTCGGAATAGGCAATCCCGCCGCCACTTCCGGACACAAGGAAACAATTTCCTGAGTATCCACAAGCCACTCAAAATCATCGCTACAAGCCTCAACACTACTACCGTCATAGCGCACGGCGCAGTTCAAAAGGCAGGAACTAACAAGTATTTTGGCCATATACATCTGAAGCTATAGTGGACACAATAGGAAGCCGTACTCTACCGCAACTGAGCCTAGGCTACTGGACAACGCAGGTTATCTGACCAGTAAATTAAGACAGAAAACCTGAATAGAAGGACAACTAAATCCTAGCCTGGCGAACAGCTCGTAAATAAACTCATTAGAGTAATAAACCATGCAGCATTCAGTCATATTATTGATAATTTACTTGTTGGCAATCCCAGTCGCTAGCGCCAAACAACTGGCAATTACTTTCGATGATGCCCCACGTAAAGCCGATGGTTATTTTGATGGACCAACCCGGGCCAAAACATTAATTGAAAACTTAGAAGAGTTTAAAGTTGGCAAAGTAGCCTTCTTTTCCAATACTCAATCCTTCGATAAGGAAGGGTTGGAGCGGATGAACCGCTACGATAAGGCTGGGCATATTATTGGCAATCATACCCATAGCCATCCCAATTTTCTGGAAACAGGGCTATCCACTTATCAAGCGGATTTTTTGCAGGCCCACCAGCTGCTTCAACAATTTGACAACTTTAAACCCTATTTTCGCTTTCCCTATCTGCGCGAGGGCGAAACTGTCGAAAAGCGCGATGGTATCCGGGATCTACTACAGAAAAATAACTATCAAAACGCCTATATCACCTTAAATAACTACGACTGGTATATCGAGGAACTCTTCCAAACGGCAGTAAAAGATGGGAAAGCAGTTGATATGGAAAGACTCTCCAACTTTTATGTCGACGTTCTTATGGCGAGTATTAAGTACTACGACGATATGGCAATTAAATATCTCGGGCGCTCCCCAAAGCACGTCATACTGTTGCATGAAATGGATATTTCAGCCCTGTTTATTGGTGATCTGGCTGAACGACTGAGGAAGGAAGGCTGGGAGATAATTCCTTTAGAGGAGGCCTATCGGGACCCCATCGCCAAATACCAACTCGCCCAACCGATTAAATATAACCCTGGCAGAATCGGCGAAATCGCTTTAGCTAAGGGACAAAAGAAAAATCTCTGGCATTACACCCTGGACGAGTCCTACCTGGAAAAGAGGTTTAATCAGGAAGTGTTATTAATGTCTGATCAATAAGCGGCGGGGATGCTACAGGGCACAACGCCCTGTAGCGAAAAGAATCAGGCTTCGGCTAGCTGAACCGGAATAGTATTAGTGCTGCGCTCTACCTTGTTGTTCTCATCCAGGTAGACCAGCTTGGGCTTGTGGTTATCGGCTTCGCCCTCTGTCATCTGCGCATAGGAAGCGATAATAATGCGGTCACCCACCTGCACTCTACGTGCAGCGGCGCCGTTCATGGAAATAATACCGGAACCGCGCTCGGCGAGGATCACATAAGTGTGGAAGCGCTCACCATTGCTCACATTGTAAATATCGATCTTCTCGAATTCGCGCAGGCCAGCCAGCTCTACCAGGTCCTCATCAATTGCACAGGAACCGTCATACCAGAGTTCGGCCTGAGTCACTGCGGCCATGTGCAACTTGCACTTCAGCATTTCAATTTGCATAGTTGGATGCCCCTCAGAGTTCCAGGGAAACATTGTCGATCAGGCGCGCTGCACTGGTGTACATAGCTCCCAGGATCGTGATTTCTTTATCGTCATCTGCCGCTGGCTGTAAATCCTTGCTGTAACAGATGGAGAAGTAGTCAACTCGAAAGCCACTCTCTTCAATTCGCTTGCGCGCCTCTGTCTCGAGGTCGGCGAAATCCCGGCGTCCAGCCACAATTTCATCCTTGGCCCAGTTAAGTAACTGGTTGAGCACAGCAACCTTCGGTCGCTCTTCCGCAGTGATATAACCATTCCGAGAGCTCATTGCCAAGCCATCTTCCTCACGGTGCACCGGCGCCGCCACAATTTCCACTGGCATACACAGGTCTTCCACCATACGGCGGATCACTGCTAACTGCTGGAAATCCTTAATCCCGAAAATAGCCTTATCCGGCTGCACAATGTTGAAAAGCTTCGAAACTACGGTGGTGACCCCTTCAAAGTGACCCGGTCGGCTGGCGCCGCACAGGACATCGGTCATCGCCGGACAAACCACGCGGGTCTGCTGGTCCATGCCGTTGGGGTAAATCTCACTCTCATCCGGATGGAACAGGAAGTCACAGTCCGCTTCCCGCAGGCTGGCCATATCCCGCTCCATAGTGCGCGGATACTTATCCCAATCCTCATTCAAACCGAATTGCAGTCGGTTGACGAAGATGGATACCACAACCAGATCGCAGTGTTGCCGGGCGATTTTGACCAGCTCTATATGGGCATCGTGCAGATTGCCCATGGTTGGCACAAAGCCGACGGTCTTGCCGTCTGTGCGGGCCTGGGCCAGCGCCTCGCGCAGACTTGTTACGTGGTGGAAGACTTGCATCTTGCTACCGCTCACTATGAATCAGCGCGGCATCATACTCGCTGAGACCAGGTGTCTCAACATAGCAAAATTGCCGCTCTCAATAAGATTTCGCCGCAGAATCCAGCCTGTGGCCCCGCCAGACAATCTCTGCCCATACCTGAACTGCTAGTCACTATCGACGCCGTCGATTGCCGCCGAATTTTACCCCATTCAGTTCAGGAAGTGTTCAGACCCGCCAGGGCAAACTTCACGCCAAGATACACAAAAGACCTGATCTGAAAGAAAAGAGCCCCACGCTCGGGAGAGATGTTATGAAACACCTCACTACTGCCATCGCCACCCTAAGCCTGCTGCTGATCGCAGCACCCGCCCTGTCCGAGTCACATCGCGGGCACCAGCGCGCCATGGACGACCACCACAAATATGGAAGAGCCGAACGCGAGCAGCGCCACTTAAAGAAACAGCACGACAAGCATCACGACCGCCAGCAGGAAAAGAAACGCCGCAGACAAGAGCGCAAGAAAGAAGAGCGCAGACGTGAACGCAGAGAGGAGCGCCAGCACCGCCGCGAAGTTCGCCACGCCTATAAAGAGGGCTACAACAAAGGCTATAACAAAGGGCATAGAAAAGGCCACAAGCAGGGCCACCGCCACGAATATCGCGCGGCACACAGACCGGTTTACCGCCACGGTTATCGCGGCCACCGCCCCCACTACCGTCCCTCGCACTACGGTTATGGCTACCGCTGGCGCCACCTGCCGCGTAATTTCGTCAGTATCAGTATCGGAACAGCGGGCTTCTACTATAGCGATGGAATTTTTTATCGCCCGGCTTCTCACGGCTACGTAGTAGCCCAGGCCCCCCACGGCGCTATCGTGCACAGCCTGCCAGCATCAGCACTGACCGTGGTAGCCGGTGGACACAATTACTACGTGGCTTATGACACCTACTACCTGTGGGACCATGGCCACCGCGGCTACCGGGTTGTCCCCAAGCCGACCTATTACTGATTACCCAATCCCCCCTCCCTGCGGCCCTCGGGCCGCCTTTTTTTACTCAAATTTGCGCAGATCAATCACCTTCTTCAGCCCCCTGTCGCAGAGTGCAAAAGAGCTGGCCATCCACTCGCTCCCCATTTACTTTTCAGTGCGCAAAAATTAGCGTTTTTTTATCTATAGTTATTGCTTTCCGGCCCTGCTGGGCCCAAGATTCGCGCCCGCCAATATCAACAGAAAGGCGCCATGAAAAAGCAACAAGTAAAAGACTGGACTTGCGAAGATTCGGCCGAGCTCTACGGCATCCGCAATTGGGGCGCCGGATATTTCGATTTGAACGAAAATGGTGAAATTTCACTGCAAGTCGACAGCCCCAACGGGGTAACACACAGTGTTTCGCTGATGGACATTGCCCGAGGCGCCACCGAGCGCGGCCTGGGTATGCCCCTGCTATTGCGTATTGAGAATTTACTCGAAGCGCAGATCGCCCGGATTAACGAATCCTTTGCTCGCGCTATCGACGATTGCGGCTACGGCAATGTTTTTCGCGGCGTGTTCCCCATTAAGGTGAACCAGCAGTGTCAGGTCATTGAAGAAATTGCCAATGCCGGCCGCCGCTTTAACCACGGCCTGGAGGCGGGCAGTAAAGCAGAACTTATCGCTGCCCTGTCCATTCTGGATAACACCGAATCCCTGATCGTTTGCAACGGCTATAAGGACGAGGAATTTATTAACCTCGGACTGCAGGCCCAACGCCTGGGCGTACAGGTTTTCTTCGTCGTGGAAACGCCCTCGGAAGTGGAGACCATTATCCGCTGCGCCGAGCGCGAGCAGGTGCGCCCCAATATCGGCGCACGGGTAAAACTCGCCTCCAAGGTGGGCGGCTACTGGAATGCGACCAGTGGCGACCGCAGTATTTTCGGTCTGGGCAGTAACGACCTGATCGCCATGGTCGATCAACTGCGCAACCACGATATGCTCGACTGTCTCAAGTTGTTGCACTATCACCTGGGCTCACAGGTACCGAATATCCGCGACATCCGCACCGGAGTTCTGGAAGCCTGCCGCTACTACGCCGATCTGGTGGAAGAAGGCGCACCCATGGGCTACCTGGATCTGGGCGGTGGCCTGGCGGTGGATTACGATGGCAGCAAGACCAATTACACCCACTCAAAGAATTACTCCCTGGACGAATACTGTGTCGATGTAGTGGAAGCCATTATGGGCACCCTCGATAGCGAGGGAGTCGAACATCCGGTGATTATCACCGAATCCGGCCGCGCCACTGTAGCCTACTCCTCTGTACTGCTATTCGATATTCTCGACACTACCCGTTTCGAGCCGGTGGAGCTGGAGCACACCAAGATCAGCGAAGGTGACCACCAGATGCTGCTCAACCTGCAGGACGCAGTGCGCAGTATCACTCCCAAAAACCTGCAAGAGAGTTACAACGACGCACTCTACTACCGCGATGAAGTGCGCTCTCTGTATCTGCACGGCCAGGTGAGCCTGCGCGAACGCGCCAATGCGGAAAACCTGTTCCTGCAGAGCGCCCAGGATATTCGCAAATTACTCGATGAGGCCGAAGAGATTCCCGCAGATCTGCAAGCTCTGCCGGAGGTACTGTCGGATATCTACTACGCCAATGTGAGCGTATTCCAATCGGTACCGGACATCTGGGCTATCGATCAGGTATTCCCACTGCTGCCGATCCACCGCCTGGACGAAGCCCCGACGCGCTCCGCCATCATCGCCGACATCACCTGTGACTGTGATGGTAAGATCGACCGCTTTATTGGCCGGGAAAAAGAGCAGAAAACCCTGCCTTTACACGAGCTAAAGGATGGCGAGGACTATATTCTCGGCACCTTCTTAATTGGCGCCTACCAGGAGACCCTGGGTGACCTGCACAACCTGTTTGGGGACACCAATGTTGTGAGTGTGCGCATCCAGGAAGACGGAAGCATAGACTTCAGCCACGAGATTCACGGTGACAGTATTTCTGACGTGTTAAGCTACGTGGAATACCAGCCCAAGGCGCTGTTTGAGCGCTTCCGCCGCCTGGCAGAACGCGCCGTCAAGCAGGGGTTGATTACCGCCGCCCAACGCAAACAGATTTTGCAAACCTATACCGCCAGCATGAGCGGTTACACCTACTTTGAAAAATAAATTTTAAAAATGAGGCGCCAACGCCTTTGAGAATATAGCGGTAACATTAGCCGCAGATTTAAGGAGATCTTTATGGCCAACGTACTGATCATCGGCGCCGGCGGTGTCGGCCAGGTGGTTGCGCACAAGTGCGCACAGGTTGCTGAGGTATTTGAAAATATCACCCTGGCAAGCCGCACCAAAAGCAAGTGCGACAAGATTGCCGCTATGCTGCCGCGCAAAATCGACACCGCTGAAGTAGATGCGGACAATGTGCCTGAACTGGTAAAGCTGATCGAAAAAGTGAAGCCGGACCTGGTCATCAATGTGGCCCTGCCCTACCAGGATCTGCACATTATGGATGCCTGCCTGGAAACCGGCGTGCACTACCTGGATACCGCCAATTACGAGCCGCCGGAAGAGGCCAAGTTCGAGTACAAGTGGCAGTGGGCCTACCAGGAGAAATTTGAGAAAGCCGGCCTGATGGCACTGCTGGGCAGCGGCTTCGATCCCGGCGTCACCAGCGTATTTACCGCCTACGCCAAGAAGCACCACTTCGATCGTATCCACACCCTGGATATCCTCGACTGTAATGCCGGCGACCACGGCCTGCCGTTCGCCACCAACTTCAACCCGGAAATTAATATCCGCGAGATCACCGCCAACGGTCGCTACTGGGAAGATGGCCAGTGGGTTACCACCAAGCCGATGGAAGAGAAACGCGTGTTCAACTTCCCCGAAGGCATTGGCGATAAGGATATCTACCTGCTCTACCACGAAGAGTTGGAATCCCTGTCCAAGCACTTCCCGGAAATTGAGCGCGCGCGTTTCTGGATGACCTTTGGCGAGAGCTACCTGAAACACCTGGAAGTTCTGCAGAACGTCGGCATGACTGGCATTGAGCCGGTGGAATTCCAGGGCCAGGAAATTGTACCTATCCAGTTCCTTAAAGAGCTGCTGCCAGATCCCGCCAGCCTCGGTCCGCTGACCAAGGGCAAGACCTGCATCGGCAACATTATTCGGGGCACCAAAGACGGCGAAGAGAAAATCTACTACGTCTACAACACCTGCGACCACCAGGACTGCTACCAGGAAGTTCAGTCCCAGGCGATCTCCTACACCACCGGCGTACCGGCCATGATCGGTGCCAAGATGATGCTGGAAGGCAAGTGGATGAAGCCCGGCGTGTGGAATATGGAGCAGATGGATCCGGATCCCTTTATGGATGACCTGAACAAGTACGGCCTGCCCTGGCAGGAAACCTGGTTGGATAAGCCCTTCCAGTAAATCGCTTCTTTCCCGACCTAGCGGGGCGGACTCCAGTGCCCGCCCCGCCGCACCAGGATATAACGCACCATGGACCTCACTCCCCCCGTTGACTATTTCGGCAGCTTCGATCCCTACCGCGTTCCCTCTCCCTGTTTTGTGATCGATGAAATTGCCCTGCGCAATAATTTGGCATTGCTCGCCGATGTACAGGAACGCAGCGGTGCCAAGGTACTGGCAGCGCTCAAGGCCTTTTCCATGTTCAGCACCGGGCCCATCGTGGCTGAATATCTATCCGGGACCTGTGCCAGTGGCCTGCACGAAGCCAAACTGGGGTTCGAAGAGTACGGCGGTCGCGACAAAGGCAAGGAAGTTCATGTCTTCAGTGCCGCTTACAAGGATGAGGAACTGCGGGAAATACTGCAATTTGCCCACCATGTAATTTTCAATTCCTTCTCCCAGTGGAAGCGTTTTCGGGAGTTGTGCCTGGATATGCAACAGCAGCGGCCAGAGCTGCGTTTTGGCCTGCGTATCAACCCCGAGCACTCCGAGGGCCACACCGATCTCTACGACCCCTGCGCCCCTTGTTCGCGCCTGGGCATCGTGCGCTCGCTGTTTGAAGGAGAGTCCCTCGAAGGCATCAGTGGCCTGCACTTCCACACGTTATGTGAACAGGATTTCAAACCTCTGCAGCGCACAATCGCTGCCGTGGAGGAGAAGTTTGGCGATCTGATACCACAAATGGAGTGGATTAATTTCGGCGGCGGCCACCATATTACTCGCCGGGATTACCAGGTGGATGAGCTGGTCGAAGCGGTGCGCAGCTTTTCCGACAAGCACAATGTACAGGTCTACCTGGAACCCGGTGAGGCCATCTCCCTGTTCGCAGGAGTCCTTGTGGCTGAGGTAGTGGATATCGCCTGGAATGGTGAAAACCAAGCCATCCTGGACGCCTCTGCCACCTGCCATATGCCGGATGTGCTGGAAATGCCCTACCGACCGGAAATTACCGGTGCCGCTCGCCCCGGTGACTTACCCCACACCTATCGCCTGGGCGGACAGAGTTGCCTGGCCGGCGACAGCATCGGCGAATACAGCTTCAGTCAACCACTGCGGATTGGCGAGCGACTGGTGTTCGAGGAAATGGCCTACTACACCATGGTGAAAACCAATACTTTTAACGGTATCCCCCTACCGGCTATCGCCCTGTGGAATTCGGATACCGACGACCTGAAGATGATCAAAACTTTCGGCTACGAAGATTTTAAGGAGCGCCTCTCCTAAAAAGTGCCGATAGAGATAGATGCGGCAGGCAATGAGTTATTGCCTCCGCCAGAGGACCAGTAGATGTTGTCAGAAAACGAATACCCCATTTTTCTCGGCTCCGAAATCGAGCAGCCGAAGCCGGAAGACGCCCTCTTTCACATTATCCCCATCCCCTATGAGGAAACCGTCTCCTACGGTGGCGGCACCGGCAAGGGCCCGGCCTCCATCCTGGAAGCATCCTGGCAACTGGAAACTTTTGACAACTTCTCCAACCCCTGTGACCTGGGCATCTACACCCGCTCGCCGGTCTCGGTTTCCGGCCCTGCAGAACAGGTGATGGAGAATATCGCCGCCGCCACCAAAGAAGTGTTGGCGCTTGGCAAGATGCCGGTGGGTATCGGCGGTGAGCATTCGGTGACCTGGGGTATTATCAAAGGGCTACTGGACGCCGGTGAAACCGATTTTGGCGTGGTGCAGATCGATGCCCACGCCGACCTTCGCGATCGCTATGAGGGCCACAAACACAGCCACGCCAGCGTAATGCGTCTAGTGGTAGAAGCCGGTGTTCCCCTGTTTCAGCTGGGTATCCGCGCCTATTGCGAAGAGGAAGTGCAGGCCCGCAAGGACCACAACGTAGGCTACCTGGATGCCCACCAACTGGTACCCAACAACGTGCAGGAATTCCAGTTACCGGAGAATTTCCCCAAGAAAGTCTTCTTTACCCTGGATGTGGACGGTATGGACCCATCGGTCTTCCCTTCCACCGGCACCCCGGTACCCGGCGGTCTCGGCTGGTACCAGACCCTCAACTTATTCGAATCTGTTGCGCGACAAAGAGAGATAATTGGCTTCGATCTGCTGGAATTTGCGCCGATCGAGGGCTTTCACGCCTATGACTTTGCCGCCGCACAGCTGATGTACAAGCTGATGGGAATCATCCAGCGCAACCGCTGACCACTGATCCAGCCTCCGGCACTTTGACAATTCTTAACCAATTAACCTGTCTTTAATGTCAGGATAAGGGTTAGTATGTCAAATGTGAGTAATCACTTCGCTGGAGAGACTGTGAATAAACTGAATGTCGTAATTGGCGCCAGTGCGTTCCTGGCGCTGGCCGCTTTTGCCTTTAGCCCACCGGCCGATGCGCGCGGTTATGAGCGCGGGGGAGATCATCGCCACCACCACCGTGGCGGTGTTTATCGCGGACCACGTGTTTCGATCGGATTTGTTGCGCCCGTACTACCCGTTGGCCATGTGCGTGTGGCAGTTGGCGGACGTCCTTTTTACTACCATGGCGGGCACTTCTACCGCCACGGTCCCCGTGGTTACGTCGTTGTCGCTGCCCCTCTGGGCGCCTCGGTAGTCACCCTGCCAACTAGTGCTGTCAGAGTCCATGTAGGCGGAATTACTTATTACCAGTACGCCGATGCCTACTATCAGTGGCACCCGGCTACCCGAACTTATGTCGTAGTAGCACCACCTGCAGTGGCTGTAGCTCCAGCACCCGTAGCCGTTGTTCCAGCGCCTGCGCCGGCTGTCGCCGTTCCTGTTGCAACGGCAGCAGCTCCTGCTACTGTGCCTGCAACCCCGAACCCGGGCCCTCAGGGTTTCCAGCCCGGACAAGTGGTGGAAACCCTACCCAATGGCTACGCCGCTGAAATTATCAACGGCATCCAGTACTACCGCTATGGCGGCAATTACTTTATGCCAACCCAGCGCGATGGCCAGGAAGTCTACGTAGTCGTCAAGCTATAAGCGCGGCTTCGCTTTCCAGCCCGTGAAAGCGGGCAAACTGCCCCAGAGCCCGGTGGTAACTCGCCTCCAGCGAGACACCGGGTTTCTTGTCCCAGTGCTGGGCCTCTACCCGCAATACACCCGCATCCCGATCAGCCTTCAAGTCCACCTGCCCCACGAATTGATCGCCGTATAAAATCGGCAGGCAAAAATAGCCATAGCGGCGCTTGGCCGCCGGTACATAGCACTCCAATTGATATTCAAAATCAAACAGCCGGCGCAGGCGTTTGCGCTGCAATATCACTGGGTCGAATGGGGATAACAGGCGCACTTTGCGCGATGGTCGTACTGGCTCCCAATCCAGATGCTCGGTGAGCATCAGCTCTTTCCCCCACTGAGTGAGTTCACCGGTTGCCAACATGCGCTTAATTGCCAGTTGGATAAGGGGTTTGTCGTCCCTGCGCAGGTAAGCAATTTCCTCCACTCGGCCAATCCCCTGGCACCCCAGAAAAGTTCGCACCAGATGGCTGCCGTACTCAATTTCCGAGGCGGCATTGGTCGAGATTCTTGCTGGCAGTATCCGCTCCGGGAGATCGAAGACTTTTTGAAAGCCCTCCCGGTGGCTGACCATCAGCTCACCTTCATGAAACAACTGCTCCAGGGCTTTCTTTTCATCGGACCACTCCCACCATCCACTCTTGGTGCGCACAAAATCACTGGCCCTCAGGGCGCCCTCCTCTCGCACACGATCGAGAACATAGCGACACAGCTTGGCATTCTTTTCAAACCAGTGGCGCTGACCGGCGCGGATACGATCCATACGCACCCGCGCATAGGGGTAGTGGGCCATTGGCAGGTAGGCAGCGGCGTGGGACCAGTACTCGAAAATTTCGCGGCGCTCTTCAGCTTCAGCCAGGTGTGACTCGCGGTAACGGGGCAGGCGATTGTAGAGCTGGTGGTGGTGGGCCCGGGTAATTCGCTGGATAGCATCCAACTGTAGGGCGCCAAGGTGTTGCAACAACCCCGACAATCCTTCAGTCCAAGAGCTGTGGATAAATTGGCGTTGCAGCACCAGTGCGCGGATCTTTTGCTCGGATAACAAGAAGTGGCTCCCCTAGGCTCGGATATTCGACAGCCGCAAACCTAGCAGAAAGGCTTATTCGCCCTGGTAGTATTCCGGCGCCAGATTATCGAAGCGAGTGTATTTGCCCACAAACGCTGCGCGGCAGGTGCCGATCTCACCGTTACGCTGCTTGCCGATAATCAACTCGGCCATCCCTTTATCCGGGCTGTCCTCGTTGTAGTATTCATCGCGGTAGATAAACAGGATCACGTCAGCGTCCTGCTCGATCGCCCCGGATTCCCGCAGGTCCGAGTTCATCGGCCGTTTGTTGGGGCGCTGCTCTACTCCCCGGTTAAGCTGCGACAGGGCAATCACCGGGCATTCATATTCTTTCGCCAGCGCCTTGAGAGAGCGGGAGATCTCGGAGATCTCCTGGGTGCGGCCCTCAGTAGACCCCTTCACCTGCATCAGCTGCAAGTAGTCCACCATAATCATGGCGGGCATACTCTTGGCCTCGGCGTCTTCGCGGCTTAACTTGGGGTTCTCGCGCATCAATTTGTTGATGTGATCGCGCACCGTGCGCTTGGTACGGGCGCGCACCTCACTGGGACTCAATGCCGGCGTATCATCGATATACAGGGCCTTGCCCTTCATCTTCTGCACAGCGCTGGACAGCTTGGGCCAATCCTCTTCCTGCAGCTTGCCGTTCCTGATGCGCCCCTGGTCGATACGACCAATAGAGGACAACATCCGCATCACCAGGCTGTCCGAGGGCATCTCCATACTGAAGACCAGTGTCGGGCTCTCCTGGCAGAGCATGGCGCTCTCGATAAAATTCAATGCCAGTGCGGTCTTACCCATGGAGGGACGCGCGGCGAGAATAACCAGTTCGCCCGGCTGCCAGCCGGAGGTGCGCTGGTCCAGCTCGGTCAGACCGGTGCTGATACCGGTGATATCACCCTCGGTCTTGAACAGCTCATCGATGCGCTCGACGGTCTTTTTCAGCAGGGTATCCACGCCGACAAAGCCGCCCTCTTTGGCGCGCCCCTCGGCGATTTCCGCCACGCGGCGCTCAGCCATCTGCAGCAGGTCGGCGGAGGCGAGGCCACCGGGATTAAAACTGGTGCGGCTGATCTCACCGGCAGCGGCGATCAGCTGGCGCAGCATGGAGCGCTCACGCACGATCTTGGCGTAGGCGACGATATTCGCTGCGGAGGGAGTGTTTTCGGCCAATTCCGCCAGGTAGGCAGGGCCACCCACTTCACTGAGCAGGTCGCGGCTGGCGAGGCCTTCGGCGAGGGTAACGATATCCAGGGGCTGTTCGCCATTACTCAGCTCGCCCATAACCGCAAAGATCTTGCGGTGACTGGCGCTGAAGAAATCCTCTTCACTCAGCTGTTCGGCAACGGCATCAATACGGCCCGGGTCCAGCATCAGGCCGCCGAGCACAGACTGCTCCGCCTCTACCGAATGCGGCAGGGGTGAACTCTCTTCGCTGTGGATCTCTTCTTCAGGGGCGGCGTATTCGTCGATCATGGGACTTTACTGGATAGTAAAAACAAAACAGGCGCTGGACCCGATAGGGTGCAGCGCCCGATTGTAGCGCGGCTGGCGCCCGAAGCACCAACCGTTCGTCAGCAAAACCTTACTCGGCTTCGATAACGACTTTAACTGCAGCAATTACGTCGGAGTGCAGCTGTACGTCTACGTCGTACTCGCCCACTTCGCGCAGCGCGCCTTCCGGCAGCTTAACTTCAGCTTTAGCTACTTCAACGCCACCAGCGGAGATCGCTTCAGCGATGTCGCGAGTGCCGATAGAACCGAACAGCTTGCCTTCGTCGCCAGCGTTAGCAGCGATGGTAACAACCAGATCGGCCAGCTTGGTAGCGCGGCTCTCAGCTTCAGCCAGCTTAGCGGCAGCAGCGGCTTCCAGTTCAGCGCGCTTAGCTTCGAACTCAGCAATGTTAGCGGCGGTAGCAGCAATTGCCTTACCAGTCGGCAGCAGGAAATTGCGGCCAAAACCGGCTTTAACATCAACGCGGTCACCCACGTTGCCCAGTTTGCCTACTTTATCGAGCAGAATAACTTCCATCTCGGTTTCCTCAATTTCTGTATTGTGCGGGCGCGCTTATTTGGAAGAGCGTCCGCGAATATCTATCCAGCTATCTACCAGGGCCAGGCCGCAGAGGAAGCCTGCCAGGGGCAGCCCTCCAATCACCAGCATGATGTACATCGCCACCAGGGGACCTACCCCCCAACCGCGACTGGCAACCAGCCAGTGGACCAGGGCAATACCAGCTACCACCATCGGGAACGCAATCACCGCTCCCCAAAATGCGTAGCCTGGGGTTACCAAGCTGACTACCCACAACAACATACTTGTCGCTGACAGCCACAGGGGCAGGCGCAGCTGGTGGAACTCCTGGCGGAAACCGCCGGGGTTGTACAGCAGGGCCTGCCAGTAACGCCCCAGTACCAGAGCCAATGTGGCGCTCATCGCCGATATCAGGCCCAGGTAACCGGTAATTTGCAATTCACCCGAAAATATCTGCTTCAGTTCATCCATTGGAACAGTATTGGGCTGTTCCGCTGCATTCTCGACTGCCTGCAAGAACCCTTGCATCAGTCCTCCACTGAAGAGAGAGGTCAGCAATATGCCTGCTGCTGATGCCGCCGTTACAGCCACCAGGCCAGCGGCCCAGGAGCGACTGCTGCGCAATGCCATGGCGCCGCAAAAAACTGCAACAAAATGGCCTGCGGATATACCAGTCACCAGTGGTGGTACATGACCACTCATACCCATAACGACAATCGGCAACAGAGCCCAGGCCAAAACCATCAGGCCGTCACTGCTGCCTCGGCGCAAACTCACCAGAGCGAGAATTGCCGGGCTTATCAGCGGAATCCCCAACATGGTGAGGATTACCGCCCTGACGCGTCCGCGCATAATAAATTCAGCTACGGCGCGCATATCTAGATAGCTTCTCTATTAATGAGTCTAAGCAAACTGCGGCTTAGGCTTCGTGGCTGTCCGTGTACGGCAGCAGGGCCAGGTAGCGAGCGCGCTTGACCGCAGAGGCCAGCTGACGCTGATACTTGGCTTTGGTACCGGTAATACGGCTAGGAACAATTTTGCCAGTCTCGGAGATGTAGGCTTTCAGGGTATCGAGATCTTTGTAGTCGATACGCTTAACACCTTCAGCGGTGAAACGGCAGAACTTGCGACGACGGAAAAAACGTGCCATCTGATAATCCCCTTACTCTTCGCTTTCAGCGTTATCGGAAGAAGCTTCTGCAGCGTCGGAAGAAGCTTTCTCTTCTCCGGCGCGCTCGCGACGCTCGGTGCGCTCTGCACGGGCAGCTTTGCGCTCACGGCTTTCTTTTTCCGCTTTCATGATCGGGCTCTCTTCAGTGATCGCCTCGTCTTCACGAATTACCAGATTACGGATAACCGCATCGTTGTAACGGAAGTTGGTAGTCAGTTCCTCAAGGGCTTCTTCAGAACATTCTACGTTCATCAGAATGTAGTGAGCCTTGTGGATCTTGTTGATCGGGTAAGCCAGACGGCGACGGCCCCAGTCTTCCAGACGGTGAACCTGTCCACCGCTCTCCTTGATGGACGCAGTGTAGCGCTCCACCATGCCAGGTACCTGCTCGCTCTGGTCCGGGTGAACCAGGAATACAATTTCGTAATGACGCATTTTAGCTCCTTACGGGTTAATCAGCCTCTCGGACAGTCCGATGAGGCAAGGAGTACAACGGGCACGGATAAACCGGGCCCATTGCGGGCGGCGTATTCTAGGCAGTTGTGGAGTTGGTTGCAAGTTAACCAGTTGCATCAGGCCCTGAGCCTTCGCCCACCCGGTTGCAAGCTGATCAAAATGACTACCCTGCCACTCGCCTTGTTTCTGGGATTTGGCGGATTGGGACACAGCACTGCTCGGTCTGGTCATGGGTTTGGCAAGCTGGCTTCGCCTATGATGCCGGACTGTTAAAGGGAGAAGTACCATGCCCCAACAAACCCACCAATTAGAATTTGGCGCCTTCCAGGTACCAGTAACCACAGTACACAACGGCGAAGGCCCCCTAGTATTGGTGCTTCCCGCGATGGGCGTACCGGCCAACCGCTACCGCCTGCTCTTGGAAGAACTGCAAAAGCTCGGTTACAACACCGCCATCAGCGAATTGCCCGGCACCGGGGAGAGCCTGCCGCGCCCCCACCGAAATGCCGACTACGGCTACAACGATCTGGTGTTTTCGTTTATCCCGCAGTTAATCCAACTGCTGGAACAGCAATTCCCCCAGGGGCCAGCGCTGATTCTCGGCCACAGTATCGGCGGTCAAACCAGCACCCTGGCAGCCCGCGCCGGCCTCACTGGTAACGCCAAGGTTGTCAGCATCGCCTCCGGCCATGTGGACCACCGCAGCTGGAGTGGCCTGCACAAGTACGCCATCCTGCTCTTCGCCTCAATTGCCAGTGTGACCTCAAGCCTGCTGGGTTATTTCCCCGGTGCGCGCATGGGATTCGGCTGGCGCGAAGCGCGCAGACTGATGAAAGACTGGGCCCGATCCATATTTAGTGGCCGCTTTGCTCCAGAGGATCGCTTTGGGCAAATGGAAAAGACAAGCCAGCCCACCCTGCATATTGCGCTGGACGGCGACCCCTTCGCCCCTATTCAGGCCGCCCGTAAATTAGCGGCGATCGTCGGCGGCGAAACCCGGGAGATGAAACCCACTTATCCCAAGGGCAACCCTCACCTCAGCTGGATCAAGAATCCCGCCCCCGTAGTTGAGGCGGTACAGCAGTGGCTACATAAAGATCCTGCTCTCAACTGATTTTTCTTTTTCTGTCTTTCCTGTATGGCTAAGAAAGCAATTCACAGCTTTCTTAGCCATGTATTAATAAAAACTGCCCGCTCCACCTCCCTCCCACATCGCAGCCAACAATCTTATTTGTCTTTCCGGTTTTCACGGTTCAGTTCCGATTGTGGCCAGTGAACCAATCTCTTGAGCGGTAAATTCACCACTGAAACGACATCGCTAAAGTAGGTTATCCCCATGAACAACAGCCCATTCAATACCTTCACCCAATTGCATCGTGCCGCAGCCCCATTGATCCTGCCAAATGCCTGGGATGCTGCCAGCGCTTTAATCTGCCAAAACACAGGCGCCCAAGCGGTAGGCACCAGCAGTGCCGCCGTCGCCTGGTCACTGGGTTATGCCGATGGCGGTGCCCTGCCAGTTGAGGAACACCTAAACGCTATCGCGCGGATTGCCCGGGTGACCTCATTACCTCTGAGTGTGGATATTGAAGATGGATATTCCCAAAACCCCAAACAGGTAGCTGAGCTGGCCTGTAAAATGGTCGCGCTGGGAGTTGCAGGCATCAATATTGAAGATGGTAACGACACCCCCGAATGTCTCGGCGAAAAGATCAGCGCTATTCGCCAAGCACTTAACGGCCGCCCGCTTTTAATTAATGCTCGTACCGATGTTTATCTCAATGCACTCGCCAGCGGTGATAAAGCGGTAAATATGTGTATAGAGAGGCTAGAGCTTTATAAGAGTGCCGGTGCTGACTGCGGCTTTGTGCCTGGGCTCTCTTCAATTGAGGAGGCAAGGAGTTTGGCAACGGGTATCAACCTGCCAATCAATATTATGCTGCTTCCGGGAATTGCTCCTATATCGGAGTTTTTTGCCGCAGGCATAAAGCGCTTTAGTACTGGGCCAGCTTTATTCCAGTCAGTCTACGGCCATTTAAACGAATCATTAAAACAGCTGGCAGAGGTTAAAAGTGACACTAATTTGTTTAGTAAGGCGTTGGACTACGGCACACTGAACTCTGCCTTTATTAAAGAGGCGTAGCGAGAGGCAATATCGCCGGGGCATATCGATGTTCGATTTATTGCCATCTACGGAAGCCCCACGGGCAAACCTTTTGAGTGACTCTTATAAAAAGAACAAGCATAGACCAGAAACAAATATTGAGACAATAAAAACCCAACATAAAATTCAAATGAAAATTTTAGTAGGGCTCCGGGAAAACCACTATTGCTTAAATAGCTAATACTGGAACGCTCAATAAAAAAATATAAAAAAATCACTTGGGTGTTAAATTGTAAAGTAATAGCGCTGGAGTGCATTTAATGCAAAAGATGAGTCTGGAATATCACCATATTTATTGAGATAAGAGCCGACAATCAACACCTACTGTGATTGTCGACTCAAGGCTTATCTACCTTGTAATGTCCACCAGGTCATATCAGTGATATGACCTTCAAAAGTGAGTAAATAGCCTCCATTTTCCGCAGTATCATTTCTATCTAATTAAAATCTATATCACTGCTATCAGCGCCGAAATCATCAGATCCCCATGTCACAACAGAGCCATCTGTTTTTCGCGCAGAAAAAGCAAATTCAGTTGCATAAACCTCCTCTACTCCACTGGCTAACTGGGCACTAACCGCACTGCTATCCCCACCCGTATTATCGTGCCCCCATGTCACAACAGAGCCATCTGTTTTTCGCGCAGCAAAAGCATATCCAGTTGCATAAACTTCCTCTACTTCACCGGCTAACTGGGCACTAACCGCACTGCTATCCCCTCCATATGAATCGGTCCCCCAAGTTACAATGGATCCATCAGACTTTAATGCAGCGAAAGCAGTGGAGGTCGCAGAGATGCTATCGACACCCCCTGTAAGTTGGTCGCTCACATCGCTACTATCACCACCATAATTAGCATTGCCCCAAGTGATGACTGAGCCATCAGATTTCACGGCCGCTAAGGCATAGTGATTCCCAAAGACCTCCACAACATCACTGGAGATTTCCGTGCTCACTGCTCCGCTATCGCCGCCGCGATCTTCGAATCCCCAGGACACTACAGAGCCATCTGATTTAAGTGCAGCAAAAACAGTGTCTGATGAAAAAATAGTTTCCACATTACTGGAGATTTCCGCGCTCACCGCACTGCTATCCCCCCCCGAGCCACCCCAAGTCACAACCGAACCATCGGACTTAAGTGCTGCAAAAGCGCTGTTTGTTGAAAAAACAGTTACCACATCACTGGAGATTTCTGCACTTACAGCACTGCTATCCCCACCCGTATTATCGTGCCCCCATGTCACAACAGAGCCATCTGTTTTTCGCGCAGCAAAAGCAGATCCAGTTGCATAAACTTCCTCTACTTCACCGGCTAACTGGGCACTAACCGCACTGCTATCCCCTCCATATGAATCGTTCCCCCAAGTTACAATGGATCCATCAGACTTCAATGCAGAAAATGCCCGTGAGCCAGGATAAATCTCAACGACATTATCCGCCAGGCTTGCACTTACGGAGCTACTATCACCACCATAATCAACTTCACCCCATGTAACTATTGAGCCGTCTGATTTTAGTGCCGCGAAAGCATCATTTGTAGAAAAAATTTCTACCACATCACTGGCTAAGCTGGCACTTACCTCACTAAAACTAATATCTGATGAACCGTACTCATCAGGCCAGGATACAACGGAGCCATTATTTTTTAATGCGGAAAATGCATATAAAGAGGGAAAAATTTCACGCACATAGACAAGGTGCTCAATCTCCAGATCCACAGTCTCACCTTCAAAGGAAGCACTCAGAGTCGCTGAGCCACTCTGCAGGGCGGTGATAAGGCCAAGCTCTACGGTTGCCAAACTGGTATCACTGATCGACCACTCGGCCTCTTCGGTAACATCCACTGAGGTGTCATCGTTATAGTGGGCCGTGAGATAATATTGATCAAAATTAGTGGTATCCCTACTCACCTGCAAACTTTCAAGAAGGACGGGCAACTCAATATCTACTTCTGAACTCACCCCCTCATAAACTGCTGTTAAGGTGAGTGAGCCTGCTTTCAGTTGTGTGATTACCCCAGCATCAACAGTCGCCAGATTACTGTCACTCACAGACCAGTCCGCATCCTCAGTAACATCGACAGAAGAGTCGTCACTGTAATAGGCCGTTAAGAAATACTGGTATTCATTCGAGCTATCTTGTTCCAGCCCTACACTTTCCAGTGTAATAGGAGTTGGAACAGGATCTGCCGTGTCGTTATCGTTATTACTACTGCTACTGCTCCCCCCTCCGCTACAAGCACTGAGCAGGCCAATAGTGAGCGTGAATAACCCGAAACGTAAAATGTGCAAAATGTGCAAAATATGCAAATGCCAAGATTGATATTGGCCTTGAATACTATCCATATAAATCCCCTCCAATAAAGGCAGATATGGTAGAGAGCCAACCTTCCTATAGCAATCCAAACGTCACTAAAGATATAAATATTTAAGAAAAACCCGGAAAGATAAACATCAACAAGAATAAATTCTCTTTATTCTTGTTAAAAAGGACCACACAAGCAACCAATTGACTACATCTGTACCAATTAATAATATTTTTCAGTCAACCTAAATCACACTCCAATTCAGACCAGCATTAAGCGGGTCTCCTTTATTTACATTTATCAGCCTTTATTCTCGCAAAATTTACTCTCATTCAAGAGTAGTACGATTTCTTCAAATTGTAACTTAAGGAACTTCTAGATATGAGGCAATTCAATTGACTAAAGGAAACCGAAATTTCATAAGTCACCCAAAAGATCTATTTTCCTGGCTACCACTGCTACCACTGCTACCACTTATCATGAGCATAGAAAAATCTGGGGGAGGTAGATGGAATATTGTTAGATTGACTGCTTGCTTTTTGGCTTTGCGAGCACAGGCTTTAAAAAGAATAACCCCACAAATAACTGTGAAACTATTCTATTGACTGAAGGTTGAAAAAATGAATGGCCTGCACAAATATATTTGCCAGTCTTAACAAGGCCAAAACCAAGTGAGCCGACAACCAAGACTTGCTTTGATTATCGGCTCAAGATTTACCTACGCTGCAGTATCCACCAGGTCAACAAGTGATATTTCTATCAGCGATAAATAAATAGTCTCAGTTCTTGGCTACTTACTTACCACTTAATAAAAGTCGATATCACTGCTATCACCGCCATTAAGCTCATCGCCCCAGGTTACGACAGACTTATCGTCTTTTAGCGCCACAAAGGCTCCATCACCACGGTGGGGCCAGAAACTAGTATAATCTTCTATCAGTGCAAAAACTGTTAATACACCACTCTCCAGTTGGTCACTAACGCTACTGCTATCAGTGCTGTCCCCTCCCCAAGTAATTAAAGACCCACTCGTGGTTAATGCTGTAAAGCCCTCATTAAGGGAGTAGATCGCTTCTACATTGCCAGTTAACTCAGAATTGACCTCGCTACTATCGCCGCCAAATTCACTATTTCCCCAAGTGACAACAGAGCCATCAGATTTAATAGCGGCAAAAGCACGGCAAGCTGCAATAATTGTATCTACACCGCCCGCGAGCAGACCACTCACAGCGCTACTATCACCACCGTAATTTGCATCACCCCAGGTAACAACCGAACCATCAGATTTCAGGGCTGCAAAAGCTCCACAATTTCCAAAGACCTCCAAAACACCGCTGGAGATTTCCGCACTAACCGCACTGCTATCCCCCCCCTCGGTGCTACTTCCCCAAGTCACAACAGACTCATCTGACTTAAGTGCGGCAAAAGCAACTCGTGCTGAAAAAACAGTCTCCACATCACTGGAAATTTCCGTACTCACCGCGCTACTATCCCCACCACCCCAAGTCACAACCGAACTATCGGACTTTAGTGCTGCAAAAGCGCCGCTTATTGAAAAAACAGTTACCACATCACTGGATATTTCTGCACTTACAGCACTGCTATCACCACCGCTATTGGCATCTCCCCACGTTACAAGAGAGCCATCAGATTTAAGCGCAGTAAAGGCTCTTTTAGATCCATAAACTTCCTCAACTTCACTGGCTAACTGAGCACTAACGCCACTGCTATCGCCACCGTAAGAACTATCCCCCCAAGTCACAACAGATCCATCAGACTTCAATGCAGCAAATGCCTTTGCGCCTGGATAAACCTTAACGACATTATTCGCCAAGTCTGCACTCACGGAGCTACTGTCTCCACCATAAGAAGACCCTCCCCAAACAATAACAGAACCATCGGCCTTTAATGCCGCAAAAGCACCTTCTGTAGTAAAAATCTCTACTACATCGCCAGTTAAACTGGCACTCACGTCACTAAAATAAACACCAGCACCAAAAAAATCATCAGGCCATGAAACCACCGAGCCATTATTTTTTAAAGCTGCATAACCGAATGCTGTGGAAACAATCTCACGTACATAGACAAGGTGCTCAATCTCCAGGTCCGCAGTCTCACCTTCAAAGGAAGCGCTCAGAGTCGCTGAGCCACTCTGCAGGACGGTGATAAGGCCAAGCTCTACCGTTGCCAAACTGGTATCACTGATCGACCACTCGGCCTCTTCAGTAACATCCACTGAGGTGTCATCATCATAGTTAGCCGTGAGGTAGTATTGATCAAAATTAGAGGCATCCCTATCCAACTGCAGACCCTGCAGCATTGGAGCCAACTCAACATCAACCTGCGCATCAACCCCCTCATAAGAGGCACTCAAAGTGAATGAACCACTATGCAATGGAGTAAGCAGCCCTGCCTCAACCGTTGCCAGGCTATCGTCACTCACAGACCAGTCCGCATCCCCAGTAACATCGACAGAAGAGTCATCACTGTAATAGGCCGTTAAGAAATACTGGTATTCATTGGTGCTATCTTGTTCCAGCCCTACACTTTCCAGCGTAATAGGAGTAGGAACAGGTTCTGCCGTGTCGTTATCGTTATTACTACTGCTACCCCCTCCGCTACAAGCACTGAGCAGGCCAATAGTGAGCGTGAATAACCCGAAACGTAAAATGTGCAAAATGTGCAAATGCCAAGATTGATATTGGCCTGTAACTCCATTCATATAAACCCCCTCCAGTAAAGCCGACATGATAAAAAGCCAAGTGCCATATAGCAATTCAAAAGACCTTCAAATTACAAATATTTCAACCGGCTCCAAATCTATAAAGGTATTAAAATACGACTCACCAATGAATAAGGCCTAATATTGTTATTTAAATAAAAACGAACAAAAACATTTAGATACATGAGTACCAACTAAAAGAAGCCCGATCTAAAACTCGGCGAAGCTATACTTAGCTTTGCAATCAGCAGACACCCTTAAATCCACTTTTGAATTTATAGCTCTGCTAGGGATTTTTATCATCAGCAATTGCAACATATCCAATTACTTATATTTAAACTCTCATCGTTCTAAACACTACAAAAGAACGGTTACCTTACAAGACCGATAAAACTTAAATGATCATTCGCGCCAGCAGATCAAGTGGGCTTTAGATCCAATTATTTAGAAAACACTTCCGCATTTTAACGGCAATAAGTTAACTGTAACTGGCTTTATGGTTGCTTTGATTAAACAAAGCCATCGAATTTGAGAATAAACCAAAACCCGATGATCCACACTAAAACCATATTATTACTGCAGATTAAAAATATAGCGGAAGCTATTATCGCAGCAATGTTGCAAAAACCTTGCTTTTTGCAATTCGATTTAGTGCCAGGAAGAATTAGGGGAATTTATCGATAGCTCGCCAAAGGCTTTCTGGAAATAACGTTAAGGATATAATGAATATTATAAGCACCGACCTGTACGCCCAGAGATAAATTCTCCCCAGCCAGTACAGGTCATACCGGCCCCTTAACCGTTGCGCTGGCGCACGGCCTCAAACAGGCAAACACCCGTGGCAACAGAAACATTTAAGCTGCTTACCTCTCCCGCCATGGGAATTTTGATCAGATGATCGCAATGTTCCCTAGTCAGGCGACGCAAGCCGCTGCCCTCGGCACCCATAACCAGCGCCAGGGGGCCAGTTAATTGGCTTTGGTATACATCCTGTGTCGCCTCACCGGCTGCACCATATATCCACACTCCCGCCTGTTGCAGCTGCTGCAGTGCGCGAGCCAGGTTAGTCACGGTAACAAAGGGCAATACTTCAGCAGCGCCACAGGCCACTTTGCGAGCTGTTGGCGTCAGTCCGGCAGATTTGTCTTTTGGTGCAATCACTGCATGGACTCCGGCAGCCTCGGCCGAGCGCAGGCAGGCTCCCAGATTGTGGGGGTCCGTGACGCCATCCAGCACCAATAAGAAAGGCACTTCGCCGCGCTGATCCAGTTGTTTTAGCAGGTCGAACAGGAACTTTTCATCGTGTACCTTTGTTTTGCCAGAACAGATGGCAACAACACCCTGGTGGTTAGCACCATCCTCAACCTTTTCATCCAGCGCTCTCCGGTCAATAAAGCGCACGGCAATATCATTTTTTTCCGCCTGCTGGATTATTTTTTGCAGGCGCTGATCCTTGCGGCCACGCAGTAACAGAAGCTCCGATACATTCTGCGGAGAACCTTTTAGAAGGGCCTGCACCGCGTGCAGGCCATAGATAACTTCCTGACTCAATTTATTCCTCGATCACTTTTTCTTTTTACTGCTAGAAGAAACCTTTTTCTTCTTTTTTAATTTACCCGAACGGGTTTTGGTCTTTTCAGCCTTTTGCGCGGCTTTACGAGCCGCCACTGCAGGCCGCTTTCCGCCCTTGCGTGTCGGGGTACGCTTTTTAATCTTGCGTTTGGGTTGGGTATCATCACTTTGCCCGCCTTCACCTCGCCTATTGAGCAGCTCTTTTTCCGGTTTTGCTACAGGGGCTTCAACACTGGTCTCTACTGGCACAGCCTCATCTGAGCCTACCTTGCGCTTGCGGAAAGGCGAGGGCTTGGCTGTGGTCTCGGTATGCTTGGCCCAGGGGTTAGCACTGGTATTGCTGGGCTTTTCTTTTTTATCGCGGCCCCGGCGCTCGCGCTCCAACTGATGTTCTACTGCCATTTCCATTGCCCGGGCACTCACCCGCGTACTCTCTTTCTTTTTCTTCGACTCACGCTTGGCGCGTGGGACCAGTTCATTCAAGGTGAAATCCACCTTGCGCTCTTCGAGATCCACCCGTGCAACCTGCACGGTGACAGAGTCACCCAAATGGTAACGCTTGCCACTGCGCTCCCCGATAAGACGCTGGTGCGCCTGCTCAAAGCGGTAATAGTCTTTGGGTAGGGCGGTGACATGAATCAGCCCCTCCACGTAGAGATCATCCAACTCCACAAATAATCCAAAGCCGGTTACCGCACTGATAACACCGGAATAGGTTTCACCCACATGATCCTGCAGGTATTCACATTTTAGCCAGCTGAGCACATCCCGGGTCGCATCATCGGCGCGCCGCTCGGTCAGGGAACACTGCTCCCCAAGTTGCAACATGGCCGGCATGTCGTAGGGCAAAATCTGCTCGCGAGCTATCGGTTTGGCACCGGGCACCGAGTGAACTTTTTTTACCACCGCAGCTTGGTTGGCGCTGCCGTTGCGTATCAACCAGCGCAACGCCCGGTGCAGGAGCAAATCCGGATAGCGGCGAATCGGGGAGGTGAAATGGGCATAGGCCGGGTAATCCAAACCGAAGTGTCCGCGATTCTCCGGCTGGTAAACCGCTTGGTTCATAGAGCGCAACAGCATCACCTGAATAATATGCGCATCTGCACGACCCTCGATCTGCTCCATCAGGTCCTGGAAATCTTTGGGCTGTGGCTCACCACCACCGGGAAGGCGCAGCCCCAATTCACCCAGGTACTCGCGCAAATTACTGAGCTTTTCCTCTTTGGGTGCATCGTGCACCCGGTAGAGTGCGGGCAGTTCCGATAGCTCCATCAGACTCGCCGCGCAGACATTGGCCGCGAGCATACACTCTTCGATCAGCTTGTGAGCATCGTTGCGCACCACCGGGATAATCCGCTCAATTTTTCGCTGGGCGTCAAATATTATCCGGGTCTCAGTCGTTTCAAAATCAATAGCACCCCGGCGCTCCCGCGCTTCGCGCAACGCCTGGTAAAGATCGTGGAGGTTGTCCAGGTGTGGGGTAAGGGTCGCAAATTGCTTGCGGGCACCACTGTCGCGGTTATCCCGCTCATCGAGTATTTGCCCTACCTGGGTGTAAGTCAGGCGCGCGTGGCTGCGCATAACCGCCTCAAAGAAACGATAGTCCTGAATTTCACCGCTTCGGTTGATGTGCATTTCGCACACCATACACAGCCGATCAACATCGGGGTTTAGGGAGCAAAGGCCGTTGGACAATTTCTCCGGCAACATGGGTACAACGAAATCCGGAAAATAAACCGAGTTTCCACGGCCGTGCGCTTCCTCATCCAACGCACTACCCGGACGTACATAGTGGGAAACGTCGGCAATGGCTACCAGCAATTTCCAATTGCCATCGGGTAAAAGTTCGCAATAGACCGCATCATCAAAATCCCGCGCGTCTTCACCATCAATAGTAACCAGCGGCAGCTGGCGAAGATCCACCCGGGATTTTTTGTGATCCTCAAGCACTTCATCGGCGATTTCATTGACCTCCGCCGTCAGTGCACTGGGCCAGGTGTGGGGAATTCCGTAGTTGCGAATAGCAACATCGATCTCCATACCCGGTGCAAGATGATCACCGAGAATTTCGCTGACCTCACCTTGCGGCACTTTATCCCGGCCCGGTTGGGTAACTATTTTTACTACAACATACTGGCCGTGATCAGCTCCGGCGGTGTCCTCAGAGGCCACCATAATATCCAGGTTAATGCGCGGATTATCCGGGCGCACAAAACAAATGCCGTTTTCCCGGTACAAACGCCCGGCCAGCTGCTCGGTATTGTGCTTGATCACCCTGACAACAGCGCCCTCGCGTTTACCGCGAAAACCTCCGGGGGTTTCCCGCACTAAAACTTCATCACCATCAAAGACTTTGCGCATCTGTCGATGGGATAAAAATAGATCGGTGCCACCATCACTGGGGATAACAAAACCAAAGCCATCCCGGTGCCCCATAACCCGGCCGCGTATCAGGCTCATTTTATCCAGTACACCAAAATCACCGGCGCGGTTACTTGCAATCTGCCCATCCCGGGACATGGCGATCAAACGGCGCCTTACCCCTTCGCGACGATCCTCATCGGTTATTTCCAGTAAATCGGCCACCGCTTCCCAGGGCACAGGTTCCGCCTGATTCTCAAGAACTTGTAACAAGTACTCCCGACTGGGCACGGGCTTTTCATATTTCTCCGCCTCGCGCTGGGCATGAGGGTCAATATTGAAGGGGTCTGAGGTATTTTTTTGAGTCAAAACAGCATCCGTTGTTGGGCAGTTGCCAAGTTTGGCAACCTCCGGAGATTATCCGGCCATAAAGAAAGGCGGCGTTGGTGGTGGATTTCTGGTCAATAATTCGCCGCTATTGCACGCATTATAAGCGATTTCGCCAATTTTCCCGACCTAAGAAAAAAATGATGAAAAAAGCGCAACGCAGCCGTTGACACAGGGGGGGCAGATCTCTATAGTTCGCGTCCTCAACGGAGCACACGTTGATTTGCCCAGGTGGCGGAATTGGTAGACGCGCTAGCTTCAGGTGCTAGTGACCTAACGGTCGTGGAGGTTCAAGTCCTCTCCTGGGCACCAATTCCAAAAAGGCTGACTCGCAAGAGTCGGCCTTTTTTCGTTTGGGTGATTTAATTTTCCAGCCCTCGCTTTTAACTCTTTCCTTCTAAAACCCAGCCAAAAAAATTCCGGACATAAAAAAAGCCGGCCCCTAAAGACCGGCTTTTTTGCAAAGCGAGTTTACTTCAGTGCCCTGCACTACCTCCATTAAACTCCCCAAGATCTACAGTAATGTCGCTGGGCGCATCGCTGGTGCCCAGTTCGAGTTCAGCGTCAAACTTAGGTGCAGCTTCAACCTCCTCAGCAGCTGAAGCTACAGCCGGGCTCAATTCCCCGGACCTGAGACGCATCTCAGGGGAGTTCACCGCATCGACGCCACTACTGTAGGGCTTCACAGCGCTAAAGATCGCGGGGTCCACATGGCTGAAATCCTCTACCGCATTTTGAACTGCTGACTTGAGGCCCTGGGATGCCTGGGCACCGGCAACTGACTGCAGCTCGTCACCAGTGCTGGTAACCGTCGGGATCTGGCCAATAAAATCAGGCTCATAGTAACTGACGGAATAGATATCCACTGTATTGGTGACATCCATGCGGAGAGGGTTAGTCGCCTCACCAATAATGGTCCACAACTCAGTTTCCGTTCCCAAGGTCACAGCGGATGCTGTGATATGGGTATCTCCATAAGTTTCAGCAGTCAGGGTGCCAAAGCTGGAGCTGGCCAGGGAAACTGTGCCCCGCCCTGCATCGATCTCATCGATAACGAGATCCCCTGCAGCCTGCACACTGATATTGATATCCGCACCCGAGGTGGCAACAGCCAAGACACTCACATCTGTCTCAATATCTACATCGCCACCAACAACCAGTTCGGCACGATCAGCGGTCAGGCTGCCACCGATAGTATCTGTTGAGCTGCTGGTAACATAAATATCGCCCTCGCCATCGTAGCCCAACCGCATATCGCTGAACTGGAGCCCGGCACCATTTTTATTGAAGCTTTCAGATCTACTTCCACCATCTTCAAAATCAAATGCCAGATCGGTCAGGACGGTAATACTGTCAGAGGTGTTGTCCAGATATTCGAAACCAGCAAAACTGAAGTTACCTACCTGATTGCCACTGCTATAAAGCTCCCAGGTCGCACCGGACAAGTTGTATTGGAAATCATCAGATCCGCCACCACCAGCAAGCTCTACCTCCTGGCCAATATCAGTTTCTACCGTCAAGAAATCATTGCCAGCACCAAGGGAAATACTGTCAATCACAGTGCCAGAGAAGGTGACGGTATCGCTGCCAGCTCCAGTATCAATCCCTGCGAGCTCACCACCATTTAAATTAAACTCGTCAGCACCTGAACCGGCAGTAATAGACTCGATACCAGTAATCGTGAGTGATGCTCCACCACTGGAAACAGTGTGTTCAGAGTCATTGATATCCCAGACAGCATCAATATCTGCACCATAAACGGTATCTGTGCCAGAACCCGCAGCAACACTATCCAGGTCGGCAAAGGTGACTCCGCCAATCGTCATGGTATCCAGAGCACTAAACTCATATTCACCATCGATATCCTGGCCAGTATAACTTCCCGCCCCCTCTACGAGTTCGAGGTTATCAAAGTAGACGGTCAGGCCATTAACTTCAGCCTCCACACTGCCTTCAACAAGGGAGTTACCGGAGCTGGTGGAGGTCCAGGTAGCTCCATCTGCACTGACCGTGTCGCTACCACCTGCGCCATCCACAGTTTCCAGCCCACTGAAGTCGATGCCTGCAACGCTGATATCGCCATCGGAGTTGAGGGTAAAGTTATCGTCACTGTCTGTAGCCACCAAGGTGTCATTACTGCCCGAAGTATTCACTTCTTCAAGGCCAGTAAAACTGATACCTGCCGTTGCTAATGCCTGGTCACCCTGCAATTCGAACTGAGCAGAATCATGGGTGTTTGTCAGGATAGAAGTGACCGCACTGGAAATGCTATAGAAAGACAGTGAGCCGGCATCTACTTGATTATCAGCGCCAGTTAAAGAAAGCCCATCGCTGTAGGCACTGGCATCCAAGCTGTCGTCACCGCCATTACCATCGACTGCAGACATGCCGGATACGGTCATGCCGTAAACTTCCACATCTGCATCAGACTGCAGCACAAATGCGTCATCGCCAGTTGTAGCAACCAAATCGGCATTTACGGCAGTAAGGTTCTCGATATTGCTAAAAGTGATACTGCTGTTAACAGCCTCGTTGTCAGCTCCCGTCAGGCTCCAATCAGCACCATCTGCACCGGTAGCAGTATCATTACCATCTAGAGCATTAATAGTGCTCAATCCGGTAAAGGCGATATCGTAGCTGGTCGCTGCATTATCCCCGTCTACAGTAAAGCTATCCGCTCCACTAGTGCCTGTTAACGCCGAAGTTACAGCGCTGACGATGCCATCAAAAGTCAGGCTACCCGCCGTTACTTGATTGTCAGTGCCGGTGAGTGTCAGGCCATCACTATAAGCGCTGGCATCCAGGCTATCATTACCACCCTGGCCATAGACTGCCGACATACCTGAGACCGTCATACTGTAGACGTCAATGTCTCCAGTCGATTGCAGAGCAAAGGCATCAGCACCGCTGCTTCCCAGCAGGTCGGCATTGGTAGCAATAAGTGTATCTACGCTGCCAAAAGTAATTCCACTATTCGTTGCCTCATAATCATTACCGGTCAGGGTCCAATCGGCACCATCAGCTCCTGTCACAGTATCTGTACCACCAGCTGCATCAATGCTGCTCACGCCAGTGAAGGCGATGTCATAGATGGTAGTAGCGTTATCGCTATCTACGGTGAAATTATCCGAACCACTAGTTGCAGTTAACGTTGAGCTCTCTGCACTGAAGATACTATTGAATATCAGGGCACCAGATTCTGCGGTAACCTGGTTATCTGTTCCTGTCAGGGCTAAGCCATCACTGTAAGCACTGGCATCCAGGCTGTCATTACCGCCATTGCCCTCGACCGAAGACATGCCAGAAACTGTTATGCCATAAGCTTCAACATCGGCATCTGGTTGCAGAACAAAGTCATCAGCACCTGTAGTGCCGATCAGATCTGCATTCACGGTGGTGAGGCTATCCACATTGCTAAAGGTGATACCGCTGCCAGTGGCCTGGTTATCCGAGCCCGTTAGAGTCCAATCTTCACCATCAACACCGGTAACACTGTCGGTACCAGTACCGGTATCAATGGTGCTTACTCCGGTAAAGGCAATGTCGTAACTGGTGACGGCATTGTCACCATCCACAGTAATACTATCTGCACCGCTCGTACCGGTCAGTATCGAAGTTACCGCGCTTACAATGCCATCAAAAGTCAGGGAGCCTGCCGCTACTTGATTAGAGGTACCAGTGAGTATCAATCCATCACTGTAGGAGCTGGCGTCTAAACTATCCCCGCCGCCATTACCGTCAACTGCGGACATGCCAGAGAAAATCATATCGTAAACTTCGATATCACCACCGGACTGCAACACGAAGGCATTTGCACTTGTCGTACCGACCAAGTCCGCATTCACAATAGCCAGACTGTCTACATTGCTAAAGGTGATTCCACTGCTCGCAGCCTGATTGTCGGTGCCGCTCAAGGTCCAGTCGGCACCATCTGCGCCTGTCACACTGTCTGTGCCGCCATCTGCATCTAAGGTGCTTACACCGGTAAAGGCAATATCGTAGCTAGAGACAGCATTATCGCCATCCACCGTGAAGCTATCTGCACCACTGGTACCGGTTAGCGATGATGTTACAGCACTCGCAAGACCGCTGAAGACCAGAGAGCCGGCGGTTACCTGGCCGTCGCTGCCTGTCAGTGCTAGCCCGTCGCTATAGGCACTGGCATCCAAGCTGTCATCACCCCCGCTGCCGTCCACGGCAGACATACCGGAGACGGTCATACCGTAAACTTCGATATCGCCAGCGGACTGCAACACAAAGGCGTCAGCATTAGCCGTGCCCACGAGGTCGGCATTTACAGCAGTAATAGTTTCTACACTGCTGAAAGTAATACTGCTGTTAGTGGCCTCATAATCATTGCCAGTTAAAGTCCAATCAGCACCACTTGCACCAGTAACACTGTCTGCCCCCTCTCCCGCATCGATGGTGCTCAGGCCCGTAAAGGCGATGTCATAAACGGTGGCGGCATTAGCGCCATCTACCGTAAAGCTATCTGAGCCACTAGTGGCAGTAAGCGTTGCAGTAACGGCGCTGACAATACCGTCGAAGGTAAGAGCGCCAGACTCTGCGGTAACCTGTTTGCTGGTACCCGTTAGGGTTAATCCATCGCTATAAGCGCTGGCATCCAAGCTGTCATCACCACCATTGCCTTCCACAGCAGACATGCCGGAAACCGTCATGCCATAAACTTCAACATCTGCATCAGACTGCAAAACAAAATCATCGTCACCGGTAGTACCCACCAGATTCGCACTTACGGTGACAAGAGTTTCTGCATCACTAAAGGTGATTCCGCTGCCAATTACTTCATTGTTATTACCGGTTAGAGTCCAGTCAGAACCGCTTGCACCGGTAATGTCATCTGTGCCATTAGCTGCATCGACAGTGCTAACCCCAGTGAAGGCAATGCTGTAGCTGGAGAGCGCATTGTCTCCATTCACTACAAAGCTATCAGCACTGCTGGTGCCTGTTAATGCTGAAGTAACAGCACTACTGATGCCATCAAAGGTCAGGGTGCCAGACTCTACAGAGACTTGATTATTTGTACCTGTTAGAGCCAAGCCATCGCTGTAGGCGCTGGCATCCAGGCTGTCAGTACCGCCATTGCCATCAACAGAAGACATGCCGGATATGGTCATACTGTAGATTTCAACATCGGCATCAGATTGCAGAATAAAGGCGTCGGCACCGCTCGTCCCGATCAAACCTGCATTGGTAGCAGTTAGAGCCTCCACACTACTGAATGTAATACCGCTGCCTGTCGCTTCATAATCCGCGCCAGTCAGAGTCCAGTCTTCTCCGTCAGCACCAATAACACTGTCTGCATCATCACCTGCATCGACCGTACTAACACCGGTGAAAGCAATCTCATAACTGGTAACTTCGTTATCACCATCAACGGTAAAGCTATCCGCACTGCTGGTACCGGTTAGAACGGAGGTTATGGCACTGGTAATATCGTTGAAGGTCAGGCTGCCAGATTCAGCGGTCACCTGATTATCGGTTCCCGTCAGGGCCAGGCCAGCACTGTAAGCACTGGCATCCAGGCTGTCAGTGCCGCCGTTGCCTTCAACAGCAGACATGCCAGAGATGGTCATGTTGTAGATGGCAACATCGGCGTCAGATTGCAGCACAAAGGCATCGTTACCGCTCGTGCCGACCAGGTCTGCATTGACCGCCGTTAGGATTTCTACACTGCTAAAAGTAATGCCGTTGTTGGTGGCTTCGTAATCATTGCCGGTTAAGGTCCAGTCTTCACCATCGGCTCCAGTAACACTGTCATCACCACCTCGCCCATCCACACTGCTGATTCTGCTAAATTCAATTTCATTCGCAGTCAGCTCATTGGCACCGGTAACTTCAAACGAGTCATCACCGGCAGAAGCTCGAAGGCGACCTCCACTCGCGCTGTCGATATTGCTGAACAGAATTGAGCTGGTTGAGGCTTGGTTATCTATGCCGGTGAGGGTAACAACATCAATAGCCGTTACGCTGTCAGTGCCATTACCCGCATCGACCGTAGTAACGCCGGTGAAGGCAATATCATAACTGGTAACTTCGTTATCTCCATCGACGGTAAAGCTGTCCGCACCGCTGGTACCAGTTAAAGTGGAGGTTATTGCGCTGGCAATATCATTAAATGTCAGACTGCCGGATTCGGCCGTTACCTGGTTATCTGTCCCCGTTAGGGCCAGGCCATCGCTGTAAGCGCTGGCGTCCAGGCTGTCAGTACCGCCATTACCGTGTACCGACGACATACCGGAAATCGTCATGCTATAGACTTCAATATCGGCATCAGACTGCAATACAAATTCATCTGCACCGGTGCTACCTAAAAGGTCTGCATTGGTAGCAGCAATGACATCCACATTATTGAAAGTAATACTGCTATTCGTTGCCTCATTATCTGTACCGGTCAGGGTCCAGCTAGCACTATCTGCGCCAGTTACGCTATCAGTGCTATTTCCAGCATCAACTGTGCTAACACCGGTGAAGGCAATTTCATAACTGGTAACTGCGTTATCACCATTCACCGTGAAGCTATCCGCACTGCTGGTACCGGTAAGAACGGAGGTTATGGCGCTGGTAATATCGTTGAAGGTCAGGTTGCCAGATTCAGCGGTCACCTGATTATCGGTTCCTGTCAGGGCCAGGCCATCGCTGTAAGCGCTGGCATCCAGGCTGTCAGTGCCGCCGTTGCCTTCAACAGCAGACATGCCGGAGACGGTCATGTTGTAGATGGCAACGTCTGCGTCAGATTGCAGTACAAAGGCATCGTTACCCGTTGTGCCGATCAAGTCGGCGTTGGTGGCAGTCAGAGTCTCAACACGGCTAAAGGTCATACCGCCGGCGGTGGCTTGGTAATCCGTGCCGGTCAGGGTCCAGTCTTCGCCATTGGCACCGGTAACACTGTCACTATCGCCGTCACCGTCGACAGTGCTCACACTGGTAAAGGCGATGTCATAGCTGGTTACGGCATTGTCGCCATTCACAACAAAGCTATCCGCACCGCTACTACCGGTCAGCGTGGAGGTTACCGCGCTCACAATACCGTCAAACGTCAAAGTACCGGATTCAGCCGTCACTTGGTTGTCAGTACCAGTCAGGGCCAGGCCATCGCCGTAGGCGCTGGCATCCAAGCTGTCATCTCCGCCATTGCCATCGACTGCAGACATTCCAGAAATGGTCATGTCATAGACTTCAACACCTGCATCGGCTTGCAGTACGAAGTCATCGTCACCGGTTGTACCGACCAAGTCGCCACTCACTACGGTGATCGCCTCGATCTCACTAAACGTAATACTGCTGCTGGTCGCTTCTTCGCTAGTTCCAGTCAGGGTCCAATCTGCGCCGCTGGCACCGGTAACACTATCTGCACCGCTACCTGCATCGACCGTACTAACACCGGTGAAAGCAATTTCATAACTGGTAACTTCGTTATCACCATTTACCGTGAAGCTATCCGCATTGCTGGTACCGGTTAGAACGGAGGTTATGGCGCTGGTAATATCGTTGAAGGTCAGGCTGCCAGATTCTGCGGTCACCTGATTATCGGTTCCTGTCAGGGACAGGCCAGCACTGTAAGCACTGGCATCCAGGCTGTCAGTACCACCGTTGCCTTCTACCGCTGACATGCCGGAGATGGTCATGTTGTAGATGGCAACATCGGCGTCAGACTCCAGTACAAAGGCGTCCGCACCGGTCGTGCCGATCAAATCTGCATTAACTGCAGTTAGGAATTCTACATTGCTAAAAGTGATGCCATTGTTTGTGGCTTCGTAATTAGTGCCGGTTAAGGTCCAGTCTTCTCCATCGGCACCGGTAACGCTGTCGTCACCGCCCCGCGCATCCACACTGCTGATACTGCTAAATGCGATTTCATTCGCTGTCAGTGCATTGGCACCGGTAACTTCAAACGAGTCATTACCGGAGGAAGCTTGCAGGCTGCCCCCACTGACGTTATCGATATTGCTAAACAGAATTGAGTTCGTAGAGGCTTGGTTATCTACCCCGGTGAGGGTGACAACACTAAGAGCCGTTACGCTGTCGGTGCCGTTACCGCCATCAACCGTACTAACACCGGTGAAAGCAATGTCATAACTGGTAACTTCGTTATCACCATTTACCGTGAAGCTATCCGCACTGCTGGTACCGGTAAGAACGGAGGTTATGGCGCTGGTAATATCGTTGAAGGTCAGATTGCCGGATTCAGCGGTCACCTGATTATCGGTTCCCGTTAGGGCCAAACCATCGCTGTAAGCACTGGCATCCAGGCTGTCAGTGCCGCCGTTACCTTCGACCGCTGACATACCGGAGACGGTCATGTTGTAGATGGCAACATCGGCGTCAGATTGCAGCACAAAGGCATCATTACCCGTTGTGCCGATCAAGTCGGCGTTGGTGGCAGTCAGAGTCTCAACACGGCTAAAGGTCATACCGCCGGCGGTGGCTTGGTAATCCGTGCCGGTCAGGGTCCAGTCTTCGCCATTGGCACCGGTAACACTGTCACTATCGCCGTCACCGTCGACAGTGCTCACACTGGTAAAGGCGATGTCATAGCTGGTTACGGCATTGTCGCCATTCACAACAAAGCTATCCGCACCGCTACTACCGGTCAGCGTGGAGGTTACCGCGCTCACAATACCGTCAAACGTCAAAGTACCGGATTCAGCCGTCACTTGGTTGTCAGTACCAGTCAGGGCCAGGCCATCGCCGTAGGCGCTGGCATCCAAGCTGTCATCTCCGCCATTGCCATCGACTGCAGACATTCCAGAAATGGTCATGTCATAGACTTCAACACCTGCATCGGCTTGCAGTACGAAGTCATCGTCACCGGTTGTACCGACCAAGTCGCCACTCACTACGGTGATCGCCTCGATCTCACTAAACGTAATACTGCTGCTGGTCGCTTCTTCGCTAGTTCCAGTCAGGGTCCAATCTGCGCCGCTGGCACCGGTAACACTATCTGCACCGCTACCTGCATCGACCGTACTAACACCGGTGAAAGCAATTTCATAACTGGTAACTTCGTTATCACCATTTACCGTGAAGCTATCCGCATTGCTGGTACCGGTTAGAACGGAGGTTATGGCGCTGGTAATATCGTTGAAGGTCAGGCTGCCAGATTCTGCGGTCACCTGATTATCGGTTCCTGTCAGGGACAGGCCAGCACTGTAAGCACTGGCATCCAGGCTGTCAGTACCACCGTTGCCTTCTACCGCTGACATGCCGGAGATGGTCATGTTGTAGATGGCAACATCGGCGTCAGACTCCAGTACAAAGGCGTCCGCACCGGTCGTGCCGATCAAATCTGCATTAACTGCAGTTAGGAATTCTACATTGCTAAAAGTGATGCCATTGTTTGTGGCTTCGTAATTAGTGCCGGTTAAGGTCCAGTCTTCTCCATCGGCACCGGTAACGCTGTCGTCACCGCCCCGCGCATCCACACTGCTGATACTGCTAAATGCGATTTCATTCGCTGTCAGTGCATTGGCACCGGTAACTTCAAACGAGTCATTACCGGAGGAAGCTTGCAGGCTGCCCCCACTGACGTTATCGATATTGCTAAACAGAATTGAGTTCGTAGAGGCTTGGTTATCTACCCCGGTGAGGGTGACAACACTAAGAGCCGTTACGCTGTCGGTGCCGTTACCGCCATCAACCGTACTAACACCGGTGAAAGCAATGTCATAACTGGTAACTTCGTTATCACCATTCACCGTGAAGCTATCCGCACTGCTGGTACCGGTAAGAACGGAGGTTATGGCGCTGGTAATATCGTTGAAGGTCAGATTGCCGGATTCAGCGGTCACCTGATTATCGGTTCCTGTCAGGGCCAGGCCAGCACTGTAAGCACTGGCATCCAGGCTGTCAGTGCCGCCATTACCTTCAACAGCTGACATGCCGGAAATGGTCATGTTGTAGATGGCAACATCGGCGTCAGATTGCAGCACAAAAGCATCGTTACCACTGGTGCCGATCAGATCTGCATTAACCGCCGCTAGGGTTTCTACACTACTAAAAGTGATGCCATTGTTCGTGGCTTCGTAATTAGTGCCGGTTAAGGTCCAGTCTTCTCCATCGGCACCAGTAACGCTATCCGTACCACCCTTAGCGTCGATATCACCGGAAAAGCCGCTGAAGCTAATACTGTTGGCAGTCACACTGGTGCTGCTGGTTACCACAAAGGTGTCTGTATTATCAGAGCCTTCCAGACTGCCGCCGGTCACGCTATCGATATTACTGAAGGCGATTGAGTTGGTTGTGGCTTCGTTATCCGTACCGGTCAAGGTCACAACACTCTGTGCAGCAACACTGCCACCGCCAGAACCTGCATCCACTGTATTCACACCGGTGAAGGCAATCTCATAACTGGTAACTTCGTTATCACCATCAACGGTAAAGCTATCCGCACTACTGGTACCGGTTAGAACGGAGGTTATGGCGCTGGTAATATCGTTGAAGGTCAGATTGCCAGATTCAGCGGTCACCTGATTATCGGTTCCCGTCAGGGCCAGGCCGGCACTGTAAGCACTGGCATCCACTTTGTCAGTGCCACCGTTGCCTTCTACCGCTGACATACCAGAAATGGTCATGTTGTAGATGGCAACACCAGCGTCAGATTGCAGCACAAAGGTATCAGCACCGGTCGTGCCGATCAGGTCTGCATTCACCGCCGTTAGGAATTCTACATTGTTAAAGGTAATGCCATTGTTCGTGGCTTCGTAATTGTTGCCGGTTAAGGTCCAGTCTTCCCCATCGGCACC
The DNA here is from genome assembly GCF_052468095.1 of Microbulbifer maximicatervae (SeqCode). The sequence continues at coordinate 4,677,397 of NZ_CP174332.1, forward strand.
GGTAACGCTGTCGTCACCGCCCCGCGCATCCACGCTGCTGATACTGCTAAATGCGATTTCATTCGCTGTCAGTGCATTGGCACCGGTAACTTCAAACGAGTCATTACCGGAGGAAGCTTGCAGGCTGCCCCCACTGACACTATCGATATTGCTAAACAGAATTGAGTTCGTTGAGGCTTGGTTATCTACGCCGGTGAGGGTGACAACACTAAGGGCCGTTACGCTGTCGGTGCCGTTACCGCCATCGACCGTACTAACACCGGTGAAGGCAATGTCATAACTGGTAACTTCGTTATCACCATTCACCGTGAAGCTATCCGCGCCGCTGGTACCAGTTAAAGTGGAGGTTACTGCGCTGGCAATATCATTGAAGGTCAGGTTGCCGGTTTCAGCGGTCACCTGATTGTCGGTTCCCGTTAGGGCCAAACCATCGCTGTAAGCGCTGGCATCCAGGCTGTCAGTGCCGCCATTACCTTCAACAGCTGACATGCCGGAGATGGTCATGTTGTAGATGGCAACGTCTGCGTCAGATTGCAGTACAAAGGCATCATTACCCGTTGTGCCGATCAAGTCGGCGTTGGTGGCAGTCAGAGCCTCAACACGGTTAAAGGTCATACCGCTGGCGGTGGCTTGGTAATCCGTGCCGGTCAGGGTCCAGTCTTCGCCATTGGCACCGGTAACACTGTCACTATCCCCGTCACCGTCGACAGTACTCACACTGGTAAAGGCGATGTCATAGCTGGTTACGGCGTTGTCGCCATTCACAACAAAGCTATCCGCACCGCTACTACCGGTCAGCGTGGAGGTTACCGCGCTCACAATACCGTCAAACGTCAAAGTACCGGATTCAGCCGTCACTTGGTTGTCAGTACCAGTCAGGGCCAGGCCATCGCCGTAGGCGCTGGCATCCAAGCTGTCATCTCCGCCATTGCCATCGACTGCAGACATTCCAGAAATGGTCATGTCATAGACTTCAACACCTGCATCGGCTTGCAGTACGAAGTCATCGTCACCGGTTGTACCGACCAAGTCGCCACTCACTACGGTGATCGCCTCGATCTCACTAAACGTAATACTGCTGCTGGTCGCTTCTTCGCTAGTTCCAGTCAGGGTCCAATCTGCGCCGGTGGCACCGGTAACGCTATCTGCACCGTTACCGCCATCGACCGTACTAATACCGGTGAAAGCAATTTCATAACTGGTAACTTCGTTATCACCATCAACCGTGAAGCTATCCGCGCCACTGGTACCAGTTAAAGTGGAGGCTACTGCGCTGGTAATATCATTGAAGGTCAGGTTACCGGTTTCAGCGGTCACCTGGTTGTCGGTTCCCGTTAGGGCCAAACCATCGCTGTAAGCGCTGGCATCCAGGCTGTCAGTGCCGCCATTACCTTCAACAGCTGACATGCCGGAAATGGTCATGTTGTAGATGGCAACATCGGCGTCAGATTGCAGCACAAAAGCATCGTTACCACTGGTGCCGATCAGATCTGCATTGACCGCCGCTAGGGTTTCTACATTGCTAAAAGTGATGCCATTATTCGTGGCTTCGTAATTAGTGCCGGTTAAAGCCCAATCTTCACCATCGGCACCAGTGACGCTATCCGTACCACCTTTAGCGTCGATATCACCGGAAAAACCGCTGAAGCCGATGCTGTTGGCAGTCACACTGGTGCTGCTGGTTACCACAAAGGTGTCTGTATTATCAGAGCCTTCCAGACTGCCGCCGGTCACGCTATCGATATTACTGAAGGCAATTGAGTTGGTTGTGGCTTCGTTATCCGTGCCGGTCAAGGTCACAACACTCTGTGCAGCAACACTGCCACCGCCAGAACCTGCATCCACTGTATCCACACCAGTGAAAGCAATCTCATAACTGGTAACTTCGTTATCACCATCAACGGTAAAGCTATCCGCACTACTGGTACCGGTTAGAACGGAGGTTATGGCGCTGGTAATATCGTTGAAGGTCAGATTGCCAGATTCAGCGGTCACCTGATTATCGGTTCCCGTCAGGGCCAGGCCGGCACTGTAAGCACTGGCATCCACTTTGTCAGTGCCACCGTTGCCTTCTACCGCTGACATACCAGAAATGGTCATGTTGTAGATGGCAACACCAGCGTCAGATTGCAGCATAAAGGTATCAGCACCGGTCGTGCCGATCAGGTCTGCATTCACCGCCGTTAGGAATTCTACATTGTTAAAGGTAATGCCATTGTTCGTGGCTTCGTAATTGTTGCCGGTTAAGGTCCAGTCTTCCCCATCGGCACCGGTAACACTGTCGTCACCACCCAACGCATCCACACTGCTGATGCTATTAAATGCGATTTCATTCGCTGTCAGTGCATTGGCACCGGTAACTTCAAACGAGTCATTACCGGAGGAAGCTTGCAGGCTGCCCCCACTGACACTATCGATATTGCTAAACAGAATTGAGTTCGTTGAGGCTTGGTTATCTACGCCGGTGAGGGTGACAACACTAAGGGCCGTTACGCTGTCGGTGCCGTTACCGCCATCGACCGTACTAACACCGGTGAAGGCAATGTCATAACTGGTAACTTCGTTATCACCATTCACCGTGAAGCTATCCGCGCCGCTGGTACCGGTAAGAACGGAGGTTATGGCGCTGGCAATATCGTTAAAGGTCAAATCGCCGGATTCAGCCGTTACCTGGTTGTCGGTTCCTGTCAAGGCCAGGCCATCGCTGTAAGCTCTGGCATCCAAGCTGTCAGTGCCGCCATTACCTTCAACCGCTGACATGCCGGAAATGGTCATGTTGTAGATGGCAACATCGGCGTCAGACTCCAGTACAAAGGCGTCCGCACCAGTCGTGCCGATCAAATTTGCATTAACTGCGGTTAGGAGTTCTACATTGCTAAAAGTGATGCCATTATTCGTGGCTTCGTAATTAGTGCCGGTTAAAGCCCAATCTTCACCATCGGCACCAGTAACGCTATCCGTACCACCTTTAGCGTCGATATCACCGGAAAAGCCGCTGAAGCTGATGCTGTTGGCAGTCACACTGGTGCTGCTGGTTACCACAAAGGTGTCTGTATTATCAGAGCCTTCCAGACTGCCGCCAGTCACGCTATCGATATTACTGAAGGCGATTGAGTTGGATGTGGCTTCGTTATCCGTACCGGTCAAGGTCACAACACTCTGTGCAGCAACACTGCCACCGCCAGAACCTGCATCCACTGTATTCACACCAGTGAAGGCAATCTCATAACTGGTAACTTCGTTATCACCATTAATGGTAAAGCTATCCGCACTGGTGGTGCCGGTTAGAACGGAGGTTATGGCGCTGGTAATATCGTTAAAGGTCAGATTGCCAGATTCAGCGGTCACCTGATTATCGGTTCCCGTCAGGGCCAGGCCAGCACTGTAAGCACTGGCATCCACTTTATCAGTGCCACCGTTGCCTTCTACCGCTGACATGCCAGAGATCGTCATGTTGTAGATGGCAATGTCTGCGCCAGATTGCAGCACAAAAGCATCGTTACCCGTTGTGCCGATCAAGTCGGCGTTGGTGGCAGTCAGAGCCTCAACACGGCTAAAGGTCATACCGCTGGCGGTGGCTTGGTAATCTGTGCCGGTCAGGGTCCAGTCTTCGCCATCGGCACCGGTAACACTGTCACTATCGCCGTCACCGTCGACAGTGCTCACACTGGTAAAGGCGATGTCATAGCTGGTTACAGCATTGTCACCATTCACAACAAAGCTATCCGCACCGCTACTACCGGTCAGCGCGGAGGTTACCGCGCTCACAATACCGTCAAACGTCAAAGTACCGGATTCAGCCGTCACTTGGTTGTTAGTACCTGTCAGGGCCAGGCCATCGCCGTAGGCGCTGGCATCCAAGCTGTCAACTCCGCCATTGCCATCGACTGCAGACATCCCGGAAATGATCATGTCATAGACTTCAACATCTGCATCGGCGTGCAGTACGAAGTCATCGACACCGGTTGTCCCAACCAAGTCGCCACTAACTACGGTGATCTCTTCGGCCGCACTAAAAGTAATACCGCTACTGGTCGCTTCTTCGTTAGTTCCGGTCAGGGTCCAATCTGCGCCGCTGGCACCGGTAACGCTATCTTCACCGTTACCTGCATCGACCGTACTAACACCGGTGAAAGCAATCTCATAACTGGTAACTCCGTTATCACCATTAACGGTAAAGCTATCCGCACTGCTGGTACCAGCTAAAGTGGAGGTTACTGCGCTGGCAATATCATCGAAGGTCAGGTTGCCAGATTCAGCGGTCACCTGATTATCGATTCCTGTCAGGGCCAGGCCATCGCCGTAAGCGCTGGCATCCAGGCTGTCAGTGCCGCCACTGCCTTTAACAGCAGACATTCCGGAGAAAGTCATCTCATAGACTTTGACATCCGCATCGAACAACAACTCAAAAGAATCATCACTGGACGTACCAACCAGGTTCGCATTAACGGCTGTAAGCTCTTCTACATTGCTAAAAGTAATGCCGTAATTTTCAGCTTCGTTGTTGTTACCGGTTAAGGTCCAGTTCTCACCATTGGCTCCAGTAACACTATCCTTATCATCGCTACCTCCGGCATCAATAGTGCTGTTAAATCCTGTAACACTGATTGCATTGGCGGTAAGACCAGTATCAGAGACCACAAAAGTGTCATCAGTCGCTGAGCCTACAAGGCTAAAGCTACCACCGTCATCGCTGGCATAATTGATAATCTCTATTTCACTGAAATTAATATCAGAAGAAGTTGCTTCGTAATCAGTACCGGTTAGAGTCACACTATCAATAACGGATACAGTATCATCACCGGAGTCTGCGATTACTGTGTCCACCTCACTAAAACTGATACCCGACTCAGCGTGATCTAGAGCTTTCGTGCCGGTAATTGTGAAGGTATCTGTGTTACTGCGCCCGGTTAATGTAGCGGCTTTCGCAGTAGCGATATCCAGGAAAATCAGTGAGTCGGCTTTGACTCTCCCGCTTACATTAGTAAGTGTCAGACCATTTGTATAATCACTAGCATCCAGGTTATCAGCACCATTGACAGCATCATCCGGATTGCCAACTACTCTGGTCATACCTGAGAAAGTTAGGTTATTAACTTCAATATCACCGTCAGAATTTAAGACATAGCTTTCTGCATTATCGGTGCCTTCTAAGTCAACATTGCCATTATTTCCAGATACATTTACATAAATCTTTTCTATATCAGTAAAAGTAATACCGCTACTTATAACTTCACTGGTGTTGGTGGTTAATTCCCAATTTGCATCGCTCTCACCAGTAACACTATCACTTCCACCGGCATCTTTAATTATGCTTACACCTGTAAAATCGATATCGTAACTAGTGACAGCCTCGGTGCCAGTTACAGTCAAGATATCATCACCGGTACTACCAGTTACCTCTGTACTTTCTGCAGTATCAATATTATTAAAAGTCAGGGCGCCAGATTCAGCGGTAACTTGTTTATCTGTTCCAGTAAGGGCCAAACCATCGCTATAGGCACTGGCATTTAGATGGTCGCCTGTACCCCCACTGCCAATATCACTGCCATTGCCATCCACCGCTGACATGCCGGAGAAGGTTATTTTGTTAACTAGGACATCTGCATCGGACAACAACTCGAAAGAATCATCACCGGTCGTACCAACCAGATTCGCATTAACCGCTGTGAGTACATCTACATTACTAAAAGTAATGCCACTATTTTCAGCTTCGTAATCATTTCCGGTAAGTGTCCAATCCTGACCATCAGCCCCGGTGACAGTATCTGTACCATCTTTCGCATCAATATCACCGGTGAGGCTGCTAAAGCTAATGCCGTTGGCTGTTACACTGGTGCCACTAATCACCTCAAACGTATCTGCATTATCAGAGCCCTCCAGACTACCGCCTGTAACGCTACTGATATTACTAAAGTCAATTGAACTGGTTTCAGCTTCGTTATCGATTCCATTTAAAATCGTTGTGCTGACTGCGGCAATACTATTGTTTCCACCTCCCAGGTCTACCTCTTCAATACCCGAGAAGGAAAGAGTACCGAGCGTAAAACTGTTATCTCCAGTAATGCTTATTGCATCATCATCATCTGAAAATAAAAAAGAGTCTGCATCACTGCTGCCTGTAATAGTGCCGGAATTTCTTACGGTAAGGTCACCCAGGGTATTTGCTGTTGCATCAGACCCGGTAGAAGACACAGAGTCATAACCTACCGTTAAATTAAAGTCATAAACATTAATTGAGCCTGAATTAGTAAACGCTCCGCCGGCCTTAATAACCAAGTTACTACTATTGAGGCCACTACTACTACCAGTGGCCTCAATAGTGACATCCGAACTGACTGTCACATCACTATAAGAAGTTAGCGTGAGTGTTCTATCCTCGCTCCAGCTAATACTTTCGTTAATGAAGATACCGTAGCCATCATCCCTCGTATCTCCTGTATCTTCTACATGAACTGCAAAATCACCACTCTCTAGCGCAGTTTCGATTGTTCCGGATGTAATACAGTTGGATAAACCAGTACAGTCATCCAATATATCCATCCAACCCGGATCCAACAGCCAAAGGCCTGCCTCCCCATCCCTGTGGTTCAGAGTGGAGACAAACAAGTTGTCTTCATCCAGATTCAGGTAAATCTTGCCGGAAGTTTCTACCAACCCCCCATCACCGCCGTCTTCCCCCGACTCAGCGAAAATCGTTCCTCCAAAATTGGTGGTGTCATCGGCCCAAACAATAACGGTGCCGCCATCAGCATCGCCAATACCACTGGCATCAATAGTGGCCTCCGCCGTAACCGTGGTGGTTTCGGCATTGCGAATATCCTCGTTACTCCCCCGGTAGTCACCGCCAATAAGGACTTCGCCACCGGAGGAAGTGCCGCGGGCATCAATATTCCCGCTGACAACAACTTCATCACCCAAAACAGCAACGTAACCGCCACTGCCAGAGTCAGCTGCTACTGAAATACCTCCGCTGTGCTCGGCAAAATCGCCCTCCAGGACAACCTCACCACCAACACTGTCGGATGCATCCAGAGTTCCGCTATTCACAACTCCGGAGCCCGAGCCAAACAGGCGGATTTTGCCCCCGCTGGTATCAATACCACGTGCGGTTACAGTGCCTTCATTGTTTACTGCGGCAGTAAACAGGTCACCGGAAACGCTGGCTTCCATTAAAACCTGAGCGCCTTCGATGGCCCCTTCATTTAATACAGCACTATCTAGGCCGAGGTCATTTTCCATAACCTCTTTAGTGACCTTGACGCCGATCATTCCATCGGCATCAAAAGTTAATAAAGCTTCATCGGCTGCCGCCAGGCTGACAAGTTCAGCGCTGATCAAGCCGGTAGAGGCATTTGTAACCTGCTTACCTACCAGAACCGCGCTGGATGCATTAATCACACCTCGGTTAACAACAACACCAGAAGAACCCGACTCACCCTTAAAGGCAAAATCACCATTCATAAAGTCTTCTGGACTCATATCGAGTCCAGAAGCTGTTATGGCGCCGACATTAACCGTGGCTGTCTCAGTAAAAAGAACTCCTCGCGGGTTCACCAGGATAACGTGGCCATTGGCTTCTATCGCACCTTGGATGGTGGTGACATCCTGGTCCAGGATTCGGTTAAGCACGATAGAAGACGAGTCTGGCTGTAGGAATTGGACCAGCTCTTCTTCACTTAAATTAAAAGAATCCCAGTCGATTGATAACAGGTCTGTTACCTGGTCGACTGTGGTTGTAGCCCCGTCGACATCAATAGTGCCGCTACCGCCGGTTACCACTCCGCCTTCAGGTCCAGCATGAACCATGGGACTAATCAGCCCTGCAAACAGGCCGGCATAGGCAAAACTTGACACCTTAATGGCACTTGCTAATTTTCTTAACTCAAGCTTTTTGTTTTTGGCTTTCATACCAGCACCTTGCGAAGAGGAACCTTGCTACTTTTAAGTATTCAGGAAACAGTAATTATTCAGTTATAAAAAATCGAAAAGTCAGCGTAGACGGTGGGCTCGTCTTCACCAACTCCAGTATTTACTATCGAGGAGCTAGACATAATTGGCCAAGCAACAGAGACTTTACTCGAGAAACTGTCACTCCAATTCATCTTAAACAGCATTCCGCCACCGGAGAATCGAGCCCAGTCGTCCTCCACGGTATCCTCATAGTTATTCACATAGCCATATCCAACATCGGCAATCAGTGCTACTTGGAAAATGTCATTTAAACGCTGATTAAACAGGATGGGGTTCATAAATTCAGGGAAGTTTACATACCACTCTGCGGAAACAACTGCACCCATATCTGCAGAAAAATCTCTTGCGGAGAAAGCACGCACACCACTGGCTCCACCCAGTGACAATTGCTCAAATCCAGGCAGGTTGCTCTCACTATATTGGGCTCTTCCTTTTACTATCAGCCTTGAGTGGTCATCGGTAAAAGGCATAGGCAGGAAGATCAGAGAACTGGTGTTAATGGCCAGCTTATTGAAGTCATCTCCCCTTCCCGGTTCAACCGTATTTTGATGCTCACCGTACTGTGCGGTAGCACTTACTATATTCAGCATTGAAAGGAAGCCATTAGAAAGGCTATCCATATAGATGCCAACTTCCCCGCCATAAACGTGGTCACTGGTAAACTCAATAATACCCTCAAGATCTGATTTCTTTTCTGTCAGACCGAAGGATCCGGTGAAGTTAAAATCCCTAGAGCGTCGAAACTTATGATCTAAAGACAGCGCATAACTTTTGTTCACACCTGAAATTTCAAGCAAGTTAATTACGTTACCTTCATCTTCTTCATCAAAAAGATTAAAGTCATTGTGATCTGCCGATATTTCCAGGCGGGTGCGAGGGCCGAACAGAGGAAAGCTGTATCTGAACTGCCCGAGATCAGAGCCATAATAGCTGTTAGACCCTGGGTTTGACTTTAAGTACCCTAAAGTTAAAGCATCACCGATCCCTAGGGGGTTCAACCAGTCAACAGTCGCATAAACCCTTTCACTACCGGTATAGAGAGAACCGTGATTATCGGCCCTAAATGAAGCACGCCAGGAATCCGACTCACGTACTTTTAAATTAAGCTTGGTTTCACCGGGGTTGTCACCCGCACTAAAGTAGCCTGTAACGTTTAAGCCTGGCAGGTCATTAAGTAAATATAATCCTTCCTCGATATTCTCATGATTTACCAGGTGGCCACGCTGGTCTTCAAAGGGTTCTGCCAGTTTTTCGTCTGTGTACTCTTCGTTATCTTCGGCAACAACCTGCCCTAGAAGCCCCTCTTGTACCGTAAGAGTGACCACTCCATTTTCCACATCTTGAGCGGGAATTTGCACTTGGGCCAAAAACAGCCCTTGCCGACGATAGAAGCTTGTCAGTTCAGCAGCAATCTCTTCGAGATCGCCATAACTTAAGCCCCTCTCTTTATTTTGTTTTTCAATTACACTTACCAGCTTCTTAAGCTCAGCGGGCCCCAAGCCACCAGGATTAAATTGAGCATTCATATTACCCAGTAATATTGCAAGCTCTTCCAGGTTGTCTACGGTATAACCGCTAGCGAGGATTTGATCCTCTTTCATGAATTTAGCCCGAAGTTCCTCTGCCATTTCCTCTACGGTTTCTCGGGAAATACCAAATTCGGGATATTCTTCTAAACGATGAAACTTAAATTCTTTTACAGTAATCCGCGGCCCCTGATTTCTCTGGGAGATTTCAGGAATTTCTGTATTTAAGTTGGGGTCTTCAGCTTCATAAGTACGCTGGAGAAAGTCTTGGGTTACATCCACTTCATTAATAGTAGACGTATCCTGATTAAAGGCTTCCCGCACTCGGTTGCGAAAATTAGATCCATCTTCCTGGGCAAAAGCCGGCACTTGCGATACAAGAAAGCCAGCACCTATAAATAATGCCAACTTACTTTTTCCTAGCCCAAGCATATTTCCCCCAGTTTTAATCTCTTAATCTTTAATCTAACCAACTCAACTATCGTATCGATATTCGCTGGTAATTGTTTAATCTAGTTAACATCTCTAACGACACGGAAACCGGTAAACTCATCGGGCTGGCCATTATGAAGCTTCTTGGTTGTTGCCAGACAACGGCTCATTGGATCAATGCGGCTACCTCCCAAAGCGAGCAATTCGCCCTCTGTACCTAATCCCCACTCCTGGACATTACCTACAGCATTAAGCAATCCAAACCCGTTAGAGGAGCCAGCTCGGGCAGGTACTAACTCAGCACCTTTTTCAATACCGCCATACTTCAAATGACAGTTTCGATCCGCTACTTCGTCTTCCCCCCTGGCACTTGCAGCAGCAAACCACTCCTGCTCAGAAGGTAGGCGGTAGCGATAGCCGGTCTCATCACTGAGCCAGCTTAAATAAGCCTCTGCAGTTGCCAGGGATAAGTTATTTACCGGCAAGCCCGTTGCTTCTGGAGTCTGCTCTCCGCACTGACCAGCAATGCGGCAGAATTGAGCCAACTCTGTACTGCTCACCTCATATTTACCCACAGCCAGTGGCCTGCCACTCAAACCTTTAATCACCACCATTGCCGGCCCCTTGCTGCCATCCGCAAGACGGTCACGACAGGTGTAGCGATCACCACGCCGGCCGCTGCCAGGAACCAGGTGCCCACAAAAATCGAGCTTAAAGTCTTTCAATGGTTGGTATGCGGGCAGTAGAGCCCTGAATTGATCAACCAGGGCTTCCGTCTGTATCGGATCCTTGGTGCCAAGATTAGATGCGCAATTTACCAGCTCTTCGCCCACCACTGGGCGGATCTTCAAGGCTTTTGCACTATCCAGCTTTGCCAGGCTGGACAACTGTGAACCTATTGCAGTGGCACTCATGGAGAAGCTGCAGGTGAGTGCTACTTCCATATCATCGAGCACAGCATCAATCTGCTGCTGCTTTTGCGCAGCCAGGCGGCGACGCTCCGCCCGCTCTTCCGCCAGGCGGATACGCTCGGCTTCACGCTCTTCAGCGATCCGCTCCGCTTCAAGGCGAGCGCGCAGATTCTCTCTATCATTCGCCAGCTGAGTTTTGATAGCCTCAGCTTCTTTAGACTCACCATACCAGTTGGCAACCCCCGCCAGCATGACATCGGCCTGATCGAGGTTACCCAGGTTTAACTGACCGGTTGCAGCAGCCAGGAAAAGCTCTGATACCTGGCGACGGGAGGAATCCAGGAACTCTTTATCCGCAGGGTTCAGCTCAGAATACTCCTCCAACTCCAGTTGAAGATCTCGCTCCCAGGCTGGAGTCAAAATACTCAGGCCAATCAACCGGGTGATAGCCTCTTTCTTATCAGCAATACGCCTGGCCAATAGCTCCTGTTCGTGCTTGCGCTCGAGCTCGATTCTGACTCGCTCTTGCTCTACAGCATTTTGCTGCTGAAGGTGTCCATAGCCCACTACAGCACCGCCCAACAAAATGACAAACGCACTGCCTAGTACCCACTTCCAGGTATGGCTGACAAAGAACGCCTGTACAAACTTTTCTACAGTACTAGTGCGGTTTTCTCGTTTTAGCTCAAGCGCTGACTCAAGTGCGCGCCACTGCCTGCGATTAAGCCCTTTGATTCGCTTGGGCCGTAGGCCCTGCTCCATGGCTTTATCGGCAGGTGTCTTGTCATAAGGGTGGCGCCCGCAGAAGAGCTCGTAGGCAACACAACCTAACGCAAATACATCATCACTCGGTGCCGGTTCGGCTCCCTTGAGCATCTCAAGGCTCGCATATGCCGGAGTTAGAGCTCCAAGAGTGCCCGCGTCAAATACTGTCGTTTCGCCAGCTTTATTTGCAATTCCCCCTTCAGAAACAGCTCGGGCAATACCGAAGTCAAATACTTTTGCACCTTTTTTATTGGTTACAAAGATATTGCCTGGCTTAAAGTCCGAGTGAACAATTTTATGGGAGTGGGCATATATCAGGGCCTGGGAGATATCCCAAAATACCGAGCGGGCACGCTCGGGCTCCAACCCAACATCGGCATGATCGCGCAACAACTTGTCCAATGGAGCACCCTCAAGGAACTCCATTGTCATAAATACGCGATCTCCATCGCGGTCAAAATCGTAAACCGTTACGATATTAGGGTGAGCAAGCGTTTGTGACTTGCGCGCTTCCCGCTGGAGAGAAATAAAAGCATCGGGGTGCTTTTGGAAATCATCATTAAGCAGCTTGATAGCGACATAGGGCTCGCTGTCACTGGCTTCTAATTTACGGCGGTCAAGGGCTTTGTAAACTGCCCCCATTCCCCCAACACCCAGGAGTTTGTCAAGCTCAAATCGACCTTTGATTACAGTTTTGGTCACTGCATTTGAGCCGGAAGCTTCAAAGGGTTCAGGTATTACTGCCGAATCGGCAGAAACCCCACCCAAAACTTCATTGGCCCCAGCCCCACTTCCCATCCGATTAGGATTAGGGGAAGGCGCAAAGACAGTAGCATCTGAGCTAAAGCTGGCAGCAGCCGAAGGGATTACCGGTTGGGCACCTTTAACCGGGGGGTGATCATTTGCTCCAGTCTTATCCTGCTGCACAACAACGGTGATATCACCATCTTCTGTCAGCCCGCTGGTTGATTGGCCTGAGCCCGGCGGAGTGTCACTCGGCCGAACAATACGCGTCTTATCGTTCAATTCCGCCTCCATGGGAAACCATTACGACACATCCAAATCCGCAAAAACTTTGTTATTGATCTAATGGGCAAGGCAATATAGTAGGGTGCGAAGTATATCGAACAGCCTATGTGGCAACAATGAATCAATATTCAAATAAATTTGCCTTAACACGCCATCAAACTATTATTTTGATCCAGCCCCCGAAAACACTGAGTATCGCTCCGATATAAGGCTGAATTACATATTATTACAAAGCAAGCTTATCAAAAAAATACCAGTAAATGCTTTCAAATAGATATTTGACTGTCAATCAATATCCATGACTCAAACCACTTATTTATCCCCATTAGAGGTTTGTTACTTTTTAGCAATATTAAATTAGTGTCAGAGTCAATTAGGGCAAACGGGCATAAATCGTAACAGCATAAAATTGCCTCTCGAAATTAGTGCCAGAGTCGATTAAATAACTCGAAAATTAGTTTGTTTTTAGCTTTCTCTTTGTTTAAATCATCACAGTTGCCACCGCGACGACCACCTGAACTACTGCGAATCGCGGTGGTAAGGGATTAACCACCAACATCACACGCCAACTAATGAGGGACATCCCATGGCTATCTACATGAACTACAACAACAAAGCCATCAAAGGCAATGTTACTGCTTCCGGCTACGAGGACTGGATCGAAATTGACAGCTTCAACTTCGGTGTTGGCCGCGGCATTACCATGGAAGCTGGCGCCATGTCAAACCGCGAAGCTTCTCGCCCAAGCCTGAGCGAAGTAAGCTTCACCAAGCGCATCGACGCTGCTTCCGGCGGTCTGTTCAAATCTTCTGTAACCGGTGACGAAGGTGTTACCGTTGAGATCCACGTAGTACAAACCGGTGCTAACTCTGTAGAGAAGTACGCTGTTTACAAACTGGAAAACACCCTGATTTCCTCCTACAGCATCGGTGCTTCCGCTGGTGGCGCTCCGGCTGAGTCTGTATCCCTGAGCTACGCTAAAATCGAAGCGGACCTCAACCACGCAGACAAGACCAACAAGAACCCCAAAAATATGCGTGTTGGATACGACCTGGAAACAGCCAAGCCGCTGTAAGCCAGCAGAATCTGATCTGCATATACAATGGTCTGCAGGAAATTCTGCAGACCATTATTTAGCAGTTATTTAGCTGAGCGCTTATTGAGTTTTCAGCTAAATAACTGAATGTATAATAACTAGTACTATTCTCCAAGGCACCGTAGGGATAGTAGGGGCTGCCCATGACTACATTAAATCAAGATAGAAGACTGATTAAAGTCGACAGCCCGCTCGGCACGGATGCGGTAATCGCTACCAGCCTGCAAGGCGAAGAGCATATATCCAAACTCTTCCGCTATGAACTTCAGCTCCTATCCGATGACCATGCAATAAGCCAGAAAGATATCGTCGGCAAGGCTGTTACAGTTTCTGTACACCACTCAGAAACTCCTCGCTATATCAATGGTTACGTTACTCAACTGTCTCTGCGCGATGTTAACGCTGAGGGAGTGCGAAGTTATAGCGCCACAATTCAACCTGGCCTTTGGTTTACCAGCCTTGGGGGCTCCAACAGAATTTTTGAAAAGAAATCTGCTAAACAGATTCTTGAAGAAGTTTTGGGCGAGTACAGCAAAGTTATAAAGCTAAGCGTTAAATTAAATGCTGAATACATAACTCGTGAATATTGCGTGCAGTTTGATGAAAGCGATTTTGAATTCATCAATCGCCTTATGGCTGAAGAGGGTATCTCCTATTACTTCAAGCACTCAAATGGGCAACACGAACTTGTACTTTGTGATGATAGCCAGGACTTCTATGACTGTGAAAGCGAACAGATAGAGTACGATGGGAGCGGCAGTCATCCGACAAAAAATACTGTAAGTAGCTGGCAGCGAAATTTCAATTATCATGGTGGCGGATTTGAACTGAAAGATTATTGTGAGTTCACCGCAACAAAAGATAATAAGCAGCAAGTTAAAACCACCAGCCAACTAAATGATGTCAGCAATTACATGCGCGGCCTTTATGGGCTAAATCATTTTCAGGCTGACGGTGAAAATAAGCACAAATTTACAGATAGCTACCATAAGGCGCTAGCCGAGCGCTCAATGGAAGCGCAAGAAGCTTTATTTGATGTGAGCCATGGGCGCAGCGACTGCCCCTCATTCACAGCGGGCGGCCGTTTTAATTTTGACCACACAATATCGTCAGAGAAAGGGAAGTACCTGATTACTTCCGTCCATATCTCTGCTACAGACGGCAATAGTGCGGAAACACATTTCCACAATACTTTCAGTTGTATTCCGTCATCAGTAACTCCAAGACCTGAGCCAAATATTTTTGCGAAGAAAGTACACTCTCCGCAAGTCGCACGTGTCCTTGAAGTTAAGGCCACCACTTCTGACAGTTCACAAGACCCCTACACCCAAATCAAAGTGAAGTTTCCATGGAATTCACAGCAGAACAGCTGTTGGGTACGGGTGATGCAGTCATTTGCCGGAAAAAACTGGGGCGCGAACTTTGTCCCCAGAGTCAATCAAGAAGTGATTGTCACTTATATTAATGGTGACCCGGACAGACCACTGATAACCGGAGCCGTATATAACGGTGATAATCCGGGCCCCAATTACACTGCGACCCAAAGTGGCTGGAAAACTGAGTATGAAGGTAGCGCCTTTAACGAACTTCGGTTTGATGACAAAGGCGGAAGCGAAGAGCTTTATATGGAAGCCGGCAAAGACCATAACTTTGTCGTCCATAATGACCAAACAGGTAAGATAGAGAACAAACAAACCCTTGAGGTTAAGCAAGACCGGACTATTACGGTTACCGATGGCAGTGAAGTTGTCACCATCTCAAAAGGTGATCAGAAACTCAATGTCAGTAAAGGCAATCAAGTTGTCACTATCGGGTCAGGAAATCACACACTCAAGGTCAGTAAAGGTTCTCAAACTACTGATGCAATGGGTGCGATTAAAATCTCTTCCAAAGCATCTATTGAATTAAAAGTCGGCGGTAGCAGTATTAAACTGACTCCAGCTGGTATCACCATCAAAGGAACAATGCTCTCCTGTAAGGGCGACGCCACCGCAGAAGTTAAAGGTGGCGGCATGCTGACCCTGAAAGGCGGCGTAACCATGATTAACTGATGGGGATATATCAATGACAGACCTCATTAAAGTAGAAGCTCTCACCGCAGACGAGCTACTTAAGAACTTTGAAGTTAGTGACGAAGCAGAAGATCATCTGGTACCGGATACAGCACCAGAAGTCAGCATAAACCGCCTTGTGGAAGCAGGCCTATTTCCAGACGCGATCAAGTTGCTTGCTCATGGCCTACCAAAGCGGGAAGCCGTGTGGTGGGCTTGCCTCGCGGCCCGAGATATCCAAGGCCCTCAAACTGACGATGACAATGTGAATGCGCTTAATGCAGCAGAGACTTGGGCAAAAAAACCCAGTGAAGAAGCCCGCTTACGCTGCAAACTATTCGGCGATAAAACAAAACATAAAACTCCAGCGAGCTGGGCGGCTACTGCAGCGAGTTGGTGTCATGGGAGCTTAGCAGCCGAAGGTGAGCCGGTAGTAGAGCCGCCAGAACACCTTTATGCTCATGCAGTCGCAGGCAGTGTTACCCTTGCTGCCGTGCTATCTGACCCAGTCGATCCAAACAAAAGGTTCATGCGCTATATGGAGCAAGGTCTCGATCTAGCACGAGGCGGAAACGGTAGGGTTGAGGGATAAACTATGGGTAAGCCAGCTTCCCGTATTGGTGATATGCATGTATGCCCAATGGTCACCGGCACAGTACCTCATGTGGGTGGCCCAGTAGTAAGCCCAGGAGCACCCACCGTTATCATCGGTGGGATGCCTTCAGCAACCGTTGGTAGCACTTGTACCTGTGTTGGACCGCCCGATACGGTCGCCATGGGAAGTACAACGGTAATGCTGCAAAAGAAACCTGCAGCAAGAATGGGAGACACCACAGGGCATGGTGGAAAAATAGTTATTGGTTGCCCGACGGTATTAATTGGCGGCTGAAAATGTCTAGATTTCTTTTATTTATTGTAATAATACTTTCATCCACTAGCGGAGTATCTATGTCAATTTTCACAAAAGATGAGGTTTTCCTTTTTTCTCCCGTTAATGGCTATTTAACATATGAAAACTCCCCAACTCAAAATACATCAGTAAAAAGAGTAGTGGAATGTGATGGAAAAACTTATGAAGATATTACTATAACTGATAGTTACGGCCACTTTTCTTTTGAACCACTCACAAAACTAGAGAGAAATTTGCTTCCCAAAGAGTTCGTTTCTCATCAAAAAATAATAGTTAACCATAATGGAAAAGATTATTTAATTTGGGAAACAGTAAAGAGAAGCGAAGAACTGAACTCTGAACTTGAGGGTAAAAAACTAGATTTCCAATGCGAAATAACAGATGAATACAAATTTATTCATTTGACATTCAATTCTGTGGGCACCAACTGCAAACTTAAAACACAAGACAGTTAACAACCCTAAAGTATTAATCAATTACCCACATAACATCTACCACTCATAAAAATAATAAGCCTTTAACAATAAAGGCCTAATAATCAGCACGTGTGCTACGTATTAACACTTAATCATGATCAGAAAACCATCTGGTTAAGATATGTTGTATTTCATACTTATTTATCGGAGTTAATTAGCAACAAACCACCGAGGTATTTCATATCACGGTTAGGAGGATTAGGATGGGAAGTACAATTACGCATAAAGATGCTGCATTATTAGCAAGCTCAGTTTACGAAATTCAAAGCGATAAATTCACCCCGCCAACTATTGATCGTTTTAAAAACCAATGGGATTTTTCAAATCACGACGATGTCATTGACGGCAATTCAGGGACATTATGGGTTATAAAGAAAAGAACCGGTTTTGGTATCGTAGCAAACGGCAAGGGAGAGTTTGAAAATGATGTACTCGTCCTCCTGAGAGGAACAGACAATTACTTTGACTGGGCAACGGATGCAACTGTTGGATTTTCTCCTTCAGAAACAAATAGGCTTGTGCATACTGGCTTCAATAAATGCTTTGGTAGCATCTTGCCAGAGTTAAAAGAAAAAATCTCTTCCCTAGGTCATAATGTTAGAACAATCCACTGTGTTGGACACAGCCTTGGAGGGGCTCTAGCAACACTTACCAGTGAATGGTTAAAAAAATCAGGGCTATCTCCGACTAACAACATAAAACTATATACTTTCGGCAGCCCAAGAGTTGGGGCTTTAAGTTTTGTTAAACTTGTTACCAGCGAATTAAATAAAGGTAAAGATATATATCGGGTGTATCATAAAACTGATGTTGTTCCTATGGTGCCAATGTGGCCCTTTTATCATTTACCATATGGGGAGAAAGCATATTGTCTGAACAGTCCCGGGAATTCACCTTCAGGTGAATATCATAAAATGTTTAGATATATAGAGAGTGTAAATAAAGCTAGCTCTTGGGATACCATGTATGAACTAGAGCCACCCACCTCTCCATCAGAAATTGAAAATTGGCTAAAATCTGATAGTCCAATAAGCTTCACAATTAACACAATGGAAATGATCAATAAGGCCATATCTTATGTGATCTTGAAAATTCTTAAGCTAACCGGAATAGCTATACAATTCGGCATAGCCACCGGTGTAACACTGTTAGACATGCTAGCTTATGTTTTACAACAAGGGATTGATTTCTCTAAAAGTCTATCTTCTTGGGTTTATAACTTGATCAAGAAGATAATGATTATGCTAGGAATGAAGGTTAAAAAAGATATCAATCTAACATATCAGTTTATTCGATACATTCTGACCTCATTAAAGCAAAAAATTGATCTTCTTGTCGAAAAAGCAGCAAGATCAATATTTAGAGACGAATAAACTTATAAGTCACTAGAGCGAAAACTTACAATATATTTTTATTTAAAAATAAAGAATTTAATCAACACTTATACTAGTGAAGGCTTGGTGGCTTTTACACCACCTAGCCTTCACTATTATTAAACTACGCTATATGCAAACCCCCCATCCTCAGCAGCGGAGACTTTAATTGCTTTCACCTCTTCACCGCGCGCCATTTTATCCAAACATTCACTAGCCAACTCCGGCAATAATGTTTTGTTCAGAATAACTTCAATATTACGAGCACCTGTATCAGCTTCGTGACAACGAGCAACGATGTTAATCAAAACATCCTCGTCATAGCTAAAGGAAGCTCCGTAATGCTCGTGAACGCGCTTTTCAATCTTACGCATATTGATTCTGCAAATCTCTACCAGATTCTCATCATCGAGAGGGTAATAAGCAATCACATTTGCTCGACCGAGGAAAGCAGGCTTGAATTTTTGTAGCAGATGTGGGCGGATATTATCCATCAATACGTCTGGCTCAGGCTTTTCTTCTACCTGACTGAAGATAGCTCTAATTGCATCCTCCCCTGCATTGGAGGTCATAATTATTACGGTGTTCTTGAAGTCGATATCCCTTCCTTCACCGTCTTTAATGGTCCCCTTGTCAAACAGGTTATAGAAAACATCTTGTACACCTGGGTGAGCTTTCTCCATCTCATCCAATAAGATTACCGAATAAGGCTTACGGCGTGCAGCTTCGGTAAGAACACCGCCCTCTCCGTAGCCTACATAGCCGGGAGGAGAGCCCAACAGCATAGATACTTTATGCTCTTCCTTGAATTCAGCCATATTGATGGTCGTGATATTTTGCTCACCACCAAACAGCTCATCAGCCAAGGCAAGGGCAGTCTCTGTTTTACCTACACCGCTAGTACCACAGAACATAAACACACCCACCGGTTTACGCGGGTCTGTCAAGCCTGCTCGAGAAGTGCGAATTGCCTGAGCTACAGCCTCGATAGCATGGGGCTGACCAATAACACGTTTATTCAGGCGCTCTGACAAAGTTTTCACAGCAATAATTTCATCGCTAACCATCTTGCCGACAGGAATTCCAGTCCAGTTGGCAACTACTGCGGCAATAGCCTGTTCATCAACAGCTGGCTGCATTAACGGGGTATCCCCCTGGATAACCTCCAAGTCCGCAGTTAATGTTTTGAGCTGTTGCTGATAGTCGGCTAATAAGGCCTCGTCGGGTGTATCTTCACCTTCACCACCTTGGGCCTTCATAAAGTCTACATCGATCTGATCGCGGAGTTGTTGAATCTGTCCGATTAGTTCATTTTCTTTAAGTAATTGCTGTTCGAGCACTTCCAAACGCTTTTCTTCGGAAGCTTTAAACTCTTTTAGCTCTGCCAGTTGCTCCTCATGCTCACCCATTGCTGCGTTTTCACGCTCAAGTTTAGCCAGGGTAGTATTAGTGCGATCAATATTGATACGAGCATCTTCAATCGCCCCAGGAGTAGCAGACTGGCTAAGAGCGACGCGCGCGCAGGCCGTATCCAGTAAGCTAACAGACTTATCTGGCAATTGGCGCCCGGGAATATAACGATGAGATAACTTGACCGAAGCTATGATAGCTTCATCCAGGATGCGTACTTTATGGTGCTCCTCCAGCGAGGTTGCGATACCACGCATCATATCAATCGCGTTGCTCTCATCAGGCTCTTCCACTTTTACTACCTGGAATCTACGGGTCAAAGCAGGATCGCGTTCAAAATACTTCTTATATTCCGCCCAGGTTGTGGCAGCTAAAGTACGCAATTCACCACGAGCCAGTGCAGGTTTCAGGAGATTAGCCGCATCCCCCTGCCCCTCTTTACCGCCCGCGCCAATCATGGTGTGCGCTTCATCAATAAATAGAATAATTGGCGTTGCAGATGCTCGCACTTCTGAAATTACAGACTTCAAACGGTTTTCAAACTCACCTTTTACACTGGCGCCAGCCTGAAGAAGTCCCAAGTCAAGCGTGCGTACGGCTACACCGCGCAATGGCTCAGGTACATCACCACTAGCTATTCGAAGAGCAAAGCCTTCAACGACGGCAGTTTTACCAACACCTGCTTCACCAGTCAGGATCGGATTATTTTGACGCCGGCGAGTTAAGATATCGATACATTGGCGTATTTCCTCATCACGACCAAGTACAGGGTCAATCTCTCCCTTCTTCGCTCTTTCAGTTAGGTTGATTGTATATTTGTCCAAAGCTGGAGCTTTAGAAGCAGCTGCAGCAACTGCAGCTGCGCCATCATCCATATCCTCCGTAGCGCTAATATGGCTAGACTCTCCACTTTGTCCAAACATTGCACGAGCGGTTTCGCGAATCGATTCTGGAGCTATCTCTTTCAGTTCTGGGCAGGATTCTAAAATCTGGCGACGAGAAGTTTCTTCCAGTAAAAGCGCAGCCAAAAAGTGTCCGGAACTGATTGCTCTATGTCCATAATCAATAGAAGCCAGCATCCAAGCATTCTTCGCTGCTTCTACGATAGTTGGGGACAGGGCTGGTGGACGGCTGCTGCCGGCCCGAAATCCAGCAATCGCTGTAGCCAGCTGCTTGGCAAAATTTGCTGGATTACAGTCGTGTTTTTCCAACAGATGGTAAAGGTCAGTATCAGACTGATCCAAAAGTTTCAGTAACCAATGCTCTAATTCAACATTGTACTGGTTCTGTGACAGACAAAGCCCAGCAGCGCCCTCTAGTGAGTCACGCATATGCGGAGTCATGGTATCAACCAATCGCTTCAAATCGATATTGATCACGTTGAATATCCTTTCCTAAATAATAATGTTGTTAATTTTACTTATGCAGCAGGTAAAGCTTCATCAGGTGAAATATTGTCTGCACTTAAGGTTATTTGTACTAACCTTTCACCATCTTGTTCACTAGCCATGTGAGTATTCCATCCCAGTAAAGGTTCATTCTCAGCTTTTCTATTTAGCTGGATAGGTGCCACCTGGCTGGTTGAAAGTGTCACCGACAACTCAAAATCCAATTCGATACCAGCACTAAAGCGAATAAACTCCTTAAGCGATTCCAACTTTTTCGTACCCGGAGCAATAGTCATAAATTGCTCATAAGGCATTGACTCAATAATTACCTGAAATTTATTCTGGGCTTGGAAGCAGTGCGTACCCAGAATGGTATTTACTCCCAAGCAATTATTAATACCCTTCGGCACCTGAGCACTGGGCAGTCGGCACAAGATATCATCCGGTAACTCATCCCACTGTCCCTGGAATTGTTCAATACTTACCGTTAAATCAAAATAATGCTTGATCATGCTGGATAAAGCGGTAGCGGAACAACGTCCACTGGAAAGGTGTCCTCCCATTCCAACTAGTGCTTCATCCGGTATCGGCATTCGATAGCGCATTTCATTTGTACCAAGCCCTGCAAGGGACGCAAGAGCCTGGGTAAACTTGTCTGGCTCTCGAGAATTCTGCAGGCGTTGCCGCTCATAATTCACAGGCAACTGGTATTTATGCCAAGCTTGATAAAAAAGGGAAATACTTCGGTGATTAAACATATCCAGAAAATCACGCAGCGCCGTATTGTTCTCCCTAAGCTCCCTCTGCACTAACTCTGTCAGGTAATAGGGCATCACCCCCTGACTACCGATTAACCCTGTAAAACCCACCTCCATATGCCACTGATGAGTCTCATTTTCATCGGGCTCTTCATGTTCAACGCTTTTCTTCTCTAGACGTAAAACATCCGAGCTGACAAAAGACAACCCAGATTGAGCACTAAACCGAATCAGCTCTTTAGTCGGAGGGGCAGCGCTAGCTATAGGTTCTTTACTGAAACCTGTACCTGCCAGATGTACTGCACGCTCTACCAGCCTTACCGCTTGAAAAAAATCAAAGTTATAAGGCTCTCGGCGTAAACGCTCAATTACAGTAAAGCTTTTTCGCCGGCGCGAGGTGGCCATCGCTTCAACTCCCCATCTCGACCACTCATAGTGGCAATCAGTTTTGTAAATGAATTAATTGAACAGTATAAGCCCAGGAAACGCTCTATGATGCTAGCAAATAACAATGGACTTGTTCCTGTTAACATCATGGAATCAAGTTCAATCTCAACTTCTGTGCCGCGACATAAAACTACACTTTGATCAATCTGAATCGGAGCAGTAACCGGTTTAGTATTAAGCTTTAACAATGACTCGATTAAATTACGCGTACTAGCAGAGTCACGGAAGTCATAAAGCCTAAAAATTTCTTTTAACGCATTACATCCCTCTGCACCTGATAGAGAAAGATGATTTAAGTTAAGGTGAGAAATTAACCTCCAATACCCTCGCTCTCGTCGAGGCGGTCGTATAGTTGCCGTTGGGGAAACCACACAACTAATTCGGCTAACTGGCAAATCACCGTCAACAACCTCTAAATAAGGCTGGGCGCTACCACTAGGTAATTTTTTGGCTAGATTTCGATTACAGCAGGTTAACTTAATATCTAATGTCTGATCACTAATTCTATGCGGATTAAAGTCCAGATCGACTAAGCTTATATCAATCTCAGATGCTTGTTCATTCCGATGCTCTCCTTCGATCACATCTCTGCGACGACTAAACCAAAATGCAGATTGATCAGCATGATGTTGACTGTGTCGAATTCCATAGAAAGGCCGGTAACTGGTTGTCTCTCCATCACCATTAGTTGCCGCAACTTCATCCACTGAGTATATTTCTAAGCCATCACTCCTGCGGGCATCAGGGACCACATGGTAACTATACTGCGAGTGATTAAGTGGAATAGGATCTGCACTTTGTTTAAATAAATTAACAACCGGAGCACAGCCCAAAGCAAACATGCTTGGAGAAATCTGTTTTTCCAACTCCTCATGAGTTTCGGATAAATAAAAATACAGATTTAACGTGTCGTCAAAGCTCTCGTTTAACGCCTCACCAATGTTCAACATATCCAAGAAAAGGAACTTTTCTGGAAAAGCAAAATATTCAGTTAGGAGTCGATATCCTACGAATGCGGTATCAGGATATGGCAATAAACCCTCATCTGGACTTAGCCCCACTTGACATATTTCATCCGGAGAGAGAAAAGTTGGCTTTGGATCACTCTCCCCATTGGCAACAACCAACCTTACACACTTACTTAGTAGCAAGTCATATAAACTATAGATATGAGATGGTTGGCCACGAAGGAAAAAGCGGAGACTCTCAGGGTTTAGCTCAGAAAATTTTATGCTTGGGCTAAAAGTTTTAAGGGATAATTTTAAAACTGCATTAGCGCCCTGAATGTCATTACAGCCCGGAGCGATAAATGGCCTTGGCATCAGGGTGGCACTCACCGCCTGAAATGGGCAAATTTCTGCTGGATAACAAGTTGTAAAGCGGCAGGTTTGCCCTTGAAAGCTGTCACTTTCGAGTAACGTCTTCGTTTCTACCCGGGTTATCGCATCCAAATCCTTTTCCGGTTCAAACTGAACAATGGCACAAGAAGGAATTGGACGAAGATAATGAGGATACAGAGTTTCCAGCATTGCATCCGTTAACTCCGGAAAATCATCACTCAGCTTTTGCTGCACCCGAGCATTCATGTAAGCGAAGCCGGACAACAGTCGCCCTACTAAAGGATCATCAACTGTGTCTGCATCCAGCTGAAGTCGGGATGCGGCAGCTGGGTGCATCTTTGCAAATTCAGCAGAAGTTTGCTGAATGAATGCGAGCTCTCGCTCGTAGAGATCTATTAATTTTTCACTCATCACATAATCTCAGAGACATCCACCAGCTGGGTAACTGGGTTGAGTGCCGAATCAAATACAATAACTTCCGACGCTGGATTTACATGTAATACAGCTTCAACACGAAAGCGTATACTAGGATCTTCGACATCCACTTTGTCTTGGGTGGTTACTTTTACCGAACGTATTCTGGGCTCAAAATTTAAAATTGTTTTTTCAATATCTCGACAAAACTGTTTTCGGCTAGCGGCAGAGGAAAGATTGACTGTTGATAGGTCTGGTAACCCGTAGTTAATATTTGACTGCTCTAAACTTTCATGAGTTGAAGGTGCGGAAATACATTTAAATCTTGTATTGAACAAGTATTCCAAATCACGACGCACCCCTTCACGCAACTGCCTCAACACTTGATGGGATTGATGTACATCCAATTTACTAGATGATTGTAATAATCGATCCAATACCGGGGCCAATAATCGCTTCTCTCTAACCATATTAATTAGGTAGCTCCGACGCCGATTGTTGCCAATGCGGTTGTAAGTTTTAGCTCGGATACAAGATGGTCAACGGTGTAATGACTCTTGAGATGAATCACACTTTGATAGCTACCCGCCTTGCCTGGTTCATCCGTTACTTGCACCCGAGACTCCCGTAGAGGGTATCGAGCCTGCATTTCCCAGGAAAGGTCATCCCTTCCCGTTGTGTATTCATCCAACCAATGCTGCAACTGCCGTTCGCAATCTGCAGCATTCATATAGGCACCCACCTTATCCCTTATCATTACCTTGATATAATGAGCAAATCGAGATGCGCAAAGTATTTGTTGTAACATAGAGCTAATACGCGCATTAGCCGTGGCTGCTTTAGATGTGTATTGCTTCGGCCTTTGAAGTGATGGAACACTATTAAAGGCGCTGTAAGGAGTATCGTAACAATGACTCAAGCATACATACCCTAAGTCACTTAAATCCCGCTCAGCAAAATCAGTTACCAAAATTGAAGTGGCCATTCGGATCATGCCAGGAGTACTATCTGGCCTATAAGGCACCATTGGAAGCTGGGTTACCAGCCCTCCGCCCAGATGGTCACGTGCAACCCCTCTAATATGTGAAAACCAGCCAACTTCACTAAACTCTCTTAACAGTACGGCACCCAATGCAAAGCAGGCATTCCCCCATAAATAATTCTGGTTATGGGATGCCCGTACCTGCTCCTGAAACCTCAAACCACGATAGGATGAAAATTCCTGATTATAAGGTTCTCTCATCAAAACTTGAGGAAGTGTCAAAGCGATAAATCGGCTGTCTTCCAGATCCCGAAGGCCATTCCACCGAATGTATTCTTTTTGACGGAACACTTCTGAAAAATTGATAGGCTTTGCTAGATCCGAAAAGTTGTCTACACCAAAAAGTTGCGGTGCTGATGCACAAACAAACGGGGCAAAGGCTGCGGCTGCAGTATGCGCGATGCCCTGCAAAGTAAATACATCATCATAAGGGTGGTCAGGCAGCGGCCGATGGGATACATAGTAATCTCCAAGTAACAAACCAAATGGCTCGCCGCCTGGAGTACCAAACTCTTCATTATATATAAGATGAAACAGCCCAGATTGGTCAAAATCCGGGGCCCGCTCTATATCCTTCGCGAGGTCTTTCCAGCTGGCATCCAAGAGTTTGATTTTAATATTTTCAGCGTGGGGTGTATCAAACACCAATAAGGATATCCCCCGCCAGCTCGCTTCAAGTCTCTGAAACTTCTGGTGATGAATTATACAATTCAGCTGGTCACAGATTAGTTCGTCCAACTCGGCGATAATTCGACTCAGATAATGGCGAACGGAATAATTATCCCTATTTGTACAGGGGGATAATTCTGTGAGCCAATATTCAAATGCAAAAAGATCATCCGGTTCCTGCAGAAATTTATGTAGCTCTCTCTGCTGCCCTCTCGCCAATTTCTCCGGTAGAACATCTGATTGATCTTCCGATATTTGGTCATGTGCTGCACGGGGCACCGGTATACTCCAACAAGAATTATTATTTGAATAAATAATGGTAAAACGCAGGCCTTGAACAAGGCCATGTGAAGAGAGAACCCGCCCCTAGAGGCGGGCCCGGAGCCTTATCCCGCAGATGGGATATTTGCCACCATACGCAAGGACGTCGTCAATTCTTCCATCTGTAACCAGGGTCTCAGATAGGCAATCGCACTGTAACATCCAGGCTGACCCGGAATCTCTTTTACTTCTACTCGCGCCTCAGAAAGCGGGTACTTCGCTTTCATTTCAGGGCTCGCGTCGGGGTTGGAGTTAGTGTACTGGGAGATCCACTTGTTCAACCAGCGCTCACAATCACCAGCTTCCATAAAGGAACCCACTTTATCGCGAGCCATTACCTTGAGGTAATGTGCAATACGAGAGGTCGCCATCAAATAAGGCAAGCGAGCAGAAATAGCTGCGTTAGCAGTGGCGTCAGGGTCATCGTATGCCTTCGCCTTTTGCGCACTTTGAGCACCAAAGAATACCGAGTAATCCGTATTCTTGTAGTGACACAGAGGCAAGAAGCCTTGAGCGCTTAACTCCGCTTCACGGCGATCGGTAATACCAATCTCTGTGGGGCATTTCTGATCGAGATCCCCATCGTCACTCTTGAACACGTGAGATGGCAATCCTTCTACTTTACCACCACCCTCAGCACCGCGAATTGCAGTACACCAGGAGTTCTCAGCGAATGCTTGAGTCATGGTGGTGCCCATAACATAAGAAGCATTCATCCAGCAGTATTGATCGTGCTCTGCTGGACGGGAAACGCCGTCTTCATCCACTTCAAACTCTTCAAAGTCAAAAGCTTCAATCGGCTTGGTGTTAGCACCATAAGGGGTACGGGCCAGGGTACGCGGCATTACCAAGGTGACAAAACGGGAGTCGTCACTGTCACGGAAACTGCGCCACTTGATGTACTCGGCGGATTCAAAAATACCACCCAGATCTCTCGGCTTGGAAAGTTCCGTGTAGTCATCAAAACCAAACATGCCGGCACCGGCAGCTGCAACAAACGGACAGAAGCCAGCCGCAGCAACATTAGACATCTTGCTCAGAAGCTCGATATCCTCAGGGTGGCTGGTGAACTCGAAATCCCCGATCATTACGCCGTATGGCTCACCACCCGCAGTACCAAACTCTTCTTCATAGATTTTTTTGAAGGTCTGGCTCTGGTCGAACTCAACTGCCTTATCCAGGTCGCGGAAGAGCTCGCGCTTGCTCAGATTGAGCATGCGGATTTTCATGGTAGCGCCAGTTTCCGAGTTCATGACCAGATGATTCAGACCACGCCATGATCCTTCCAGCTTCTGGAATTTCTCGTCATGCAAAATCGCAGACAGCTGCTGGGACATGGCCTTATCAATCGCGCTAACAGCTTTCTTGATGGTCTGGGTCAGGTTGCGATCCCAGGTGACCGTCCCTTTCATTACTTGCTCTGTCAAATTCGCAAGCAAGTCTTGTGCTTCTTGAGGCTCAGTTTGTTTAGTTGCCGCAATCGCCTGATCTAGGAGACTCGCCGATTGCTCTTCAGCTTCACTTCCTGCAACATTTTCTACTTCAGTGCTCATTCTGAGTCCTCTCCTTTATCCTCATTCAAGCCCAACTGGTCAGAGATAGCGCTGACGTTTTCTGTGCTCTTGAGAATATCCTCAAGTACTTTTTCAAGCTCCTCAGAACGATCAGCTTTACTCAGCAGATCACGCAGCTTGCTACGGGCTTCAAGCAATTGCTTTAGTGGCTCAACCTGCTCAACAATCTGCTCCGGCGAGAAGGCGTCCATGTTGTTGAAGTCGAGATCAACAGCCATCTTGCTACCGTCACCAGTCAGGGTGTTTTCCACCTGCAAGTTCAACTTTGGGTTTACTTTACCCATTACGTCGTTGAAGTTATCGCGGTCAATTTGGATAAACTTACGATCTTTCAGTGCCTTGCGATTCTCGGCATTATCACCAGAGTAATCACCCATAACACCCGCCACAAAAGGAAGCTCCTTTTTGACTTCGGCTCCGTTAGTTTCAACATCGTAAGTGATATGTACACGCGGCTTACGCACGCGCTTAAGTTTGTTGTGGATGCTTTCAGACATCTAAGGTCTCCTTTCCGACTTTAGGGACTGCTGTTCTCAGTTAATTACCAACCAGTGCTGGCTTCTTCTTGCGGTTGCTCACCCCAACCTTCATCAGAGACTGGCGCGGATACACTTTCAGTAGGTGTATCTGCGGCAACCGCAGGAGCTGATGACGTGCCACTTGTAGTCACTGGTGGGGTTATATATTTTTGTGTATCCGTGCCATCGAGACGAACTCCCGTCAACTGGGAGTAAAGCGCCTTCGACTGATCATCAGGTAGCAATTCAGACATCAATTGTGAAACGGTCATTCGTCCCCAGCCTATCAGCCTCTCCAGGCCGGGCGCCAGCGGCGTATGCGGCTCATAGGTACGAAAATACTTTGCCGCCTGCTCAAGCAATTTTAAGGCATCTTCTCTGGACACTACCGGACCGGTAGGGACAGCTACAGCAGAGGCAGCCACAGAAGTAACCGCTGCTGCAGCTGCATTTCCAGCTTGAACTTCCCCAGCAGGCACTTCTGATGATTCAGGCGCCACATCTTCTTGAGTCTGCTCCATAGACTCCAAGTGCGTCTTATAAATAAAACGGCTTGTCCGCAACACCTCATCCAATAGAGATGAAATATTCGTGGATGGGGGGGCATCATGGCCGCAGCTTTGTCGCAGGCTATCATTTATGGTCTTAAAGTGCCCCAGCGCTGCCTCGATTGTCTGGACGAGGTTTTGAGCCCATTCACCACTCGCACTGTTTACACATTGATCAATCTGCTCAAGGTTGTAACCCAGTGTTTCTATTCGAGCAGCCTTGGCATCGTCATCTGCAATTCTGTCAGCATCCCGAGCCTGTTGGAATTGGAAGAATGAATAGTCCCCATAATCCCCTTCGGGAGTAATACCGGCACTGCGAATAGGCATTAGCAAGGTGCCATCACCACCATCACCATTCAAACCTGTCAGGGGTGCTACTTTTGTCTCAAGGCCGTCTTCGTCTGGTAAGGGATACAGACCTTCCCAATATTGCTCTACTAACGAGTCGATCACCTGCAGGCCATCTCTCAAGCCAATAAAGCCATGTAAGCGAATCAAGGCCTCGGTATACCAGCTGGCAACCTCCAAGTCCTTACTCTTTTTCCCTAGGATATTTTCTGCAGCTTTTGCTACATCCCTCCAAGGTGCAAGTAGGTCTGTGTCTGCATCATCGAACATTGCGGAGCGTTCAGCAGCTCTTGCACTGTTGCGAGCATCTTTGATCGAGTAATAATCAGAAGTTGGCGAACGATCTTCTCGGATATCTTCCCCTACGGGATTATCCTCTGAGATTGGAGCAACTAATTCATCGATATTTATCGTGTTTGGGAATGCCATCAAAAAAGGCCCTTATACCGAATCAAATCCTTTAATCAGAATTCTGAGAAGAGTACACGTTGTAGATATCTAATCAAGGCAAATAATGCGCTTGGTACCTATTACTTTAAAAAACATGTTCAGTTGACAATTTTACGCTATTTATTTTTGTTAGATTTTGGCTTCTTATTCCAAGCCATTACATAGGAACTGCTGTTGAATCGCAACTCCCCATACTAGTCACAAGTTTAAATGTGGCAAAAATATGCAAAAACTCAGACCTACTCTTTTCAAAGTTCTCAAGAGATGACCACAAAAACACAGAATAGAAACTATCCGGGCTCTGAAAGAAAGTGACCAAATAGCGAACTGGTGTTTTTACAACCTCAGCAGACATCTCATAAATATGGCCATTTTGACTGTTGCTTATCAGTGGTTCAGGCCCGGATATAATAACGCCATTTTCCACTCTAGTCAGACACTGCTGTATTTGTGCTTTACCGAAATGCTCAATCGACAAATCGTGGGGAAGCAGAGATCGATCTTGCTTTAGTACAATCAAATAGCGACTTAACTCTGAACTTCCGGCCTGAATCACAGCTTCCCTATTCAGATTGTCAAACCCTTGCCAACCGGCTGGAATACCAATAGAAACTGTGCCATCAGTACTTTCCAAAAATTCTAGAGCGGGAGGTAACGGAGGGTCACCACAATTACTAGACTTTTCAGTACAGTGTATTAATTGATCACCCAAGCAGAGCTGAGTATGCCATCCCGCTTCCCAGAACTTTTTCATTAGCTGGCAGGCTTCCCTTCTATCTTCCGTAGCCTTGATTTGAGATTTTGCCCCAGTCAGCAGTCCTTTTATTTGACTAAAGCCCAAACCAAATTCACGCCCCAATGCAGCAATTGCATAGCGCCGCTCTACAGAACCTCTTATCTCCCCAGTAAAAATTATTCTGTAAGACATATCAGTAACCTTAGCTTCCTGCTCTGATACTCACTTTACAACCAGAACCTCTAATACAATTATCTAAATTCAATCAAACTTTATAGGTTTTCTTAAATTAACGTTCTGATCAACAAATCCATAGGTAAAAAGCAAAAATCCACTCTTAATATCAGTGAAGAATTTTCGCATGAAATTTTTTATGCAGCGCACTTAAAGCTGTCGACTTCTGCAAGGAGAAAAGATGTGCATAAATAAAAGGTAAACAACCTGATTCACGCAATTCCAGGAAAGCTGCAGAATCAAGCTCTCCCAATCTCTTCTCTGAAATACAATAAACACCTGTTAATTTATGCTTAACATCACCTGGCAAGTCTATATTTATTTCTTTTTCTACCAGCAAATTATTCCGCTGCAAAATACCGACAAACTTCCAAACCTGCGTCTTTTTAAGATGGATATCCTCTAAGCGGCGCTGCGCTTCCAATAAGTGACCACTTGGATTCCCATTCTCTTCAAACAACCTAACACCTAAAGAACTATTTCCGTCTTCAGATAATAGAGACGATTCAACGCAAACAAATGCATTGGAAGAGTCACCTTCTTTATATTTTAAATAGAAGGGATAAGAGCGAATAGATGCGGGAATATAATCACCCTGCCATTGTCCCTCTTGCCAAAAAAGGTTTTCTCCAGGTGTTACGCCAAGTAATGCACAGCTCTCAAGCTTTCCCGTCTCTTTTGATCGAGCAAATATAATAGGACAGGCACGCGCCACCGGTATGAATTCAGGCAATAAGATTGGGCAAATATGCGAATTCTTACTGTGGGAAAGATCACTTTTGATTAATTTGCAATTGCGATGCTTCTTCTTATCCAAGATAACCAGCTGTCTCACGCTGTGCCCTCAATCCTAACTTATATTCTTCTGTAACTGCACACCAAGCATTGAGCTATAGAGCTCAGGGCTTGGCAATGATGGGCACAGCAAGGTTGTCGGGGCCAAGTGTTGAGACCCCTCACTCCACCACAGACTATATGCGGAGTAGCTACTTTTGCTCATCTGCCCTAATAGACCTGCAAAACCTCTTTCCAGAGTATTCGATTGGCCTGTGGAGACGACAAAGTCTCCCTGTGCTGGAGGCAGAGAGATAATGCCCGCCCTGTCAGGGGGGGCACTAAATGCCTCACATAACTGGTCTGCATGTAGCATATTTTGCAGCGATGTAATTGCTAATTCAGACAAGCTCTGGAACCAGCTCTTAGCATCAGACATAAAAGCAAATGCATCCACTACCGGGGATAGCGGAGCAGCAAATGTCAACGGAAAATAGCGCCCAACACTATCCACACTAGGTACTAAAATTCCGGCCCACGCATTGGCATCAATGATGCCTTTGCTGTGGACAAACCTCCAAACAGGACTGGTCAAGTAGTAGTCCAACCACTCTTGACCAACGAGTTCACGAGATCCAAATACCGCTCGTTGTAACCAGCCATCCCATACAGTGACAAAACTACCTGGCAGCTGCCGCTGAACAAAGTCCCCGTGACCCGGCAACTTACCAAAAATACCAACTGTATTTTGCAAATCATCTACTCCGTCTACAGGGTCTCAGGGCATCGATATCCGCGCAGTAAACTGCGGTCGAACGGATTGTTTACATTAGATGCAATCAATTTAAATTGAGCCTTTCGCCCTTCCTCAGAGAAAGTAACAAAGTGTTCTGCGTTACTTCGCCCGGCTTCCAAATCTGAGCTCGCTAACAGCCTGTACCATGCCCAGTCCCCTTCAAAATGCTTGCGATGAACAGTCTCATTCAGATCTTCAAAGATAATGCGGACGCGATTACTTTCACCACCACGCCAAGTCAGCTTTTTAGTGGTTTTAGGGCCATGGGAGTAAGGAACTCGTTGCTCACCAATTTCAAGTTCAAACAAACGAACACTGGAATCCAGTTTCGTGGGCTCAATACGGAAAGAGTAAGAAGCTCCTTCGCCGGCACTGAAGAAAGTTTTTCGAATACGTTCAGCTCGACGCAACTGGGAAAGGGCTTCCCTTGAAAGGCTAATACCCTGCCCTTCAACGTATTTGATTTTCCAGTTTCTGGTATCCACAAATGGCTTCAGATACTGATTGACAAATTTCTCCTCAATACCACCTGGCTTGAAGTACTGGTTAAACTCCATCACCGGCACTTCCTGGTCACGGTCGCTACGCAGTGGGTACCGGTTTGCCAGGCTATTGCTATAGCTTTGATACACCTCTTCACGCCAGACACGGTTGATATGCGCCTTAGTCTTGGCCATTACCAGCCCCCAAGCGCTGTCAGCAATATCTGTCAGCCATTGGTCAAAAGGTGCTGGTGCATTGGCAGCCTTAACCCTTAACTGTTTAATCGCATCGCTACCGCCGGCAAAACGCGCTTTGGCACGTCCAAAGGCCGCTTGATTCGAATCGGGAGCGCTGTCGATCTCAGTGAGGTATTCCTGAATTTTATTAATAGTATCCAGGTATTCTTGGATACGCGCTGGCCGCCCCTTCTCACTCTGAGTGATTCGCTGGACCTCCTCAAACCTAACATCAACAATGTTTGGCTTGTAATGATCCTGCAAGGCACTGGTTGCACTACCCAGTGCGGCTTGTCCCAGCTTTCGAGTAGTACTGGATACAGGTAGAGGTACCCCAGAAGCATCGACTGGAACCTCAGGGCGAAGGGTCAGACGAGTGTTATCTGAAGTTATCTCGGTAATCGCAAGCAGGGGTGAGTAAATAGGATCAGACAACTTTGACAACACATCCAATGCCTGTGAAGTGCTACCAAACCTCTGTATTTTGAACCCGCCAAGGAAGCCCTGCCAACGCTGTAAGTACTCCCCAAGATAGATTCGTTTTACTTCCTCACCAAGCTTTTCACGGTCGGCTTCGGTAAAGTCCTCACCACTCAGATCTCCTCCATATATCCAGCGTTCTTCAGCCATATTTGTCATCAGCTGAGAGTCCGCTCCAAAGTCCAGTTCTTTATAGCCCGCCTTTGTATAGAGGAAGGGAATCGTGAAGTTTGGATTATTGGCCCCCATACCAAAAATTTGCTGAGTGTCTCCACCAATTTCCTGGTAGAGATCTACAGGGGTCAATCCGAAGTCACTATTTTGTAGTTGAGCAAATAACCGCTGAGGTACAGGGATACGACGCAGTTGCTGTCGCGCGCGAGCTACCACCCTCTCATTCTCTTCAATTGAATTGGGGAGAGGCTGAATAAATAGTTGATCCAGGTGGTAGCGCAGCTCTTCCTGCCTCCCGGCTTCACCGGGTAACTGACGCTCCCAGCGAGCAGTGTAATAAGCCTCTATGGTTTTCAAATCCATTTTATCTGGATTAAAAAACATCAAATAGGTTTTGAGAGTACTTACCAAAGCGGGATCATTACTTCCGAGACGACTTAAGTCACTCTCTATATCACGAAGTAAAGCGGGAAGATAAATAGTTTCTAATTTATGGCGATAGAGATCATTTGCTGCAGTATCAATTCTGGTGTCATAAAGCCCCAAATTGCCAATCCACGGATGTTCCTCACGATCGTAGACCGCACTAGCCCGCTTCAAAGGCTCTAACAAATTTAAGGCACTGATGGGCGTAATATTTTTACCTTTCAGCTCACTCTCTGCACCTTGGTACGCGCTGAGATTATCGCTAACCTCTCCCATGGATAATTTATTCTGTGCGAGACTGCCACTCCATAAGAAAATAGCTCCGACAAAGCCTCCCGCCAAAGTAGCAAAAACTCCCCGGCGTAACCAAAGGTTAGCTGACTCAATCCGGCGATTAACGCCTACTAATTCAGCCTCGGGGAAAACGACATCCTTCAATAGTCGATGCAAGAAAAAGCTCTTACCAACACCCTGGAATTTTGGCCCGACGCTACGCTCTAGTCCAAAATCAGCGGTTACGGAGGACATCATACGGTCAACAGGACTGCCCTCCTGAGTGCCACTAGTAAAGTAGACCCCTCTGACCATAGGGACGGTTTCGTAACGATTTGGACCGAAAGTCTGCTTTACAAAATCTGTCAAAATATCTGTAAGGCTTTCCATTCGGGCAGGAAAACCTTGCAACAACGCCCGCTTCTCTACATTCCTCTCCTGATGAACACGCCACAATACGCGTTGGTTCAAACGCTCTATCAGCTGCTCAAATTCTGCTTTGAAATTATCGAGAGGGGCCCCTACAGTGGCGTTAGCTTCACGGGGAAAACTCATTCCCCAAACTTGCTCACGCTCAGCTTGAGAGAGGTTGTCGAAAAACTCTGTAAAACCTGCAACTAAGTCACATTTTGTGAAAGTGAGATAAATCGGGAAGCGAATACCCAACTCTTGTTGCAGTTCATTTACACGCTGGCGGATAATTTTTGCCTGGTGTTGGCGCTGCTCTTCAGTTTGCACCATTAAATCTTGCAAGCTAATTGCAACCAGAGCACCATTGATCGGGCGGCGGCGGCGGTATCTTTTCAATAAGCTCAGAAAAGCTTTCCAAGCGCTATTATCGTAAACCCGGTGACTGTCCTGAGTCGTATAACGCCCTGCGGTATCAATTAAAACTGCATCATTGGTAAACCACCAATCACAGTTACGGGTGCCCCCTACCCCACCCAGGGCTTCCTTCCCATGACTCTGCGCCAGAGGAAATTCCAACCCGGAGTTCACCAGGGCTGTTGTTTTACCACAACCGGGAGGCCCAATAATGATGTACCATGGAAGCTGATAAAGGGAAACTTGTCCCTTGTCAGATTTAAACCGAGCACTACGTAATACACCCATCGCTTCACGGAAGCGACCAGAAAGAGCATTCAACTCTTCCAGCGAGCGTTCTTCGTCTGGATCTGTAGAATCGGCTTCTTGTGATTCCTCAATGCCTTTTATTAAAGCCTGGTTTTGGCGTCTCTCTACCAACCATTGGCTAATATTCCACACAAGCCAAATAGCAAAAATAAAAACAATAATAGTTAGCCGGACAGAGTGAGAAAGCGTGGCATTATCACTACCAAACTTAATGTAATCAGCCGCAAACCAAATGAGGAGGGAAAGAGCTGAGAGCCCTATGAGCCCCAACACCCACTTATTGGTAAAAAAGTTACGCAAGCGTTTCATGAATTGCTCCGTCTTCCAGGGTATCGACCATACCCAGGATCAATATCAGCCCGAGTGTTACCCTTCTCCTTGCGGAGACTCATCATCACTTTTGGACAAATCTAAAATCTGGTCCGCGACCGGTGTCGTCGTTTCATAGAGCCACCAGCGATAACCACTATAAGTTGCAAGTAACAATCCCAGGACAACACTCATAATCACCCAGAGGGGTATATAGTGAATCAGCCGGGATTTTCGCTCTACGCATCCTTGCCAACGCGGCGAAAGATCTCGGTCCATTGGCTGCTTGTGCTGTTCAATTGTTCTGTAGAGCTCATCACGAATCTGTTCTATTTGTTCGTGTCCACGCTGTACGAGCCGATACTTACCCTGAAAGCCCAAGCTCAAACACAGGTAAAAAAGCTCAAGGAGTTCCAAATGACTTGCGGGAGTTTCCAGCATGCGCTGCAAAATGACAAAACACTTCTCCCCTCCAAAAGTCTCTTTGTGAAATAGGCTAAGTAGAGAGTGCTGGCTCCAACCGCTAGCTGTACCCCAAGGCGTGGTCAAAACAACCTCGTCCACGACGGTACATAGTAAGTAACGGGCTGTTAGCACTGATTCAGGTGTTAAAGCCAGTTGCTTTGCCTCACGCTCGAAGCTTTGGATTTCCGTAGTAAGTCGCTTGTGCAGATCAGGTACGTTGGCGTGATTCATCGTTGTGCGCAATTTGATAATTACGCCTAACAATTTCGAAGCCGCAGACACCAATGGATTAAGACTGTTGCGGACCTGAGCCTCGACCGGGGCATCTTGGCTGGCAAAGAATTGTGGCTGAGCCTGAGCTGCTGCCGGTGCTGCTGCGGCACCGGGTGTCGGTATCAAAACCGTTCTATCCCCAGCATTAGGGGCCCGTGGAGGAGTAAAGCTGTCATTACTCATATTAATTATTCCTTATGGCCCAGAGTTCCATAGTTAATCCAGGGAACTCTGCGCCCAGATGCACTGCAAAACCACCCGAGCGAGTCATGGCCTGCCATAACTCTCCACTGCGCTCCACCTCAAAGTAAGTGAACCCTGCGTGATAGGGGATTTGTCGAGGAGCCACGGGAAGTGGGCGCAGAGTCAAGCCGGGCAACTGCGCAGAGATAAGTTCTCTAATCGCCTCAACTGGGGCAACCTTTGCCTGCGTGGGGAAGCGGCTGCGCAATAGATCGCCAGGCATATCCGCTTTTGCGGCCATAATAAAACTGGCTGATGTTAATAATGAAGGATCGGTAACCGGAGCAACATATATCCCGAATTTGCGCTGCACCAATTCCATTGCAATCGCTGTTTGCTCCAGTACTGTGGAGAGCGACTGCCTAAGTGCTGAAAACAGCCCAGCAAAGCTTACTTGCAGATCCTCATGTGCATACACCGGAATTTCTGGAGGGCGCTTAGACTGAGCAGTAAACGTCGAAAGTTCGCCTGCCAACTGCAATAATTCAAGAAATAAGTTGTGCGGATGTAATCGGGGCTGAGCCGTGATCTGCTTTAATAAGGGTTCAAAGCGGTTAATAACCTGCAGTAACAAATAATCAGCAATTTCTGCAGATCCGCTTCTTCCGCTGTCGCTCAAACGATGACCCAGAGCCGAGCCTCGATGGTCGAGCAATCCTTTTACTTCTTCAATATATGCATTGATAACCGCAGAAGTCTCCGCATTTAACAGCGGTGGGATATAGTCGGAATCAAGCTCTACCGGCTTTTCTGGTTGGCGCTCTTTAATTCGGGCAACTCCAACCGCAGCATAGCCACTCAGATCATCACTACCTAATTTGAGACAAGCTCTTAACTTTCCGACTTGGATACGCGCAGACTCACCAGAAGACGCCGCACTATTACGGGCATCAAAGTTCGAAGCCTGATAACGTGCCTGCGGGAAGTCCTCTTGATCTCGAATCGACTCCTGGCTACCTGGGCGCTTCATCGGCACACATAAGTAGACTATTTCATCACGAGTATTAACCGGAACATCCAGAACATCCGGCAAATGCTCATTTTCAGGGGCAAGTATCGGGGTACCATCGGGAAAAACAGCTTTCACTCTCGATAGAGAAATTTTTCCCATCGATAATGGCTCACTATCGATCGCCAGCTCTACAATCCCCCAGGTATAAGGCCCGAGCGGAGCTGTGCGCGCTTCGACAAGCTGTTCGAGATAGCGATCCTGCTGTTGAAAATGCTGAGGGCGTAAAAACATGCCCTCGCTCCAGATCACTTTATTGTTTGCCGACATAAATGTTCCTTAAAAAGCTCTCGTAATATTTCCAGGGCAGCAATTTTTATTGCCCGGGCAATAATTTCTGCCCTATTGAGACCGCTGCATATCAGGGAGCGTTTTTTTCATTCTTTCATAATCTTCTTTGGAGATTGTTACTGTTTCCCCACTATCATCTTCACTGCCACGAGTAGTCAATTTTGCTCGACGACGCTTGGCAATATCATCTGGTGAACCAATTCGTACATCAGCCAGCGATACTTCATATTCATTTTTTTTGTGGTCTGTAATTGGCAGCACCATTAGTGCCTCTGCATCCTGATACTGTACAAACTCAGCTAGAAGCCCGATATATTTTACGTCCGGCGTTAAAGCCAGTTCTTCTAT
The DNA here is from genome assembly GCF_052468095.1 of Microbulbifer maximicatervae (SeqCode). Next base: position 4,715,854 of record NZ_CP174332.1, read on the forward strand.
ACGCTGTTCCCCTGGAGCAAACTCTTTAAGGATTACAGTATCAATCAAATCCTTGCCGAGGCGGGATTGAGCATTCTCGTAAAGGTTAAGAAAATCTTCACGGGCAAACTGGCGCTCGTCCGCGAGCATAAACACTCGTATAACAACGGGAGAAGCTCGGCCATCATCATCTGGGTTCACGTCATTCTGTGTCTCTACAACCAACTCGAGACTAGTATCCAGATTTAGAGTCCGCCTCGTTGTTTGGCAACCAACAACTGCAACTGCCAAAACAGCGATTAAACTGACCTGAAATAATTTTTTTATCGACACAAGCAATTCCCTCTTTTCCGTCAACTTATTAATTTTTAATGCTTCGCGCATTTTTTAACTCTGATAATTGATTTTCATAAGTAACTGCAAATTCATCACCAAACAACTTGCGATAGCAATTATCCGGATCACCAACTAGCTCCCTGTAAATTGCAGTAAATCCTTCCCACTTTTTTGCATTTTTGTTTCCAAAAACGCCGGAAGTATTCCCCAGTCTGCGCTCAATATTTTCCGGGCTAAAGAATTTGAGCATGGCGTTGTAACCTGCTCTCATTCCAGCCAAAACCGCAACTTGATGATCCGACAAATCATCAAAACTATCCTTCACTGCCTCAGCGGGGTTCATAAAAGCACCGGTACCCGCAAACATGGCTTCCAATGCATCCCGTTCCGTAGCACTAAATTTCAGCGGATTATTAGCTTCCGTTTGAATCATGGTTCGCTGCACACGCAGCTCATTCTTAATGCTGTTTCTTGCGCGCAAAAGGTCAATAAGACGAGCTACTGTTTCCCGGACAATTTCAGCTGCTTGCTGGTCCGCCTGTTGCAACTGGACCGGGTTCATATTCAGGCCGAGAGTAGATGCAAAAACGCTCCCCCCTGAAGAACCTGTGGGCTGAGTTACTGGGGATTGCTGTAAATGCGAAAACTGCTGAGCTTGGGCAGCCAAATCCGGCTGTGGATTTGGTTTTGGCTGTAGTTGCGGTTGCGGTTGCGGTTGCGGTTGCGGTTGCGAGGACGATTGCCCGGAACCAAACCCTGGAGCGCCATCAACTTGTTGCCCCTGCATAGCAGCGAAAGAGTCTGCAAAGGGGTTATCTTGAGCAGGCGGAGAAATTGGTTGCTGATTAAACCCTTGGGGCTGCCCTAACGGCTGAGATTGCATTGCCTGTGGCTGTAGCTGTGGCTGTGGCTGTGGCTGTGGCTGTGGCTGTGGCTGTGGCTGCATAGCCTGAGGTTGTGGTATCGGAGTTGCGACAGGTTGCTGTGAAATCCCCTGGAAACCACCCATAGGAACTTGCGGCTGCGGAGATACCACTTGAGATTCAGGCACCGCAACCGTCTCAACGACAGGTTCCGGTACCGGCTGGGGATTTATTTGCATTGAGTGCTGGTCAGCTGGCACATGATCATCGTCACTACCATCTTTCCACCACTCATCATCAGACCATTGATTACTGGATTGCTGCTGACCCGTAGAACCCACTAAGCCACCGACGGGTGACATCTCAGGAGCACCACCAACAAGACCAGACGGGTCAGATTGGCCAAAGGCAGCAAGTGGGTCCAGAGGGCCCGATTCCGAGGTGAGAAGACTATCGCTAGTTGGGGTATTAGCCTGATTACCCAGCCCAATCGAGCCCCACTCCCCAGTTTGAGCCACATCTGACTGCGGGCTGGAACCCGGCTCAAGCCAACTATCCAATTCTTTCGCTTCTGCCTGGCTTTGCATTTTTGCCATGGCATCCGCGCTGAATGTTGTTCGATCCGAGGTATCGAGAAAATCTGCACTTCCCAGACCTTTGGGAAGATCTCCCTCTTCCTTAGGCTGTCGCAGTGAAACTTTCAATTTATATTCCCCGAGAACGATCATGTCGCCCTCTTTTAATGGGACTTGATTTCCCTTTCCTAACGGATTTTCTGAATCATTGTAATAGGTTCCATTAGTACTAGTATCTACCAGAAAAAACTGATTATCGGTAAAGGAAATCTGTGCGTGTTTTGAGGAAACCACTCGATCTGGATCGGGTAAAACCCAATAATTATCGGCAGAGCGACCCAAACTGCCACCAGCTTTCGTGAACAGTTTTGTATGTTTAAGCATATTGGCGCCAGAAGGGTCGGCCAATACTGATAGAATTAGATCCATTTATTCCTGACTCACAATAGTGGTTTATTCATAGTCTTCAGGTAGATTTTTGCCCGCATATTCCTGTAAAGATCCAACCCCTACACTTACGCCCAAGGGCCTTTGAGTGTACCGCCACTCAAAGAACTAAAGCTCGGAAGAATGACTTGATCCCGCCCTTGCACCGAACGCATAGTGCTAATACCAGCCTGCATAAATTTTGCAGCTGCCCTATCTGTCAGGAGCGCTTCTGCACAGGGCGTCAATAATTCGCCATTGGGTAACTTGCGTAAATGAAGGGGTAAGTCTTCATAGCTTGCAGACGAAGGGGGCTGTAATTTGCCAGTTTGAGAAAAGCCTTGGCAAACCGCTAACCCCAACAAATAAACACTATTCCCCCAAAGATAATATTCATGACCCTGCTCTGGGGTTAATTCTTCAAAATTAAAATACTCTGTTGTAGAAGTATTTTTCCCAAAGGGGAGTCTCAGCATAAATCTGGGAGCTGCCAACGCAACATGCTCACTAGCAGAGTATTCACGGACCGCCTGCCAACTTTCCGCAAACTGATCGCTCAACGGATAGTACCAATCATCAGGATCTACTGAACCTGACAAGTTTGGACAGCCTGCTAATTTTGGATCCCCACCCAATAAAAGTGCACTTCCCGCAGCTTCTGCAATCGTGGATAAATCTATCAGCAGGTGAAGGTCTCGCTCCTCATCAGTAACAAAGTAATCCCCTATGACCAGGTTATAGGGCATATTCCCAGAAGCTGTTTCACGCTCAACCAGTAACTTAAATGTCTGCGACTTTTCCAAGTCGCTTTCGGCTTCAGCAAAATCAGCTAGAAGCTCTTCCTTACTAACGTCTATTAAGTAAAAATCCAGGTTCCCGTGCTCTTCGACACGTCTCAGCAAAAGTTGCAGACTCAGCCAACTAGCCTCTAACTGACGAAAATCACTGTGATGCATCAGTTTGCGCATCGCATCAGACGTAGCTTCAGCCAGGGCATTTAGATATTCACCCTGGCGAGGGTCCTCACTTTTCTGCACGTAAGGAGCGACAATATCTTTGATTAGCTGGTCAACCTGGAAAGTATTTTGACCTTCCTTTGCATTACGCTCTCGACCTGCAGCCAGGATTTCATCCAATATCGACTGCTCGCTATCGCGCTGACCCAAGCCCTGCTGAGTGGCTAACTCTGGTTTCCACTGTTGAATTTCCTCAGCAGCCTGCTGGAACTGACGTGGATCGAGCAGCCTGCGCTCCAGCTCAATAAACTTCTTAAACAGTGGCAAACGGCTATAAAGGTAATCTGGGTGTAAATCATCAAAGCATGGTAATCCCAGAGGGCGATCCAGTACGGGCAACTGCAAACTCACACCTAGATCAGCAAAAACGCCCTCAAAGGTATCGCGGTTCAACAGGTATACCCTTCGACTGGAAATCGTTTCGGGTTCACACTGGCGGCGACTCGCTCTCCCGCTGAAATCACCCAGGATCGCAACTTTCAATCTATCAGTGCCAAAATCCATAACTGGTTTTTCCTTATTGTTATCGCCAAGGATCTGAAATCCCGTTGAAATGCTGGGCCTACTCACAATTTGTCACCTGCTGACAGGGCTTAATTACCCTACTTCTTATGGCCTTTTAACGCCCTCAACCCGACATTAGGTTTTCGCTAGGCAGTTTCTTTTGGTTCTTTTTCGACTTTATTTGCTTTTTTAGGGCGACCACGCTTAAGCGGTCGTACTCTTTGGTTAACAATCTGCTCAATTTTCTCTTTAAACGCATCCCCGCCGAGCACATGACCTAACTTAATCGTTTCAGCGATATAGTCGAGCAACTTTCGATCAAAGCTATACTGAAATAACTTCCTGTAAGATTGCGCTCTCTCCACCACTGTATCCCCAAGAGATAGATACAAGCGGTGATCCTTGATCAAATTATCTTTCTTAATGTTTGCGTGATGGTTAAAACTTGACCACTCGTAATCCTCAAGGGAGTCTGACAATCCCAAATACAGTGGGCGCAACTCTACGTATCTGTAACAGGTCAACAAATACGCATCAGAATCAATCAAGCTGGACTTATAGCGTCCTCGCCATAGTGTTCCGGAGCGCTTGTAACGGTGATTGACAAACTGCACATAGCGACGCCCAAGGGATTGCATCATAGATGATATCCCATCCGGTATCGTGGGCGTAGCTATGATCTGGATCATATTGGGCAATAAAACATATGCGTGAACATCAACGCCATATTGGTCTGACGCGTTACGCAAACTAATCAAATAATATTGATAATCTTCCTCGTCAAAGAAGCAGGGCAGATTGTTGTGGCCTACCTGCACAATATGCTGGGGAACATTTATCAAATTGAGCCTGGGCAAACGGGGCATTTTGCCTATGGGTCCTTTTTTAGCTGGCTTAAAGCCTTTTCTGTAGAGAGGTAAGGCTCTTATTATCGCAAATCAGTGAAAAGTATTTCAAACTTGGTATGCGAGCAAGTTAACATTAGCCTCGGTGATCGGTTGTAATAATATTACGCCGCATTGTATTGCTTTTTATTAAAGGGGAGTTGCACCAGACATGGATCAAATTAGTCTGGCGGTCAACGGGCGCACTGACATTGGTCAGGTTCGTGAGGAAAACGAAGATAGCATTCGCTGGTACGCGTCGGCGGAGCAGCCTTTTGCCTATATTGTGGTAGCCGACGGGATGGGCGGTTACACCGGTGGCGCCACCGCCAGTAAAATTGCAGCTGAGACGGTTCAAGCCCATCTCGATGACCTGCTGAAACACACTTTTTTCTCCTGCACGTCTGAACAGCAACAGCTTATATTGCGCGCCACCCTTATCGACGCAGTCAACAGCGCAAATACAGCTCTAATCAATACCAAAAACCTGAACCCCCAGTTTTCCAATATGGGAACAACTTTGGTTGCCGCGGTCATGTGGCGCGACTTTTTAATCGTTGCACATATTGGCGATTCTCGCGCATACCTGTGGAACAATTATGGATTGCAGCGCCTTACACGAGATCACAGCGTTGTACAGGAGATGATTGATTCAGGTCAATTAACCCCCGAGCAAGCCAAAGAGTCCAATGTCCGCAACCATATTACCCGTGCCTTGGGGGTTTCCAGCAGTGTAGAGGCGGATATAAATAGCTGGAAACTCACGCAAAACGCACTCCTTTTGTTATGTAGCGACGGGCTCACTGAATATCTTGATGATCATGCGATAGAGCGCGTACTGGCCACTCATCGTCCGGCATTAGAGTGTGTATATCGTTTTATTGACGATGCTAATCGCCTAGGTGGGCGCGACAATATTACTGCAGGAATATTGGAATATTCTTCACAATCATTGCGTCAAATACTCCCCCACGAACAAAGTGTTACCGAACGTCCCAGTTCTTCTGACGTAACAATTAGAAAGTTACACCGCTAATTTGATTTACCGGATACTGTAATATGACACCGGAACGTCTAACCCAGCTAATACCTAACTTACTCAATACGCTTACCCCTCCGACAATTACTCTTTCTCATGAGAGCCCTGCATCGGCTGTGCGCTGGCTCTCTCAGGTCGAACATACTTTAAAAAACATCTCACCCACTCCAGTGAATGAGGGCTTTTGGCCAAAGCTGCCAAGTATCACGTCTAATCGCTTTAGTATCGATTCAGCACCAATATTACCTCTCCTGTATGAAGCTGAAGACAACCCCACGCAATTCACCAATACCCCTGGTATTAACCCCGAGAACGAGGTGGTACCAGCTTTAGATCGTTGCCATCGAATTAACGGGCACGTCGTTACCGCAACAGGGGAAGTCGCTTTCGAGCGAACAGACGTACTTATTCCTGGACCGCTGCCGTTTGAATGGAAACGATATTTTCGCTCCTCTCTCAATGAGGATACTGGCATTGGTGTGGGCTGGCGGCACTCTCTCAGTGAAAAGCTTGTTGTACACGATAACGTTGTAAAGCTGGTTACTGCCGAAGGGAGGTCTGTAAAATTCAAATTACCCGCCATTGGTCACGGGTGCTACAACCGCTTTGAGCGGTTGATGTTATTCAGGCAAAGCCTGCACAGTTATCGATTGACGACATTCAATCAGCATCACAAAATATTTCGCGCTGATGGTGTAAATAGCGCTCTACCACTTGTAGAAATCAGGGATCAATTTGGTAACGCCATAACAATCGACTATCAGGAGGGCCTGCCTAAGAAAATGGTCAGCTCCTGGGGTCGTGTTATTGAATTTAACTGCCAGAACGGTCATATCCATAATTTAATAAATAGCCACGCTGCCGAAGGTCAAAGCGACCTCTGCAACTACAATTATCAAGATGGTCAACTACTCGAAAGTTGTAGCGGCCTTAAAAGAGAAAGGTACCAATATAACAATACACAGTTGGTACAGTTAAATAATAGCCAATCTGGAATTTATCAATTTACCTACGATACACGCGACCGGTGCCAGCTAATACAGTCCAATGAATTAATCACCAGTCTAAACTGGCACGCAAGTCATAATACCTGCACGATCGAGTCAGAGCTGTCCGGTCCCATTTATATACGCTTTAACAAGTTCGGCCAGAGAATTTCTGAACAGCAGCAATCTCGTAGCCTTAGCTGGCTTTTTGATTCCTACGGCAATCTCAGTGAAGAAATTCAGGCCAACGGCCATAGGCTTTTCTTCCGTCACGATGAATTCGGCCGGCTTGTCCGATCCACCTCTCACAATATTAGTAATCGATATCTCTATGACGATCGCGGCTATTTACAAGCGGCTGTTATCAATGGAGAGACCCTATGGCAATACAAGTTTAACGAGAAGGGACGCCCAGAACGTATTGTCGACCCGGCAAAACAAGTTTGGCTGTTTCTCTATACAGATAGGGGGCAAATCACACAGATTCAGGACCCAGAGGGAGGCAAAGTGGACTTCAGCTGGGATGGGCAAGGCCAGCTGCAGTCCGTTCGTAGAGACGATAAAGTCCTGAGCTTTGAGTACGACCACTGGCAACGAATCACTTCGCTTAAAATGAATGGCGAAGTATGGCGTGAGTGGAGTTATGGCAATGCGGGTGAATTGCGTGAAGCCCACCTGGGTATTCACCAGTACGGTCTGGACTACTCTGAACGCGGCCTACCCAATGCTATCCACGGAGACAGTGGCCAGAGTATTCTTTGTGATTATGACAACGCGGGCCGCCCGTGCCATATCAATTTCGCTGATGGTAACAACTGGGAATTAATCTACAGCCCTAGGGATGAACTCACTAGCCTGGAGAGCCCCGTAGGGAATTACTACTGGGAATATGATCACTACGGGCAATTAGTTAGCCACGAGGCACCACAGGATCGAACTTGGCGTTGGCATTACAATATAGACGGCAGCCTGCATGAATATTGTGATAATGACTCTCGCTGGTACTTTAATTATAACAACAGCGGTGTATTAACCGGTATTCGCAATAACAGTGGCCAAAATAGTGAGTTCCACTACGACCAGCATAACAGGCTGGTACAGGCAGATAATGCCCTTTCCTCAGTGCGCTTTAAATACGACAGCCGCGGTCGGGTAACCGCGGAGCATCACGACAGTGCCGATATCCGGGATTTCAGTCTTCAGTATCAATATGACAAACGCGGCTGGTTAAAGAGTGCCAGCTCCGACAATCTCGACTTGTCTTATACATTCGCTCCTTGTGGAGCCCTGTATGGAATCGATGCCAATGGTGAAGCCATTGTTCGCACCGAATCCAAAGGCCAAGATATCCTCCAGGTTCAAGGAGAGGTTCGCAGTAATCACAAATATTTATTTGGGCGCCTGGTAGGCATGGAGTCCGGTCAAGCACTTTCCTGGCACTTTGATAAATCCCCTCCCCTGCAAATGACCAACCCGCTGCGGGCACAGCAAAGTCCGACTCAACCTCAAACAGAAAGTGACAAGCGCGGCAATATTATTAGTGAAAGCAACATACCAGGCCGCAAGGATTATCAATACCAGTACGACGGCTGGGGCCTGATGAGCCACGCGGAGTGCGGGGAATTTAAAACCTATTTCCGCTACGACCCCTTCGGTCGGCGGTTAAGCAAGACATGTACCCACCGAAAATCAACCCGCCAGCGCCGCGTTGTCACTATTTGGAGCAGCCTGGGTATCTGGGGGGAAATTCACAATATTGACGGCAAGTCCCGAGGTTTAAGCCATTGGATTCACCAACCTCAAACCAATGCCATTCTCTGCCAGTGGACTGCCGACAATATCGAGCATTACCTTTCCAACCCCGACGGCAAGCCACTCGCGATTTTTGATACCCAAGGTGCCGCTCAGTGGTCACAAGGTGGGGAGGCAGGAGAGAAAGGAAAAGACCCCCACAATCAAGGGCCGAGTGCCTGGCGGGGAACTAATTTGCTCGCGGATGTAGAGACTGGGCTGTGGTACCACCCCTCAGGCTACTGGAGCCCTGCCCTCGGTATCTGGCTAAACGGGGACCGCTCTCATAACCTAACGACTTCTGCCCAATCAATCGGGCAGCTGTAACGAAATACTCGGGCAGCTGCATCAACATTTGCTGCCCTGGTCAACTCTTATCTGCCTATACACTATGGGTATATCTATTTGCCCGTGAGTGTTATGGAAGAGCGCTCGGATTTTGAGATCGGAGGGGTCCATGTCGCCAGGGGCGAGTCCTGCCATATCGACCTACCTGTTGTAAGGCTGTACACAAGCACAGAAATGGCAATCCCAGTTTATGTGCAGCGCGGTAAAAAAGATGGCCCCAAGATGTTCGTTTGTGCCGCCATACACGGTGACGAACTCAACGGCATTGAAATAATAAGCCGGCTTATCCAAAGCGGCCGCCTGAAGTCATTGCGCGGGACCCTGGTTGCAGTTCCAATGGTTAATGTTTACGGGGTACTGCAGCACACTCGCTATCTACCTGACAGGCGCGACCTAAACCGCTCATTCCCAGGTTCGGCAAAGGGGTCTCTCGCCGCACGTATGGCTCACGTCTTCCTCAAGGAAATAGTCACCAAATGCGACTATGGCATCGACTTACACACAGGAGCCGTACATCGCAGTAACCTCCCCCAAATTCGCGCTAACTTGGACGATGAGCAAACCCGAAAACTCGCCAAGGCCTTTGGTGTTCCCGTGCTACTCAACGCTTCTATTCGCGATGGATCCCTGCGCCAAGCAGCCGCGGATCTTGGGGTAAGAGTATTACTTTATGAAGCTGGTGAAGCCCTGCGCTTTGATGAACTCAGCATCCGCGCCGGAGTTAAAGGTGTGATCAATATGATGAAGCACTTGGAGATGTTGCCGCAAACCCGGAAGACAAATGTGATAGAGCCATTTGTTGCTCGACGCAGCGGTTGGCTTCGCGCGGGGGATAGCGGCATCGCCAATCATCTTAAGGCACTCGGGGATCAGGTCTACCGGGGCGACCTATTGGCGACCATTGCAGATCCATACGGCCAGGAACTGGACCAACTGATCTGCAATGAGGATGGAATCATTATTGGGCGACAGAATATCCCTCTGGTCCAGGAAGGCGAGGCGATGTATCACATCGCCTACTTCCGTGAACCCGAGGGTGTTGTCGAGAATCTGGAGCTACTCCAGGATACGCTCCTACCGGATGAGAACTTTTAGGGAGTCTCTATTGTTTCTTCAACAACTCCAGGACTTCCTTGCTCGGGTAGCCCTGAACTTCAACGCCGGCACTCTTTTCAAATTCACTCACCGCTTTGCGGGTACCCGGACCTGCCTTGCCATCAATTTCTCCGGTGTAAAACCCTTTTTGTTTGAGCAACTTCTGCAACTCTTCCACTTGAACACTATCCAGTGGAGTAAATGGGCGCTTCCAATCATTTACCAAAGGCGCACCGCCGCCAATCCGGTCTGCCAACAGGCCTATAGCTATCGCATAGCGATCTGAATTGTTGTAACGCTTGAGAACAAAGAAGTTCTTGAACACTAAAAATGCCGGGCCATTGCGACCGTCTGGTAACTTTAATTCGGCAATGGCTTTCTTGCTGGGAAAGGGCTCGCCATTGGCTCGTGTGACGCCGAGCTTCTCCCATTCGGCTACCGACATCTTCCCTGCAGGCATTTTACGAGCGGGAATATTGACCTCATAGCCCCAGGGTTTTCCTCGCTGCCAACCGTTACTGGATAGCAGGTTGGCGGCAGTCGCGAGCGCATCTGGAATGGAGTTCCAGATATCCCGTTTACCATCACCATCGATATCCACCGCATAGGCTTGATAACTGGTGGGAATAAATTGGGTATGCCCCATAGCTCCGGCCCAGGAGCCCAACAAGTGCTCACCCTCGACATCACCGGCCTGCAATATTTTTAGCGCGGCCAGCAGTTGCTGACGGCCAAACTTTTTACGCTGGGGATCCGCATAGGCGAGTGTTGCCAGTGAGCGAATAACACTGCGCATTACCTTGTCATTACCGAGGATGCCGCCAAAACTGGATTCCACAGACCAGATCGCAAGCAGGATATTGGGGTCCACCCCGAAACGCTTCTGGATCTTGTCCAACCAGGGCTTCATTTTTTCTTTTTCCCGCTTGCCTCGTTCAATCGCTCTCTTTTGCACCCGATTATCAAAGTACTGCCACACCGGTGCTTTGAATTCGGGCTGATAGGCTGCACGATCCAGAACCCATTGGTCTGGAGAAGTGATCCCTTTAAAGGCTTGGTCGTAAACCTCCGCAGAGATTCCACTCTTAATCGCGGTTTTGCGGAACTCCTTTACCCATTGTTCGAAGGCCGGATCGGCTTTCTCTTGTGCATGGGTATTGGAAGCCAGGAGAACTGCGCTTATCACGAGGATGGCAGACAGATATTGAAACCATTGCAATTTGGGCATGGAGTTACCTTCGACACAACTTTTGCTCGCTCAAGGGTAGAACGAGCCACTCTTATCCGAAAGGTGGATTGGCCGGTAACCGTTGAACTTCCCACCCACTATTAAACTGGACAGTCACATGAGAGGGAAGTTCGTGCTGCTCACCTTTAGAGTGAGCTCTGCCGCAAAACGGGAAGATTAGGGAATGACGTAAAACAGCACCGCAAAGAAGTGCAATATACCGCCCGCCAGCACAAAGAGATGCCAAATTGCATGGTGGAAGCGCAGGCTGCGCCAGAGATAAAAAGCGATTCCGCCGGTGTAGCAGAGACCACCGAGAACTAACAGCCACAAACCGCCAGTTTCCAGACTGTCCGACAGCGGCTTGATCGCAGCCACCACGACCCACCCCATCAAGGCACTGAGAGTGATGGACAGGGCTCGGATCTTCTTCAGCGGGGTGAACTGAATAATCAATCCGATCAGCGCGAGCCCCCAAATAATACCGAACAGCCACCAACCCCAAGGGCCCCTCAGGGTGACCAGGGTGAAGGGAGTATAGGTTCCAGCAATCAATAGAAAGATTGACGAGTGGTCCAGGGTCCGCAGTATCGCTTTGGCGCCGATATGGCTGACTGCGTGGTACAGCGTGGAGGCTAGGAAACAGAGTATCAGGGTGGAGGCATAGACGCTGGAGCTGACAATATGCCAAGCGTCCCCGCGCAGGGCAGCAAATCCGGTCAATACACCCAGACCGGCAATCGCCAGAAGCGCTCCAACACCATGTGTCACACTGTTGGCGATCTCTTCAGCAAAACTGTAACGACTGGCAACGGAAACGGAAGATGACATAAATTAGCCCGGTTAAATTCAGGTCATAAGCCTGCGTGTAGTGCACGACCAATAACTTGGAACAGGTCTAATGATCAGAGGCCTCACTTAAAATAGCAAGGCCATCACCAGACTGCACATTCACAACCGGGCGGTCAGGGCTTAAACGCTAGCGTTGTGAATACCCATTTCGCACAAAGCGGAAGATTCGCGAACAATGGTTTCGTTGCGATCGGGACCTGTAGAAACAATGTCTACCGGAGCGCCCACCAGCTCTTCGATTCGAGCGATATAGGCGCGTGCATTGGCCGGCAAATCCGCTTCACGACGCACACCGAAAGTATTCTCTGTCCAACCGGGCATAGACTCATAAACCGGCTCGACACCTTCCCAACCTGCGGCATCAAAAGGTACTGGTACTTCTTCACCAGCGCTGTTGCGGTAGCCCACACAAACCTTTACCTCCTCGAGGCCATCGAGAACATCCAGTTTGGTCAGGCACAGGCCAGAAATACTATTGATTCGGATCGCGTGGCGCACAGCAACAGCGTCAAACCAACCGGTGCGGCGCTGGCGGCCAGTGGTAGCGCCAAACTCGTGACCTTTTTCACCCAGGTGACGACCAACTTCGCAGTCCAGCTCGGTAGGGAATGGGCCACCGCCAACGCGGGTGGTGTAGGCCTTGGTAATGCCCAATACATAATCCAGGTACAGAGGACCAAAACCAGAACCAGTAGCGGTACCGCCAGCAGTGGTATTAGAGGAAGTTACGAACGGGTAGGTACCGTGGTCAATATCCAGCAGGGAACCCTGGGCGCCTTCGAACAGGATATGCTCTCCGTTCTCGCGCGCTTTGTGCAGGTGATCGGCAACGTCGGTGATCATCGGCACCAGTTGCTCGCGCCAGATCTTGGCCTGCTCAACGGTGTCCTCATAACTGACCGGGTCAACTTTGTAGTATTCGGTCAGAGCGAAGTTGTGGTAATCAATCAGCTCTTTCAGCTGGTGGCAGAAGTTATCCCAGTTGCACAGATCACCCAGGCGAAGACCGCGACGAGCAACTTTATCTTCGTAAGCGGGACCAATACCGCGACCTGTAGTACCGATCGCTTTGGCGCCGCGTGCTTTTTCACGGGCCTGATCGAGGGCAACATGTACTGGCAAGATCAGCGGACACGCCGGGGAAAGACGCAGGCGCTCGCGCACAGGAACTTCGCGCTCTTCCAGCTCAGCCATCTCTTTCAGCAGCGCCTCCGGGGAGAGCACCACACCATTACCGATCAAGCAGGTTACGCTGGGGCGCAGGATACCGGAGGGAATCAGGTGCAGTACGGTTTTTTCGCCATCGATAACCAGGGTGTGGCCCGCATTGTGACCACCCTGGAAACGCACTACTAGCGAGACCTTCTCGGTTAGCAAATCGACAATCTTGCCCTTGCCCTCATCGCCCCACTGGGTACCCAGTACTACTACGTTCTTGCCCATCTGTATAAATCTCTAAACTCAGGTTTTTCTCTGCGGGAGCCGGGGCCCCACATAAATGGATGTCTGCGGGTAGGCCCGCGCGATAATAGGCACATCCACTGCGCCCGAAAAATCAGTCTCGTGGTTTTACTACCCACGAATCACCCTCAGCAACCAACTCGCGGTCACAGCGGGAATCCAGTTCACTATCGGCACCACCAGCGAGAGCTGTGATGACCACTTCGCCTTGAGCCCGGAGCTCGTGAATCGCCTTCCACAGTTCAGCGCCCTGGGAGCCTCTGACATCTGGCGCCAGTATCGCAGCGCCCTCTTCAACGGCGGCGCTGCCCAGATTACTCAATGCCACCAGGTCACTACTGAAGCCTGTTGCTGGGCGATCGCGCCCAAACACGGCTCCGATACCGTTGTAGCGTCCACCGTTGGCCAATGCCTGGCCGTGGCCCGGTGTGTAGGCGGCGAATACCAGACCTGTTTCATAGTCGTAGCCGCGTACTTCACTCAAATCGAAGAACAGTGTCACCTCTGGATAACGCTCATTCAGAGCCTCAGCTACCTGCCTCAAATCGGAGACTGCCGCCAACAAATTTTGCGGGGCTCCAGAAAAGAGTTCACGAGCCTTATCCAGGCATTCCCGTCCCCCAACCAGCCCCGGGAGTGCCTTCAGCCACTCGGCAGCCTTCTGGTCGCCAACATTCTCCTCGACCCACTCGCACAGATCAGCAGTCGCCTTGCTCTGTAACATTGCCAACAGGGCGCTGCGCTGCTCGTCATTGAGGCCCGCCGCTTCAACCAGATTCTGGTAAATCGCGACGTGGCCCAGGTCCAGGTGCACTTGGCTGACACCCGCTACCTGAAGGCTTTGCAGCATCAGCGAGATCACCTCGAGGTCTGCACCGAGGTTGTCCACACCAAACAGTTCGGCACCAACCTGTATCGGCGCTCGCGAACCCATCGGGGTTCGCGGCTTGGTGTACACCACCTGACCGGCATAGCAGAGGCGGTTAGCGCCTCTGCGGGGAAAGCTGTGGGCATCGATCCGGGCAGTCTGCGGAGTCATATCCGCGCGTATACCCAAAGTGCGACCAGATATCTGGTCGGTGACCTTAAAGGTGCTCAGATCTACATCATGGCCCATCCCAATCAGGAGGGACTCGGTGAATTCCAACATCGGCGGTATCACCAACTCGTACCCCCAACAGTGGTAGAGGTCCAGTAGTTGGCGGCGCAGAGTCTCCAATTGCACGGCATCCGCAGGCAGAATTTCTGCAATGCCATCCGGTAACATCCAGCGATCGGCTTGAGTCATGATGAAATGAATTCGTCAGCGAAGAAATTGCGGTGCCACAGCGCTTGCCACAAACGAGCCGCAGCACTTCCCACAAAAAAACCGGGCTGGGCCCGGTTTGCGTGATTTTAGCATCAAGTGCTAACAGGAAGGTAGGGTTATCGAATCTAACCCGGCGCCTATAGCACCAGTTGCCCAGTGCTACACAGCATTTTCAGCCCTACTCTCCTTTCGGGTCTTTCAGGTAGCGGAAGAATTCGCTATCTGGATCGACCAGCAGCATATCTGACTTGCTCCGGAAGGACTCCTTATAAGCCTGCAGACTGCGGGTAAAGCGGTAAAACTCCGGATTCTTGCTGTAGGCCGCAGCGTAAATAGCTGCCGCCTCTGCATCACCCGCACCGCGTAACTCTTCCGCCTGGCGGTAGGCCTCAGACTCAATCACCACTCTTTGGCGATTGGCATTAGCCTTGATACGCTCACTGGCCTCCTGACCCTTGGCGCGATGATCCCGCGCCTCCAGCTCACGGCCAGCGCGCATACGCTGGAACACAGACTCGGAGACTTCTGGTGGCAGGTCAATCCGCTTGACGCGCACATCAATCACATGCACTCCCAGGTCATCCTGAGCCACCTTATTCAGGTTCTTGGTGATCTCCGCCATCAACTCATCGCGCTCGCCACTGACTACCTCATGCAGATCGCGCACACCAAACTCGTTCCGGAGCTGATCATTGATCCGCTCCGACAGCAGGCGCACCGCATTGCGATCGTCACCACGAGTGGCGATATAAAACTTATCCACATCAGAGATTCGATATTTGGCATACGAATCAACCATCATGAATTTGTTTTCACTGTTGAGCATACGAACGGGGCTGGAATCCACCGTCTGAATACGCGCATCAAACTTGCGCAACCTTTCCGCAAAAGGGATTTTGAAGTAGAGACCCGGCTCGGTGTAGGTGCGCACCAGCTCACCAAAGCGCAGTAACACGGCTTTTTCAGTCTCTTTCACTACAAAGGCGCTGGAAGAAAGTACCAGTACTCCAACCAGGATGACAACAATGATACCCAGTGTTTTGTTATTCATATCATCCCCTCCTAGCGAATAGTCTGACTGCGACGGGTGCTGGCGTCATCCCGACGAAGGCGCTCAATAACACGCTGATAGACTTCCTCAATCATTACAGGCGAGGTGTCCTGGCTTTGGGCTGCTCGCGCTGCTCCAGCGCCGCCTTGTGCCAATTTATCTAGTGGCAGGTACATCATGTTATTGCCGCCCTCGACATCCACCATCACCTTGGAGGTGTTGGCCATCACGTCCTGTACCGCATCCAAGTAGAGACGCTCGCGGGTAACTTCCGGGGCACGCTCATATTCAGCCAGCAGTTTCTCAAAGCGCACAGCTTCACCTCGGGCACTCTCGATGACGCGGGCTTTGTATGCCTCGGCCTCTTCGATAATGCGCTGAGCCTGACCGCGGGCAACCGGGATTATCTGGTTAGCATCAGCCTGAGCTTCATTTTGCAGACGCACCTCGTCCTCACGGGCTTTGGTTACATCGTCAAACGCATCCTGCACTTCGCGCGGCGCCTTAGCATCAGTCAGGTTAACCACATCAATGCGTATACCGGTCTGGTACAGGTCCAGATATTCCTGTAATCGTTCCTGCGTATCGGCAGATACTTGGGTCCGGTTCTGGGAAATCACACCGTTTAAAGTGAGAGAGCCCACCACGTGACGAAGGGCGCTGTCGGTGGCTTCCTGCAAGCTCTTCACCGGATCGCGAACACGCAGTACAAAAGACTCAGCATCCCCAACCTGCCACTGCACAGTGAGTACCACTTCTACGATATTGGCGTCTTCGGTCAGCATCTGACCGGTAGTGCGCTCGGTACGCACCTCAGTCATATTGACCTTGGTGACGTTATCGATAAGCGGCGGATTCCAGTGCAGGCCAGCAGATTCCGTGGAGTGGTATTTGCCCAGGCGCAAAACAACCGCCTGTTCGTTGGCGTTGACCTGGTAAATCCCCAGGCCGCCATAAATCAATACGGCGAGACCAATAACCAGTACCCAGGGAAATTTGACAGAGTCGCCACTTGGGCTGCCGCTGCCACCACCACCAAACAGGCCACCTAGTTTCTGCTGAATTTTTCGCAGTAGTTCATCGAGATCGGGCGGGCCTCCGTTATTGCGGTTACCGCCACCACCCCAGGGGTCTTTATTGTTACCACCCGGCTCATTCCAGGCCATTTAACTTACTCCAACTATGATCACTTAATCTTTTACTTCGGCGGATTCTAGCATCCATTGCCGACAAAATATTGCCGACAGGCCCTAGCCTGAGGCAAGTGGGCAGTCTGCGGAGACCAACCCCGAACAAATTCGACTAAAGGTCGCAATATGACCTGAATTTTAAAATCAATGTTTATACGACAACTACTCAGCAATGGGTTCTTCCAAAACCCATTCCGGCGCGTCATTGCCAGCAATATGTGGCGCCAGCAGACGCTGGAAATCACTACGCGGCAATAATATTTGCAATTCGCAGTCACCATTGTCGCGATAGACTTCCGACTGTACCGCATTAATTTCAAATAGCTGCGCTCGCAGTCTGGACTGATGAGGCTTCACTACCAGTTGCCCGCGCACCATTTGCTCGCCCAGGCGCTCGGCAATAGCCTCAATTAAAAGTTCACAACCCGCGCCTGTTACCGCAGAGAGCCAAACTGCCCGGGGTACACCCTGATCATCCCGGTCTATACGCGGTTCAAAATCTGCCAGCAGGTCAATTTTGTTATAAACCACCAGTTGCGGCAGTTCTGAAGCATCAATTTCCTCCAGAACCGTTTGCACCTCTTCCATCAGGTGTAACCGATCATCTGCCGCAGCGTCCACCACATGTAGAAGCAACGTCGCACTGGCGGCTTCTTCCAGGGTTGCCCGGAATGCCTCTACCAGTTTATGCGGCAAGTGAGAGACAAATCCCACCGTATCAGCCAATACCATGGCGCCAACATTGGGTAATTCAACCCTGCGCATGGTCGGGTCGAGGGTGGCAAACAATTGGTCCCTGACATAGACATCTGCATCGGTCAGGCGATTAAACAGGGTCGACTTGCCCGCATTGGTGTAGCCAACCAGAGATACGGTGGCCATTTCTGCCCGGGAACGCGCGCGGCGCCCCTGCTCCCGCTGGCGGCGTACCTTTTCCAGCCGCTTCTCGATGGAGTCTATGCGCGCGCGCAGCAATCGCCGGTCTGTCTCCAACTGGGTTTCTCCGGGCCCACGCAAGCCGATACCACCCTTTTGCCTCTCCAGGTGGGTCCAACCTCGCACCAGCCGCGTTGCCATATGGCGCAGCTGGGCCAATTCCACCTGAAGCTTACCCTCGTGAGTTCGCGCACGCTGGGCAAAAATATCCAGAATAAGTCCTGTGCGATCCAGCACCCGGCACTTTAATTCGCGCTCAATATTGCGCTCCTGACTCGGAGACAGGATGTGATCAAAGATAACCAAGGCGGCTTCCTGATCTTTGACCACCTGGCGAATCTCCTCCAACTTACCTCGGCCAACAAAGGTCTTTGGGTCTGGAGTGGCGCGCTGGCCGAAAATAAAACTGACAGGATCTGCTCCGGCAGATAGGGCCAACTCCTCAAATTCACGAGGGTCGTCGGGACTGTCGATGGCGGAGAGTTCTAGGTGTACCAGTACTGCGAGCTCACCGGATTCCGGTCGATCGAAAAACAATGGGAATTCTCTATTGCGAAAAGGGCGCGATAAGCCCTGACTGAGGTGACAACCGGCAAGCCCTGCAAGGGGCTCACCGAGCTGCTGGCGCCCCGGCAAAACGGGGTGCAGGTGAAATTGATACGGATCTTTTAGCTAAAGGATTCGCGCTCACCGCCTTCACCATTACCCTCGCCGCCGTGCTGGGCTGCGGGATTCAATAGCGGTACGCGCACTGCACGCGACGGAACAACCGTAGAAATGGCGTGCTTATACACCATTTGGCTCACAGTATTTTTGAGTAACACCACGAACTGGTCGAAGGATTCAATTTGCCCTTGGAGCTTGATGCCGTTTACCAGATAGATAGAAACCGGAATACGCTCTTTGCGCAATACGTTGAGGTAAGGGTCTTGTAAGCTGTGCCCTTTTGACATCTTTTTTCTCCTTGTCAAAAAGCTGAATGCGGTATGCAGGCCGCAATCGCACCCGCGAAGAGCGCGGATCAAAAAACGACTGAGGTTGAATACGCGTATAAGTAGTGTAGTAGCGAGCCGGAAAAGGCCGGACTCTGTGAAAACTGACTGAACGGGCTTGTCGTTTAATAGCCCAACCACGTTATGGATGCTTAAGCGAGAAATTTCAAGGCTTCAGCCAATATTTCGTCATTCTCACGCACCCCACCTTGCTCATCCTGAGTGTACAAAGTTAGCAGGTCTGGCCAGCGCCGCAGCCAGGTTAACTGGCGCTTGGCAAGCTGCCTCGTCGCCGCAATTCCAGCGGCCACCATATCATCGTAATCGGTTTGGCCTTGCAAGTGTTGCCAAACTTGTCGATATCCCACCGCGCGAATTGCCGGTAAGTCCTCGTGCAGGTCTCCTCGGTCCAGCAGACCCTTGACTTCATCAATAAAGCCCGCCGCTAGCATCTTGCGAAAACGCAGTTCGATGCGCTGGTGAAGCAGGGAGCGATCGCGGGGCATAATGGCCATCTGGCACACCTGGTACTGCTCCTGTATTCCCCCAGCTTCCTGCTCGCGACGCAACTGCGAAAGCGGAACACCGGTGAGGCGGTAAACTTCCAGCCCCCTTTCGATACGCACCGAATGGTTGGGATGTAGCTCTGCCGCCAACTGCGGGTCCACCTGGGCCAGCTCTGCATGCAATGCGGGCCACCCTTCACGCTCTGCGCGAGCTTCTATTTCTGCTCTCACCGCTGCGTCCGCCTCAGGCAATTTTGCCATGCCTTCCAACAGAGCACGGAAATACAACATAGTTCCGCCAACCAGTAATGGCACTTTACCAGCAGCGCTAATTTCTGCCATAGCTTCCAGCGCATCTTTGCGGAAACGACCTGCCGAATAGGACTCAGACGGGTCACAGATATCGATCAAACGGTGAGGGTATGCTGCTAGCTCTTCTACTGAGGGCTTGGCCGAGCCGATATCAAGGCCTCGATATACGAGAGCGGAATCAACACTGATTAATTCCACGGGCAAACGATCGGCGAGCGCCATGGCCAGATCCGTTTTGCCGGAGGCCGTTGGACCCATCAAGAAAATTACACGGGGCTTATCACCCGGCAAGCTGTTATTCAAACTACCACCCACTTCTGCCGCGTACCTATTGGCCGCGCATAAACCACTTATCCATATCTGCCAGTTTAACCTGGGTCCAGGTCGGGCGACCGTGGTTACACTGGCCACTGCGCTCCGTGCGTTCCATGTCCCGCAACAGAGCATTCATTTCCGGGATTGTCAGGCGTCGATTTGCGCGAACAGAACCGTGACAAGCCATTGTCCCCAGCACTTCGTTGATACGCTCATCAATACGGGCGCTGTCGCCTTCGCCGAGCAGGTCTGAGAGTACATCGCGCACCAGCTGTTCCACTTCCGCGCCGTGTAGCATTGTGGGTACCTGGCGCACCAGCAAAGTCTCCGGGCCGGCCCGCTGCAATACGAAACCAAGCGCGGTAAACACCTCGCTGCGCTCCTCGAAGCAGTCCGCTTCCCGCTGGCTGACGGCCAGGCTTACAGGAACCAGAAGGGGCTGAGCCTGGATTCCACCGGCCGCATAAGCCACTTTCATCTGCTCATAGACAATGCGCTCATGGGCAGCGTGCATATCGACAACAACCATCCCGTGCTCGTTTTGCGCGAGAATATAGATTCCGTGCAACTGCGCCAGGGCAAAGCCCAGCGGCGGCACTTCTGATTCGCTTTCAATGCTCGCACCGGCCCCTATGGTCGCCCCGGAAGACGCTTGGGGCACAGACACTGGCCGGCTGCTAGGGGCATCCTGCAGCTGTTGTGTCGCCGGAGATGAGTCCTCATACGGTTGGTGCAGAGCGCCGTAAGCATTCATCTGCTCGCGCAAATTTGAGGGCGAGGGGCGATTGCTGAGTGGCATTTTATGCTGCCCGGCAAATTCACCGGCCTGCAAACCCGTGACCTGTTCCTGGCGTTCCTGCTCCGGCTCGCTTTCTGTTTCCTCTTTCTGCCCCGGGCGCACATCCGCCAGGGCCCGATGCAAACTGCCAAACAGGAAGTCGTGTACCAGGCGACTATCGCGAAAACGCACTTCGTGTTTGGTCGGGTGCACATTCACATCGACGGAAGCCGGGTCCAGCTCCAGGTAAAGTACAAATGCCGGATGTCGACCGTGGTACAAAACATCGGCGAACGCCCGGCGCACCGCGTGGCTGACCACTTTGTCGCGAATAGCCCGGCCATTGACATAAAAGAATTGTAAGTCGGCCTGGGAGCGCGAGAATGCGGGCTCCGCAACCCACCCCCACAGGCGCAGGCCGCTGCGCTCCACGTCGATATGCAGCGCATTCTGCATAAACGCCGGCCCACACACCTGGGCGACACGGCGCTCCATTTCCACCCGCCCGGTGCCCGCGCGCAGATTATGCACACCCTTGCCGTTGTGGCGCAGGCTGATAGATACATCAAATCGGGACAGCGCCAAGCGCTTAATCGTCTCGTCAATGCGATTGAATTCTGTTTTTTCTGTGCGCAGGAATTTCCGCCGAGCGGGCGTATTGAAGAACAGGTCGCGCACATCCACCGTGGTGCCACGGGGGTGAGCCGAGGGCGCGAGCTGTGCCTGCATGTCGCGGCCCTCCGCACTTACCTGCCACCCCTTGCCGCTTTCATCGCGGCTGCTGGTCAATGCCAGACGCGCCACCGAGGAAATACTGGCGAGGGCCTCACCGCGAAAGCCCAGGGTGGCCACCGCCTCCAGATCCTCCAAAGCGTGAATCTTGGAAGTCGCATGGCGGGCCAGGGCCATTGGCAGGTCTTCCCGCTCTATGCCCTTGCCGTTATCGCGCACTTTCATGCGCTTGCTACCCCCGCCGTCCACATCGACCTCAAGTCGTGTAGCGCCCGCATCAAGGCTGTTTTCCAGCAACTCCTTGATTACTGATGCCGGGCGCTCAACGACTTCACCAGCCGCGATCTGGTTGGCAAGGCGGGGAGAGAGTTGCTGGATTTTATCGTGCATGAATCTGGCCTGTTAATGCTGCAAGGACCGCTCGACACTGAGGTCTCAGCCGGAAGGAATGCTCAGGGTCTGCCCCACTCGAATCACGGAGTTCTTGATGCCATTCGCTCTCATCAGGGCGGCGACGGAAATATTATATCGCGCCGCGATACCCGAAAGGGTCTCCCCGCGGGCGATAACGTGGTTGCGAGACTTATCGCTCTGGTTGGCGGCGAGCCAGGTATCCGCCGGGGGGCGACTCTTAAAGTGCGCCACTATACCGTCACTGAGCTTTTGCGCCAGCTTGCGCTGGAAACTGGGATCGCGCAGGCGTTTCGCTTCCTGGGGATTAGTAATAAAACCCGTCTCCACCAAAATTGAAGGCACATCCGGCGAACGCAGCACCGAGAAATTGGCCTGCTCCACCTGTTTTTTATGCAGGTGAGTGACGGTGCCAATCTGTGACAGCACACTGGCGCCGATATCCAGGCTGGCATTCATGGTGGCAGTCATGGAGAGGTCGAGCAATACGCCGGCAAGGGTGTCATCCTTATCGCCCAGGCTCAAACTGCCGGCACCACCGATAAGATCGGATTCGTTTTCCCGCGCGGCCAAAAAGCGGGCGGTTTCACTGGTTGCGCCTCGGGAAGAGACCGCATAGACCCCAGCGCCACGGGCATCTTTACGGGTAAAGGCATCGGCGTGGATCGACACAAAAAGGTCCGCACGCATATTGCGCCCAATTTTTACCCGTTCCCGCAGAGGAATATAGTAATCCCCGGTGCGCACCAGTTTGGCGGTAAAGCCCTTCTCACCGTTTATCTTTTTGTGCAGCTGTTTGGCAATCGCCAGCACCACATCCTTTTCCCGCAAGCGACCGGGACCGGAAGCCCCGGGGTCTTCCCCGCCGTGCCCTGCATCAATAGCGACAATGATATTGCGTTCACTACTGACCTGCTCCAGCGTCTTCTCGCTGCCTTTAACCTCGTCGTAAAGATCGATCACCAATCGATCCGGCAGGTTTTCATGGCGCCGCAAAGCAAAGCTGCGCGGATTGGCCTGCTGCTTAAGGTCCAATACAACCCGTAGATCTTTTTTATTCTGACGGGCGTGGCGCACCCGGGCGATCGGCGTCTTGTCCAGGTCCAACTTGTCCAGCTCGGCCTTCAACTCGGTATCAGAGAGGTCGACAACCACCCGGTGGGGACTCTTGAGGGTGAATAACTTGTGCTCTGCCGGGCCGCTCAAATCAAAAACCAGACGCGTATGGTCGGGTGCTCGCCAGACGCGCACACCTTCCACTTGCGTCGCAGAAGCTGGCAGGAAAACTGCCAGCCACAACGCGACAACTAACAGAGACCGCCACATAAAACTCATTACTTCCCAGCCCCTTTGCTTATTAGTATCAGTATTTCCCTGTGTTCAGGCGTTTTCAGGATGCTCGCAGCAGCTTTTGCAGCAGGTTAATTACGCGCTCACCCTGGGGCGAGTGCGCAATTAACCTGAGCTGGCGACCACTTTCCGGCACTTCCAACTCAACTTCCAAGTCTGGAGCGGGCAATATGCCCTCGCCCCGCTCGGGCCACTCTACAAGACTCAAACTCTGCGCAGAGAAATAATCCCGCACCCCCATAAACTCCAACTCTTCCGGGTCACCCAGACGATAGAGGTCGAAGTGGTAAACCCGGTGAGCCTCGAGTTCGTAGGGTTCCACCAGGGTGTAAGTGGGGCTCTTTACCGCACCCTCGTGCCCAAAGGCCCTCAGTACCCCCCGACAGAAAGTTGTCTTTCCCGCACCCAGCTGGCCATTTAAATACAGCGTCAGCCCCTGTTGCAGGCCCGCCGCGAGACAGGCCTGCCCGAGCAAGTTTCCGCCGGATACGGTGGCTGCTTCATCAGCCAAATGTAATTTCAATTCACTCGCCATCAATCTACCAAACGTCTAATCCAGGGCAATAAGTCCGTAGCGAGTAATCCCCGCATACCCTCTTCGGCAGCGCGATTACCCGCCTCTCCGTGTAACCACACCGCCAGTCGGGCAGCCTCCACCAGCGGCAAGTGCTGGCCAATCAATGCTGCAACAATACCGGTGAGGAGGTCTCCCATACCACCGGAAGCCATGCCCGGGTTACCGCTGTTGATCAGGTCAACACCACCATCATGTGCAATCAGGGTGCCGGCGCCTTTTAATATCACCACGCCACTGAATTTTTGCTGAACTGCAATAGCAGCTGCGCGCGGATCGGCGAGCACCTCGGCGGTATCACAACCCAGGAGGCGGGCGGCCTCCCCCACATGTGGGGTCAACACCCAGTCATCCCGCCGGACCCCGGCCAGAACCCGGCCCTCGGCGAGAATATTCAATGCATCGGCATCTACGACCAAGGGCGCCTCAGCTCGGCCGGCTCGCGCCAGCAGCTGCTCACTCCAGGGGGAGCGTCCCAAACCGGGGCCCACTGCAATTACGCTGGGGCCTTCGAGCAGCGGTTCCAGCTCCTGCCCGGAAATCACCGGATGGGCCATCACTTCTGGACTGCGAGTTAACGCTGCGGACAAATGCTCAGGGCGGGTCGCCAGGGAAATCAGCCCGGCTCCACAGCGCGCTGAGGATTGCGCAGCCATCAATGCAGCACCGCCAAATCCGGTATCACCGCCGACAACCAAAATATGGCCAAACTGGTTTTTAAAGCTATCGGCGGCACGCGCTGGCAGGCGACGGATGGCATCAGCCTCGTAACGCATAGCCAAAGGCTCAACTGCTCGGTAGGCAGCCTCAGGTGCCCCCAAGCCTTCGAAAATTACCTCTCCGCAGAGCGCCGGGCCGCGACCGCAGTAGAGCCCCATTTTGCGGCCGATAAAAGTCACCGTTATATCGGCACTGACCGCCTCGCCGGCACTGCCGGTATCGGCACTCAGACCGGAGGGGATATCCACAGCCAACACCGGGCCAGGGCTTTTGCGGATTCGCTCAACCGCATGCGCCACGCCGGAGCGCAGCTCACCGCTAAAGCCCGTTCCCAGCAATGCATCCACAATCAGTGTATTGGCATCCGCCGTATCCAGTTCTGCGAGAGAGTTCACCACCTGGACACCTTCCCTGCAGGCGTACTCATAGGCCTCCCGGGCATCGCCACTCAGGTGCTGAGGATCGGTACACGCATAGACGGAGACCGGAATTTTCTTTTGCGCGGCGAGGGCGGCAATCACATAGCCATCCCCACCGTTGTTCCCACCACCGCAGAAAACCTGGAGGCGGCCGATCTCCGGCCAGTGCCTGCGTAGATGTGAAAAAGCCGCGCGACCGGCGCGCTTCATCAGTTGAATGGAGAGGATTTCCAGTGCAGCAATCGTCTGTCGATCCAGCTCACGTACCGACTCGGCACTGTATAGAGGTTGAGGCGTGTCCATGCAGCTCCCGCGATGTGGTCAAGAATTCATCTGTGGCAAAATAGGCAATTACATCGCCATCGTTTGCGCCAACCGCAAAGTATACCGCCCCGGCCAGGCATTGTGCTTGCAGGGAATATCGAGCCGCTTTATCTATGACCGAATCACTGCTCGCCGACTTAGCCCAACAGATCAAAATTTGGGGCAGAGAACTGGGCTTCCAACAAGTGGGTATTACCGATTGCCAGCTGGAGGAGGAAGGGGAACGCCTGCGCGCCTGGATTGATGCGGGCTATCACGCTGATATGGACTGGATGGGCGCTCACGGTGAGAAACGCTGGCGCCCCGAATTATTGGAGCCGAGAACACTGCGGGTAATCAGCGTGCGTCTGGACTACCTGCCGCCGGACACCCAGCCGATTAAAGTGTTGAAGGATTCGAGTAAGGCCTATGTATCCCGCTATGCGAATGGCCGCGATTACCACAAGTTGATCCGCAAACGCCTGGCCAATCTATCAAAGCAAATTGATACCTATTGCGCCGAGCGGGGCATTGAATCGAAAGGTCGGGCTTTTACCGACAGCGCCCCGGTAATGGAGAAGGCCCTGGCAGCCAAGGCCGGCCTGGGCTGGATTGGTAAAAATACGCTGGTACTGAATTCGACCGCCGGCTCTTACTTTTTCCTCGGCGAAATCTACACCAACCTGCCACTCCCCATAGATATCAGCGAGGAGCATGATCAGTGTGGCGACTGTGTCGCCTGCCTCAGGGTTTGCCCCACCGATGCCTTTATCGATGACCGCACCCTGGATGCGCGGCGCTGCATCTCCTACCTCACTATTGAAAACAAAGGCCCAATCCCTGAGGAATTTCGCGAGCCCATCGGCAACCGGATATACGGCTGCGACGACTGCCAAATAGTGTGCCCTTGGAATAAGTTCGCCAAGCCCACCAAGGAAAAAGATTTTCATCCCCGACACGGACTGGACAATGGTGAGCTACTGAAGTTGTTTACCTGGAGCGAAGAGGAGTTCCTGCGCAAGACTGAGGGTTCGGCGATTCGCCGAATCGGCCACGAGCGCTGGCTGCGCAACCTGGCTGTAGCCCTGGGCAATGGGGAGGCCACGCCCGAAGTCATCAACACCCTGGAGAGTGCGCGCGTCGACGCCACGCCCCTGGTGCTGGAGCATATCGATTGGGCGCTGGAGCGGTTGCGCAGCGGGCGCAGGCGCAAGCGTAAAATCAAACGCAAGCCCGCTGGCTAATTGGGAGTGGGGGTCAGAGGCGGAAAAAAGTCTCGCGGTAGTGGCGCAATTCCTCAATAGAATCGCGGATATCGTCGAGCGCCAAATGGCTGCTGTGTTTTTTAACTCCATCCAAAACCTCTGGGCGCCAGCGACGAGCCAATTCCTTCACCGAGCTGACATCCAGGTTTCGGTAGTGGAAATAGGATTCCAACTCCGGCATATATTTCACCAGGAAGCGGCGATCCTGGCCGATAGAGTTGCCACACATGGGAGATGCTCCCTCAGGGACCCACTGTCGCAAGAACTCCAGGGTCTCCCTTTCCGCGTCCCTTTCGGAAATACTGGACTCTTTAACCCGCGTTACCAGCCCGGAACCACCGTGCTGTTCGGTATTCCATTCATCCATTGCATCTAGCAAGGCATCGCTCTGGTGGATGACCATTGAGGGACCCTCGGCGAGAATCTCCAGGCGTGAATCCGTCACGATTGTGGCAATTTCAATAATGCGCTCTTTGTCCGGATTCAGGCCTGTCATCTCCAGGTCAATCCAGATCAGGTTGTTCTGATCCACAACGGGTCTCCTCAAACTTTCCGCGCAAGTTACCGCAACTACCCTGCAATAGCTATAATCCGCCGCTAGTCTCCAGGTGCTAGTGCATGAGTAAACGCAAATTAAATCGCCGCCAACAGTGGCGTATCAACAAAATCCAGCAGGAACGCGAAGCCCGCGCCCGCAAGCGCGAGCAATCTGCCGAAGAGGCCCTGGAAGAGGGGCAACTGGGGCAGGAACAGATCGGTCTGGTTATTGCCAACTATGGCACACAGGTTTTAGTGGAGAGCGAGAGTGATCCGAGCCTGCGCCAGCGCTGCCATTTGCGCGCCAATATCGAAACCCTGGTGACCGGCGATCGCGTTGCCTGGCACCCTGCCAGCGAAGACAGCGATGGGGGCATTGGTGTTATCGGCGCGCGCCTGCCGCGCAATTCCGAGCTGCAAAGACCCGATCGCTACGGCGACCTCAAAACTGTCGCAGCCAATATCGATCGCATATTGATCGTTATCGCCCCTTACCCCGAACCTTTTGCCAATGCCATAGACCGCTACCTGGTAGCCGCAGAGACCACCGGCATAGCACCCATGCTGCTGCTCAACAAAACCGACCTGATCGATGAACGCAATCGCGATTCATTGGAGGAGCTACTCGCCCCCTACCCGGAGCTCGGCTATCCGGTTTTACGGTTATCCACCAAAACTGGCGAGGGCCTGCCGGAGCTGCTGGAAACCCTTGCGCAGGGATGTAGCGTTTTTGTAGGGCAGTCCGGGGTGGGCAAGTCATCCCTGGTCAACGCTCTGCTTCCCAGTGCCGGCGCCCGCACCGGTGCCTTGTCAGAGGCAACCCAAAAGGGGACTCACACCACTACAGCGGCGGAACTGTTTCACCTGCCCAGTGGGGGTGATCTGATAGACTCCCCCGGGATTCGCGAGTTTGGACTCTGGCATATGGAGGAGTCCGCCCTATTGGAAGGTTTTGTCGAATTCCGACCATTTATAGGACACTGCCGCTTTCGCGACTGCCGTCACCAGGGCGAACCCGGTTGCGCTATCCAGGAGGCTCTGACCGATGGAAAAATTAGCGAGCGCCGCATGAATAGTTTTCTGCATTTGCGCAACAGCCTGGAATCGGAGAACAAGTTTTGAAACTGATCATCGAAGCGGAAGAACTCGCGACTCAGCTTGAGCGCGAAGAACTGCTGATTGTAGACCTCAGCTCACCCCACAATTACCTCAACGGTCATATTCCAGGTGCTATTCATCTGCCGTTCCAGGCGCTGATGGCTGGCACCGCGCCCGCACCAGGCAAACTTCCCGGTATCGAACAGCTGACCCAGATTTTTCAAGCTATCGGCTTGAAGCCGGAACAACATGTGGTCGCCTGTGACGACGAAGGTGGCGGTTGGGCTGGGCGCTTTTTGTGGACCTTGGAAATGATAGGCCACCGCAATTACAGCTACTTGAATGGTGGCATGTTGGCCTGGCGAGGCGCCGGCCTTCCTCTCACTACCGAGGCACCGGATATTGAGCCGAGTGATATTCAAATCACCGTCAACAGCACAGCTGCGATGGACGCCCAGCAAATCCAGGATCAACTGGGCAATGATGAATTCCTAGTTTGGGATGCTCGCTCCCCCCAGGAATATCGCGGTGAGCGGGTCCTGGCCATGAAGGGCGGTCATATCCCGGGAGCAATCAATTGCGAGTGGACCCAATTGATGGACCCGCAAAAAGATCTGCGCATTAGAGCGGATGCCCGCGAATTCCTCGCTGCACTGGGAATTGATAGCTCACACAAGATTGTCACCCACTGCCAAAGCCATCACCGCTCCGCTTTTACCTGGTTAGTGGGCAAGTCCCTGGGATTGGATATTCGCGCTTATCCAGGCTCCTGGAGTGAGTGGGGCAATTTGCCCAATACTCCGGTACAGCAGTAGATACATTGAGAAAAGACGTAGATTTATGAACCCTAAACTTTTTGCCGCCCTGCAATACCTAACGCCGCAACATGCACTCTCCCGCGCTGCCGGCTGGTTGGCGAATACAGAGCTCAAGTGGATCAAAGATCCTTTCACCCGCTGGTTTGTTGAGAAGTACGGTGTAGATATGCAGGAGGCCAAAGAGAGCGACTGCACTGCCTACCGCACCTTCAATGAATTCTTTACCCGCGAACTGGTGGACGGAGCCCGCCCCATTGTCGAAGGGCAACACACCCTTGCCAGCCCTGCCGACGGCGCCATCAGCCAGCTGGGCCAGATCCATAACGGCCGTATTTTCCAGGCTAAAGGTCACGACTACAGCCTGGTTGAACTGGTGGGCGGTGATCCCAAGGTAGCGGCGCAATTTAATGACGGACACTTCGCCACTGTGTATCTGTCACCGAAGGATTACCACCGGGTGCATATGCCCATGGCAGGCACCCTGCGCAGCATGACCTATGTGCCCGGGCAGCTTTTCTCTGTAAATACGGTAACGGCAGAAAACGTTCCGCGCCTGTTCGCTCGCAATGAGCGCCTAGTCTGTGTATTCGATAC
Organism: Microbulbifer maximicatervae (SeqCode); assembly: GCF_052468095.1. Next base: position 4,745,447 of record NZ_CP174332.1, read on the forward strand.
GGAAGCAGGCCCCATGGCAATGATTCTGGTGGGTGCAATGATTGTCGCCGGTATCGAAACCGTTTGGGCCGGACAAGTCGCTCCTATCCAGCGCAAAGTCATCAGCACGGATTATCTGGATAAGGCACCCATTCACCTGGAGAAAGGTGAGGAGATGGGACGCTTTAAGTTGGGCTCTACCGTCATTATGTTATTTGGTGCGGACCAGGTGAGCTGGCTCGACCAGCTGGAAGCCGAGTCGCCTGTCCGCATGGGTGAGCATTTCGGTAATTTACTATCCGGCAAGGACTGATATTAATAAGGAGAGGCGGCAGTTTTAACAGCCGCCTCTGAAAAAGGGAGCTTATTTTGTCAGGCGCGTCAGCAGCTGCCCCAGTCGACCACCGCGGAATAAATAATTGTCGCGAATATTCGCCGCATCCACCTGAGGGTAAGCTCCGGGTTCTATATCCCTGAGGATACTGACCTTTTCCTCGACACTCATCTTGCCACGCTCGATAAGCTTCTGTTCTCGATCCTCAACTTCAGCTAAGTCACACAGGCGAGGCTTGCTGAGCGTCTGTTTTTGCCCATCGAGAACGATCATTACCTTTGGTCGCAAGCGCCGGTCGTAGGTCTGTTCCACGACCACGCCGACTTCTCCGGTGGACAACTCTACCTGGGTACCCGTGGGATAGAGGCCAATAGCCTGAATGAACTCCACTACCAACTGTTCCTGGTAGGCGATACCCCGCAGGTCATATAACTTGGCAACTGCCCGGGATGGCGCTACCGGCTCACTGGAACCTCTTGGGTTAGTGGCTTCATCATAGAAAGTCACTATTCCGCACATGCGCGCCAACACTGAAATCCTGTCACCGCGCAAGCCCTCAGGGTAACCACTACCATCGTGGCGCTCGCAGTGGGCACTAATGACCTCGATAACCTTCGGATCTATTTGTGGGTCTGCCGACAGCATCTTGACGCTATGCTGCACAAACTTTCGATACTCTAATTCACTGCGCGGATCGCGCTGCTTCATCTGCAGCACTTCCCCGTCGATAGCCAGCTTGCCTACATCCTTCAGCAGAGTAGCCACCCCGAGCTTTAGTAAATCACTGCGTGAAAGACCGATATGGCGGCCGAATAGCACCGCCCAAATACTGGCACGTACCGAGTGACTGTAGGTGTGCTCATCCTTATCTCGTACACGAGCCAGCCAGGCAAACGCATCGGGACTGCGCAGCACACTTTCTACTAAATCCTCAACGACTTGGTTGACCTGCTGTACCGGTATGGGCCTGTTGTTAGCGACAAGCCCCATCACTTCACTCATACCATAGAGGATCTGGCCGTGAAGCTTACGCGCATTACTGGCTTCTCGCTGCGCCGGCTGCGGAGGGGGGTATTTTTTATGGGAAACAGTGACAGGCTTACAAGGGATAGTGACCGCTGTGCGGCCAGAAGAACGACCTCTTGCGGAAGTGTCGCTGCCTCCGAGCAATCGGCGCAGGGTGACACCGGCACTACCGACAGTTTTGTGGACATCGACATAAACAAACCGGCAGTATTTCTGTAGTTGACGGATTTCTTCCAAATCGCGGATATAAAAACCCTGCAGCGCAAATGGGGTTCGCGTCCAAGGCCGGTCAAGCTTGGAGACAAACATGCCGCGCTGTAAATCACCGACAGAAATTTTTGCTTGTTCGATTGCCACTGGGGAAGGTGCCGACAACTGTAGTTAACGCTAAAACGCTGCCCTGAAAGACCCCGTGGCGTAAGATCCTCGGTCCTCTGGGCAAGCTCACCTTTATATCATGGAGAGATATTAAGGTTCACCCGCCCAAAGTGAGACTGTATTCACAGACTCAGAGATCAGTGGCCAGTTTAGGCGTGATATTGGGCTGACAGCTCTACCACAGCTTCAATCATGGCTCCGGCATGTTTGGGATCTACCTTCGGGGTAATTCCGTGACCTAAATTGAAAACGTGGCCACTACCCTGACCAAAAGACTTCAAAACAGCCGCCACTTCTGTGCGAATTCGTTCGGGACTCGCGTAGAGAACAGCTGGGTCCAAGTTACCTTGCAGGGCCACCTTGTCTCCCACTCGGGCGCGGGCACTGCCAATGTCTGTAGTCCAATCCAAGCCCAGGGCGTCAGCGCCGGTATCAGCCATTGCTTCCAACCACTGACCGCCTCCCTTAGTGAACAGGATGGCCGGCACTCGACGACCGTCGATTTCTTTAATCAGCCCCTGGAGAATTCTCTGCATATATTTCAGGGAGAATTCACGATAAGCACTGTGGCTGAGTGCCCCGCCCCAGGTATCAAAGATTTGTACGGCCTGGGCACCAGCGCGAATCTGGGCGTTCAGGTAATCGGTAACAGAGTCGGCCAGCACCGTGAGTAACTGGTGCATCAGCTCAGGGCGGTTGTAGAGCATTTCCTTACAGCGGGCAAAATCCTTGCTGGAGCCACCTTCAACCATATAAGTCGCCAGCGTCCAGGGGCTGCCGGAGAAGCCGATAAGCGGCACGCGACCATTCAACTCGCGGCGGATGGTGGACACGGCATTCATCACATAGTCCAAATCCTTTTCGCTGTTCACCACTTCCAGGGCTTCGATATCGGCCGCCGTGCGCAGGGGCTTGTGGAACTTCGGGCCCTCTCCTTCAGAGAAATAGAGACCCAGGCCCATGGCATCGGGAATAGTCAGGATGTCGGAAAACAGAATAGCGGCGTCCAGCGGGTAGCGCTCCAGGGGTTGCAGCGTTACCTCACAGGCCAGCTCGGTATTGCGGCACAGATCCATAAAGCTGCCAGCTTCGGCACGGCTGGCTCGATATTCCGGCAGGTAGCGTCCCGCCTGTCGCATCATCCACACAGGCGTTCGATCCACTGGCTGGCGCAGCAGGGCGCGAAGAAAGCGATCGTTTTTCAATTCGGACGGTTTGGTATCAGACATAGGCACACCGAGCGGGCTAAAAAAACGGGCATTGTACAGGGGCTTGGCCGCTATACACAGGGTGGCAAAGATATTGCGGGGTGCTTATTGAGACTGGCACAAATGTGCACGGGAAAATAGGACAGTGAGGGGCGGTGCCCTCACTGCAAATCAGCAACGATTAAATCTCCAGGTAATCGAGGATGCCCTCACCGGCCTGGCGCCCTTCCCAGATAGCGGTCACTACCAAGTCGGAGCCGCGCACCATATCGCCGCCGGCAAATACCTTCTCATTGGAGGTCTGGAATTTGTATTTTTGTTTTTCTGGAGCGACGACGCCACCCCAGTCGGCAACTTCAATATTGTGCTGCGGAAACCACTCTGCCGGGCTGGGACGGAAGCCAAAGGCCACCAGAACAATATCCGCCGGGATAATTTCTTCAGAGCCAGGCACCACCTGAGGGCGACGGCGGCCGTTTTCATCGGGCTCACCGAGCTCCGTGGTTACCACTTTAACTCCGGCCACCTTGCCATCCCCAACGATCTCAACCGGCTGGCGGTTGAACAGGAACTGTACGCCCTCTTCCTTGGCATTGGCCACCTCCCGACGCGAGCCGGGCATATTTTCCTCATCGCGGCGGTAGGCACAGGTTACGCTCTTAGCGCCCAATCGAATCGAGCTGCGGTTACAGTCCATGGCGGTATCACCACCACCGAGAACCACCACGCGCTTGCCCTCAACCGAAACAAATTCCGAGGCGTCGCGCTCCCAGCCCATATTGCGATTTACGTTGGCAATCAGGAATGGCAAAGCATCGTGAACACCAGGCAGATCTTCACCGGGGAAGCCGCCTCTCATATAGTTGTAAGTGCCCATCCCCATAAAGACAGCATCGTAGTCATTGAGCAGCTGCTCAAAACTGATGTCCTTACCTACTTCAGTATTGAGACAGAACTCAACGCCCATCTCAGTAAACACTTCCCGGCGCTGCTGCATTACCGACTTCTCCAGCTTGAACTCGGGAATACCAAAGGTAATCAGGCCGCCAATTTCCGGGTGCTTGTCGAACACCACCGGCTGCACGCCGTTGCGCACCAAAATATCAGCGCAGCCCAGACCCGCCGGGCCGGCACCAATCACCGCCACTCGCTTGCCCGTTTTCTCAACATGGCTTAAGTCTGGACGCCAACCCAGGGCGAAGGCTGTATCAGTAATGTACTTTTCCGCATTGCCGATGGTGACCGCACCAAAGCCATCATTGAGGGTACATGCGCCCTCACAGAGACGGTCCTGGGGACAAACCCGACCACAGACTTCCGGCAAAGTATTGGTTTCGTGGCAGAGTTCAGCTGCCTCAATAACATTGCCCTCACTGATCAGCTTCAACCAGTTGGGGATGTAGTTGTGTACCGGGCACTTCCATTCGCAATAGGGGTTGCCACAATCCAGGCAGCGGTGCGCCTGGCTGGCCACCTGCCGCTCACTGAAAGGCTCATAAATTTCAACAAACTCGCCGGTGCGGGTGATGATGTCCTTCTTCGGCGGATCGATGCGACTTACGTCGATAAACTGGAAGTCGTTGTTCAGTCTGTCTTTCATACTGTTTCTCCACCCCGCCTTTATTCGCCGCGCTTGCGCACGTCGGAAAGAAGATCTGCAAGGCTCGCCGCCTTTGGTTTAACCAGCCAGAAACGGCTCAAGTAATCATCGAAGTTATCCAATAACTCGGCGCCCCAGGCGCTCTGGGTCTCCGCCGCATACTCCTCGATAACTTCGCGCAGGTGACTCTGGTGTGGCTCGAGAATTTCGCTGCTGATTCGGCGCAGTTCGATCAACTCATGGTTGCAGCGATCAAAGAAATCCCGCTCCATATCCAGGACATAGGCGAAGCCACCGGTCATACCGGCGCCGAAGTTAAATCCGGTGCGCCCGAGAACCGCGACCATACCCCCGGTCATATATTCACAGCAGTGATCTCCAGCCCCTTCGACTACCGCAAAGGCACCGGAGTTACGCACGGCGAAGCGCTCACCGGCACAACCCGCCGCAAATAACTTGCCGCCAGTGGCACCGTAGAGACAGGTATTGCCGACAATACTGGTTTCCTGGGAGGCGAATGAGCTGCCTTGCGGCGGTCGTATAACCAGCTTGCCGCCGGCCATGCCCTTACCCACATAGTCGTTGGCATCGCCATCCAAATACATATCCAAACCACCGGCATTCCACACACCGAATGACTGGCCGGCGACCCCTTTGAGGCGCAGTTTCACCGGAGCTTCAACCATGCCCTGGTTACCGTAGCGCTTGGCGATCTCACCAGACAGGCGCGCCCCCAGGGATCGGTCACAGTTGGTCACGTCGTAGCTGAACTCGCCACCTTTAAAGCCTTCGATGGTAGGCAGGATATCCGCCACCATCCGCTCCGCCAGTTCACCCTTATCCCAGGGATCATTCGTCGCGGACTGACAGGTTTGCGGCTTGCTGTCCAACAGCTCATCCGTATGTAATAGAGGCGCGAGATCCAGCTTTTTCTGCTTGTCAGTTTCGCCATCCAGTACGCGCAGCAAGTCCACACGCCCCACCAACTCTTCCAGGCTGCGCACCCCGAGCTTGGCCATCCACTCGCGGGTCTCCTCGGCGACAAAACGGAAGAAGTTCATCGCCATTTCTGCGGTGCCGATATAGTGCTCGTCACGCAGGTCCTTCTTCTGGGTGGCGATACCGGTGGCACAGTTATTCAGATGACAGATGCGCAGATACTTACAGCCGATCGCCACCATGGGTGCCGTTCCAAAGCCGAAGCTCTCTGCACCGAGAATTGCCGCCTTAATCACATCGAGGCCGGTTTTCAGCCCCCCATCGGTTTGTACCCGAACCTTGCCGCGCAGATCATTGGCGCGCAGGGTCTGGTGGGTTTCCGCCAATCCCAGCTCCCAGGGCGACCCGGCATAGCGAATCGAGGTAATTGGGCTGGCTGCTGTGCCGCCGTCGTAGCCGGAGATGGTGATCAAATCCGCATAGGCTTTGGCAACACCCGCAGCAATGGTGCCAACCCCAGGCCGCGATACCAGTTTTACCGAGACCAAGGCATCGGGATTGACCTGTTTTAGGTCGTAGATCAACTGCGCCAAATCCTCGATGGAATAGATATCGTGATGCGGCGGCGGGGAAATCAGGGTCACGCCGGGCACCGAATAACGCAGCCGCGCGATCAATTCGTTGACCTTGCCGCCGGGCAGCTGGCCGCCTTCACCGGGCTTGGCGCCCTGGGCTACCTTAATCTGTAATACCTCCGCATTTACCAGGTAGTGCGGTGTTACGCCAAAACGACCGGAGGCAATTTGCTTAATCTTGGAAACTTTATCAGTGCCAAAACGGGCTGGGTCTTCACCGCCCTCGCCACTGTTTGAACGCCCACCCAGGCGATTCATCGCTTGGGCCAGGGATTCATGGGCTTCGGGGGACAGGGCCCCCAGTGACATGGCCGCCGTATCAAAGCGACGCAAAATCTGCTCTGCCGGCTCCACGTCTTCCAGAGCTACCGGTTCGATGTTCTCCTTGAAGTCCAGCATATCCCGCAATGTCGCCACCGGGCGCTGGTTAACCAGCTCCGCGTAGTCCCGCCACGCGGCATAGTCACCGGTGCTGGCAGCGCGCCGCAGGGTAGTCACCACATCCGGGTTAAATGCGTGATACTCCTGGCCGTAGACAAACTTGTGCAGGCCGCCGGGGGAAACAGGTTTGCGGGCTTTCCAGGCAATTTCAGAGCGGGCCGCCATATCGGCTTGCAGCTCGGGGAAGCCGGCACCTTCAATGCGAGTGGGCGCTCCGGGGAAACACAGGTCCACCACATCCTTGGAAATACCCACCAGCTCGAACAGCAGTGCGCCGCGATAAGAGGCAACGGTGGAAATGCCCATCTTGGACAGGATCTTTAACAGGCCCTTGATAATGCCGTTGCGGTAATTTTTCTGCGCCTCAGCGGCATCCAGCAGTAATTCACCGGTATCGATCAGGTGATTGATAATGCTGTAGGAGAAATACGGGTGTACTGCGGTGGCACCGACACCAACCAAACAGGCCAACTGATGTGCATCGCGGGCGCTGGCGGTATCCACCACAACATTGGAGTCACAGCGCAAGCCCGCATGTACCAGGTGGTGGTGCACCGCGCCCGTCGCCAGCAGTGCATCGATTGGCAAGTGCCCCTCGCGAATATCGCGATCGGACAGTACTACAATCACAGCACCCGCCCGCACTGAGACCTCAACTTTGGCGCAGAGCTGTTCAATCGCCGACTTGAGGTCCTGTTCAGCGGGGTCGTAGTTCAGGTCGAAGATCTCCGCTTCGAAGCCCGGGCGATCAAGGGATAAGAGTGCCGTGTACTTCATATGGGAAAGTACTGGCGAAGACAGGATCACCCGATCTGCGTGCTCGGGGGTTTCCTCAAATACGGATTTCTCTCGACCCAGGCAGGTCTCCAGAGACATCACCACGGTTTCCCGCAGGGGGTCAATTGGCGGGTTGGTTACCTGGGCAAACTGCTGGCGGAAGTAGTCGTAGAGCGAGCGGTTGTAGCGGGACAAAACCGCCATCGGCGTATCATCGCCCATTGAACCGACCGCTTCCTGGCCCGCTTCAGCCATGGGCCGGACGACTTTATCGCGCTCTTCCAGGGAGGAGCTGAACAACTTTTGGTAGACCTTGAATTGCTGGTGGGAGAAGTTGTTGTCCACCGGCGCGGTAACTAAAGTAGAGCGGATACGGCGTGCTTTATCCTTGAGCCAACGCTTATAGGGCTGCGCCCGCTTGAGCATATTATCGATGTCAGCGGTGTGGTAGAGCTTGCCCTCTTGGGTGTCTACCGACAGCATCTGCCCCGGTCCAAGGCGGCCCTTAGCTACAACATCTTCAGGGGCATAGTCGTACACGCCAACTTCAGAAGCCACGGTGATCAGGTCATCCTTAGTAATCACCCAGCGCGAGGGGCGCAAGCCGTTGCGGTCCAGGGTACACACTGCGTAGCGACCGTCGGTCATCACCAATCCAGCCGGCCCATCCCAGGGCTCCATATGCATGGAGATATATTCGTAAAAAGCGCGAAGGTCCGCATCCATTCCTTCAACATTTTGCCAGGCCGGCGGCACTAGCATGCGCACGGCCCGGTGCAGCTCCATGCCGCCCGCCAACAGCATCTCCAGCATGTTGTCCAGGCTTGAGGAGTCGGAACCCTCACGGTTAACCAGGGGCACCAGCTCATTCAGCTCTGGAATCAGGTCAGTGGCAAATTTACTGGTGCGGGCAACAGACCAGTTGCGGTTGCCGGTAATAGTGTTGATCTCACCATTGTGCGCCAGCAGGCGGAATGGCTGGGCCAGGGGCCAGCGGGGCATGGTGTTGGTAGAGAAGCGCTGGTGGAAAACACAGATCGCGGTTTCCAGGCGCGGGTCGGCCAGTTCTGGGAAAAACTTGGGCAGATCAGCCGGAATCATCAGGCCTTTGTAGGAGAGAACACTGGTTGAAAGGCTGGCGATATAGACTTCGCTACTTAAGCGCAACTCGGCTTTGCGACGGGCCACATAGAGACGGGCATTGAATTTCGCCTCGCCGAGGGGCTCGTCTGCATTGTTGATCAGCAACTGCTCAAAGTGTGGCAGGCAATCCCGGGCAATAGGGCCCAGGCATTCCGGGTTAGTCGGTACGGTGCGCCAGCCGACAGTCTTTAGGCCCTGAGCTTGCAACTCAGTTTCGAGAATTTTGCGGGCTTTATCGGCTTCGGCTTGATCTAGTGGGAGCATGATTGATCCCACTGCGTAGGTTGCTGTCAGCTCAGCACCAAACAGGGTCTTGGCTTCTGCGCGGAGGAAAGCATCCGGCTTTTGCAGCAAAAGACCGCAACCATCACCGGTTTTACCATCGGCGGCAATACCACCCCGGTGGGTCATGCAAGTGAGGGATTCAATGGCCGTCTGCACTAACTTGTGACTTGCCACACCGTGCAAATGAGCGATCAGACCAAAACCGCAGTTGTCCTTAAACTCATCCAACTGATACAGACTGCTACCCATAGAATTCCTCGTCGCTATCGATTGGGGGACCACTGGCGCTTAAAAAAAAGAAGTGCCTGTTATGGGCGAATGTCACTTTAAGCTTCGCGCTACGCTCTCCTGCGGTCCCTTGGAAAAAGATCCCGAGATAAAAAAAGCCCTCTGCTGGGGCTTTTTTTGTTGTTATTGGCGGTTTTTTGCCCCGCCTTTCCTTTCGGGGGGGCGCAATATTACTTGTCCAACACTACATTTTCAACTTTTAGCAGTGTATTAGTCTGTCAAATCAAACAAAACCAAACTTATCTTCTAGCAGCTAACCTTTCTGGTACTCAGTCCTATTATTTAGACAATAAGAGCAGGGTTATCACTCGGCACCACAGTTTTTCAGTGCATTTATAATCATTTTTCTGGGGGTATCATCGACAATAATTGCTTCTCCCAGTGCCTTTAGCAGCACCAAACGCAATTTTCCGTCCAGCACCTTCTTATCCACCTGCATTACTTGGAGGAATTCATCGGTTGTCATGCCCTGCGGTGCCTGCTGCGGCAAATCAGCCGTCTCTAGCATCGCTCGCAACCGTTCCACCAGCTCTGCATCGATATCTCCGCGCAACCTGGATAACTCCAGCGCCATAACCATTCCGGCGGCAACGGCCTCACCATGTAACCAACTGCCATACCCCTGCACTGCCTCAATAGCGTGGCCGAAGGTATGGCCAAGATTCAGTATCGCCCTACGACCACTCTCGCGCTCATCACTGGCAACAACATTCGCCTTGTCGGCGCAGCAGCGCTCAATAGCGTAAGCCAGTGCATCGGGCTCCCGAGTTAATAACTTTTGTAAATTCTCTTCGATCCAATCGAAGAATGGGCTGTCACAGATCAATCCGTATTTAATGACCTCGGCGAGGCCTGCGGAAAATTCACGTGCAGGCAATGTGGCAAGGGTATCGGTATCCGCAAGGACAAGGCGGGGCTGGTGGAAGGCGCCAATCATATTTTTACCAAGGGGATGGTTAACGCCGGTCTTTCCCCCAACAGAGGAGTCAACCAAAGACAGCAGGGTAGTCGGTACCTGAATAAAGTTAACCCCGCGCTGATAACAGGCTGCAGCAAAACCGCACATATCTCCAACGACACCACCGCCCAACGCGATTAGTGTCGTAGTGCGGTTGTGACGCTTTTCCAGCAGCACATCAAAAATTCGATTCACTGTGTCGAGTGATTTAAAAGCTTCACCATCGGGAAGCTCGACAACATCCACTTTATCGAGCCCTTTTAGCCCTTCCAATAATGTCGCCAAATAAAGAGGAGCAATAGTTTCATTGGTAACAATGCAAACTTGCCGGCCTTTAATGTAAGGGAGGATATATTGCGGGTCACCGAGCAAACCTGAACCAATAATTATCGGATAACTACGCTCGCCGAGTTCTACGTTAAGGCTTTGCATACTGCTCTCAATCCCCTAGTGCTTATCTCAACAGAAGTGAGACGCACTTTAGCACAGACGCTTGGGACTAATCGGACAGCAGGCTGCCTAAGTGTTCTGCGACCAGGAGGGATGCTTGCTTGGGGGAGAGGTCATTGGTGTCGCAAATAATATCTGCAACCTCACGATACAGAGGCTCGCGTTCCTGCAAAATTTCCGCAATACGCTGACGGGGGTTGGGTACACGAAGCAACGGGCGATTGGTATTCTTAGAAGTGCGCTCCAGAAGCTGATCGATATTGGCCTGCAAATAAACTACATGGCCATATTTTTGTAGCTGGCGTCGATTCTCCTCGAGCAAAACTATTCCGCCACCGGTACCGATAACCTGGCACTCACCCTGGCAGAGTTCTTCCAATATTTCACTTTCACGACGACGAAATCCCGCTTCGCCTTCCACATCAAAAATCCAGGGAATATCCGCACCAGTGCGCTCTTCCAGCACTTTGTCGGTATCGGCAAAAGGCAGCTGCAATTGCGCTGCCAACAACCTGCCGATAGTAGACTTGCCGGCCCCCATGGGGCCGACCAGGAAAATAGAGCGGGTGATCACTTAGAGTAAAAAGCCTCATCTTCAAGAATACGCGGTGTGATAAACATCAGGATCTCACGTTTATCGTCCGTGCGTATAGTCTGTTTAAACAAGTTACCGATATAAGGAATATCGCCCAGCAAGGGAACCTTGGTTTCACTCTCTACAGCGGTACCTTCAAAAATACCACCGAGAACAATTGTTTCACCATTGCGTACCAATACTTTAGTCGCCAAGGTGTTGATATTAATAGAGGGGACTTGGCCATCACCCACACTTACATACTCACCCACACTATTCTGCTCAATATTTAGAGACATAATGATGTTATTGTCTGGAGTAATTTGAGGGGTCACATTTAACTCCAGTACCGCCTCCCGGAAGGTAATAGAAGCAGCTCCAGAAGAAGTGGTTTCCTGATAAGGGATCTCGACACCAGATTGTATCGTGGCTTCCTGTTTATCGCCGGTAACAACTTTTGGCTGGGAAACAACCTCTGCGAGTCCACTATCCTCTAAGGCGGATAATTCCAAGCCAAGGAAGAAGTTATTCTTCAAAATATGATAGGCAAGACTACCGGCTGGGTTAGTGACTCCAAGATCAACCAACATTGGGTCAAATTCAGTACTTAGCTCTGCCAGGGAAGTGTCTTCTTCCAACCAGTTACTCGCCGAGGTTAGGCCATAAGTACCATCACCAATTTCGGTAAAATCAGCATAATCCCACTGAACACCTAGTTCTTTCTGGAAGTCACTAGTAGCAGTTACAATTCGCGCCTCGATCATCACTTGGCGGATCGGGATATCAATTGCCTCAATTAATGCTCTAAACTGTACAATTTTATCTTCAGTATCCGTCAAGATAATTGTATTAGTGCGTTCATCCACAATTGCACTACCACGGGCAGAAAGCATTGTAGGAGTGTTTGAGTTTCCACTACTACCACCTCCCGCAAATCCACCTTGGCCAGCACCTCCGCTCTGTCCTCCAGAGAAGAGTTCAAATAACTCCCCTGCATCAGCATAGCGAACACTAATATATTCCGTTCGCAGCGGAGCCAATTCTTCTAACTGCTTTCGGGTTTCAAGCTCCTGGCGCTCTCGTTCAGCGATCTCAGCAGCCGGTGCAACCATAATGACACTGCCTTCCTGCCGCTTATCCAACCCTTTTGCTTTTAGAATAAGCGCCAATGCTTGATCCCAAGGAACACCGTCAAGACGCAGGGTAATACGGCCTTGAACTGTATCACTTGCTACCAAGTTCAGGTCTGTAAAGTCAGCAATCACCTGCAGTACGGAGCGAACTTCGATATCCTGAAAGTTGAGTGAAAGCTTCTTACCATCGAACTGAAACTCTTTCTCTTTTTCACGAATCTCTTGAGCTGTAAGCGGCTTAACACTTAATACATATTCGGTGTCCGCCTGATATGCCAAGTAATCGTACTCAACATCGCTTGGATCAACTGAAATAACAGTGTTACGTCCATCATAATCTACAGTAATTGAGCTAACAGGAGTCGCGAAATCTGTAACATCCAGTCTCTGGCGTAAAGACTCGGGCAGTTCGGCCCCCAGGAAAGTCAAATAGATCTTTCCGTTTGTACGCTCAACATCAATATTAACCGCAGGATCTGTAAGACTGACGATTACCTTACCTTCACCCTCCTCACCACGGCGAAAATCTACATTGTTGACAGCCACACTCCCTGAGGCTCGGAACTGCTTGTCACCGCCCAAACTCATGCCAGCATCATGTTGCGGAGCAGCAGCGACACTAGCTTCACCCTCGGAAGAGTCTGCTCCTATCTCCATTACCAGCTGATTACCCTGGCGCTCACTGGAGTACACCGGTAACTCATCCAGATTAACGATAAGGCGAGTGCGATCTTCGCTGGACACAATGACCGCACTTCGCGCGGCTCCAATGCCCAGAGAGTATTTCTTTTGCGGAAGCACACTTTCTACCCCGGCAAAATCTAAAACTATTCGCGCGGGTTGCTCTATTGTGTAACCCGTTGGTTCTGGAGGTGTATCACTAAAGGTAAGGCGAAGCTGGACCCGGCTACCAGGCAACTCAGCAAATTGAATATCATTGAGCTGGTTTACCTGAGCATTGGACGCTATTGGAAATAACAACAAACCCAGCAGCAATAGCTGGAATCGAGTCATTAAAAAGGCGAACTGTTTATTGTTCATTATCCGTTGTCCCTCTCTTCCAACGCCAGAGCCCTCGGCCGTTCAATCCAGCCTCCGGTGCCATCCGGTATAATTTCTAAAATATCGAGCTGTGCATTAGTGGCATTCACTACTCGGCCATGATTTTTTCCGAGATAATTGCCAACAGTTATGCGATGAATTCCGCCAGCGCCATCGTCTATCAGAGCCCAGATCTGGCCATCACGTGACAAGCTACCAACCATCGATAGCACATCAATATTCATTCCCTCTAGTAACTCTCGCTGACGAGTTAAATCTGGAGCAACATCTAACCTTCGTCCCACTATACGCTGTTCGGACTCAAGAACGGGCTTGGTAAAGGGACTTCGCTGAGCAGTGGCAACATAAACATAGGGGCTGTAAGGGGTAAATGTCGGTATAGGCTCAATTTGACCTTTCGGCCTCCGTTCCACTTCAGCCATTCGGTTACGCAACTCACTGTGATCTGAGTTTAATTCGCACCCGACAATTGATAGCAGAGCAACTGCAATCGAGAGGTATTTAATCATCCCTCTTCACCTTGATCCTTATAGCGATAGGTCTTGGCGTTGATTGTCATACTGAGCAAACCGCCTTCTTTATCATTTACTATTTTAAAATCATGCAAAGTCACGATTCGGGGCATACCAGCAATACCACTCACAAAAGCACCAAATTCATGATATCCACCTTTAACGAATATCTGGATCGGTAACTCTACGTAAAATTCACCAACCCGCTCCTGCTGCAGGTCGATATCACTTATCGTTAGGCCACTTCCCCGTCCATACTCATCAATATCTTCGAGTAAACCAGGAACTTCGGTGTCTTTGGGTAGCTGTTTGAGCAATGCACCAAAAGTCTGATTCATTTCCTCTAATTGAAGTCGATAGGCCTCTAGGTTGTGGGCCTGTTCCTGCTTTATTTCAAACTGCGCAAACAGCTGCTGCTCTTTGCTTGCAGCCAGTTCAAGCTGCTGATATCGATCACTAATTAAAAAATGATAACTAAGTCCTACAATGATCGCCGATACAATAATCAGCAGGGCTATGCGGCCAGGTAAGGGCCAAATGCCCATGCGGGAAAAATCGATATCATTGATGTCAAGCTCATTGATCTGCTTTAGCGTATCTGCCAGTGCCATGGTGCGGTCCCTTATTATTTCGCAGCGCCTTGGTCATCTTCCTGCTTTCTACCTGTGACATTAACCGTCAACTCGAAAGCACTCGCTTGCTCGCCATGTAGCGGACTAGCAGTAACTCCTGCTAAAGCAGGAGACTCATACCAATCAGATTGATCCAGATTTCGCATAAAAGAAGAAACCCGATTATTAGATTCAGCCACACCAGACAGGGATAACTTATTACCCACTCGCTCCATAGAGCTGAGCCATACACCTTCTGGCGTAGCCTGAACAAGTTCATCAAAGTAACGTACAGCAAGTGGCCTGTTGCCCTGTAGCTCCTGAATTACCCGCATGCGGTCGATCAATTCTTGCCGACGTTTTTTCAGGTCTTTAATTTCTTTTACCTGAATATCCAACTCACTTATCCTGTTTTTCAGGATTTGATTGCCTTCATTTTGATAGATTATTTGCTTATCAACAGTTTTCATCCAGCCGAACACGGCTGCAGCCACAGCAAAAACAACAACAACTATGATTTGCTGAAATTCTTTTTGCTTTTGTGTGCGATATTCCTGACGCCAAGGCAGAAGGTTAATCTTTGCCATATCAGTAGTCCTTCTCCCTCATCGCCAACCCTGTGGCAATCATTAGTGAAGGGGCTTCATTTGCCAAAGCCTGGCGATTAACCCGTGAAGACACACTCATTTTGTGAAATGGATTAGCAACCAATGTCGGTCGACCCAGCTTCTCGCTAACAAGTTCACCAATTCCTTCCATCGCCGCAACTCCACCGCCGAGAAGGATATGGTCCACATCACTATATGAGGTAGAGGAATAAAAGAATTGCAAAGAACGGGTTACCTGTTGAACTACCGCATCTCTGAAGGGCTCCAACACTTCAGCAAAATAGTCATCCGGTAGGCCACTACCGCCCTGGCGTTTCGCCAGAGTCGCTTCTTCTACTGAGAGCCCATAGCGACGCTGAATCTCATCGGTGAGCTGACGCCCCCCGAAGAGTTGTTCGCGGGTATACACTGTTTTGCCATCCACAAGAACTGACAGGGCACTCATCGTCGCTCCAATATCAATCACGGCTACGACTAGCTGCTCTTGAGGAGGGAGCTGATCTTCCAGCAATGTGTAAGTTCGCTCTATTGCGTAAGCCTCAACATCCACCACACCGGGTTCCAGTTCGGCCTCACCCAACGCAGAGATCCGCTGTTCAATGTTTTCTGTGCGGCAAGCTGCAAGTAAGACCTCCATTTGACCTTCCCCCTTCTCGGAAGGCCCCTGCACCTCAAAGTCCAGGCTGACTTCTTCAAGCGGATAGGGAATATATTGGTCAGCCTCGATTGCGATCTGGGCTTCCAATGCTTCCTCAGTGAGGTCCGCCGGCATTTCGAGGGTCTTGGTGATCACCGCTGATCCAGACACAGCAACGGCAGCTTCGCGTAAGCGCGTCTTGGAGCGTCGTACAACTTTGCGAATAGCCTCAGCCGTCGCCCCCACATCATTGATATTCTTATCAACTACAGCATTGGGTGGGAGAGGTTCCACGGCGTAACTTTCGACACGATATTTGTCGCCGTTGCGACTTAGCTCCAGCAACTTGACCGCAGTAGAGCTAATATCGAGTCCCAACATGGCCTTGGGGCCTTTGCTCAGAAAAGGGAAAATTCCCATTTTTTCTTATCTTTTCCGTGGGTTATGAGGGTTTGATGTTATAGCACTTTAAATTAACGCTTCAACCTGCATTTGCATAGGTAATAGCGCACAATATTCGTATAATTATTCACCTAATCACTTTGATGAAGTACACAGAAGCAGTTTCATGACCGTAAAAGCCCGCAATCGTCTGCTCGCACTGCTTTGGCTCGGCCTTGCCGGTGTAGCCGCTACAGCAATGGCCCTGGCCAGTATCTATCTCTACCTCAAACCGGGGTTGCCCTCGGTGGAGAGCCTCCGCGATATCCGCTTACAGACCCCTCTGAGGGTCTACTCACGGGATATGAAACTGATCGGTGAGTTCGGTGAAAAGCGGCGCAACCCTATCACGATCGAGCAAACGCCAGAACCCTTTATCAAAGCGATTCTCGCCGCCGAAGATGCAAGCTTTTACTCCCACAATGGTGTTTCCATCAAAGGTTTGATGCGGGCCGCCTCGCAGCTGATTAAGACCGGCTCTATCCAGTCTGGTGGTAGTACACTGACAATGCAGGTGGCGCGCAACTTCTTTCTCAGCCGGGAACAGCGTTTTGTGCGCAAGTTCAATGAAATTTTGCTATCGCTGCAAATCGAGCAGGAGCTGACCAAGGACGAGATCCTAGCCCTTTACATCAATAAGATCTTCCTGGGAAACCGCGCCTATGGTTTCCAGGCTGCAGCTCAGGTCTATTACGGCAAAGATATCAAGGATCTGAATCTTGCCCAGTGGGCTATGATGGCGGGACTCCCCAAAGCGCCATCGACCTTCAACCCTCTCGCCAACCCCTCCCGAGCCCTGGTACGCCGCAACTGGATCCTGATGCGGATGCTCGATCTTGGCTATATCAATCAGGATCAATATAACCAATCTATTACTGCGCCAGTAACAGCCAGCTATCACAGCCGCGACCTCGACCTGGATGCACCCTATATTGCCGAGATGGCACGGAAAGAGGCAGTAGACCTCTTTGGCGACAACGCTTATACCGATGGCTACCAGGTCATAACAACGGTAGACAGTCGCCTGCAGGAGTCGGCTCGCAATGCGCTTCAGCACGGTCTGGAAACCTATGATGCGCGCCACGGCTATCGTGGCCCAGAACAGCGTCTTGCACCGGAATTGCTGCAAGATAGCGACCAACTTATCGATTTACTCAACGAGATTCCGATTCTCGGCGGTTTGGAACCCGGCGTTGTCACCGCAGTAGAACCCAAGAAACTTCAAGTTCAACTGAGAGATCGGCGCGTAATTGAATTGCCTTGGAGCAATGGGCTCAGTTCTATCAGGCCCTATATTTCTGAGAGCGCTAGGGGCGCACGCCTTCAGTCCGCTGAAAAAATGTTTGCGCCCGGAGATGTTATTCGGCTGCGCAAGGTCGTTAAGGAAAAGAAAGAGAGCAACTCCAGTAGCGAGATGATCGCCACTGCTGTAGATGAGCCCCTTCAGGCCGATCCGTTTGCGGATCCCGAGAGCGGTGATACCAAGCCTGCTGAACCCCAGGTGACTGAAGAGTGGGTTCTAGCCCAGGTCCCGGAAGCACAGGGCGCCCTGGTATCTATTGAGCCCGAAGATGGGGCTATCCGCGCCCTTGTCGGTGGTTACGACTTCCGCCAAAGCCACTTCAATCGGGCTACTCAGGCAGCCCGGCAACCCGGCTCCAGTTTCAAGCCCTTTATTTACGCCTCGGCGATCGAGCGCGGATATACAGCGGCAAGCATTATCAATGATGCCCCGATTATCTTTGAGGAAACCAACCTGCAAGATGTATGGCGGCCTGAAAATGACGGGGGGACCTTCCTCGGCCCAACTCGCCTGCGTATGGCTTTGTACAAGTCCCGCAATATGGTCTCAATCCGGTTGCTACAATCCCTCGGGCTGGACTACGCCCTTGGCTTTGTCGAAGGCTTTGGGTTTGAGCGCAGCAAGCTCGCCCGCAACCTGACCATTGCTCTGGGTAGCTCAGCTCTCACGCCCCTGGAGATGGTGCGAGGCTATGCCGCCTTCGCCAATGGTGGCTACCGAGTGGAGCCCTACCTGGTTGACCGGGTATTGGATGTTAATGGCGAAGTCCTGTACCAGGCACTGCCTCTCACGGTATGCGATAACTGTCCCGAGCCGGGCACCGGCTCTGAAACCCTGTCCGCTGAACCCGTCGATCTCGCGGAATTACAGCTGGAAGGGCAAGGGGTCGATCAGGGTGAAGAGCCTGCGGAGCTACACTTACTGCCCGTTGGCCCCCTCGACCCAAGCAAGAGCCAAGCGCGTCCTCGCGCTCCGCGAGCCATGTCTGCAGAGACGGCATACATAATGGATTCAATGCTTAAAGATGTTATCAAAAAGGGTACCGGGCGCCGCGCTCTGGCGATGAAGCGCGGTGATATTGCCGGAAAGACCGGTACCACCAATGGTCCACGGGATGCGTGGTTCTCGGGTTACAGCCCCTACCTGGCAACCAGTGCCTGGGTTGGCTTCGATTCCTATGGCGAACTGGGTAAAAATGAATACGGTGGCTCAGCCGCCCTGCCTATCTGGATCGATTTTATGAGCAGTGCCCTCGAAGGTCTTCCCGAGCGCCACCTGGCTCAACCAGATGGCATAGTTACGGTACGCATCAACCCTCAAAATGGCTTGCGCACCTCTTACGGCGGCATGTTTGAGATATTCAGAACCAACCGGGTGCCGGGCCGCGAAGTGTATAACCCATATCGCAACCGCTACACCGATGACGATATGGATATGCCCAGCCAGGATGGCCGGGAAGATTCTTTACCGGAAGAGCTGTTCTAAGCGAACAGCCCAACCAAAAAAGGGGCCTTTGGCCCCTTTTTTGGTAATACATTGCAAAACAAGTCAGTCACTGCGATAGCGCAGGCAGGCCCGCTCTAATCCCTGCAGGTCGGGAATAACCGCCTCCTCACCAGAAAGCGCCACATGCATTAACTCTCCAGGGCTTAGCGGCTGCTCTCGCAGTGCCAACTCCTCAGAGGTAACCCGTACCAGGCGCGGAGTGCCGCGCAAGAGCAATGCAAAATACGGCAGCTCACCATCGGGATTTCCCGTACTCAGCACCGCAATACGCCCCTCTTCTGCAACTGCTCCCAAGGCACCGCCACGCATCACTTCAAAAGATACCACTGGCAGGCGCTGTTCCCGCCAGATCAGATCTCCCAAATACCATTCGGGCACATCTTGAACTGCCATCGGCGTTTGCATTGCAACAACCTCTGAGAGGCTGTCCACCGGCACCAGCAGCTGCCCCTGTTCAAGGGGCAATAACAGGCTGCTCACTTCCTGGGGGACATCTACCGGCAGCGCTTCAACTTCACTCATTGCCTATCTCTATATTATTCCTGATATTTGCCGTTTCAGCTTCCTACAGCTTCTGCATCCGCGTACTCACGAATAGCCGCCAACAGTACATCTTCCTGGTAAGGCTTACCCAGGTAGTGGTTAACTCCCAGGGACATAGCGTGATCGCGGTGCTTATTACCGGTACGCGAGGTGATCATTACGATAGGAATATCGCGCAGGCGGCTGCTGGAGCGAATATGGCGGGCAACCTCGAAGCCATCCATACGCGGCATCTCAATATCCAGCAAGATCAGATCCGGGATCTTATCCTGCAGCTGGATAACCGCATCCTGACCATCCTTTGCAGTGCTAACCAGATAGCCCTCTCGCTCCAGGAAGCGCGTAGTTACCTTGCGCACTGTAACCGAGTCGTCCACAACCATAACGGTCTGCTGGCGCGCCTCCTGCTCGGACTGCACTTCAGGCTCTTCCTGAATTTGAAGCTGCGGCACTTCCGGCCTTGCCAACTGAGTGGCCTGGCGACGCAGCAGGGCGTGTGCGTCGAGAATCACCACGACGCTACCATCACCAGTTACTGTTGCACCTGATACCCCTTGAACCCCGGAGAACTGCGGGCCGAGGCTTTTCACTACAATCTCGCGACTGCCCTTAATGGCATCCACCTGTAATGCCATAGCGTGCCCTTCAGAGCGCACCAACAAAACGGGCAGTTGCATATCATCGACACTGAGCTTGGGTTGAGCACCAGACTTCAGCAGAGTACCGAAATAGCTAACCTGATAGAGTTCCCCGGCGTATTCGAAACGCGCATCATCTGAGCGATAGTAGTGCTCCAGCTCAAATGGGCTGAGGCGCACAATACCTTCGATGGTATTCAGCGGCAGTGCAAACAGGTCATCGCCAATTCGCACCATCAAAGCGCGGTTAACCGAAACTGTGAACGGCAGACGCACGACAAATTCTGTTCCTGCGCCTGCCTCTGAGTTGATATGGACGCTGCCACCGATCTGCTTAAGCTCGGCGGATACAACGTCCATTCCCACACCCCGGCCAGAGATCTGGGTAACTTTTTCTGCAGTGGTAAAACCGGCCTGCAGAATGAACTGAAGAATCTCATTATTCGAGAGCTCAGCATCCGGCCTCATCAGGCCATTTTCCACCGCCTTTTCACGCACCCGGATCAAATTGACACCGGCACCATCATCGCGGATGGTGAGGACAACTTCACTGCCCTCCCTTTTCAGCGCCACATCGATACGCCCACGCTCAGACTTGCCGGCAGCCAAACGCTCCTCTGGCATTTCAATGCCGTGGTCCACAGCGTTGCGCAGCATATGCTCCAGTGGCGCAACCATACGCTCCAACATGGACCGGTCCAGCTCGCCTTCAACGTTGGAGAATCCCAACTCGACCTGCTTGCCCAGCTCAGCACTTACTTGGCGCACGATGCGACGCAGGCGCGGTACCAGACGGGAGAAAGGTACCATGCGGCTGCGCATCAGACCTTCCTGCAATTCGGTATTTACTCGGGACTGCTGGAGCAACAGGGTCTCTGTATCCCGCGCCTTGTTATTCAGAGTGGAGCGCAGCTCCATCAAGTCAGATGTGGACTCCAGCAGGGAACGGGATAACTGCTGAATAGACGAGTAACGGTCCATTTCCAGCGGATCGAAGTCGCCGTCCTGTTCTGCCAACTGCTCCTGGCGGAACAGGATCTGAGCCTCGGTCTCGCGGTCCAGGCGGCGCAGCTGTTCGTTGAGACGCACCAGCGTCACATCCATCTCGTCCAGGGCGAGACCGAACTCACTCATCTGCTCTTCAAGACGACCACGGGAAATTGCAGTCTCACCGGCGAGGTTTACCAACTCCTCCAGAAGTTCAGCAGCTACACGCACCATCTCCTGGGGCTGGTTCCGGGTCGGTGCCGCTACCTCCTGCTCTGCATTACCGGCCTTGCGGATAAACGGCAAAACGTTATCGCTTTCCTGACCTACAGCGATCTCGGGCAGCTGCGTAGCAACTACATCAGCATCCGGCTGAGTACTCTCGGTCGCAATGACTTCATCACCTTGTTCCGCATCCGCTACGAGAACAGTTTCTTGAGGTTGTTCGTCTGAAACTTCAGATTCAATAACTGCTTCTGCAGCTGCCGAGTTAGCCGGCTTCTGATCCGCCCAATCGGTGCTGACCAGCTGTACAAAAGCATCAAGCTGTTCACCAGCCATCCAGGCGCGAACTGTCTCTACTCCATCGGCGAGACGATCGTGGATACCATGGGCATTGGCGAAGAAATCTGCGGAGGGACGATCGTTGTCGCGCATGCCTTCGATCACCGTTTCAAAACGGTGAGCTACTTCACCCAGCCCCATTAGGCCTGCCATGCGTGCGCCACCTTTAAAGGTGTGCAATACACGCTTCAGGGCTTCACCTTGCTCGCGGCCTTCTGGCTCCTCCTCCCAACTCTGGATCAGTTCCTCCAGCTCATCGGTAAGATCTCCCGCCTCCTCCATAAAGACGTCGACAACATCCGGGTCAATGTCTGCCAGCAACTTCTGTAAATCGACTGACTGAGCGGAATCCTGTGATGACACCTCGCTATCCGGTTGCTCGATAATCAGGTCACCAACAGGCTCAACTTCCGGTACAGAGAAGGGTTCTTCAAATTGAGAAACATCCTCAACGGCGGCCTCAACTTCTATGGCCTGCAATTGAGGAATTTCTGAATCCTCAGCCTCACCACCGAGAGATTCCCCATCGTGTGACACCTGTAATACAGGTGGCTCAATCCACTCATCAGGGGATGCATCTGAAACCAGAAGCTCGGTTACTTCCGTGGGCTCCGGCGCCTGCTCTTCAGGCTCGGCAATAGCCAGTGCTTCGCTATCGATTCCCAGTTCATTGAGATCGTAGTCATCTTCAGCTGAAGAGCTGGTTTCCTCACCCTGAGCCAGGTAGCGAAGCGCCTCTTCCACAGCTTCACTGACTTCAGGGAGGTCTTGTGCTGCTGCTACTGCATCGATTAAATCGAGCAGCTCGTTGTGTCCCTGCTCAAGAGAGGCCCATAGTGCGGGCTCCTGCTCAAGGTCACCAGCAAGGACTTTGCGATAAACATTCAGCAACAGCTCAGCGAGCTCGGCCAGGATCGGCAACTGCGCCCGGCTGGCCGCCTCCTGCAGAACATTGAGTTCGTCAGCGACCAAAACAACACGACTTTTATCTGCCGGGTCGGCGCGCCACTCAGTCAGCATTTGGTCTGCATCAAGTAGCACCCGCATGCCATCAGCCATCAAGACTTCGAGAAGCTGGGGATCGACCGCGCGAGGTTCATTCGCCTCGCGCTCGCGAATCAAGTGGCCTACAGAGCGCTCCTGCAATTCGGCAACGCGAGCAAGGAACTGTTCCGATTTCTCTATTGCGAGAGGCTCTGAAGAGCGAATCTGTTCCAGCACTTCACGCACATAGGTGGCGCTATCATTGATCAGATCAAAAATATCTGCATCGATAGGCACCTGATAAATACGCAGCTCTTTAGCGAAGCGCTCCAGTGGCGCCATAATTTCGGCAACCACTTTGACTTCCGCCATATGTGCGGAGCCTTTTAGTGTGTGGAGTGCCCGGTGCATTGGATCGCTCGGAACACCATACAAAGGCGCGGCAGCCTGCATATCCAGCAGATACTCATCTACGACATTGAGGTGCGTCTCTGCCTCCTGGGCAAAAATTTCCCAGAGTTGAGCCAGGTCTTCTCCGGTGTCCTCAACAACGTCAACTGCCGCGATACCGCCTGCACTTTGGGCTTCCAGATCAGCGGGCATCTCTCCCGCACTCAGCTGCTCAGCCCAAGCTTGTAACTGCAGGGTAAGCTGCTGATCGGGGTCGCTCTGTCCGTGTTTAAACGCCTCAATCATTGAGGGGAACTTCTGATACACCTGCTCAATCAGGTATACATGGGCAGGCCCGGGTTTCACACTGCCATCGATAACCCGGTTGAGCATATTCTCCACAGACCAGGCCAGCTCACCAATATCCAGGGCCTCGACCATACGGCCCGACCCCTTCAGGGTATGGAAGCCCCGACGAAACTCTACCAGGGCATCCTGATTGGCAAAATTGGCAGCCCACTCCGGGAAGTAGCAACTGATATGCGCAAGAACTTCCCCGGCTTCTTCCAGGAAGATCTCGATAATTTCATCGTCAATCAGGCTCTCAGTGTCATCACCGAGTTCCTCTGCCGTGTCCGCGACCTCTGCAACTGCAGCAATCGGCTCAACCTCAGCAGACTCTACCATCGGTGCAGCTTCAATGAAGTCAGCAACCTCAGCAGGCGCTTCCTCAGCCTCAGGAGTCTCTATCCCAGTTTCAACTTCAAGTGCCGGGGCAGCTTCAACCTGAGGAGCCCCATTAGAGAACCAAGATTCCTCCGGAACTGACTCTTCGTCGATTTCCAGCTCGGACTCCACAACAGAACCTGCGTCCTCGACAGGCAGCTGCAAAGTTATTGCAGATGACTCTTCCGCTTCTATTTCAGCTTGAGAGTCCAGAGGCTCGTCAGAAACCACAGTGGTTTCGTCATCGGGGATTAAATCATAATCAACAAGATCTGGCAGTTCGGGTTCTGATACCGGGGACACTTCGAGACTGGCGTCGGCCTCACTCTCGTCGGCGATCTTCAGCGAAATGCCCAAAGCCTCTACGCTATCTTCAGCCAGTGCCAAAAGCATTTCTGCATCAGCCAGACCTTCCGCACGGCGCTCCAGGTAGTATTCAACACTGGTAATGGCATCTGCCAGAGTATCCAGCATTGTCCATTCGGGCCGTTCTCCAGCCTCAATCAGGGAGCTGCCAATATAGCGGTTGCAAGCGGAGATGATTTCACCCGCTCGCTGGTAACCCACCATTTCGAGACCACCACAGACTTCCTGTAAACGCTGTGGCACACGACTCAGGTAACTGATATCCCAATGGCTGGCCACATACTCCATGACCGCTTCTTTTACCGCTTCCAGACCGAGTCTGGCCTCGCGTAATACAGAGTCAGTGGCGTCGCCCATAATGGGCTGCTCATCGTCGACTTTTTTATTGCGATCGACGGTGGCGGCAAGCGCTGAATCGAGCTGAACCAATTCCCCGGCGGCACGCATCAGGTACTCTTCAACATCAGTACCACGGGAGGCGTCGCGAAGGTCTTCGTAGACACTGCGAGCGCGAACCCGCTGCGCTTCCAATCCCAAAATACCGAGTGTATCCGCGAGGCGCTTGGCCACAGCGGCCGTATCTGACAGCGAAGGTTGTTCTGTATCGGTTGTACTGGGCTCCAGTGCTTCACGCACCAATTGCAGTTCATCGCGCACTGCAGCAATTGCACTGCCGAGGGCTTCTGGCCCCATCGCCAATACATCTTCAGTATCCGGGCGAGGCGTACCGGGAACCGCCTTATCTAGTGCGAAGCGCTGGTAGAGTTTCTCGCAGTGCGGCCCATTCGGACCGGCGAGGTAGACATAAAAAAGTAGGTTGCGCAGAAAGTCCTGATCCAGGCGCGCGTCCAATACCTTTGCGCCACGCCCCTGCAACAACCTAAATTCAATATCCACCTTGCGCAGTAAATGGCGCAGTGCGGGCTGCACATTAATACGGTGTTCGCCGAGCGCCTCCAAAATACCGAACAGTACTTCCCAGAGGGATTGGCGACAGCTGCCACTGTAGAGCAGCTGCATTTTTTCAATAATCTTGGTGAGGTAAGCCAGGCTTTCGCCGCTGTTTACATCCCGGATCAGACCCGCAGCCGCAACGTGATACATCTTGCGCAACTTGGTGACCAGGTCATTTAGGCGGGCGCTATCGGCGACGAGGGGCTGGCGCTTTCCAATCACCGTTGCCAATGAAGACAATTCTGGCGAGAAAAGTGCTCCTTCACTGATCAATCGCTCGCGGCGCACTGCGCGCAAGTCATTCATCAGGGGAAGTAAGAGAACGGCATTATCACGACGCTGAAAAGAAACCTTTTCGAGATAAAGGGGCAACTCCAGCAATGCACGCATCAAAAATTCGCGCGTCTCGTCGGTATTTTCAACCGCACCAGTGGCGAGGGCCTGGATAAGTTGCTCCATCTCTTCTGCTAACATCGCGGCACCACTGAGCTGTGCCATATGCAAGCTACCGTGCACCTGGTGCACTAGCGACAAGCTGTTTTGCAGAAGAGAGGCACCCGCATCGGGTTCTACAGCGAACGTCTCAAGAAATTGGCGCGCTTGTGCCAAAGTCTCGTTAATTTCACCGATCA
The DNA here is from genome assembly GCF_052468095.1 of Microbulbifer maximicatervae (SeqCode). The sequence continues at coordinate 4,771,059 of NZ_CP174332.1, forward strand.
GCCAATCCAAGGCCATGAAGTTCGGATTGTCGTGACTCACGCCAAGTCCCCAATAATTTATTCAGTACTCAAGCGCTACAGTTTTCTGCGAGAAAAACCCGCGGATTTATCGGAAGCAATTCCGTGCGCCCCTTTTGCGCCCGGCCAACTTTCATAATGGCCGGGCATTATTGTGTGGGTTAGGCCAGGGCCCGGTCTTCGCGGGACTCCAATGAATGAGTATCTTCACCTTCAATAGCGAAAGTATCTGTATCCATTTCCGGCAATTCCACGTCATACAGCTCGCTGTTGCTTTCAACACTTTCCTCTTGCGGAAGTTTGAAGCCGGCAACGGATTCGCGCAGTGCACTCGCGGTCTGCGCCAGGTTACCAATGGACTGGGCGGTAGCTTGGGTACCCGCAGAGGTCTGCGAGGTAATTTCCTGAATCACGTTCATCGTGTTGGAAATGTGGCCTGCAGACGAAGCCTGCTGACGAGCAGCGTTAGAAATGTTCTGAATCAACGATGCCAGGTTGTTGGATACACTTTCAATTTCTTCCAGTGCAACACCCGCATCCTGGGCCAGACGAGCTCCACGTACCACCTCACTGGTGGTTTGTTCCATGGAGATTACCGCCTCGTTGGTATCGGACTGAATCGCTTTTACCAGACCTTCGATCTGCTTGGTTGCAGCTGCAGAGCGCTCCGCAAGTCGCTGTACCTCATCCGCAACCACCGCGAAGCCTCGACCGGCATCACCGGCCATGCTCGCCTGGATCGCGGCATTCAATGCAAGAATGTTGGTCTGGTCGGCAATGTCGTTAATCAAACTTACGATATCGCCAATTTCCTGGGAGGATTCACCCAGGCGCTTAATTCGCTTGGAGGTATCCTGAATCTGCTCGCGGATGTTATCCATGCCTTTAATGGTGTTCTGTACCACCTTGGCGCCATTACTTGCGATATGTACCGAGCGCTCGGCTACCTGGGCAGATTCGGAGGCGTTGGCAGATACCTGGTCAATGGTGACCGCCATTTCGTTAACCGCAGCAGAAGCTCCGGCAATTTCCTGTGCCTGGTGCTCAGAGGCCTCGGCGAGGTGCAGTGCAGTCTGCTGGGTTTCCTGGGACAAGCCAGATACTTCCTGTGCAGCACCATTAATCCGCGATACCAGCACACGCAGCTGGTCAATAGTAAAGTTAATGGAGTCGGCAATTGCACCAGTAAAGGCTTCGGTTACCGTTGCAGAGGTGGTCAAGTCACCGTCGGCGAGGTCGGCCAGCTCGTCCAGCAACTGCATAATCGCGTGCTGGTTACGCTCGTTGGTATCTTCCTCTTTTTTCAGGTTTCGGCGGGTACCGGAGAATGCCATCGCCATCATACCGAAGATCAACAAAACGAAGACCAAAGCCAGTGCAGCAATGGTCAAGTTGTTGGGCTGGCGATCATCTGAAAGGTTTACGATTCGGTCATTCAGCGTACTCAATGCTTCGATCAGCTGGGGAGATGACGCGATAATGCCGTCAGAGGCCTGGCGGGTAGCAAACAGGGCTGGAGTTGCTTCGAAGATATCCCGTACGGAGGTGCTTACGAAGCCGAACAGCTCAGTAATTTCATCCAATGAGTGGCGAGCCTCTTCATCGGTAATACGGGAAATCCCCATCACCACATCGCCGCTCTTCATACCGTCAACCACCTTACCGAAAAGACTGGCGTCGGTATTAAACTGGTCAGCGGCGGCTTCGGCATCATCGCCACCTTGGAGCATTTTATCGATATTTCGACCAATACGCTCCGCACGCCATACCTGCAACTGGGCCTGTTCCACCTGATTTGCCGGGGCGTTGTTAGCCAGCAGAATTTCTACAATATTGTTGTGCTCCGCCTGTAATTCCGGAAGCGAGTCACTCAGCGTTGAAGCGATATCGTTAAGAAATACGATGGTTTCCTGGTTGCCGATAATCGTGTCGACCTGCTCGCGCAAGCTGCGCCAAACCTGATCGTAGGCAGACAGCTGAGCACCCAGGGCGCGGCGACTATTGTCATCCATTCGCTGAAGCTGGTTCCAGGCATTAGCCATTTCTTCGGTAACATTTTCCAGCTCGGTAAAGGCCTCACTATCGCCTGCGGTTGCCGCCGGCGCATAGGAAACTACCTGATAGGAAAGGGCCCGCAACTCGGCGACTTGCTGCAGGTACTCTTTATCCTGCTCGTCTCGAGTCTGTACCAAATAAATACTGACAATAAGCCCCGCCAGCGTGGCGAGTACCAGTAGACCTAATACCAGCGCGGCAGGGTTACTGCGCAGCGCGGAAAAGGAACTCTGGGAGCCTGGTTTCATAATTTACTCCTAGCGGGCCATTGCATTAGGCCGGTTTAATACCACTTTAGTTTTAACGCTTTAATGACAAGACCCCTCAGTCAGTGCTGTACATCCCTGCACTAATTGCGGGCCATCCGGTCGACCACCCTCGGCTACCGGAAAGAAAGAACTGGATTAGTCAGCGTAAAGCTGCATCCATAAAACGCGCATCCTTGATCAGTGCCCGCATATCGAGAACGAGCCAACGATGCTGCTGTAAAACAAACTGGCCGTGCACCATTGGCGCAAATGGTTCACTCAAATCTGTCGGTGCCTCACGGGCATACTCAAACGCCAAGTGCTGCATCCCAAACAATTTATCCACGATAAGCCCCACGTAGGTCTTATCCCTCTCGAGCACCAAAACACGACGTTGCTGGCGCGGACCTGAGAGGTAGCCGCCATAAAAAGCTGCGAGATCAATAAGGGGAAGCAGGCGACCACGAACATTAGATACGCCTTTTACCCAAGGCTGAGCGCCCGGAATAAAGGTGTGTTGTGGCACTTCGAGCAATTCCACAACGTCATCCATGGAGGCGACAAAGTGGTTATCCAGAAGAGAGAAACCGATACCGGTCCAGTAGGGTTTGATTTCCCGGCGGCCAGGCAGGCCAGTGGCCTGCGCTTTGGCGCGCCGTGCAATATCAACCAGAGCTAAATAAGGTGTTTGTGACTGCACTTTTCGCAGCTGGCTATTAGGCCAACACCTCCCCGATCGCATCCAGCAATTTGCTCTCATCGACAGGTTTGGTCAGGTAAGCCCTGGCTCCCTGGCGCATACCCCAGACACGGTCTGTATCCTGATCTTTGGTAGTTACCATAATGATCGGAATTTCACCGGTATTGCTGTCTTTGCTCAATTGGCGGGTGGCCTGGAAACCGTTGAGACCCGGCATCACAATATCCATCAGGATCAGGTCGGGGCGTTCGGCGCGGGCTACTTCAACTCCGCTTTCACCGTTGGGAGCGGTGATTACTGCGTGGCCATTTTTTTCAAGAATGGTTGTCAGCTTATGTGTTTCTGTAGGAGAGTCATCAACTATTAGTACTCTTGCCATCATTTCCCCCATGACATCTTTTCGGCAACAACTACTGCGCTCGGCGGTTTTTGTTGTGATTATCCTCGCTAGCATGTGCCGAGATGCACTATGACTACCGATAGTGTGGGTACAAAAATCAACCGGTATGTAACAACCGGAAAATCTGTACTCTAATTAAATTTTGGTACCGAGCTTGTGGGCACAATGCCCACAATGGAGTCCGTTATCTATATTTTCTTTTTCTGTAGGCCACTTATGCGGCATGGTGCGGCTTGGCATGAGCGGAAATAGCACCCAGCAGCTCGCTCTTACTAAAAGGTTTGGTCAGATATTGATCGCAACCAACAACACGCCCTTTTGCCTTATCGAACAAACCGTCCTTACTCGACAACATTACAACAGGGGTGGAGCGGAATTCGCTGTTATTTTTTATTAACGCACATGTTTGATAGCCATCCAGGCGCGGCATCATAATATCGACAAAAATGACATCCGGACGGGAGTCCGCGATTTTTGCTAACGCATCAAAACCGTCTGTCGCGGTGACCACGGTACAGCCCGCCTTTTGCAGCAACGTCTCCGCAGTGCGGCGAATTGTCTTACTGTCGTCGATCACCATGACAGTCAGACTTTCCCAGTTAAGCTCCATAGTCTTTTTTGAATCCCCTGTTTACTTATTTTCGGGCACGCGAAAACTTTAGTTGCGCCCTTTTTTCAAACCGCTTGCGGGGTCCGGGCGCCTAGCCTGGCGAAGGTCGCACGCTGAGACGAACTTTTATCACAGAACCCCAGGCGAATCTAGCTGAGTCGACACACTGCAGGCGACGCAGTTCAAATTATCACCACTTATACATTCATTGGAGGTATTGCGTTAAGAAGGTTGCACCTTCGCAAAGCTGCTCTTACCTTATCTATCCAACAACGCTGGTAGCGGCCACAAATTTGGGAGCAAAACCAGTGATAACTGGGATAGAAATACCCAACGATTTGGAAACCCGTATGAATTATTCCCTCGGTGTGGTGATGGACCCCATCGCCCAGATCAATTTTAAAAAAGATACGACGCTTGCACTGTTACAAGCCGCACAAGATTGTGGTTTCCAGCTGTTTTATTTCGAGCAGAGCCATCTTTACCTTGAGAATGGACGCGCAACTGGGCGCGGCTGCCCTATGCAGGTTTTTGATGATGAGAATCGTTGGTTTTCTCTGGAAGAGTCTAGAGAAATGCCACTCGGCGACCTGGATGTAATCCTGATGCGCGTCGACCCTCCCTTTGATAATGAATATGTTTATTCCACTTATATTCTCGAAGCCGCAGAGCGCGAAGGTGCGACGGTAGTCAACAAGCCCCAGGCTCTACGCGACTGCAATGAGAAAATTTTTGCAACAAGTTTCCCCCAGTGTTGCCCACCGGTTCTAGTTAGTCGCGATATGGCCAAGCTGCGGGAATTTCACCGAACTCACCAAGATGTCATTTATAAACCTCTGGATGGCATGGGTGGCGCAGGAATCTTCCACTGCAAACCAGATGGCGCCAATCTTGGAGCAATTTTGGAAATGCTTACCGACCACGGTCGCCAGCAGATTATGGCGCAGCGCTACATCCCCGAAATCAAAGACGGCGACAAGCGTATCCTGGTCGTTAATGGTGAAGCGATTCCCTATTGCTTGGCGCGAATTCCCGTAGCGGGTGAGACTCGCGGCAACCTTGCAGCCGGCGGGCGCGGTGAAGCACGCCCCCTGACCGATAGGGACCGCTGGATCGTTGAGCAAGTCGCTCCCACCCTGAAAGAAAAAGGTCTGTTATTTGTCGGGCTGGACGTTATTGGTGACTACCTAACAGAAATTAACGTTACCAGTCCCACTTGTGTACGGGAAATTGATGCCGCTTACAATACGGACATAGGCGCGCGACTAATGAGCGGCATCACACACCTGCTGGCACAAAAAAGGTAAACTGGGCGTTTGATAACTCTCAGGGCGGTTTACCACTGAGAACAAGGCTGTGTGAAACGCACGCCCGAATAAGTAGTAGTTGATAATAGATAATGAATTCCTCTGCCAACGCGACACAGTTTCATGCAATGCAGCGTGAACGCTTTGTGTTCTCATTATTTCTAGCCGCCGCGTTACATGCGCTAATTGTTTTCGGAGTGGCTTTTGCTGCTCCGAAAGGTGCACAGGCGCCACCGACACTTGAAGTCACACTTTCTTTGCAAAATTCCGCTCAGGCCCCAGAGGATGCTGACTACTTGGCACAGCACAACCAATTAGCCAGTGGTACCGCAGACTCTCGGAAAGAGTTATCCACTAAGCGCCGTGCCGAGTTTGCCGATACGCAAATTCATCGCGTGACGCCTTTGCCACAACAACAATCTGCGCGGCCAGCAGAACAACGCCGCCTGTTAATTACCACAGTTGGTGAGAGCCCGATTCAGGCTCCTGAACTTTCGGCAGAAGATAAGTTATCCGAGGAAAAGCGCGGCGACGCACCCAATGACCTGCCATTGAGCAACCCTAAAATAGCTAGCCTAGAGGCGCGTCTCGATAAAATTCGCCAAACTATTGCCGAGCGCCCCCGAGTACGCAGATTGACATCTGTAGCTACCAGAGCCTCAGCCGATGCCGCTTATTTACATGAATGGCGCCAGAAGATAGAAGCTGTTGGCAGTGATAACTTTCCCGAAGAGGCCTTGGAAAAACAAATTAGTGGCGAGTTACGCATGATGGTGCGGTTGCTTCCCACCGGAGCCGTCGAGAAGGTTGTTATTCTTCAATCCTCCGGGGAGCGCATTCTCGATGATGCGGCCCAACAAATTGTGCGTCTGGCTGCTCCCTTCGCTCCCTTCCCAGTAGAGATCAAAAACGAGGTTGATCGACTGGAAATTATCCGTACCTGGCAATTCGAAAGAACCGGGGGGCTTACTACTTCTGCGGGGGATCTGCCCAACCGAGGCTAAAATGGGCTTTCAACTGGCGGTTTATTACTGATCTATGCCTAATTCGAATATCGATAGCGACCTGACTCACGGAAACCTGCGCGGCCAGTTCCTTCTGGCCATGCCCGGTATGGAGGACCCGCGCTTCAAACACGCTATCGCACTGATTGTTGAGCACAATAGCGACGGTGCCATGGGCATAGTGATCAATATGCCCAGTAAAGTGCACTGGCACGAGGTATTCGAGCAGCTGTCTCTGGAGGATCTCAGCTTGCGCGGTGACGAACCAGTTCTACTGGGCGGTCCCATGTCACCAGAGCAGGGATTTGTACTGCACGGCACCGGCATGCACTTCGACTCTACCACCGAAATCAATTCAGATATCAGCCTGACTGCCTCCAAGGACATCCTCGAATCCCTCGCCGCAGGGCGCGGCCCTGACGATGTACTACTCGCCCTCGGCTACGCGGGCTGGGGGCCCGGTCAGTTGGAGCAGGAGCTGACAGAAAACGCCTGGCTGACACTGCCGGCAGAGCCCGAAACCCTATTCGCCACACCGGTCGAAAAACGCTGGCAAAGCGCCGCCGCCCGCCACGGCATCGATCTTTCCGGCCTCGGCTCCCAAGCTGGCCACGCCTAACAGAAAAATTACTGACCCCTATGAATAAACCCGTCACAGCGCTAGCTTTTGACTTTGGAACCCGCTCTATTGGCGTAGCTTACGGCCAGAGCCTTACCGGTGGAGCACGGGAACTGGCCCCACTACCCGCCAAAGATGGCAAGCCCAATTGGGACTCCGTCGAAGGCCTGATCAAAGAGTGGCAGCCCCACCTTTTACTGGTTGGCCTCCCCCTCAATATGGATGGCAGCGAAAGTGAATTTGGCGTGCGTGCGCGAAAATTCAGCCAGCGCCTGCACGGTCGCTATGGACTACCGGTAGAGCTGATCGACGAGCGTTTAAGCACTCGAGCCGCCAAGGAAGAGGCCAACGAACGCGGACATCGTGGCAACTACGCACAAGACCCAGTGGACTCAATAGCCGCACGGATAATTCTCGAAGACTGGCTTCGCACCAGGGGCTAGCCCCTCGGCTACAGAGAGCCTCACTGCATTGCGACTCTGTTAGAATGGCCGCTTCAACCAATAAGTGATTGAGCCGCATGTCTATAGATCGTATTCGCATTGCCACCCGACAGAGTGCTTTGGCCCTGTGGCAGGCCAACTATGTCAAAGACCGCCTGCAACAAGCGCATCCGAAACTTCTTATCGAGTTACTGCCCCTCACCAGCCGGGGTGACCAGGTTTTGGACATCCCACTAACCAAAGTGGGCGGCAAAGGCCTGTTCGTTAAAGAACTGGAAGTGGCGATGCTCGAAGGCCGTGCGGACATCGCAGTTCACTCGATGAAAGATGTCCCCATGGAATTCCCCGAAGGACTTCACCTGCCGATTATTTGCGAGCGTGAAGACCCCCGCGATGCCTTTGTCAGTAATATTTATGACAGCCTTGATGACCTGCCCGAGGGAGCAGTAGTCGGCACTTCCAGCCTGCGCCGACAATGCCAATTACTTGCCCGTCGCCCGGACCTCAAAGTCACCTTTTTACGGGGCAATGTGAATACTCGACTGGCCAAGCTGGATGCCGGCGATTACGACGCAATCATCCTCGCTGCGGCCGGACTGCTGCGACTTGAAATGCCGGAACGCATCCGCAGCTTCCTGGCAACGGACATCCTGCTCCCCGCTGGTGGACAGGGCGCAGTGGGTATCGAGTCGCGCCGCGATAGCGAACTGGAAGCCTTGATCCAACCGCTCCACTGTCCGGAAACCGCAGCCCGACTCAGTGCGGAGCGCGCCCTGGTTAAGCGCCTCAACGGCGGCTGCCAAGTGCCTATCGGCTGCTACGCCGAGCTGGATGGTGACACCCTGTGGCTGCGCGGACTCGTTGGCAGTCCCGATGGCAAAACCATGATACATGCCGACAATCGTGGCCCTGCCGCTGAGGGAGAGCGCCTGGGTACTGAGCTCGCGGAACAGTTACTGGCCGATGGTGCCGATAAAATCCTCGCCGCTATCTGATATGGGCGATCTCACCTCCGACCTGCTGCAGGGCAAACGTATTCTCAGTACGCGGCCAACGCAGCAGGCTGATAACTGGTGTGCGCTACTGCGCAGCCTGGGGGCCCAAGTAGATAACATCCCCATGCTCGGCATAGAGCTAATTGAGGATCAAGCTGCCATACAGGCCTTAAAAAACTCAATCCTCGACTTCGATCAAACGGATGTCGCGATCTTTGTTTCCCAGAACGCCGTGCACTACGGCGTAGACTGGCTTGAAGATTATTGGCCACAGTTTCCCCAGGGTCCTCGCTTTTTGGCGATCGGCGCAGCAACCGCAAGCGCCCTGGAGAAGCGCGGTATACCCTGTGAGCAAAGTGGCAATACAATGAACTCCGAGGAGTTGCTGCGCCTACCCTGGTTACAGCAGTTGGACGGGAAAAGAGTCCTTATTTTTCGCGGCTCCGGTGGCCGCCCTCTTATCGGCGACACCTTGAGTGATAGGGGTGCGCGAGTAACTTATTGCGAACTCTATCGGAGAGTGCTGCCACCGGAGGCTGCAACCTCCCTGGCTGAGTATAAATTCCAACCCGATATTATCAGTGTGCACAGCGGTGAAACACTCGATAACCTGGTTACCTGTATCCGCCAGATAAACCGCAATACACTCTTTGAAACCGCTCTTATCTGCCCGAGTATACGAGTTGCCACTCGGGCAAATGAGCTTGGTTTTGCCCATTGCTATAGCGCGCTAAATGCCGGCGATAACGCTATGCTGGAAACACTGCGTAAAGCCCTCGGCTGATTTGCTATCGAATTCTCGACCGCTTTGCGCTAAAAATCTTAAAACGGCGTTTAGCCCGCTATTAAGGCTCGCGCCACTCGTTATAATCTGACGACATTTTCCACCTGCGCCGCCATACCCATGACCGATAAAAAAGATCAAAATATAGCCGCGACCAATGAGCCCCCGGAAAACACAAAGCCTGTAAAAGGCAAAAGTAATTTCGCCAAAGCCTCAGAGGAAAAAGCCTCTACTGGTAAAGCCAGCGGCGGTGCTGCGGCCAGTAGATCCAATGGGCTGTGGTGGTGGCTACTGTTCATCCTCATTTTGATTGCTGTGGCCTCACTGGCCTGGTTCAACTCTCCTCAGCTGCGCGAACACCTTGGCGCTTACCTCAACTATCTACCCGGAAAAACGGCAGCCCCGGAGAGCACCACCACTATTACCCCTGCAACGGAAGTGCCGGTTGCCGCTGAAAACACCACCCAAGCGCCGACCTCCAATACCACTTCGGAAACCCCAGCTGCTACCCCTGCCCCAACTGAACCCCAAACCCCCGATTATTCCGGGGAGTTCAATCAGCTGGAGCAGGCCGATGCCAATTTACGTAATCAACTGGAGCGACAAAATCGCACTATCGCCCAACTGCAGCAGCAACTGGCTTCCATGCAGCGCAGTGTCACCGCACAGGGAAACCGCTTGGGTCAGCTGGGAAATGTAAGCCGCGACGATTGGCAATTGGCTGAGGCAGATTATCTGTTGCGTCTAGCCAACCAGCGCCTGCTTCTCGAAGACGATAGTCGCGCTGCGCTGGGGCTGGTCGAACGCGTGGACGAGATATTGCGCAATGTGGACTTACCGGATCTGTACGGGGTACGCCAACAGCTTGCCCGTGATATCACCTCACTGAAGCTGGTCCAAAACATCGATCGCCAGGGTTTATACCTCCGTCTCAGCGCCTTGGAAGAACAGCTAATCCGCACAAATATCCAACCACAATTCGATATGGCTTCGGCAGAACAACCCAGTGAAGAGCAGCCCAGCATTGAGGAGAGTGCCCCCCTGTGGAAGCGGGAGTGGCACAACTTCACCCGCTTCATGCGCGAATCGGTGCGCCCCATTGATGGAGACATCAACCCGGTAATGCTGTCCCCTCAGAGTGAAGCTCGCTTTCGCCAGACTCTGCGCCTTTATATGGAGCAGGCCCAACTGGCATTGCTTCGCGGCGATACCACGGTTTACAGGGACGCTCTGGATAGTGCGCGGTCGCTACTACTCAGTTATGGCACTGCCAGTCCGCAGCGCGATGCGCTGGCCCAACAACTAACGGAACTTAGCAAACAACGTATCCAGGTCGAAATGCCTGACCTCAGCGCCTCCCAGCTTGCCCTGCGCAATTATATTGAGCGTTTACACAAAACATCCGGCACCACCACACCAACTGCCTCGCAACAGGAGGAGAGCCAGTGAAAAAACTGTTCTTCACCGCTCTGGTACTACTGCTGCTCGGCGCTTTTCTACCGGAGGCTATTAACAATTATCCCGGCTACCTGGTAATCGGTATTGGCGGTGAGCTGAATAAAGGCTACGAGATGAACCTCTGGTTCGCAATTTTCTCGCTGGCAGCAGCTCTAATTATCCTCTTCTTTGCCATTTGGCTGGCTCGCAGTATCTTTCGCGGATTCCGAGGTAGTGTCGACCGGCTGAGATTTGGTCGCCAGCGTGTAGCGCGCCGACGCCTGACCAGCGGCTTGGTGGAATTTATGGAGGGCAACTGGTCCCGGGCCCGTCGTCAGCTGCTGAAGAGCGCCCCTCGATCTGAAGCCCCGCTGATCAATTATTTGGCGGCAGCGCGCAGCGCCTTTGAGCTGGGCTTTCGTGAGGAGGCCAATGAATTACTCGCCAAGGCGGAGGCCTGTGGTGAAGATACCCGCCTGGCTGTAGCCCTAAGCCAAGCTCGTATGCAGCTCCTCGATAAACATTACGAGCAGTGTATTGCCAGCCTGGAGCGCGCCAAGCAGCTCGAGCCGAAACATCCTGCCCTGTTACAACTTCTCAAGCAGGCTTATTACCTTCTGGGTGACTGGAGCCGTCTTCGCGCATTACTGCCCGAGCTGGAGAAACATGCGAACATGCCCGAAGCTGAGCTGCACCAGCTTGAACTCAAGGTGTATCAACATCAGCTGACCGAAGCAGCTAATCGCAAAGATATCGATAAATTACACGATACCTGGCAAAGCCTGAGTGGCCGCTGGCAACGCAACGAAGCCCTGCGCAGTCTCTATGCACAGCAACTGCATCGGATTGGCGAAGATACAGAGGCAGAGAAGCATTTGCGCTGGCTACTCAATCGAGCTTGGGACCCCAAGCTTGCCGAACTCTACGGCTGCCTGGTGGGGGCCGCCCCTGCGGCACAAATATCTGCAGCTGAAGGCTGGCTGAAAGAGTATGGGGAAAGTGCTGCATTGCTAACCTGTCTCGGGCGCCTCTCAATGCGCAATGAACTTTGGGGCAAAGCTCAGCAATATTTTGAGAAAAGCCTGTTGTTGCGCCAAGACCCCGCTACCTCCGCTGAACTGGCTCGCCTATTTCAATCCCTTGGGGAAAAAGACAAAGCAGCAAAACTCTATGAGGAAGGTTTGCTACAAGCAGTCAAGGACTTGCCCCAGTTGCCTATGCCCAGCCAAGGCACTCCCCTACTGGGCGCACACGCCTGAGTCATCCCCCCTGAAAGGCCGACGGGCCTTTCAGCTACCCCCCAATTGCGCCTATAGTGAACTCCCGTTTACCAATAAGGACACGGCTGTGACCCTCTTTGTGCGCTACATAGTTGCCTTACTTTTTACCGCCAGTGTGTTTTTTACCGGCCATGCATCTGCTGAATATTCAATAACGCCTCAAGATAAAGCCTTAACTGATTACGAATATCCCTATCCAGTTCATCACTTTCATTTCGAACAACAGGGGCAGCCACTGGCAATGACCTTTATGGATGTACCGCCTGTAGAGGGTAAAAATGCAAGAGGAACGGTACTCCTGTTGCACGGAAAGAATTTTTCGGCGGCCTACTGGAAGGAGACTATCTCCCAACTCAGTCAGCTAGGGTACCGGGTTATAGCACCTGACCAGATCGGTTTCGGAAAATCCAGTAAACCGCTTACCCAATATACTTTTCAGGGGCTTAGCAACAATACCAAGGTTTTATTGGATAAATTGAAAATAAGAGAGGTTATTGTAGTTGGGCACTCTATGGGAGGTATGCTGGCTACCCGGTTTACCCTGATGTACCCGGAGCGAGTCAAAAAGTTAGCACTTGTAAATCCTATAGGCCTTGAAGACTGGAAGCGATGGGTTCCCTATGAACCTTTGGACAAAGCCATTGCTCGCGAGAAAAAACAAACTCCAGAATCTATCAAACGCTACATGAGTAAAGCCTACTTTTCTGAGCAGTGGCGCGAAGAATATAACCCGCTACTGGATATTCAAGCTGGCTGGACCCTGGGACCCGATGCGGCTCATATGGCAACCGTGGATGCCCTAACCTCCGAAATGGTATTCACTCAACCGGTACTTTATGAGTTTGCCAATATCAAGGTGCCCACCCTACTGATTATAGGTACCCGAGATCGAACAGCTATTGGCCGCGCCCGTGCGCCTGAAGCTGTACAAGAAAAATTAGGCCGGTACGATCAATTAGGCAAGCGTACAGCAGCAGAAATCCCCAAAGCCGAATTAGTTGAGATGGAGGGGGTTGGACATTTACCCCAGTTCGAAGCCTTTCCAACTTATATTGATGTTTTAAGTAAATTTCTTGCGGCTCCTATTGGAAAGTAGGACCTACAGACTGCCCAGTAGAAACCCTATCTAGGAAACACATCATTGGCACAGAGACTGATGTGTAGAGCGTCCATTTTTCAGAAAGTTATAGCTTGTACGCAAGGAAACTATTAGTAATCAATGATAGTGCAAATGGCGATTTAACATTCAATAAGTCGCCGCTTGCAGATTTTCTACGAGAATTTATTTCGTTTTTAAACAGCCCAGGGCAATCCCACAAAGAGTAGCATGGCAAAATAAGTAATTACCCCTTGTAAAAGGGCGATTAGAATAGCCTTTAAAAAACCCGTACCAAGTACCAGCATATAGGCAATAGCAGCCAGGGGAATTGTCATTAAAATCCCAGCGCTATCCGTCACCCCCGGCAACATGCCGCCAACAATTCTTTGAATAATTAGGGCCAACAGCAAAGCGAAAAGACAATAAAAAACACCCGTATTTTTCGCCCCCAACATAGCAGCTGCCAACTTCAGAGGCAGAACAAGAACTGCCACCATAATAATTACAAAAATAATTAATTCCATTTGTTACCTCTCCATTTAATTTTAGTTATTTACTCACTTCCAACTTCTACCGTTTCCCAACCCCAGGAATTAGATATCCACTTGTTTTCAATGCAGCATGTCGCCATAAGCAAAAACACAACCCGGGCACAGCCTGCACTGTCACCCCATGCCAATAAACTGGCAGCAGCATGCAAATTCAGTCGCGAATCATACTTATATAAACCAAAACCACAATAAAGTTCACAAATAAAAAAGCTGGCGCGAATTTCTCTCCAGCTTTGAGAAATAATACATCTAAACTATCAGTTAATAACGATTTGGCAGCTTATTTACGTACCAGAGTCAAGGATGAGGGTAACTGCTCCCCGTTCTTCAAGTAAGTCTCTTCCCGTTGTAACTTGCCGTTACCTAACCAAGTAAAAGTGAGGCTATCCAGACGACTCTTACTGTCCAAAGTAAAATTAGTTGCATCCTTGAAAGAGAATGCCAAAGTATCTTCAGCACTATTTTTTTGCCAGCTTAACCTGGGCTGATTACCCTGGGGGCAATAGTGCGTCACTATTAAATTGTCGTTATCCAAGTGGTAGGCCGTCAGGGAATGTTGGTGCCCGTTATAGAGCCAACTTTCCAGTACCACACTTCCCCCAGCTGTATCAGTAAAACTAATAACAAAATCGTCATTTTCCGTCCCGTCCTCTCTCCACTCTCCAGCTAGCCCTTTGATCTTCTCAAAAATTGCCTCTGCATCATTATCCTGGCTGGCAATCACAGGCTGAAATATTGCTATCCCCAAAAATAGAACTACTAGTTTTGATAAATTTCCTATCATATTCCCGTCCAACCTTAGAAAAATACACAACAAGCCCCCTCAAAATAGAAATTTCAGGAGTGGTTATTCCACAGTTGTTTTTTTATATTTTCATGATACGAATAGCAATACGCTTCATCGCATTGGCCGACATAATATCCATATCTCTGCTCATCAAGAACATAAATTATATTTAATTTCCAATTCAAAAATAAATGGCGACAAATACGCTCGGATTAGCCCCCACACTTTTATTCTGGCAATGGCTATTCAAGGTATGGCTGCATACCAAATAACTACAGATATAAACTCTTCGATATTATTATTTCCAGTATTTTATTCCTGCTCACTTGGTACTAATACCAAAATACGAAAACAACTATCTCTATCAGGCGTACTAAATAAATTCTCCTCATTAAAGCATTCCTTATAGTTAATTCAGAGCCACGGTCGAGCCCATACCTAACTGCGACGCCAGCAATAAAAATTATATATGTAGAGAAAGAGGAAAAATAAAGAGTGACCGCTAAGCGGTCACTGTACTGAGCGCCACCAGAGGCGCTTATTCGGACGGGAGTACTGAGAATATAACGCCGTGCTTATTCGAGACCCAATTTAGACCATATTTCATCAATCTTTTTAACCACATTCGGGTCGCGCTCAATAGGTACACCCCACTCACGACTAGTTTCACCTTCCCATTTATTTGTCGCATCAAAACCTATTTTTGAGCCTAAACCGGAGACCGGAGAAGCAAAATCCAAATAATCAATCGGAGTATTTTCTACCATCACCGTATCCCGCGCCGGGTCCATACGCGTGGTCATCGCCCAGATTACATCTTTCCAATCCCTGGCATTGACGTCTTCGTCAGCGACAATAACAAACTTGGTGTACATAAACTGACGCAGGAAAGACCAGACACCCATCATTACCCGCTTGGCATGACCCGCATACTGCTTCTTCATAGTGACCACAGCGAGACGGTAAGAGCATCCCTCCGGCGGCAAATAGAAGTCGACAATTTCAGGAAATTGCTTTTGTAGGATTGGCACAAAAACCTCGTTTAAAGCCTCGCCTAAAATCGCAGGTTCATCCGGTGGGCGCCCGGTATAGGTGCTGTGGTAAATGGGGTTTTTACGGTGCGTAACCTTCTCTACCGTAAACACAGGGAAGCTGTCCACTTCGTTATAGTAACCGGTGTGGTCCCCATAGGGACCCTCATCAGCCATATCATTGGGATAGATAAACCCTTCCAGAACATATTCGGCACTGGCAGGCACCTGAAGATCACTGAGTAAGGCATCGGTCACTTCTGTCTTATCCCCCCGCAGCAGGCCGGCAAAGGCATACTCAGACAAAGTATCCGGCACTGGGGTAACGGCCCCCAGAATTGTGGCGGGATCGGCACCCAGGGCAACAGCTACCGGATAGGGTTCACCGGGATGCTTCTTGCACCAGTCCCGATAATCCAGCGCCCCCCCGCGATGACTGAGCCAACGCATAATTAGGCGGTTCTTTCCGATTAATTGCATCCGGTATATGCCCAGATTTTGCCGTTTCTTCTCAGGCCCTCGGGTAATTACTAAGGGCCAAGTGACCAGCGGAGCGGCATCTCCCGGCCAGCAGGTTTGGATTGGCAGCTGATGCAGATCAACCTGATCCCTCTCAAGGACTATCTGTTGGCAAACTGCACCCTTTACGACTTTTGGCCCCATATTCAGGACCTGCTTAAAGACCGGCAACTTCTCCCAGGCATCGCGGAGATTTTCCGGTGGCTGCGGCTCCTTGAGGAAAGCCAGCAGTTCTCCCACTTCACGCAGTTCGGCAACACTCTCTCTTCCCATCCCCAGGGCGACTCGCTCTGGTGTTCCGAAAAGATTGGCAAGAACTGGGGTCTCAAAGCCTACCGGGTTCTCAAACAACAATGCAGGCCCCTCAGCTCGCAATACGCGATCGGAAATTTCTGTCATTTCCAAAATGGGGTCAACAGGGTGCTTGATTCGTTTTAGTAGACCGCGCTTTTCCAGCAACTTAATAAAGTCGCGTAGATCTTTATATTTCATGGGCTAACAAGGCGTGACTATAAACCAGAGCGCAGTGTAAAACAGAAGGCGCAGGATGGGTAACAACACACCAATTGGAATGAAGAGAGAGGCGGGAGGGAGTCGCGGCTCGCAAGCCTAGGCTGCGAGCCGCGGAAATAATAAGCTTTTTACAGCTTAGAAGCGGGGGCGACGCGGACGATCTTCGCGAGGCTTAGCTTCGTTAACGCGGATGTTACGGCCAGACAGCGGTTGGTCGTTCATCTCTTCGATAGCTTTGCGCGCTTCATCGTCGTTAGGCATTTCTACGAAACCGAAGCCTTTAGAGCGGCCAGTCTCACGGTCGGTGATAACAGTAGCCCGAGAGATCTCTCCGAATGCACCAAAAGCTTCGTGCAGGTCGTCAGAGGTTACCGCGTAGGCCAGATTTCCAATATAGATATTCACAAAAGGTTCTCACTAGGTGTGTGGGCTGTCGTGCAGTCACAAATGGATAACCAGCTCCACCAGATTAACCATTTGAGATTGGCCCTTTGCGGAGAAATAAACCCCTGGGCCAATTCAGTAAGGCGCGTTGCCTAAAATCCATATCAAGCGCCACAATGTGGAACTTTATATGCCTAATGGCTCGCCTTTTCAACAGTAATAGACGCAATTAATCGTCTTATTCTGCTCCTAATAAATAAAGAGCGCCTTTTTAGGCGCTACTTTATATACAAAAATTATTTCCGTTTCATGGATAGGAAGAATTCGTCATTTGTCTTGAAATCTTTCAATTTATCCACTAGGAATTCAGTCGATGCAACATCTTCCATATCGTGTAACAGCTTACGCAAAATCCACACTCGCTGCAGCTCGCCCTCAGGCATTAACAGCTCTTCCCGGCGAGTGCCGGATCTGCGCACATTAATGGCCGGATATACGCGTTTTTCAGCAATTTTGCGATCCAGCTGCAATTCCATATTACCGGTACCTTTAAATTCCTCGAAAATCACTTCGTCCATTTTCGAGCCGGTATCGATAAGTGCAGTAGCAATAATAGACAGACTTCCGCCTTCTTCAATATTTCGCGCTGCCCCAAAGAAGCGCTTCGGGCGCTCTAAGGCGTGAGCATCAACACCACCGGTTAATACTTTACCGGAGCTAGGAACTGTTGTGTTGTAAGCGCGAGCCAGGCGGGTGATAGAGTCGAGCAAGATCACCACATCTTTCTTGTGCTCAACCAGGCGCTTGGCTTTTTCAATTACCATTTCCGCAACTTGTACGTGACGTGCCGGCGGCTCATCAAAAGTAGAGGCAACAACTTCACCGCGCACGGAGCGCTGCATTTCTGTCACTTCCTCAGGACGCTCGTCAATCAGCAGTACGATCAAATGGCACTCTGGATTATTGCGCGTAATGGCCTGTGCCATATTTTGCAACATAATCGTTTTACCGGCCTTCGGCGGCGCAACAATCAAGCCGCGCTGGCCTTTCCCGATTGGAGCTACAAGATCAATAATACGACCAATCAGGTCTTCGGAGGAGCCGTTTCCGCACTCGAGGGTGAGGCGATCGTTGGGGAATAGAGGAGTGAGGTTTTCGAAAAGAATTTTGTTACGTGCGTTTTCTGGTTTGTCAAAATTAATTTCGTTAACTTTTAATAAGGCAAAATATCTTTCACCTTCTTTCGGTGGGCGAATCTTTCCGGAAATTGAGTCACCCGTACGTAAATTAAATCGGCGAATCTGACTTGGAGATACATATATATCATCCGGTCCCGCAAGATAAGAGGAGTCAGCAGAACGCAAAAATCCAAAACCATCTTGAAGGATTTCTAATACGCCGTCGCCATAAATATCTTCACCGCTTTTGGCGTGGCGCTTGAGGATATTGAAAATAATATCCTGCTTGCGCGAACGGGCCAGGTTTTCAAGGCCCATGCCTTTGGCTATTTCAATCAACTCTTCAATGGGTTTGGTTTTTAATTCGGAGAGATTCATACCAATTGCTTATTAATGTTTCTGTTGTCATATGGCGCGGACACGCCTGAAATTTTGAGGAGGGGTTTGATATTAGAGATTAGCTCGTTTATTTACCCGATACACCTAGGTACCTTTTCCTACCAAGACCACAGTACTCAGTAAACTTTTGCTCTCCATAATCAATTTATGGAGCATTATCAGAACAAGTTCAACTCGAGGAGTATACGCGCCGGGGATGGTCAGGGACCCTGTGGAGGGGCGTTTTGTCAGCTCGTCTCATTTAATTCAAGACCGCTGAACTATTTCAGAATTACAGCCAGTATAACGGGTGTTTCCAATCCTGCAAAGAAATTTACCCCCTTTGCAGGATGGAAACGACAGTCTTACAGCTGACCGTCGATAAACTCAGTCAGCTGCGCGCGGGACAGTGCTCCGACTTTAGTACCTTCGACATTACCGCCTTTGAACAGCAGCAGCGTGGGGATACCACGGACATTGTATTTGGCCGGGCTCTCTTTATTCGCATCAACGTCTACTTTTACGATCTTCAACTTATCGCCGTAGTGGCCTGCCAGGTCTTCCAGCACTGGAGCGATCATCTTGCACGGACCGCACCACTGTGCCCAAAAATCTACCAACACCGGGCCTTCAGCTTTGAGAACTTCTGCTTCGAATTCAGCGTCAGATACGTTGACGATTGAGTGCTCGCTCATATTGCATTCCTGTTCTTTAGTTACTCGATGCGTGGGCACCGCCAACGCATCTTCTCACGGTCACAGCGGTGGTTATACAGCTGCGATGCACCATTGCCCTCAAAATTGGGGCGCAAAATGGGATTTCAAGTCTTTCCTGCCACAGACTTACGCCTGCTCCAGGAAGCGCTGCAAAATCTCATCGATATAGTCAAAGCCAAAAGCCGTGGCAGCAATCCGCTTATCCAGACACTCTACAAGCTCCATTGCCATCAGGGTAGGCCATTGTTTTTGCAGCTCGGACATCGGCAATCCGGTGTAGCGGGTGAAAGTATCACTGGGAACACCATCCGCCAGGCGAAGGGCATTCATAAGAAACTCCAGTGGCAAATCCTCATTCTCAACCCTGTCAGTATGGGGTTCAGACAAGGCACTATGCAGCAGCTCGGGATGTTGCCTGGCGATAGACAAGTAGTCCCTCGGAGTGCGTGTGCGACGACTGCGCAGAATTTGCCCAGTTTCAGCTAGGGTTACCTTGCCATGAGCACCGGCACCAATCCCCAGATAATCTCCGAATGACCAATAATTAATATTATGGCGGGATTCAAGTTCGGGTTTGCTATAAGCCGACACCTCGTAACGACGATAGCCCTCGGACGCCAGTAGTTCGCGTCCACTGCCCTGCATACTGGCTATCAGCTGGGAGCCGGGGGTGACTGGTGGCGCACTGTAGAATGCAGTATTTGGCTCAATCGTTAATTGGTACCAGGAAATATGCTCTGGAGCCAAGGAAATTGCTCGGCGCAAATCGCCAAGGGCTTCCACCTCGGTCTGATTAGGCAATCCGTGCATCAGATCGAGGTTAATATTGTCAAAGCCCGCACGACGCGCCATCGCCAGGGCACCTTCGGCCTCTTCTCCGCTGTGAATACGTCCCAACTGTTGTAGCTGATTGGAATCGAAGCTTTGCACTCCAATAGAAAGGCGATTAACTCCGGCAGATCGATAGCCAGTGAACTTGGCTTGTTCAAAAGTTCCGGGGTTGGCCTCCAGGGTTATCTCGATCCCCTCAGCAAAGCCCACTACCTGCTCAGCAGCCTCCAGGATCTGCCCTATTGCTTGGGGGGAGAACAGGCTCGGCGTACCACCACCAAAGAAGATGGACTGCAATTTTCGCCCCTGCACCCAGGGCAACTGGCTGATCAGATCCAGGCGCAACTGCGCCACATACTCGGATTCCGGTAGGGCGTAGTCCGAATTAGCCCGGTCTCTATCAGCCTGGTGGGAGTTGAAATCACAGTAGGGACATTTGCGCACACACCAGGGGATATGGATATAAAGGCTCAGTGGTGGCAGCTGTAATTCAGCAATCTGATCAGGCAAGGTCGGCACCCTGCATATTTTGCTGCCATAAAAGCTCAAATTGAGACATAGCCTGGGCCCTGTGGCTCAGTCGATTCTTCAAGTCTCTCGGCAGTTCAGCGGAGGTCATTCCCTCAGATTCAACAAAGAACAGCGGGTCATAACCAAAACCCTGCTCTCCCGCCGGCTCCCGCAAAATTGTCCCGCTCCACTTTGCACTAGATACCAAAGGCACCGGGTCATCCCATTGCCGCACAAAAGCCAGCGCGCAGTGGAAACTGGCAGTGCGATGCTTAGATTCAACGTCAACCATGGCCTCCAATAACTTCGCATTGTTTTTTTCATCAGTCGCCCCGGCACCTGAGTAGCGTGCAGAGTAAATTCCCGGCGCACCACTCAATGCATCTACCGACAGCCCGGAGTCATCGGCTAATGCCGGCAGGCCACTGATACGGCTGGCGTGGCGGGCCTTAATCAAAGCATTCTCAATAAAGCTCAATCCGGTCTCATCAGCGTCACTTACCCCAAATTCAGATTGAGGAAGAACCTGTATATCCCATGAGGCGAACAGCTGTGAAAACTCGCGAAGTTTGCCGGCATTACCGCTGGCAAGAACAATTTTATTTACCATATTGCTTCAAACAAAAAGCGGGCCTCGGCCCGCGGTGAATCTTAAAGAAGGGGTTTCGACCAGCTCTCAGTCAGTGGAACCTTGGCAGATATCTATCGGTTCAGTCTGCGACGGAAAGTGATCGTCTCACTTTTACCATTGGGCAGCTTGATATCTACGTTAAAAGTAAGGGTTTCCTCATCCTCAAAACGCAGGGGCGCGAGATAGTAAACAGCATCCCCTTCCCGAATTTCTTTGAACTTAAGTGGTCTTGACTGCTGGATCAGGTTGGTAGCTGTACCAGACATCTCAGCGCTGAGGCCATGAGTTCCGCCCTCTTTCTTGACGACAGAGACATTTACATAGGCCCGATCTTTTGCTCGAGCCAACTGGTACTGACGGGCGATATCCGGCTGGATAAAATCGCTATTGAACACTGAATAGACTACTCGATAGTCGCCAAAATCAGCGTAGTTCTTAATCGTACGCGCTTCTTGCGCGGCAGCGCCGACAGATAAAAATAGCAAGGCCACAGAAGCAGCCAGGGTAAGGATGCGTTTCACGCTCCACCTCCAGTTGTTATAGGCGCCACCTCTCCCGGCAGGTTTGGTGGTCAATTCCAGTCAGGCCCCCTCAGGAGTGCCTTTCTCGATCTATTTATCGCGCCAAAGTCCTCCACAAAAGAGCTGGCGCAAATCTTAGTTTAGCGAGTTAGGTGATAGATGGCTGTCTCACCAAACAAATTTGGTAAAAAGTCTTTGAATGCTCGCCCAACCATGGACTCAGAAACCACTTGCCGATGCAGAATCGCCCAGCCGTTTTCTCGGCATAACACCTCAAAGTCTGTAAAAGTACAAAAGTGAATATTGGGAGTGTCATACCATTCGTATGGCAATAAGTCCGATACTGGCATGCGCCCGGAGAATGCGAGGTGCCAGCGGGCCTTCCACTGCCCAAAATTGGGAAACGTAATAATGCAATCCCGCCCAACCCGGAGCATTTCCTCTACCACTAAATGAGGCTGACTCAAGGTTTGCAGTGCCTGGGTCATCACCACAGCATCAAAGCTGCCATCAGCAAAATTTCCCAGCCCTGTATTCAGATTTTGCTCGACAACATTGACCCCACGGGCCACACATCGCTCTATTTGCTCGGGATCAATCTCCAGGCCATAGCCTTTCACATTTTTATTTCTCCCCAGCTGATCGAGCAGTGCACCATCGCCACAGCCGAGGTCGAGAACCCGGCTGTTGGGAGCGATCCATTCCTGGATCACATCCAAATCTATCCGCATCAGTACACCTCCTCAGCAATTTCTGCCGCAACTCTCTGCATATAGGCACGAAATACACCTTCATAACGACCATTGGGCAGCAGGAAGGCATCGTGTCCCATTGCTGACTCTACTTCGGCATAGCTAACTGGAATATCCGCGTGCATCAGGGCATCGGCGATTTCCCTCGAGCGCTCCGGCGCAAAGCGCCAATCAGAAGTAAATGACACCAATAAAAACCGGCACTTGGCATGGGAGAAGGCCTCTACCGGGTCATCCCCGTATTCCCGAGCTAAGTCGAAGAAATCCAGCGCTCGAGTCATCAGAATGTAAGTATTGGGATCGAAGGTGGTGGAAAAACTGGCTCCCTGGTAGCGCAGATAACTTTGTATCTGAAACTCCACCTCTTCATCCGACCCCTGTTGAAAGCTGCCACTGCGCAATTCTCGACCAAACTTGCGTCCCAACCCATCGTCAGACAGATAAGTGATATGCCCGATCATACGCGCAACGGCTAGGCCTCTACGGGGTAACTTATCCTGTTGGAGGTAGTGCCCATCACAAAAGTCCGGATCGGATGTTATCGCCTGGCGTGCGGTCTCATTAAACGCGATATTCTGCGCAGATAACTTCATAGCAGAGGCAATCACCACACAGTTACGCAGGCGCTCAGGGTATTCCAGTGACCAGCGCATCGCCTGCATTCCACCGAGACTGCCGCCAACAACCGCCGCCCACTTTCGAATGCCTAGCATATCCGCCAGGCGCGCTTGGCTGTGGACCCAGTCGCGGACACGCAGTGATGGAAAATCCGGCCCCCAGGTAGTACCGGTATCCGGGTTGATGGATACGGGGCCGGTAGATCCGTGGCAACCGCCGAGATTATTAACGGACACCACGAAGAAATGATTAGTATCTATCGGCTTACCCGGACCGATATAGTGGTCCCACCACCCCGGACGCTTATCATCGATACTGTGTCGCCCCGCAGCGTGATGATGCCCAGACAGAGCATGACAGATCAGAACTGCGTTAGTCTTTTCCCTATTGAGTTCACCGTAAGTCTCATAAACCAGAGTGTAATTTTTCAGCACTCGGCCACAGGCCAGTTCCAGCGGTTCACTAAAGTGATGGCTTTTTGGCTCAACAAGGCCCACGGCGCCTGGGTCACCGGTAGTGGCGGTTTGGGCTTCCGCAGAAGCGATAGGATTTTCCGTTGACAAGGCACTGTATCTGTCAGGTTGATAGGTGCTGCCTGGCAAATTGCCGAAGCAGTCAGTGAATAAGATCACTGCAACTTATAACAAATGCCAGTCAGAACCAATATCAATTAGCACCCAATTCAGGTGGTATGGGAGGCCTTCAAGGGGGTTACATTGTGCGCGCGAGGCGCCGGCGCAACCGGCTGTGGTGCAGAGCTGTTGTGCCGCAGTAAATCCTCTAACGCCACCAGCGCCTTATCATTGCGCTGAACCTCATCCTCGAGAGTTCGAAGATCCGTGCGACGACTGCGAGTTTTCTGTTTCAACTCGGTGAGCTTAATCAAATGGCGATTGAGTAATTGTTTCTGATATTGCGCATGCTGTTTAAGAGGCTCAAGAGCCTGCTCTAACCAATTCTCCGCTTTGTTACCCATATCGTCGTACAGCCGACCCACTTCACTGGCAAGCGTGGTAATAAAGCGCTCGCTGAGACGGCTGCGGCGCGCCAATAACAACTGCGGAGATCGCCTCAGCTGAGCGGCCTGGCGATGCAGTCCACGCAACGCGAAGCGAAATTTGCGGATAGTAAAATACTGCTCAGCATCATCGACTTTCTTCAAGCTGGAGCGCTCAAATACAGCGTCGAGCAAGCGATTAGCCTGATCCACTTCCCGCTCGAGGTTAGACATCTGATGGTCTACCCCTTCCATAAAAGTATCGATAGCCCTGGCCATGCCCATGGGCGTCCAACGGCGATTGAGAGTAGCCAGGGTATCGTCAATCAGCGCCTGCAGCTGCTGTCTAGATATCGGCGCCAACAAAGAAGTGCTCTGCCGTGTAAGCATTCTCTGGCTGGATTTGAGCGTCAGCAATTCCTGATGACAAATCTTATGCTGCTCGCGCACGGTCGTCTGCAACTGTTCCAACTCTGCCAATTGCTCTGAGGTGTTGCCGCTATTGCGCTGCAGGTGAGCCAGCGCTGCCCGGCCACTATTCAAACGACGCTTGAGTAGATCGCGGGTATCAGCCATCAGGGTGAGAGCTTGATGCAGTGAGCGGTGCTCGGCCATTTTATGCCGGTGCTCCAACAGGCGCTGAACCAGCATCCTTTCAAACTCACCGAAGCGGCTGCTTCGCACCAAATCCGCATCCCGCTGCTGGCGCCCCAACAGAGCCATTTTTGCAGAGACTCCGGCAACACTTTCCTGAGGCAGAGACAAGAGGCCGGCCACTTCACTGCGCATGCGTCGCAGCAGCAGCTCAGCATCCTCCTCCGGATCATCCCAAAGCACATCCATCTTGTTGAGCAGGGCCATCACGGATGTTCCGCGATGCTCTTGCAGTGGCGCCAGGTGAGTTTCCCACATGCTCATATCGGTACCACTTACCCCAGCATCGGCAGCCAGCAGAAAGGCAACCGCCTGGGCCCCGGGCAGTGTACTCAATGTGAGCTCCGGCTCATTGCCGAGGGCGTTCAGTCCCGGGGTATCAATAATACGCAACCCCTGATCCAGCAATGGGTGCGGCAGACAAATCAAAGCAAAACGCCAGGCGGGGATCTCAACTAGATTCCCTTTGCCATCTAAGTGGCGCCGATCGAAGCCATAGCGAGCGGCTTCTTCCGGCATTACTGACTTGGTCGAAGCAACCTTCAATAAAGTCTCTCGGGTCGCCTCGGGATCATTGGCATCAAACTCGTGAGTTACCCACTTTTGCGGAATTCGACGGAAGCTCTCCAGGCTGGTATTCGTCGCCAGGGTCTCAATCGGAAGCAGCCGCAAACTGGCGCGCTCGCCGCCATCACTGAAAATTTCCGTGGGACACATAGTGGTGCGCCCCGGTCTTGAGGGCAGTAGACGCTGTCCGTAAGTTTGCGACAACAGGGCATTGAGCAGTTCAGTTTTCCCCCGTGAAAACTCCCCAACTAAAACCAGGGTGAACTGATCATCTGCAAGTAGGGCACGGGCCTGCTGTACAACCTGGCAGGCACCAGCAGAATTAGAGAAGTGCTGTTCAAGCCATTGGCTGAAGTGGGCAAACTGGCGATCGAGATTCTTTTTCCAACGGTCGTAGTCAGAAATATGCCGGCGTAAAAGTGCGTCTTCCATTTCACGGTGTTCTTGTTATTGAGACCCGGAACTACCGGCCCCTACTAAGACAAGAGAAAGAGCCGTCAGTCGATAGTATAAGAGTCTAACACCGCGCCAAATACGATCTAGTGCGCACAGGTGAAGAAATGTTCAGCCGGTCACAATTTAAGAAACCTTCGAACAACTGCGCAAGCCCCAGAGGGCGGGGCTTGAAAGATGCAGGGGATATTTTGGGGTGATTAGAGTCCGGTTAAAAGCCGGGGATATGCCAAAACAGGCTGTACACGAAAGCCGGCATGTTGGCCATTTGGGCAAAACCAATAAGCAGCCTGTTAATCACAGTGAGCAGGATAAAGACAAATATCGGGCTGATATCAATCACCCCCAACGGCGGAATCAAGCGTCGCACAGGTCCGCAAAATGGCTCCAGGAGTTGGTGCAGTAAAATTAAAATTGGATGGCCGCTATTCGGCGCAATCCAGCTGGCAACGATGGAGACCAATAAGCCGACAAACACCATCGCTATCACAGTGGAAACACAGCCGATCAACGACCACAGCAGGGCACTGAGGGGGTTAACCAGGCCGTAACCTGCAATCATGGCGCAAGCCATAATCATCGCCCAACCGACTATCAATGCCAGCACTACTGAGGCCATATCGACGCCAAAAAGTCCTGGCACCACTTTGCGCAGCGGCAGCAGCAAAGGGTTGGTGACCTTCACAACTCCCTGAGATATGGGGTTGTAAAAATCCGCACGGCCCAACTGCAATAGGAAACGCAATAACACGGCGAAAAGGAACAAAATGCCCAGTATGCCCACGACATAAACGCCGATATCGCTGAAGGTATTGACCATGGATAAACCCTAAACAAAAAGATTTTCAGCAGCCACTGCTGCACCTACCCAATTGGATCGGAACCTGTTACCGATCCAATTCCTTTGCCATTTCTGTCGCCCGCTCCTCGCAATCGCGCATGGCATCGGCCACTAATTGCGGCAACCCACCCTGCTCGAACCGTTGAACAGCGCGCTCAGTGGTTCCACCTGGTGACATCACATTGCGCTTCAACTGGGCGACGTCAACATCGCTGGCGACCGCCAGTTTGGCGGCGCCCAGGGCAGTTTGCAACACAAGGCGCTCCGCATCCGCACGGGCAAGACCACCAGCGGAAGCCGCATCAATCATGGCCTCCATAAACTGGAAAAAGTAAGCCGGTGCCGATCCCGCTACCGCAATCACCTGATCGATGCCGCGCTCTTCCTCAACCCAGTAGGAGATACCTACCGCATCGACAATGCGCCCGGCAAGTTCCTTCTGTTCACCCGTAACCTTGCTATCGGCATAGAGACCGGTAACTCCGGTTTGCACCAGGGCCGGGGTGTTAGGCATAGCCCTGACAATAGGGAGGTGCATTCCCATCCAACGGTGGTAAGCCGCGAGCGGAATTCCCGCAGCAAAAGTGATAATCAAGGGCGAGCGATCCACCAAATGGGGTTTCAGCCCCTCACAAAGTTCTCGCATAATCTGCGGTTTCACCGACAGCACAATTACATCAGCATCGACAATAGCGGCAACATTATCGTCACTAACAACTACCCCGTGGCTCTCGGCAAAAGCATTGAGCTTGTCCCGATCACGGCCTGTAGCAGTGATCCGGTCCGCCGGATAACCGGAGGCCACCAAACCACCGATCACTGCCCCCGCCATATTGCCGGCGCCACCAATAAAAACCATCTTAGGGTTCGCTGTACTCACTCATATCACCTTGGGCGGTTGCAAAAATTCTGTCGTTTTCCCCGTTCGGGGCACTCCGCTAATATGTGGCCGCCAGATTCAAATAACAAGAGAGCCATACCAAGTGGCTCCTAACGGAGGACAGTATGCAAAAAGGATGGCGTTCACTGCTTATAGCAGCACTGATCACTGCGACCAATGCTGCTGGTGCAGTAGAAACTCGCACGCTAAACAACGGCCAATTGGTACTCGAAGATGTGCCAAACATTCTCCAAACTATCATCAATGAGCTCAATCGCTATCAAAACGTACGCTCAGCTAGCTTCCGGGGCTGGGACCTTGACGGTAACGGTATCTTTGTCAGTACCCGCTTCGGCGAAGTTTCTCAATTACACAAGGTAGAGAATGCTGGTGGCGCTCGCCGACAACTAACTTTTTTCGAAGAGCCGATAGGCGGCATCTCTACGCGCCCGGAGCATCGCCAACTGGCATTCACCATGGATGCCGGCGGCAATGAATACGCCCAGATTTTCCTGTTTGATGCAGAAAGTGGCACTAGCGAGATGATTACCGATGGTGAGTCTCGCAATGGCAGTATTCTCTGGAATAAGCAGGGCTCAGCTATCGCTTACCAGAGTACTCGCCGAGATGGCAGGGCCAATGATATATGGCTAACCACTTTCGACGGTGACAAAAAAGAAGACCGCTTGATCCTTAAATCTGAGGATGGCAGTTAGTGGGGCCCCAGTGATTTCTCACAATCCGGCAGCCAAATTTTGGTCATGCAATATATCTCCTCTACTCGATCTAATGTCCATTTGCTGGATCTCGGCAGCGGCGAAGTCTCACTACTCGCCGGTACGAGCGATGAAGAGGCTGAAACCCGCAATTTCCCAGCGGGTTTCAATTATGACAATCGCTCGGTTTATATCATCTCTGACAAAGGGCGCGAATTTACCCAACTGATCCGCAAAGACCTGGAAAGTGGCGATGAAAAGATAATTACCTCCGATATCCCCTGGGATATCAGCAGCTTTATCCTCAGTAAAGACGGTCGCCGCGGTGCTTTTGTCGCTAACGAAAATGGTATGTCCACCCTCTATCTATACGATCCACGCAATGACCGCTACCGCAAGGTCGACTCGCTGCCGATCGGTCTTGTCGGTGGAATAGAATTTAACCCCGAAGGTGATAAGCTGGCCCTAACCCTAAACACACCTAAAACCCCCTCCGATTCCTTCGTAATGGATCTTGGCCGCCGCCCGCTATCCAGTGGTGACCTTACCCGATGGACATTTAGTGAAGTCGGTGGTCTCGACAGCGAAAGCTTTGTCGAACCAGAACTGGTGCACTATCCAACTTTCGACGAGGTGGATGGAAAGTCGCGTGAAATTCCCGCATTCGTCTATAAGCCGCGCAATGCCAAAGGATCCGTACCTGTAGTTATTTCGATCCACGGCGGCCCTGAAGGACAGTACCGCCCCATGTTTTCCAGCACAACCAGATGTGGCTAGAAAAACTTGGCGTAGCTGTAATTGCTCCAAATGTACGCGGGTCCGCTGGTTATGGTAAGAGCTACCTAGCCATGGATAACGGCTACAAGCGCGAGGACTCAGTTAGGGATATCGGTGCTCTGCTAGATTGGATCGCTACCCAGCCTGATCTGGATCCGGAACGCGTTGCTGTGTTTGGCGGCAGCTACGGTGGTTATATGGTGCTGGCCAGTAGTGTTTACTATTCCGATCATTTAAAAGCAGCAGTGGATATCGTCGGCATCTCTAACTTTGTCACCTTCCTCACCAATACCAAGAGCTATCGTCGCGACCTTCGTCGAATCGAATACGGCGATGAGCGGGATCCGCAGATGCGCGCTTTCCTGGAAAAAATCAGCCCCAACAACAATGTGGACAAGATCCAGGTGCCAATGTTCGTAGTGCAGGGACAAAATGACCCTCGGGTACCTGTTACCGAAGCTGAGCAAATCGTGGCTGCACTTCGCGAGAATGGCAATCAAGTCTGGTATATGAACGCACTCAATGAAGGGCACGGTTACCGCAAGAAAGAGAACAGTGATGCCTTTACCCAGGCAACAGCGCTCTTTTTTGCCCAACACCTGCTGAGTGAAGATCAAAAAAAGCAGCTCAGCTTGAATTAACAATAATTATTTGTTCCCAGAGAAAGAAAACGGCCTTTAGGGCCGTTTTCTTTTAATAACTGAACTATGTAAGGAACCCCTGATTAGCTAAACAGAAAGGGAAATGTTTCCACAATCGCAATCAAGTTAAGAACAATCGCCAATATCCAAAGCCAATAACGGCTCTTATCCCCGAATATCCCGGTAACAGCCGAATTCAAAAAGCCGGTAACCAATGAGGTTTTGGGAGATATAAATGCGAGTAGGCAGATAAAAGCCAACCACTCAAGCGCCACCCAGGTCACCAGCACACTATTCGTTACAGACAAAGATAGAACTGCGCTCACTGATAAAAGCAGCAGCAATACATCTACAGTCCCAGATTTTGTCATCCCATATCCCAAGAAAGTCTACTTGCGTACTAATTCTGTCATGCAGAATAGTTTCGTGCCCCAAAAATATCTGTGCCAATACGCACAATAGTGGCACCGCAGGCAATAGCAGCCTCCATATCTTTAGACATCCCCATGGATAGAGTATCCAGGGCCTGCTCGGGAAATGCTTCGCGAAGGCTTTGCAGCAACCCTGCCAACTGGATAAACGGTTTTTCCTGCTCAAATACATTGTCACGAGCAGCGGGAATTGCCATCAAGCCACGCAGGCACAGCCCCGGCAATGTCATCACTTCACGCGCCAGAGCCACCAAATCCTGTGGAGCTATGCCAGACTTGCTCTGCTCGCCATCGATATTCACCTGCAAGCAGATATTGAGTGGTGCCATATTACTGGGACGCTGTGCTGATAGACGTTGGGCGATTTTTAAGCGATCCACCGTGTGCATCCATTGGAATCGCTCTGCCACAGCGCGGCTTTTGTTCGATTGAAGCGGCCCAATAAAATGCCAGTGAATATCCAGGTCGGACAGGGCATCCTGTTTTTGCAGGGCTTCCTGTAAATAATTTTCGCCAAAGTGATGCTGGCCAGCAGCAAAAGCAATCCGCAGGTCTTCCGCCGGTCGTGTTTTGGAAACCGCCAACAGGGTAATTTCTGCGGGGTTGCGATCGCAGTTGTTGCAGCATGTCACAATCCGCTCACCTACTGCATTCAGGTTTTCGACGATTGTCTCTTTGCGCATATACTGATGCCCTTACCGATTTGAGCGGCGATTTTACCTGAGCCCAAACAAGAACCATAAGGTAGCAGTATGGATATCACTGAACTCCTCGCCTTTAGCGCCAAGCAAAACGCCTCGGACTTACACCTCTCGGCGGGCCTGCCGCCGATGATCCGTGTCGACGGCGACGTACGCCGTATCAACCTGCCCTCAATGGAGCACAAGCAGGTACACGGCCTCATCTACGAGATCATGAACGATAAGCAGCGCAAGGATTACGAAGAACTACTGGAAACAGACTTCTCTTTTGAAGTCCCCGGTGTCGCCCGCTTTCGTGTAAACGCCTTTAACCACAACCGGGGTGCCGGCGCCGTATTCCGGACCATTCCCTCCAAGGTTCTCACTATGGAAGACCTGGGAATGGGTCAGGTGTTCAAGCAGATTTCGGATACTCCCCGTGGCTTGGTGCTGGTAACCGGGCCCACGGGTTCCGGTAAGTCCACCACCCTGGCGGCGATGATGGACTACATCAACGACAACAAATATGAGCATATCCTCACCATTGAGGACCCGATCGAATTTGTGCACGAATCCAAGAAATGCCTGGTGAACCAGCGTGAAGTGCACCGGGATACCCACGGCTTTGCCGAAGCGCTGCGCTCCGCACTGCGTGAAGACCCGGATATCATTCTCGTGGGTGAGATGCGGGACCTGGAGACCATTCGCCTGGCGCTGACTGCGGCAGAGACCGGTCACTTGGTATTCGGCACCCTGCACACCACTTCCGCCGCCAAAACCATTGACCGTGTGGTGGATGTATTCCCGGCGCAGGAGAAAGCCATGGTGCGTTCAATGCTGTCGGAATCCCTACAGGCCGTTATCTCCCAGACGCTAATGAAGAAAAACGGCGGTGGCCGGGTTGCTGCCCACGAAATTATGCGTGGTACCCCAGCCATCCGTAACCTGATCCGCGAAGACAAAATCGCGCAGATGTACTCGGCCATCCAGACCGGAGCCAGCGTCGGCATGCAGACCATGGACCAATGTCTGGAAGACCTGGTGGCACGCCGCATTATCAGTCGCGAAGTGGCTCGCGAGAAAGCCAAGATGCCGGAGAACTTCTAAACGGCCAAAACCCGCCCCCAATCTGGGGAAGAAAAGTCGAGATAAAACGCGGTAAACACCATGGATATTGAAAGACTTCTACAACTGGTTGTAGAGAAGGGCGCTTCGGATTTATTTATCACGGCGGGCGTCCCGCCCTCCATCAAACTGCACGGCCGAGTGGTGCCCTGTAGCAGCACCGCGCTCACGCCAGAGAAGGCGCGTGAGCTGGTGGTGGGAACCATGAACGAGAAACAGCGGCGCGAGTTTGCCGAGCAAAAGGAATTGAACTTCGCGATTGCAGTGCGCAACGTGGGGCGTTTCCGGGTATCGGCCTTCTTCCAGCGCAATCTGGTGGGTATGGTGCTGCGTCGCATCGAAACCAAAATCCCCACTATCGATGGACTCGGACTACCCGATGTACTCAAAGACCTGGCCATGACCAAACGCGGGCTGATTATTTTTGTGGGCGCCACCGGTACCGGTAAGTCCACATCCCTCGCCTCCATGATCGGCCACCGCAATGAGAACACCAAGGGCCATATCATCACCATTGAGGACCCGATCGAATTTATCCACCAGCATCGCGGCTGTATTGTGACCCAGCGCGAAGTGGGCCTGGATACCGAGTCTTTCGATGTAGCCCTGAAAAACACTCTGCGTCAGGCACCAGATGTTATTCTGATCGGTGAGGTACGCTCCCGCGAAACCATGGACCACGCCATCGCTTTCGCCGAGACCGGCCATTTGTGTCTGTGCACCCTCCACGCCAACAATGCCAACCAGGCCCTCGACCGGATCATTCACTTTTTCCCGGCAGACCGCCACAAACAGTTGTTTATGGACCTGTCCCTCAACCTGAAGGCGATGGTGGCCCAGCAGCTGGTACCGACTCCCGATGGCGATGGCCGCCGTGCCTGCCTTGAGATCATGATCAATACCCCACTGATGTCGGACCTGATCCGCAAAGGCGAAGTGGATAAGATCAAAGAGTTGATGAAGCGCTCTGGTGAGCAGGGAATGCAGACCTTCGACCAGGCACTCTACGAGCTCTACGATGGGGGAGAAATTACCTATGAGGATGCCCTCTCCCACGCCGACTCCGCCAACGATTTGCGCCTGATGATTAAGCTCAAATCCGAATCCGATGCCGAGTACTTAAATAGTGCCGCTGGCGAGTTGAGTCTACAAAATGATTCAGAGTACGGAGACGGTGGTCCTCAGCTCTACTAGCCCCCGATCCAGCCAGATCAAAACCGTTTACAGACATATCAAAGGTCCCCAGCCTGTAAACGGTTTTCACCCGGTATAATCCGCTGCGGATATTTCCGCAATGCAAAAGCTGATCCCGCCCGATATTGAATGATATCGCAGGCTCTTTTCTGCAGCATTTTTATTGGAAGAAAATAGCCTTTCAATAAGTCTCTATTATTTTCCTGCGCAATATCCCGTTTAAAGAGTGACCAATCAATATGAATAAAAAAGTTGCCTTGATCACTGGCGGCAACCGGGGCATTGGTGCCGCGACAGCCAAATTACTTGCCCACAGGGGGTACCAGATTGCCATTAGCTACCGGCAGCGCAAGCAGCAAGCGGAAGAACTGATCGTCGAACTTCGATCTTTTGGTGTTTTAGCAATAGCCGTTCGCGCCGATATATCCTCAGAGAAAGATATTGTTCAGCTATTCAATATGGTCGACGAGCAACTAGGCCCAATTAGCTGCCTGGTTAACAACGCGGCAATCATTAAACCGCAAATGCGCGTCGAAACGATGGACGCTGAGCGCATCAATGAAATCCTGCGTACCAACATCACCGGCACCCTGCTCTGCTGCCGGGAAGCAATCAAAAGAATGTCTATCAAAAATGGGGGCACTGGAGGAACCATCGTGAATATTTCCTCTGCTGCCAGCCGTTCGGGATCACCTAACGAGTACATCGACTATGCAGCGAGTAAGGGCGTTGTCGATACGCTGACCATCGGGCTCAGCCAGGAAGTTGCCGATGAAGGGATTCGCGTAAATGGTGTTAGGCCTGGCTTTATTTATACAGAAATGCACGCTGATGGTGGCGAAGCAGACAGAATTGAGCGAGTAAAGTCTGCGATTCCACTCAAGCGTGGGGGACGAGCAGAGGAAGTGGCTAAAGCTGTGGCTTGGCTACTCGGTGATGAATCCACCTTTACTACCGGTTCATTTATTGACGTTGCAGGCGGGAAGTAGAGCCAAAAAATATGTTAGAAGCACTCTTTTCACTAATTGCAGCAACCGCTCTATTGCTCGGCTCCCCTGGTCCAGCACCACTTGCCCTGGCCGCATCGGGAGCGACATTTGGAGTGAGAAAAAGCGGCGGTTTCCTTATCGGCATCCTGCTTGGCCTGAGTGTCGCCATTGTCGGGGCAACCGCCGGCATCGCCGCACTACTGGCAGCCTGGCCAGAAGCGCGCTTGGCGGTTCAGCTTTGCGGTGCCTTATATATTGGCTATATCGCGATCAAAATTGCCACGGCCCCGGTACTGGAGCAGGGCGAATCGTCGACGGCTCAGCCTCCGTCGCTGCTGGATGGGTTTATTTTTAACTTATTGAATCCCAAGGCCTATGCTGCTTTTCTCGCCATATTCTCCCAATTCTTACTACCGATTGAAGAGAGTGGCCTGAGCTATTTAGCCACAGGCTTGGTCTGTTTACTGGTAGCCGCTGCGGTGGATTTTATCTGGTTGTGCTTAGGAGGAAGCCTGAGGCCGGTTTTTCATAAACCCAGGCAGGCGCGAATAATCAGGGTATGTTTTGCGGTATTAATGGTTGCAGCCGTACTCGCTGTTTTTATCCGCGGAAGCATTTAAGCTCTAACACATCTCTGCGATCAATCCTTTTACCGAAGGCAGCATGCGCCGGCTCACCAGCGGCGCTGCTGTTACGCCATCCAGCTCTACCCGGTAATTTGTACCGTCCCTGCGCAACCCAACAATATATTGCACAGCCACCAGTGCGCTGCGGTGAATACGCACGAAACGCTGTCCAAACTCACTTTCAAGCTCTTTTAGAGACTCATCCAGAATGGTCTCTCCAGCGGAGTGATGGGCTACAACATACTTGCTGTCCGCAACCAGACAGCGGATAGAATCTACATCCAGCAGCTCCACCCCCAGGCGGCTTATCGCCTTAATGCGGCTGCGGCCACTGGGCTCCTCCAGATCCTGCTTGGTTAACAACTGCTGCTGCAGCTTACTCAGACGCTGCGCTTTGGAAACTGCCTCGCGCAGCTGTTCGACATTCACAGGTTTTAATAGATAACCAACCGCTGAGGTGGCAAAAGCGGGCAAAGCAAACTCATCGTGAGCAGTGCAGAAAATTATTGCCGGCGGACACACAAAGCTGGATAACTGCTGAGCCAATTCCAGGCCGCTACCACCGGGCATTTCAATATCCAGTAGCACAAGGTCCGGGTCGAGTTCGCGGATCTGTGATAGTCCGGCTTCAATATCTGCCGCTTCTCCTACAGCAATACAATTATCGATCCTCTCCAACTGCCGGTGCAGACGGGCACGAGCCAAAGGCTCATCATCAACAATCAGTACGCGCAATTGGGTCACTCCATCACCTCGATAGTCTTCTTGGAATTTGTGGTGGACTCTATTTCCCGCCGGTCCACTTCCCGGGGAGATAAGGGTAGCTGTAGTATGACCCGGTACCGGCCCTCCTCCCGACGGGCGGCAAATTTGAAGCGATCGCCGTAGTATGCAGTGAGACGCTGGCGAATATTCTCTGTCGCCATGCCATTACCTGTCTTCGCAGGAACTGCACTGTCCTGTGGCAATGGGTTTTCAATAACAACTTTGAACATGCCCCCCTCTTGCGAGAGTTGTACTCTGATCTCTCCGCCTGCCCGCAACTGTGCCACACCGTGCAACACCGCATTCTCCAATAGGGGTTGTAGCAACATACTGGGCAGCTGAACCTTATCCAGGCCCGCGTCTAGCTGCCAACTCTGGCGCAAACGCTCCCCCAGACGCAGGGCTTCAATCTCCAAATAGCGTTGGGCTAGAGTAATCTCTTGCGCTAAAGGCACCAGCTTTGGATCGGCGAGGCTTGCACGAAATAATGCACATAAATCCTCTACCAATCGCTCCGCGCGATCAGGATCAACAGCGATCAAACTAGCCAGGCTGTTCATACTGTTAAAGAGGAAATGGGGGCGAATCCGCGATTGAAGTGCCTCAATTCGGGCACCGAGCTCCGCCTGCTGCTGGTTGTAGAGTTGCTGCTGAAGATAGGCGTAGCGCAATACCACCCCCGCACAAATAGCCCCAAGCAGGCAGTCGCCCGCAAACCCCCAGCTGTCAAAGCTGGTCTGCAACAACACCGCGCGTAGGGAGCGCTGCACTGCCATCACCAATATGAGCACCGACAGCACTGCAATAAAACTCAAGCCGCCAGCGAGTTTGTGGGGCATTTTCGCCAGGCTCGGCCGAAGCCGGCAAAGTAGCGCGGCCGAGGGCAATATCACCCATTGGATCACCAGAGAGATCAGCCCCAGGCGCTGCCAACTGAATTCCGGTAAACCATCCAGGGCCAGGACCAGCACCAATGCCAGCAACTCCCCCATCAACACCAGCACCGCCAGAGAGGTGACACTGCAGAGGTCTGGCAGAAACGGAAGCTGCCCAGATAGCGCAGAATCCTTATTTCCTGTGCGATATTTTCGAATTTTCTGCGTTATAATGCCCGACGGCCAGGGGAATGACATGCAGTTGTTATTCTTGATTGTCCCAAAGTTCCAAGCGCAAGATATCACCAAGCTCCCCAGCCTTTCATCTCACTGCAGCCAGGAAAACCATGAGTAACGAAAAATCCCCCTCCGAGTCCGCCAACAATCCTGCCGCCAAACTCTGGGGCGGCCGCTTTAGTGAAGCCACCGATGCCTTTGTCGAGCGATTTACCGCCTCGGTGACTTTTGACCAGCGCATGGCCATGGAAGACATCCAGGGATCTCTTGCCCACGCGCAGATGTTGTCAGAAGTGGGGGTATTAAGTGCTGATGAATATCACAAGATAGCCGACGGCCTGAGAGGCATCGCCGAAGAGATAAAAGCGGGAGAATTTCCCTGGTCTGTGCAGCTCGAAGATGTCCATATGAATATCGAAGCGCGCCTGACCCAACGCATTGGTGCCACTGGCAAGAAACTGCATACCGGCCGCTCGCGCAACGATCAGGTGGCAACCGACATCCGCCTGTGGCTGCGTGGGCGCATCGATCTGATTGCTGCCGAACTGACCCGCCTGCAAAATGGCTTGGTCGATTTAGCGGAGCGCGAAGCCGATACCATTATGCCCGGATTTACTCACTTACAGAGCGCGCAACCGGTGACCTTTGGCCACCACTTACTGGCCTGGAATGCCATGCTGAGCCGGGATTTCGAGCGTCTGATGGATTGCCGCAAACGGGTTAACCGCTCACCATTGGGGGCCGCAGCACTGGCCGGCACCAGCTATCCGATCAATCGCGCACGCACGGCGGAGCTGCTGGGCTTCGATGCCCCCACAGAAAACTCCCTCGACTCAGTCAGCGACCGGGACTTCGCTATCGAGTTCTGTGCTTTCGCCGCGCTGCTGCTCACCCATCTGTCTCGGGCCAGTGAAGAGCTGGTGCTGTGGACCTCCAGCCAGTTCGACTTTATTGACCTGCCCGATCGCTTCTGCACCGGCTCCTCAATTATGCCGCAGAAGAAAAACCCCGATGTTCCGGAGCTAGTGCGCGGAAAAACCGGCCGGGTTAACGGCCACCTGATTGCGCTGCTCACACTGATAAAGAGCCAACCGCTGGCCTACAACAAGGACAACCAGGAAGATAAAGAGCCGCTATTCGATGCCGCCGATACCGCTCTGGATTGCCTTCGCGCGTTTGCCGATATGGCGCCGGCACTGAAGGCAAAAAAAGAAAATATGCTGGAAGCTGCGGCCAAGGGCTTCTCCACCGCGACGGATCTGGCCGATTATCTGGTACGCAAAGGGGTGGCCTTCCGCGATGCTCACGAAATTGTCGGGCAGTCCGTATCCTTTGCTATTGAACAGGATAAAGACTTATCCGAACTCAGCCTGGCCCAACTACAACAGTTCTCAACAGAAATTGGCGAAGATGTATTTGAGGTGCTGACTTTAGAGGGCTCGGTTGCGGCTCGCGATCATATTGGCGGTACCGCACCAAACCAAGTGCGCGCGGCCTGTAAACGCGCACGGGAAGAGATTTCGCAGCGCGCTTAAGCGCTGTTTAAGCGGATAATCCGAGGGAAACCTGTTCGCCTTGCTGCTCGCTCAATACGCGGTCGAGCAAAGTCGGCAGGTCCTCACCGGTCGTGGTGCACTTCCAACCGGGGTTTTCAAAAGAAAGATGGTAGCCACCGGATTTGGCGGCGACCCACAACTCCCGGTTGGCAGACTGGCGCGAGAGAATTACCTGGCTGCCATTGTCTTCCAGGGTCAGGGTCAGTACCGCATCACTGCGTTCGTAGTCAATATCCCAATCGCAGTGATCGAGTGCATCTTCAATACCGATTAGAGTCTGCTCCACAGCCGCATCATATTCCGCTTGGCTCATCTTTGGTTACTTCTGTTACCGTGTAATGTGTTGAATCAGGTGGGCCGCTATACTATCAGGCTTTTGCCGGTTGCCGCTGCGAATCTCCGACTCTCAGGATGTTATCGATGCTCAAAAAACGACTCTCTCTATTAACCATCACCATCGGTGCCACCGCACTGTTACTGGGCTGTGGCCAAAAAGGTCCTCTCTATCTTCCACAGGACCCCGCCATGCCCGCCTCCAATATTCCAGGTGGCCCGCCGGAGACAGTACCCACCAGTGGTGCAGCACAACCCGGCGAGCCCGGCTCTGCAGCAGAGCAAGCGGTGGAAACCGTTGATGAAATTGAATCTGAAGACGGCTATGGGCCCGACTTTGATATCGATGACACCATTGAGACCGGCCCGACTATCGAAGTCGACGACGAATCGGGCACAGCGGATGACTCCAATGTCGAGGAAGATTTAGAAGAGTAAGAACCGGTCATATGAGAGAGTTTAGTTATCGCGACGGTAGCCTGTGGGCTGAGCAGGTTTCACTGGAACAAATAGCTGAGAATTTCGGCACCCCCACTTATGTCTACAGCCGCGCACACTTTGAACGGCAATATCGGGATTACGCCGAGGCCCTCGGCAATCGCCCCGGATTAATCTGCTACGCAGTAAAAGCCAACAGTAACCTGGGCATTCTGTCACTGCTGGCACAGCTGGGGGCGGGCTTTGATATTGTTTCCGGCGGGGAACTTGAGCGAGTGCTGCTCGCCGGCGGCGACCCATCGCGAATCGTATTTTCCGGAGTGGGTAAAACCTCAGAGGAAATGCGGCGCGCTCTGGAGGTTGGAGTGCACTGCTTCAATATTGAATCTGAAGCGGAAATTGACCGCCTTGAGCGCGTGGCCGCAGAGTGTGGCAAGACCGCCCCGATTTCCATCAGGGTCAATCCCGATGTGGATGCACAAACCCACCCCTATATTTCCACTGGTCTCAAAGAAAATAAATTTGGCATCGCCATAGACAAGGCGATCGAGGTTTATCAGCACGCGGCGGATTCCGAGCACCTGAAAATTACCGGTGTGGATTGCCATATCGGTTCCCAGCTCACCGAAGTCGCCCCCTTCCTGGATGCACTTGATCGCCTGCTGGTCCTTATCGATCAGCTCGCCGAGCTGGGAATTACCCTGGAACACCTGGATCTGGGCGGAGGCCTCGGTGTGCGCTATCGGGGTGAGGAACCACCCCCTGTCGGGGATTACCTGGCGGAGGTCCACAAGCGTATCGGCGAACGCAATTTATCCCTGATTCTCGAACCCGGCCGCTCCATTGCCGCCAACGGCGGCGCCCTGCTGACCCGGGTCGAATACCTGAAGCGTACCGAAGAGCACAACTTCGCTATCGTCGATGCCGCCATGAATGACAACCTGCGTCCAGCCCTTTACCAGGCGTGGCAGGATATTGTGCCAGTGACACCGGACGAGAGTGAAAGTACCCTGTGGGATATTGTCGGTCCGGTATGCGAAACGGGCGACTTCCTGGGTAAAAACCGCTCCCAATCTCTGCGAGAGGGGCAACTGTTAGCCATGTTGTCGACCGGTGCTTACGGTTTCACCATGAGTTCCAATTACAACAGCCGCTGTCGCGCTGCTGAAGTACTTGTGGATGGCGACAAAACTTACCTGGTGCGTGAGCGGGAGACTTTTGCCGACTTGGTTCGCGGTGAGACCACTGTCCCCAAAAAAGCCTGATCAGCTACTTGCATCGCAGTGGGGTCCATTTTTCAGCCCGGGCCCCAAACCGCAGCTAACGCCGCGGAAAATCAGTACGAACAGAGAAATGGAATGCGCGTTAAATTCAGCAAGATGCATGGGCTCGGCAACGATTTCGTGATGCTCGACGGCGTCAGCCAAAAAATTAAACTGACCCCGGAAAAAACTCGTCGCCTGGCAGACCGCTGCCTCGGCGTGGGCTGCGACCAGGTACTGCTGGTGGAGCCGCCCCGCACACCCGAGGCGGATTTTCGCTATCGCATATTTAACGCCGATGGCAGCGAAGTGGAAAATTGCGGCAATGGCGCCCGCTGCTTTGCCCGCTTTGTACGTGAACGCCGCCTTACCGGTAAGAAAAATATCCAGGTAGAAACTGCCGCCGGTTTACTACACCTGAGAGTACTGGACGGGGATCAGGTTAGTGTCGATATGGGAGCACCGGTCCTCGAGCCCCAAAAAGTGCCTTTTTCCGCCGATCGCCGTGCAGAATCCTATCCCCTGGAAGTGGACGGGGAGACCTTCACCATTGGTGCTGTATCCATGGGCAACCCCCACGCGGTTCTGCTGGTGGAAGATATCGCTTCCGCACCGGTAGAAAGACTCGGGCCCCTAATTGAACGCCACCCGCGGTTCCCACAAAAGGTCAACGCTGGCTTTCTGCAAGTGGATACACGCACCGAAGCCCAACTCAGGGTATTTGAGCGCGGGGTTGGCGAAACTCGTGCCTGTGGCACAGGCGCCTGTGCTGCCATGGTATACGCTCGCCTGCGAAACCTGGTAGATGACAAAGTCCAAATTCAGCTCCCCGGCGGCACACTGACAATTCACTGGAGCGGACCCGGCCAGCCAGTTACTATGATCGGGCCCGCAACCACAGTTTTTCACGGGCAGATTATTCTCTAAACAATTGTCCGGGTATTTGGCAGTAAACCCGCCACAAGCGGGTACGGGATAACTCAGAGAGCAGAACGCTTCGCCACATCAGTTGTCCGATGCCCCATCCCCGTGCCAGAAAAAGCAAACACAATGGAACACACAGACGCCAATCAGCCCCCAGAAGAGATTGCCGGCGACACTCACAAGGAAACCCAGCGTGACGATAAACTGCTGGCACGGCAGGTAGCTCGCTACCTGATTCAAAATCCAGAGTTCTTTGAAGAGCGCATGGAACTGCTGGAAACCATCAAGTTGCCGCGGGAAAATGGCAAGACCGTGTCGCTGATGACCCACCAAACGAATTTGCTGCGAGAGCGCAATATCGAAATGCGCCAGCGCCTCGACCAGCTCTTGCACAACGCCCGGGACAACGACCAGTTATTTTTCAATAGCCGCCGACTTATCCTGGCACTGCTGGAAGCTGAAAATATCGGTGAAGTCACAGAAGCTCTCTATGCCAGTTTCGCCGCTGACTTCAATGTTGAGTTCACCAGCCTGACTCTATTCGAGCCATTATCTGCTCCCCGCCAAAGCCTAGGACAAGTTCAGACCAGCACATTTTCCGATGCCGAGACGGCAATTGGCGGAATAATTCGTAACGGCCGCCCCATCTGTGGTGTTTTGCGCCAGCGGGAAAAAGAATTCCTATTTGCGGAAAAAGCGCAATATATCGCTTCAGCTGCCGTAGTTCCTTTGGGCAATCAACTTGGCACCCTAGCGGTAGGCTCTGCTGATCCCCAGTACTACCGGTCTAGCCTGGGTACTTTATTCCTATCCTATATCGGCGAAGTCCTGGAGCGCCTGCTACCGAAACTGCTCAATCGGTAAAAGCTCTGAGAGGCTGAGAGGGGTTTGGCCAACTGTCACTCCTCCTGCTGGAGGAGCAACAGCGACCAGAGAGATTAGATAGGGCGGCTGCCATATTTTGGCTGCGGTTTGCGCGGGGGGTCGGCGGTAACTTCTGGATCAACTTCACTAATCGCGCCGCCACCGGCGAGAAACTCCTCTACATCGGAACTTAACTGGCTTCTGGCGCGCTGGCGAGAGGTGATACTGCGCTCTTCTGCAAATTCCTCGGAGTCCTTGCTGCGAGAGTTCTTACCCTGATCTTCATAACCATCTTTCATAGCTAAAACCCTGTAACCTTTACTCCTGTTACAGAGGGAGTACCTCTGTGCCGCCCCTTTCCCGCGGCATCTACAAAACTGACAACCACTTTTCAGTGGCGATCCCCTACCGCGTCAATAGCGGCGATTAATTTATAGGCAGTTCCCCACCCCCGTGCCAGTAACACAAGGAGGAGGCTGTAGAGTTTTTTGTTGGGAAATGAAATGGGAATATTTCAGTTAGTTATGCAGATTTTTGCGCCTGCCCCCGTAGCAGGTATTTCAAGCAAAATAGATAACAAAGATCGAAGGCGAGATAGCGGGACTTATCAGAAGTGCGTATAAAGCCCCTTGCGGGGCTTATGATACTCAATCGCTACGTTATGAAAGAGTTATCAAACAGGTTACACAGCTTCGCTACCGGTTTCACCGGTACGGATACGAATGACTTCTTCGAGAGCCGTGATAAAGATTTTGCCGTCACCGATTTTGCCGGTTTGCGCCGCCTTGGTGATTGCCTCAACAGCGGAGTCCACCATCTCATCATCAACAGCGAGTTCCAATTTTACTTTCGGTAGGAAGTCCACCACATATTCGGCGCCACGATAAAGTTCTGTATGGCCTTTTTGACGCCCAAAACCTTTTACCTCGGTGACGGTCATTCCCTGCACGCCCACTTCAGACAGGGCAGTGCGTACATCATCCAATTTGAAGGGCTTTACTACAGCCGTAATCAATTTCATCTTGAGTATTTCCCCTGATTCGTCCTCGTCGAGAGAACCTTACCCAGGCCACTGCCCCGCCTATGGGGCAGCACCGACACTGTTAACTTACTTGTTCATAAATTCCGGGTAAGCTTCCATTCCGCATTCGGTCAAGTCAACACCCTCTTGCTCCTCATCTTCGCTCACACGGATACCAGTGACGAGCTTGAGCAGGTACCACACTGCAAATGAACTGACGAATACCCAGCCAAAGATGGTCAGTGCACCAATCAATTGCCCGCTGAAACTGGAATCATTGTTAGTCACAGGTACCAATAGCAAACCGAGCAAGCCGACAACGCCGTGTACGGAGATAGCGCCCACCGGATCATCGATTTTCAACTTATCCAGGGTGATGATAGAGAAGACCACCAACACACCAGCGATCATACCGAAGAGGGTTGCCTGCAATGCACTCGGGGTCGATGGCTCCGCAGTAATTGCTACCAGACCGGCCAAGGCGCCATTGAGCAACATGGTCAGATCCGCTTTACCGAACAGGATACGGGCGGTGATCAGTGCAGCAATAGCACCACCGGCAGCAGCGGTATTGGTATTCACAAAGACCATGGCGACGGAGTGTGCACTGGCAGCATCGCCCAGCTTCAGTACGGAGCCACCATTGAAGCCAAACCAGCCCATCCACAGGATAAAGGTACCCAGGGTTGCCAACGGCAAGTTAGCACCGGGAATGGCATACACTTGGCCGTTGGGGCCGTATTTGCCTTTGCGCGCGCCCAGTAGCAGAACACCAGCAAGCGCAGCCGCTGCACCCGCCATATGCACGATACCGGAACCGGCAAAATCAGAGAAACCGAGATCGCCCAAGTTATACAGGCCGAAAACCTCTTTACTACCCCAAGTCCAGGCACCTTCCAGTGGATAGATGAAACCGGTCAAAACTACTGCAAAGGCCAGGAAGCTCCACAGCTTCATACGCTCGGCAACCGCACCGGATACAATGGACATAGCGGTAGCTACGAAAACCACCTGGAAGAAAAAGTCTGAAGCTCCGGAATAAACGGAGTCACCCTCAAAACCATTTTCTGCAGAATCGCTGAGTACGCCTTCCAGACTAAACGCCTCAATACCGGACAATGCCCAGCCACCATCGTACATAATGGCGTAGCCAGTCAGCAGATACATAATGCAGGCAATCGCAAACAGGGCCACATTCTTGGTGAGAATTTCCGTGGTGTTTTTGGAGCGCACCAAGCCGGCTTCCAGCATAGAAAAGCCGGCGGCCATCCACATTACCAAGGCGCCGCACATCAGAAAGTAAAAAGTATCAATTGCATACTGCAATTGAAAAATTTGGTTCTCCATATTCCTCTCCGTTCAAATCTGGATATTTATTAAAATTATGTTTTCGGTTTTTAATTAAATTGCTGCATTACCGGTTTCTCCGGTACGTATGCGCACGACCTGCTCAAGCTCTGCGACAAATATTTTTCCGTCACCGATCTTGCCACTCTGCGCGCTGAAACCAATTGCTTCGATAACCGCATCCAGTTGCGAATCTGCCACCGCTATTTGCAGCATGGTTTTCGGAAGAAAATCCACCACATACTCTGCGCCGCGATACAACTCCGTATGCCCTTTTTGGCGACCAAAGCCCTTCACTTCAGTGACCGTTACACCATTAACCCCCGACTCCCGCAGGGCATCTCTCACAGCATCCAGCTTGAAGGGTTTAATGATTGCAGTGATTAATTTCATGGTATTCCCCTAAAGAAAAACGAGCCCTCGCATTAACGAAGGCCCTTTTGTATTACCAGGTATAAGTCGCGCCGGCGAGCAATGTAGGTTCGCACCAATCGGTCTCGTAGCACTCTTTATCGCTGACATCGGTGCCCACGAAAGAAGCGCTCAGGCTCAAGCCGCCAAATTCTTTACTGAGGGAAACGGAATAATCGATATAGGAATCAGATTCATCGAGAAAACCTTCTTCTTCAAAAAGGTTTAATCCCAGATGTAGATCAAGAGAAAAATCTGAGGGAAGAGCGAAACTATATTCCGCATAAGGGTAATAAAACTCACCGGTATCCGCCCAATAATCATTGGAATAGGCAAACCCCAACGTTAAATCTGAAAAACTCAGGCTGCCGTATATTTCCTGATAATCTTCATCGGCATTTCCGCCGTGATAGGCGTAATAGATG
Organism: Microbulbifer maximicatervae (SeqCode); assembly: GCF_052468095.1. The sequence continues at coordinate 4,816,007 of NZ_CP174332.1, forward strand.
TAGCCAACATCAAAGCTGACACTGTCATTGATATCTCCGCTATAACCGCCGTAAAAATCCTGTTCATAATCGGTTTCATCGGAGCCGTAATCAAAATCCACTTGGGATGCCCAGGTGCCAATATAAATGCCGTTTCCAAAATCAACATCGACACCACCTTGTACTGCGGGGCTTCCATCAGTCTGGCTAATTCCACGGAATCTATAGTCAGAAACAAGACCCACATTGGCACTAACGCTGGGACCGCCCTCGGCAGCCATCGATAAATTTGCAGCGCCCAGTGCAAGAACGGCACCGGTGACGAGAGTGGCAACTTTATACATTTTATTTTCCACTTTGATCCTCCAAGGCTTTTGAAGCTGTTTTTTCGAGTGCTTTTATGGCGCCGCCTGCAATCAGTCCTTCACTGTCGGGTGTGACAGAGGGTCGCTTGCGTCTCGTGAACTGCTACTTTCCCAGACTCCCAATGATCGTTAATGGGACACCTGCACAGATTGTTTGCAGACTTGATGCCAACACTGCAACCGCAAGCAAAATCAATAAGTTAGGAGTAATTGAATTAGTAAAATTCGTACGAATAGAAACTCGGAGGCAAAGTGTTGCACCAACATGGAACTACCTTTCTTCCTTTGCACTGAAGTGGGGAGGTAAAGATTAAGGTGCGCTCAGAACGGTGCGCTGTTAGGCTGCTTTTTCCAAAAAATGCACTGGGTTACAATCCCGTGCTATTCATATCCATCTTATTTAGCGAGGAAATGCCCGTGGCAGCAGATAAACTGCAACAGCTGCTGAAAGAGCTACAACAACAGGGCGCCGTGGTGACCAGTGACCTGCGCAGTGCTCTGGAGGTATCACTGGATAAATTGCCATTGGTCTCCCAGCGAGAGTTCGACACCCAGGTGGAGATACTGCGCCGGACCCGGGAAAAGCTGGCACGACTCGAAGATAAGGTCGAAATGCTGGAGCAGGCCCTGGCGCAGCGAGACAGCGCCGCCAAGGACTAAGCCCAGGGAGCCACTTCAAGGATGAAATCGTGAGCCTCTCAGTCACCTACTCTCGAGCTCAGCTCGGGGTCTCTGCACCTCTGGTTACCGTAGAAACCCACCTGGCAAATGGCCTCCCTGCTTTTCATATTGTGGGTTTACCGGAAGCGGCGGTGCGGGAGAGCCGCGACCGTGTGCGCAGCGCCCTAATCAACAGCCATTTCGACTTCCCCCAGCGCCGTATTACCGTCAACCTCGCCCCCGCCGACTTACCCAAGGAAGGTGGCCGCTACGATCTGGCCATCGCCATCGGTATTCTCAGCGCCTCGGGACAGGTTCCCACCGAAACGCTGGAACGTTATGAATTTATTGGCGAGCTAGCACTCACTGGCGCCTTGCGGGAAGTAAGTGGTAGCTTACCGGCAGCCGTAGCCTGCACCAATGAAGACCGTAAACTCATTGTGCCTATGGAAAACGGTGCGGAAGCCGCGCTGGCTACCGGCGAAGTCAGCATTGCCAACTCCCTGCTGGAAGTTTGCGCCGAACTTCATGGGCGTGAATCTATGCCCAAAGCTGTTGCAGAGCCTATTGCCGAAGAGCACCTGTGCGCAGACTTGGCCGATGTGCGCGGCCAACTAAAGGCCCGCCGCGCGCTCGAAGTAGCAGCAGCCGGCGGCCACAATCTGCTTTTTTACGGCCCTCCCGGCACCGGCAAAACCATGCTGGCCAGCCGCCTGCCAGGTATATTGCCCCCGCTGACAACTGAAGAGTCATTAGAAGTAGCGAGCGTTTACTCCAGCGCAGGCCTACCTCACCAGAGCCTGCGCCCTTTCAGGGCCCCGCACCACAGCGCCTCACCAACAGCGCTGGTCGGTGGTGGCAGCACCCCAAGGCCCGGTGAGATATCCCTCGCGCACCGGGGAGTCCTTTTTCTCGATGAAATGCCCGAATTTCCCAGGCACGCTCTGGAGATACTGCGGGAACCCCTGGAGAATGGTGAAGTGCGAATCTCCCGCGCCCGAGCCCAAGTCACCTACCCCGCCCACTTTCAGCTGGTCGGGGCTATGAACCCCTGCCCTTGTGGCTATTTAGGCGAGCCCCGCTGTCGCTGTACGCCGGACCAGATAGATCGATATCGCAGCAAGCTCTCAGGCCCATTACTGGATCGTATCGATATGCAGGTAGAGGTAGGTGCGATGAATGCAGTGCAATTGCAGGATTCAGCTCCCGGAGAAACTTCCGATACCGTGAGAGAGAGAGTTTGTGCCGCGCGCCAGCAACAAATACAGCGGCAAGGTAAGACAAATAACTTGTTAAAAGGCGCAGAACTGGAAAAGCACTGTGCCTTGGGGGAAAAGGAAAAGTACCTCTTACGACAGTCGGTGGAAAAACTGGGGCTATCCGCGCGTAGTTACCATCGGGTCCTTAAAGTAGCCCGAACCTTGGCAGACCTTGCTAGTTTGGAAAGTATCAGTACTGCGCAAATTGCCGAAGCCTTGGCTTACCGCAATTTGGATAGACGTCAGGCGGTAATTTTTTCAAGTTAGAAACTATTTATTCAATCTTGCCATTAATAAAAAACATTATCCTGATTTAGTACAGAAATCATTATTTTATTGACCACCAGAACAATATGATTATCATGGTAACTATATTATTATTGATGAGTAGTAATCATGAATCACAATCTCTTCATTATTGCCAAGATTTCTCCCAAGACAGAGTTCTTTGACCAAGCCAAGCAGGCCATCTTATCCATAGTGGCTAATACGTTGGAGGAGGAGGGCTGCTTGCAGTTTGTTGTGCACGAGGACGGGGAAAACCTGTTTTTATACGAGGAGTGGCGCAGTCAGGAAGATCTCGATAAGCATTACGCTATGCCCTACATCGCCCCGATATTCGAAGCCTATCAAGAGTGGCTAAAAGAGCCTGTGGAGATCAATAAGCTGGAGAGGTTAGCTTAATACCCTTATGTTTTTTCTCAAAGAACTTCCCTCACAACAGATGGTTGAGGGATATTCCAAACGATTTTCTGTAAAAGATCCCACTGCCATTCAGAGCGCCCTTACCATGATGCGGGATGCGAGTCTGCTATTGCGGGAGCTGGAGGGATATTTTTCTGAACACGGAACCTCCCAGCTGCGCTTCCTGGTAATGATCGTTATCGACCGGGAGCCTCAAAGAGATAGTTTGCTGGCTTCAGAAATCGCAGAGCGTATCGATGTTTCTCGCCCGGTAATGACACGAACCCTGAAAAGCATGGTGGAAGATGAGCTCATCGTTATGGAAGCAGACTCCAGCGATGGCAGGGCAAAATGTGTAGCACTTACTGAGAATGGAAAAAAATTTCTACAGAAAATCTTGCCCGGATATTTTAAGACAATTTCTAAATTTATGGAGGAATTGAACAAATGAAGAAACCGATACTACATGCTCTGTGCATCTGGGCATTGGTTTACCCTATTGTTACTCTATTACTTCTAGGGATGCAGGCACTGGAATTGCAAATTGCAATTGGTTTAAAAGCGCTAATAATGACCGTTATTCTGGTCCCACTAATGTATTTCTATCTTGTGCCAAAGGTGCATCAATTTTTGGCCCGGCATTAATATGCCGAGCCATGTTTTGTAGCGCAAATATCTAGTCAGCTGGATCTTTCTCAGCTTCCAGCTTTTCACTTAATTTTTCTTTCGCTTTCTCTGCATATTGATGACAGCTTACTGATTTTTTCTGTATAGCTTTGTTTTTAAACTCCCAACCGCTGGCAGGTGCATGAGGGGTAAGTAGTAAATCACAAGGTAAATCCCGCACACGGGCAAAGCTTGTGCGGAAGTCCTCTAAGATATTGGGATAGCGGCGGTTATCAATCAGTTGATAACCGGGCGCTGTAAGGCTATCCACATAAGCTATATCTTTAGTTTTACCATCAACTTTGTCTTCCCAGGTCCAGGCCATACTGCCTGGTGTATGGCCTGGGATAAAATGTACGCGTAGACGCAAATCCCCTAGAACCACTTGCTCGCCATCGTGCAGGATACGATCCGCCTTTATTGGCGGATATAAAAGTTCGTCGGCAAAATGAATATCATTGGCACCACCGCGAGCCATTAACACCGCTGACTCGGCATTGGTTACTACCTGTGCACCAGTTACGCGTTTTAGCTCGGCTAAGGAACCTACATGGTCTGCATGGGCCTGACTGTGCAAAATTAACTTGAGATCCGAGGGGGCGACTCCCAACCTGCGCATATTCTCCAATAAATGCTCAGCCGTCTGCTCCATGCCACCATCAATTAGAATCGATCCCTCTTTGCCTTTTAATAACAGTGAGGTAATTCCCTCGGTACCTATTTGCCACGTGTTACCTGCAATCTTTAGAGGCGCTACCGGCTGACGCCAGGATTCTGGTACCTTGTAGGTTTCCAGTTGTGGTAAGACAGCATAGTTTTCCGCTGCCGAAAAACTGGAATAAGCGGCCATCACTATTGCGGCTAATTGGATTCTTATATTCATTGATCAGTCTCAACTTTTACCGGCATCAGAGATACACCCGGGAGCTCCATTTAGTGCAGTCTTTTTGATCCATCCAGAAATTCTTTCAAAAACTTCTCCCCGGTGATTTACACCATCCTTATCCGTCATATAGTGATCGTAACCGGGGTACTCCCAATAAGTCAGCTCACAACGTCCGGCTGATGCATAGGCATCTTGTGCTGCTCGGCCGGAACTGACCGGGGCAGATTTATCTTCTGTACCCTGGATCAATAATACGGGGGCATGGCTGTTCAATAAATCGTTAACTGGTACCCGATCGACGACATCGGCCCACCAACGCATAGAGTTTCCACCCCAGACTTCCGCGCTTTCTGGGTTAGCTCGGGCATAGGCGAGTTTAGCATCTACCTCTTTAGCTACGTGGGGCGGAACCAAACTCTTTAGCACTTGAGCAAAGGATTCCCCCAATCCACTTGAAAAGACCACTGCCGCATCGGGATTTAGCCTCGGCGCCAGTCGTGCAACAAGATCACCACCCTCGGAACCGCCGAACAAGACCAGCTTGCCATTCCACCAATCAGCCCCGCGCAGTTCGTCGACAATCTGCTCTACATCTACCGCACGCTGCTCAACAGTATGGTTAGCTACATACTCTTTTGAACAATCTTTAAATTGCTCTTCCGGGCTGTCAGAGTGAGTTACACCATATTTTTCTACCAATAAAACAGCATATCCTGCCACTAACTCTTTAGCCTGTTGGATAGTAGTATTTTTAACAGCTGGCAGGCAGCCAGATCCCTGGGCTATCAGAAACAAGCCATATTTCCCGTTAGCCGATGGTTGCTCTAAAGACCAGTAAAGCGTTGATCCATCAGGGCGTTTACTAACTTTAAGTAAAGGTTCGGCGGACACGCCGATATCCAAAGTCGCTAGCAGAAAACCAGTTGCCGTTATAAAGGCCGATTTAACACAAGCCATAGCGAGAACTCCCTGCCCTCACCTGAAATTAATGGTGGGGCTATATTTGCTTGGTTATTGTTGATGAGGGGATGAACCTCATATTCACCCCCTCTCCGAACCCAAGAAAAAGTAATGGTTCCCGAGCTAACTGAAGCTAATCACATCAAGATTTTTTCCAATCATCAGCACTTAAACGATAAAGGCAGTGCCGCTGCAGATGGCTTTCGCTGGGGACAAGTGGATGTTCAAAGACGAGAGAATCCCGCCGCATACCCAGCCGCTCCATCACCCGCTGGGAACGAAGGTTTTGTAGTGCAGTAAAGGAAACGACTTCGCTGAGATTCAGGGTATTAAAAGCTACATCCAAAGATGCTTGTGCAGCTTCACTGGCATAGCCTTTTCCCCAGTGGGGAAAGGCCAAGCGCCAGCCAATCTCTACCGCTGGAGTGAAGGGCAAATCTTCAGTCACATTTTTCATGCCCACAAATCCAAGAAGCTCTTTGGTCTCTCTCAGTTCCAAGGCCCAAAAGCCCCAGCCGTACTTCTCAATATGCGCAATACTGCGATCCACACCGGCGTCGCTCTGCTGTCGCGTCAGCAATGAGGGGAAGAACTCCATTACCCTGGGGTCGGCATTCATTTCGGCAAGTACAGGCTTATCATCCTCTCGCCACTGGCGCAGCTGTAAGCGCTCTGTCGTGGGTTGTATTAATTCAGGCATGGAATATTCGCTATTCAATATTTTTTTTCTGCTGAAAATCTACAGACGGTGCGACCATAAAATCGCACTGATCCAGCCATTTTCGCTGCCCTGGGTAAGCCGCTTCCTCAAAGCCCAATTTCTGGTAGAGAGTCCGTGCCGCTAGATTAGTACGCAGGACAAATAAAGAGCACTCGATTGCATCCAGGGCTCTGGCTCCTGTTTGCGCAAGCTGTACTACCAGCGAACGCCCTAATCCGGCTCCGCGATGATTAGGCGAGACAATTAAGCGACTTAGGTGGCAGCGGCCCAGGTGTTGGTAATACTGCCCAAAAGCCAGCACGTCACCGCTGCTATCCTGAAGCGCGTAGCTGGGCAACTCCGGCCAACGACAATCCTCCAAGAAGGACCTCCCCTCAAAGGGAAACCTGAAGTCAGGACCACCCCACTGTTGGCACTGCTCCCTGTCAGGCAGCCAGGACATCAATGTTGGGAATTGCCACTCTTCCATTGGCTTCAGTCTCAAGTTCTCCACGGCAATTCTCCTTAAAGTTACTTGCGACTCTTTGCCAGCCATCGATCTAACTGATCGGCAAAAGCTTTGCGATCCGCCTGGCTAAGGGCCGGTGGTCCGCCGGTATGCACGCCGCTGGAGCGCAGGGTATCCATAAAGTCCCTCATATTCAGACGCGCGCGGATATTGGCTTTGGTATAGCGCTCCCCACGGGGGTTAAGGGCTTCAGCACCCTTGTCGATCACCTCTGCCGCCAGGGGGATATCGCTGGTAATAACCAGATCCCCCGCCTCACAGCGCTGTACAATCTCGTTATCCGCCACATCAAAACCGGCTGTCACTTGCACGGAGCGGATATAGCGCGACGGCGGCACCCGCACCGCTTGGTTAGCAACCAGTGTCAGTTCTGTGGCTGTGCGCTCAGCGGCGCGAAACAGGATTTCCTTGATGGCGACCGGGCAGGCGTCGGCATCGACCCAGAGTTTTGTCATGGCTATACAACCTTTTCGAGCGTATCGGGCGGTGCACCCTCATCGCATTTCTTGCAATTGAGCTGGAATCCCAGCATGGACTCGCGCCCTTGTTCAGTAATCACCCAGGGCCGGTTGGTCCAGGGAGGGTTGTGGCGTACATGTTGGAAGTGGCCACAGGCGAGCTCCGCCACCCAGTGATTCTCTTCATCCAGGTGGTAGCCGGCGATGGGTTGTTGCATGGGGTTACACAAGCAGGGAGTAAGGCGCAGTTATAGCCAATCCCAAGGGCAAAGTATACGTGTGGCCGGTGGTTCGCACTGGTACTGGGATGATTCGAGCCAAGACTGCTAGAATCTCCCGCTTTTCCGCGACGCGAAGATGCAGCCCCATCTATGACCCAGCTCAATCCCCGCCAATCCGAAGCCGTGAAGTATGTCGATGGCCCCTGCCTGGTACTGGCCGGTGCCGGCTCCGGCAAGACCAGCGTAATCACCCGCAAGATCGCCTACCTGATCGAGCAGTGTGGCTACGCCGCGCGCAATATCGCCGCCCTCACCTTCACCAACAAGGCGGCACGGGAGATGAAAGAGCGGGTCAGCAAACTGCTGGCGGGCCCGGATGGCAAGCGCTCCAAGGCGAGTCACGGTCTCACCGTATCCACCTTTCACAACCTTGGGCTGAATATCCTGCGCAAGGAATACCGCGCCGCCGGCTTTAAGCCCGGTTTCTCCATCTTCGATGCGGAAGACGCCCGCGCCCTGATCAAGGAGCTGATGCTCAGGGATGGCGACCTGGATACAGACCTGTTGGATCGGGTACAGAACCAGATCTCCAACTGGAAGAACGATATGCTCACCCCGCGCCGCGCCCTTGAGCAGGCACAGAGCCCCGGTGAGCAGGCCATCGCGGTTGCCTACGATCGCTACTGTGAAGCCCTCAAAGCCTACAATGCCGTCGACTTCGACGACCTGATCCTGCTGCCGGTACAGTTGTTCGACAAAGATCCAGAGTTGCTGCAACGCTGGCGCAAAAAGATTCGTTACCTGCTGGTGGACGAATATCAGGACACCAACAACTCCCAGTACCTGCTGGTGAAGCTGCTAGTGGGCGGGCGCGGCGGCCTCACAGTGGTGGGAGACGATGACCAGTCTATCTACGCCTGGCGCGGCGCGCGCCCGGAGAACATGAGTGCGCTGAAGACCGACTTCCCCAACCTTCGCCTGATCAAACTGGAGCAGAACTACCGCTCCACCAGCCGCATCCTCAAAGTGGCCAACCACCTGATCGCCCACAATCCTCACGAATTCGACAAAGCATTGTGGTCCGATCGCGGCCTGGGTGAGGAGATCCGCGTGCTCAAGGTGGCCAATGAAAACGAGGAAGCGGAGCGGGTCGCCAACGAGATTTTTCTGCAAAAGAGCCGTCGCGGCTGCAAGTTTATGGATTTTGCCGTGCTCTATCGCGGCAACCATCAAGCGCGCCTGATCGAAATGAAATTGCAGGAGCACCAGGTTCCCTACCAGATGTCCGGCGGTACTTCCTTCTTCGCCCGCGCTGAAATCAAGGACGTGATGGCTTACCTGCGCCTGTTGGTAAATCCGGATGATGACAACGCGTTCCTGCGCATTATCAATACCCCGCGTCGCCAAATAGGTACCAGCAGCCTGGAAGCCTTGGGCAACTACGCCAAGGGCCGCGAGATTTCCATGTTCAAAGCCTGCTCGGAACTTGGCTTTAAGGAGCATATCAACGAGCAGGGCTACGAGCGCCTGAATCGCTTCGCCCTGTGGCTCGAAGGGGTACAGCGCAACTGTCGCGATACCACAGCCAATGGCGCCCTGCGTGAAATGCTGGAAGATATCGACTACGCCGGTTGGCTCTCGCAAAACGCCAGCAGCGAGAAGGTGGCCGAGAAGCGCATGGAAAATGTGTATTGGCTGCTGGAGAGCCTCAACAAGATTATGGAGGGCACCGACGATGAGCTGGAGCAGGATATTCGCCTGGAACAGGCCATCTCCAAACTGATCCTGCGGGATATGCTGGAGCGCCAGGAAGAAGAGGAAGCCACCGATAAGGTCAGCCTTATGACCCTGCACGCCGCCAAGGGCCTGGAATTCCCCCATGTGTTTATGATCGGTATGGAAGAGAACTTACTTCCCCACCGCAACAGTATTGAAGACGACAATATCGAAGAAGAGCGCCGCCTCACTTACGTAGGCATTACCCGCGCCCAGCGCACCCTCACCATGACCCTGGCGGGCAAGCGCAAACAGTTCGGCGAAACCCAGGACACCACACCCAGCCGCTTTATCGACGAGCTGCCGGAAGAGGATGTGTTATTAGAAGGATTTGGTAAGACAACGCCGGAGCAGAATCAGGCGAAGGGGGAGGAAACTCTGGGGTCTTTGTTGAGTATGTTTGATTAGTTAAAACTATTGTACCTACGACACAAGTACCCAATATCCCAGGGCCGCCCTTCTGCGGCCTTTCCCTTCCACAACTTAACGACCCGCAAAGGTGTCACGAAGCTGCTCAAAGGAATCTCAGGTATCTTATCGGCTTTTTAGTGCCTCTAGCGTTTTACGATACTTAACCAGTACCTTCTCGGTTGCCCTTTTAACTTCGGCTGGAGTCGCAACCTTCACAATACGTCCTAATACTTCCTTATCTTGGACCTGAACAGTTCCAGTCTTAGTTTTTACTGTGTAAACCTGATTCATTTAAAGCCCGCCTAGTGTTTCTCAACATTCTTGTAAACCTACGATCCCAAAAATTTTTACAGTAAACAACAGTAAATCCATGGTGCCCTATTAATTCAGCCCAGGAACACTCACTGACGGCGAATCAGCAGCACCTAGATAGTGAGAATGAATATCAATAATTATCCACAAATAAAAAAGGCCACTCAAAGAGCGGCCTTTATCCAATAGTGAAACAGCTTACTTACTGTTATCCACCATGTAATTCACAGCAGCTTTGATCTCGTCATCGCTACAATCCATACACAGGCCTTTGGCCGGCATAGCATTGATACCATTGATGGCATTGTTGTAGAGAGTATCCATGCCCTTGGCGATACGGGGTGCCCAAGCTGCGGCATCACCGAATTTAGGCGCACCTGCAACACCCATTGCGTGACAAGTCTGGCAGCTTGCGTTGTAGATATCCTGACCACTGCGAGCAGCGCCGCCGCTAGCACCCTCAGGAGCTGCCGCTACTGCCGCTGCACACTCTTCACCTTTCATGCAGGTTTCACCTGCCGGAGCAATTCGCTCTGCGATTTCTTCATCAACAGACTGCTGGGCCACTGCCGTAGCCGCACTGACGGCCAATGCCGCCACAATACCCAAAATACGCTTCATCATATTCCCCCAAAAGGACCGAAGTGAGTTGGCCCACAAACGTTCAAAATATCGTCGCAAACTCCTACGCCGCGCATTATAAGCACTGCATCGCCACCTGCCAAAGACTATATAAGCCAACAGAATGTCCTTTAACCCGCCCCCCAGCTTCTGTATAATCCGCCTCCCATTGGCACAGATAGCCAATTAAACCGCCCGTAGCTCAGCTGGATAGAGCGTCGCCCTCCGGAGGCGAAGGTCAGAGGTTCGAATCCTCTCGGGCGGGCCATATATAAAAAAAGCCCGCTGATGCGGGCTTTTTTTATATATGGCTAACTCCCAGGGCTTTGTTCGAACTCAGGTTCGACTCGGAGGCAGCAAAGCTGCCGTAGAGCAGCGAGCCCAAAGGGCGAAGCTAATCCTCCCGCACACCACCCACTCATGCGGGCCTCTTTGTATATGGCTAACCCTCAGGCTTCGTTCGAACTCAGGTTCGACTCGGAGGCGACAAAGCTGCCGTAGAGCAGCGAGCCCAAAGGGCGAAGCTAATCCTCCCCCACACCACTCGCATAAGTGAATTTTTTAATATATAACCAACCCTCTAATTCACAATATTCTATGCAGTAGATCCTATTTATATTCACGTACCTCAGAATCTACTTGAGCACAGATTCAACTTGGAAGTAACTCAGCGGCTAAAGATTCGCCTACCCACAGGGAGAAACGACCTACTTAAAACACAACCGTAAATATTTTCTCTTTATATTAATGCTGATGAGGAATCGGTCATCTCTATATAATGAGAAAAGGAACCTTATCAAATTAAAGAGGTTTCATAGCTGGCTTAGTCCTTAAGTTAGCCTCATACTTAGATTTATATAAAGCAACAATTTTGTAAATCAGAGAGGAGCATTATGCATCGGAAAGTAAAATTCGGTCGCACTATGCCTTTAAGCGAGTTCAAAACTAATCCAAGTGCCGCATTACACGAAGCAGAAGGTGACGCCATAGCGGTGACTTCAGATAATAAAGTCCAGTTTTATGCTGTACCCAGTCAACTGTTTGAAGACATGACTGAGTTCTGTGAAGTCGCCCAGCGTGGAACCATGAAAATGAAAGATTTACCTCCCCAAGCGACGGGAGATGCAATGGACATGGAAAAAGTGACTCGTAAAATGGCGAAGAAACTGAAAGATTCGAAGCCAAAAGATATAGGAGGTTTTGAGGAAGAGTAATGAATAAAGACTCAAGACATATCGAAGGTCGAAACCTAAATTTTCAATCTACTGAGTTCTCAGAAGAGATTATCGAGCCAAGTACTCGAAATTTCGAAATTCAAGAAAGTGAATTGAAGAAAATAGCACAGAAAACAACCCAGCACGCAAGGCTACGTCAACCCAAAAAGGATACTGGCTGGTGAAAGAAATTAGAGTCTTCACCCATACTTGGTTACGCGAGTCCATGGATGAACAAAAGAGAAAGGCACTAGTTGCGGAGTTTAAATCATATAAAGGGGAGGAAGGGATGCTTCCCCGTTCCTTTGGCCGTGATGTACCTTATGATCGCACATTTAGGCGCTCTTCCTTAGAACTGATGCATCTCCATTATAAAGAGCAAGGCTTTCCTGTGAGACTATTACAGTACCGCCGTACTAGTGGTTATGTTCTGGCCTACTGCCCTGGTTTTATGGAACCGAATACTTATCTCCTTATTGGGATAATAAAGCATTTTGATCCAAGAAAACCTGAAGAAGTAATAAATACAGATAGAGACAATAATTTGATGGCAAAACTAGAGGATATTGCTGAAAATTTTCGAGAACAGTATTAGAAATTATTCAGTCTAATTACTTTACATAGCCTGGGACCTATTACGCAATACTATTTACTACTGCCAATTGAATTTCATCAGGAAATGATATATCCCATAATTACTTAATATTTAAAATAATTATGGGATGCTTAGCTTTACCTCTTTCAAGATCAGCCTCAACTGTTCAAGCAGCTTAACTTCACTCTGTATATTTACTCAACCCAACGGCACCCTCAAAGGCTCAATCACCACCTGCTCCCCAGCCTCTACACTACCACTCTCTCGCGCTAAAACGATAAAGCAGTTAGCAGCAGCCAGACCGGAAAGAATATGGCTCCCCTGGGTACCAACCGGTTCTACTACCAATATCCCGTTTTCATCACTGCGATATACACCCCGCTGGAAATCGGTACGGCCGGGCTTTTTCTTCAGGGGTTTTAACAGTTTTGCCTGCAAGGTCTGCGGGCCAGTCCACTGATCGCCTTTCATCACACTCAGGGCGGGGACGGCCAGTTGGTAGAAAGTTACCAGGGCGGAAACCGGGTTGCCGGGTAGGCCGAAGAAGGGCGTTCCCTGTAGGAAACCAAATGCAAAAGGTTTGCCGGGCTTCATCGCCACTTTCCAGAAGCCGATCTCTCCCAGTTCTTCCAACACTTCACGGGTGTAATCCGCTTCGCCAACGGAGACTCCACCGGAGGTGATAATAGCATCGGCCTCTTCGGAAGCACGCTGCAAGGCATTGGTAATAGCCTGTTTGTTATCGGGCAATATACCCAAATCCAAAATATCCAGGTCCAGCTGGTCCAGGGCTGATAACAGGGCAATGCGATTGCTATCGTAGATATCGCCCTTACCCAGGGCTTCGCCAGGCTGGCGCAATTCATCGCCGGTGGAGAAAAGTGCGATTACCGGTTTGCGCACTACAGTCACTGTGCCCACACCGGCAGCGGCGAGCAGGGCAATATGTGGAACGCTGATGCTCTCTCCGTCCTTGAGCAGGCTAGCTCCTTCAGCCACGTCTTCACCGCAGCGGCGAACATGGTCGCCAGCGCGAACTTCACAATTTATTCGTATCGACTCCCCCTGGGCATCGACATTTTCCTGCATCACTACCGTATCTGCACCGGCCGGTACTGCGGCTCCCGTCATAATGCGCACGCAAGTGCCGGGGTTCACCACACCGTCAAAAGGTGCACCGGCAAAAGATTTGCCGATCAGTTCCAGCGGCAAGCCACTGGCCAGGTCTTCAAAGCGCAGGGCGTAACCGTCCATTGCGGAATTGTCGCAGGGCGGTAGGTTTACTGTGGAGATAACATCCTCAGCCAATACTCGACCGGCGGCTTGTGCCAGGGGCAAAGTCTCAGTGCCACTGATTGGGCTCAGTGCCTCAAGAAGTTTTTCGCGGGCGCTTTCGATGGGCATCAGGCCCGGTTGGCTACAGCAGTCGATAGTGGGCATGGACAATATCTCTTACGTCATTCCTTTGTAGTTGGGAAAAATCAGTGGCTGCGGTTTTGCGATTCCGGTCGCTTTTGATTAACCATCCACACAGCGGCTTCCACGCGGGAGCGCATACCCAACTTTTTCAATAAGTGTTTAACGTGAACCTTTACAGTGGCATCACTGATATCCAATTCACGGGCGATTAACTTGTTACTGAGGCCATCGGCGATCAATTGCAAGATCTGGTATTCGCGACTGGTGAGCGTCGACAGGGTATCCGCACCGGAATTGTCCGGCTTGCGCAGAGCGGAGGCGAGGATCTCGGTAAGGCGCTGGCTGATAGCGAGCTTGCCGTGTGTGGCCTGGATAACCTGATCGAGAATATCTTCCGGTTCCATATCCTTGAGCAGGTAACCATCGGCACCGGCACGAATACAGGAAACTACGTCCGCGTTGTTATCGGAAACAGTGAGTATCACGATACGTGAGGCTACATCGGCTGCACGCATTGCCCGCAAGGTATCCAGCCCATCCATACCGCGCATATTCAGGTCCAATAGAATAAGGTCCGGCTCGTGCTGTTTGGCCAGCTCCAGCGCTTCCTCCCCGCTACTGGCCTCGGCTACCAACTCCAGGCTGGGCTCCATAGCAAACAATTGCTTGAGACCTTTACGAAACAGAGGATGGTCATCAACCATCATTACCGTGGCAGAAGAAGTCATGGGGTGTCCTGCTTCATTGCTGTAAGTTGTACTAATTCTGAACAGTGACTTTAACACAGGGCTCAGTGCCTGCGCTTACCCCCAAATGGGTAGCTATTACGCGCGGGGGCAAAGGGGTTACTTACTGTTGGTAATTGAGCAGGGATAAGCCCCGGCCCATAGTGGCCGGACGAATCATTTCGAGGAGGAGTGGCCGCCGTGTCTGACATCTACGAGTGGGCCCCAGAGGACAGCAAGTTCTGGCAGTCCAAGGGCAAAAAAATCGCAAACCGGAATTTGTGGATATCCATTCCCAGTTTGCTGTGCGGCTTCGCCGTGTGGCTCTACTGGGGCATTATTACCGTTCAAATGCTCAACCTTGGCTTCCCCATTGCCAAAGCCGATCTGTTTACCCTGATGGCAATTGCCGGCCTCACCGGCGCCACCCTTCGAATACCCAGTAGTTTCTTTATTCGATTGTTCGGTGGGCGCAACACCATTGTCTTTACCACGGCCCTATTGATGGTCCCTGCCCTGGGCACGGGTATCGCCTTGCAAAATCCTGAGACCCCACTGTGGGTATTCCAGTTGCTAGCTCTGCTGTCTGGTATCGGCGGTGGTAACTTCGCCTCTTCCATGTCCAATATCAGCTTCTTTTTCCCCAAGGAAAAACAAGGGTTGGCACTTGGCCTGAATGCAGGCTTAGGTAACTTCGGTGTTACCACCATGCAGATCCTGGTACCGCTGTTTATGACCTTCGGTGCCTTCGGCGCTGCCGGCGGCGATCCCATGACCCTGGTGAGCAGCTCTGGCTCCCTGATTGGCAAAGTACCAGCCGGTTCTGAAGCGTGGATTCAAAATGCCGGTTTTGTATGGCTGCTGTTCCTGATTCCACTGGCCTTTGTAGGTTGGTTCGGTATGAACAACCTGCGCACCGACGAAGTCACCCCGGATGTGGGCAGCTCTATCGGCGCGATGTTGAAGATGACCATGATGTTGGGAATCGGCCTCTTCACCGCAATCACAGGTCTGTGGCTGTTGCTTCCCGAAGCGGCTAACGGTTCAGGCTGGGGTGTGCCCAAGGAAATCGTTCTGGTACTGGTAATCGCCGCTACCGTGTTCGGCTTGAAGCTGCTGCCCGGTGAGATTAAAACCAGCTTGCAGCGTCAGTACCGTATCTTCAACAACAAGCACACCTGGGTGATGAGTGTCATTTACACCATGACCTTCGGCAGCTTTATCGGTTTCGCAGCGGCCTTCCCCCTGGCTATCAAGGTGATCTTCGGATACAGCCACGTGATGGTGGACGGGGTTATGACTCACGATACCATCAACAACAATGGCCCCAGCGCCCTGATGTACGCCTGGATGGGTCCGTTTATCGGCGCCCTGATTCGCCCGGTAGGTGGTTGGATCTCCGACCGCATCGGCGGAGCCCTGGTTACCCAAATCTGTGCTGCAATCATGGTGGGTAGTGCCCTGGGTGTGGCTTACTACATGAAGGCCGCCTACGGCTCAGCCACTCCGGAAGAGTTCTTCCTGCCCTTCTTCCTGCTGTTCCTGGTGCTGTTCGCCGCTACCGGTATCGGCAATGGCTCTACCTTCCGCACCATCGCCATGGTGTTCCCGAAAGAGCAGGCAGGCCCGGTATTGGGATGGACTTCAGCAGTTGCCGCCTACGGTGCCTTCTATATTCCCAAGGTCTTCGGCGAGCAGATCAAAGCCACCACCCCGGAATACGCTCTGGCAGGCATTGCTATCTTCTACGCGGTTTGCCTGGTGGTTAACTACTGGTTCTACCTGCGCAAGAACGGCGAATTCTACAATCCATAATTTGGTCTCACGGGCGGGAAACCGCAGTTGCGGGGAGGTTTAACCTCCCCTTTTTTATTTCACCTGAACCAATATCGGCGTTATATCCGAACCTTCAAGCAGGCTGGAAATCAGCTGTCTATCGGTGTCCCTGCGATAGTAGATCGTCACTTCATCCAAGTCTTCAACGGTTGGCATCGTCGGGCATAGATGCCTGGCAATAGCTATACACATCTGCTCATAAAAATCTAAATCGTGCAGCTTATCCAAATAGATATGGCACCCTGCGATATCCTCAGCACTAATCGTATAGTTGTAACCTATGGGCGGCTGAAAATAGTAGGCCTGCACAGTAATAGACCCATCTGCATTTTCAGTGACTTCGTATTGGACAGGTCTGCCGCAGATACTCTGTTGGTACCCAACAAGATCCTCCGCAACTGAGGCAAGACTGTCATCCGTCTCAATGGTGCTCTCAATTTCACTGTAGGCTTGATGGATAGCTTCAAAGCAGCTCAAGCAAGACTTAACACCCGCTTCTTGCAGCTCTGGCAGCAGTTCTGTCGCCATATCTTCAAGTAATTGCACCAGCTTTTCTGCCGAGATAGCGTCACGAAAATAGTAAGAGCCTTCTCTCTCAAGCGCCGACTGGAAGATTTTTAGCTTGCGCTCCGGGCAATAGAAATCGAGGTGGTAGAGAGGCTGTTCTGGATCGGAAGTGTGGTTATTCAGCTCTACCTTGCCCAAATACGGGATAAAGAAGGTAAAAGACCAGTACTCCGGGCAGTGAATAAATCGCCGGCAGTGCTCTTCGATATAACCGGGCAAATATTGAAGGTCAAAGAAATTGGCCAGATGGTAGTTACCACCCTGGTATTCCGCTATGGAGTCATAGTTATAAAACGGGTGCTCGCCGTGGAAATCTATCTTAACTCTCTGCCCACTGGCTGCGCGGCAAGCCAAATGAAAGTACAAGGCATCGTCTTTGTAAGTAGAGCGGATAACGATAGCGTCGCCCTTTCGGCGAAGCTGATAGCGGAAAGTATCGATCCGGTAGGGCTCACAATCCTCAAGTAGCTCGGCAATTTCCAGCTCACCCGATTCCAGGCGGCTTACTCGATAGTTGTGCCCGCCTTCTTCTATGCAACGAGTAAGTACTGGGTGTAGATCCTCAATGGTCACGGCTTTCGCTACAGGTAAGCCCTCGACCTGTGCTTTTTCCCGGTAAAACTTATCGCCCTCGTTAAAGAGGGAAATTCCCAACACAACGCCCATAGGAGCACCACTAAGTTAGCTGGTGTTCAAACTTAGCAAAAAAATTGCTGGGGTTTTAGGGATCGAAGCAATGCACTTTCAGAAATTGCCCTGGAACTACCTACAAACCGGCAAGACTACCGGCCTTAAACTGGGCAAAGTAGGTAGTGCCTTCACGCAGTTCTAGGCGCTCGCAGGAGAGACGGGAAATATCTGCGTAGAACACCTGATCAGCAGCGGCTAACTGTAAACGAATGCGGCCGTCGGTAAGGTTCTGCTTAGCAACTAAAGTTACCGGCAGGCAATTGAGGATACTGGACAAGCCCGGCTTCTCTACACTGAGGCTAATATCTCCAGCTTCCAGCAGAAAAGCTGCGGTATCGCCTTTGCGATAATGGCCTGCCACCCTATCTGCAAAGATAGAAATCCCCCCTAAATCCAAAGTCAGCAGACCATTGTTTAGGGATTCCACTCGCGCTTCAATCCGGCTGCGGCAGCTATCCCCTACGCCGTGGTTATCCAGGCGCTGGGCAACTTCAGGTAAGGGAAGTGGCGCGGACAAATTGGCAGAATCCATCCACAAGCAGCGCTGGGCCAGCAACTGGATTTCATCAAAGTCGTGACTGGTCCAGATTACCAGCGCCGGATATCGAGCCCAGAAATCCCGTAGGGTCGGCAATAGGCGCCGCAGTACTTGGGCGCGGTCAACCGCTGAAAGCGGCTCATCAAATAATTGCAGCGGCGCGTTGTTAAAAAGCTGGCGTAATACAGCCACACGCTGCGATTCTCCGCCAGACAATAGCTCTACCGGCTGATGGAGTAGCAGTTCAATACCAAAAGCCTTTAGCAGCCGATCACACTCTTCCTCGGGCAGTGGCCTGCGGCTGTAACGGCGGGCCAGTGCCAGGTTATCTGCCACTGACTGGCCGGCAAACAGGCGGCTGTCCTGAAAGCCCAAAGAAAGCGTCCTTTTGTGGGTAGCCAGGGCGCGGCGTCCGCGCTGCCAAACCGTATTGGCAAAAGTGATATTGCCACGGCAGTGGCGCTGGCCAGCCAAAGCAGCCAGTAATGTGCTCTTGCCGCTGCCGGAGGGACCGGTAAGACCAAAAACTCCAGAGGCTGGCAGCTCTAATTGCCAGGGAATCGCAGCGTTAAGCGGAGTCACCAGCCCTGAAACACTCAGTCCGGTGGAATCAGAAGTGGTAGACGCAGTACCGACAAGGGGTAAGGTGATTTCCATTAGCCCAGCACCCCCATTACCGGTTTAGCCTGCTCGTTGTTTGATCCGCGCGGGGCCAAACTATGTCCCAGCCAACGGGCAGCGAGTAGCAGTACCGTAGTAATTCCCATCAACATCAAAGCCAGCCGGTGCGCCGCACCGTATTCCATCGCCTCCACATGTTGATAAAGAGCAATAGAAACCACCTGGGTCTCACCGGGAATAGAGCCACCAATCATCAGCACTACCCCGAACTCACCCAGGGTATGGGCAAAGGTTAAAGCGCAGGCACTCACAATAGCGGCGCGACTCGCCGGCAAAAGAACTTTTAATAGTGCCGCCCAGGGCGGTATACCCAGTGCTGCGGCAGCCTGGGTCAAACGCTGACCATTGGCATTAAACGCGGCTAGCAGCGGCTGCACCATAAACGGTAGGGAATAAATTACTGACGCAAATACCAGGCCGGTAAAGGAAAACACCAAAGGGCCATCAAAAAGTTGTGACAGCCACTGCCCGGGAGCATAGTTAGGGGAAAATAAAAGCAGTAAATAAAAACCCAACACCGTGGGTGGCAGTACCAGCGGTAGGGTAATTAATACCTCTATGCCATGGCGCCAGCGGCTCTGCCATTGGCTCAATTTCCAGGCCAAGGGCACGCCGATAATAAACAGGAGCAAGGTAGTTAAGCCGGCCAATTTTAAAGTTAGCCACAGGGCCTGCCAGTCGGCAGCGGCGATATTCATAAACCACTCCCTCCATCTCTACTTCGATATTGAGTTGGCAAAACACCGTAACCCAAGTGCTGTAGTTGCACCTGCACTTCCGCTGAACGCAAATAGTCAGCGAGGGACTGCGCCTCTTTAGGCCGACGGCTCTGGGTGGGAATCAGCAGCTGCTGTTCAATGGGTTTGTACAAACGCTGCGGCAGCAACCAGTAGTTATCGCGGCCGGCTGCTTGCATCTGGCTGGCGGCGACAAAGCCCAGCTGCGCATTGCCGGAATCCAGCATTAAATAGGCTTGGCCGGCATTGTGAGCCCGGGCTAATTGAGTTTGTTTTTTCTTCCACAAATCCAGGCTTTGCAGCGCTTGCCGTGCGGCACTGCCGAAAGGCGCTACTTTCGGATCGGCTAATACAATTTTATCGGGCCAGGTTTGCAGTAGCTGCTTGATATTGGATTCCGATTTTGGGTGCCAGAGAGCCAGTAAACCCAGGGCGTAAGTCTGGCGACTGTTGCCCAGTGCCCCACCCTGCTTTTCCAACAGTTCAGGTCGCTCACGATCGGCAGACAGGAATAAATCGAAGGGCGCGCGGTGCGCTATTTGTTGGTAGAGCACCCCTGAGCTGCCACTGCTGATTTGCACCACACAGGCATGGCGACGCTCAAATTCCGGCAGTACCTCTTCCAGTGCCGGGCGAAAGCTGGACGCTACCGCCACCCGCAAGATGCAGTTATCCGCATTTACCGGTAGCGCGATGGCCACCAGTAAAGCGGATAGCAGCAGGCTCAGCCGGCGGACCACTTTTCCATCTCCGCAGCATCACTGGCCCGAGCTTCGACCCAGCGCTCTGAAGGCTTACCGGACTCATCCGCAACCGCTTCGCGCTTCCAGAAAGGCGCCTCAGTTTTGAGGCGATCCATGATGTATTGGCAGGCGGCAAAGGCGGCTTGGCGGTGGGGGCTGGTAACGCCGACAAAAACAATCTCATCATTGATCTGCATGGGGCCAACCCGGTGGACGATAGTCACACGCCCCAGGGACCAGCGATCGCGGGCATCATTGATAATCCGTTGCAGGCTTTTTTCCGTCATTCCCGGATAGTGTTCCAGGGCCAGGCCGCAGACATCACTACCCGCATTGAAGTCCCGCACCGAACCCACAAACAGAACGCAGGCACCATCACCACTGTTGCCCTGCAGCGCAGTATATTCAGCCGCTACGTCGAGGGGCGTTTCACAGACTTCAATACGATCAACGGCTTTCATATTGGCACCACTAACCGCCGGTAACCGGCGGGAAAAATGCAACTTCATCCCCAGCCTTCACCTGGGCTCCGGTTTCTGCTAGCTCCTGGTTCAGGGCCATACGAATATCATCCCTTTGCAGGTGCGGGCTCCAATCCGGGCGCTGTTCACATAGGGTTTTGCGCAACTCGCTGAGACTGCCGGAAAAGTCCTCCAGGGTAGTCTCGCCCATGCCCAATTGCTGGCGCAGACGCGCGAAAAACAGAACCTTTACCATCGCTTTACACCTCTGAAATTTTTACGCCTTGTCCGCAGCATCGCCGCGCCAGTGGCCGCGCTTACCGCCGGTTTTTTGCAGCAGGCGGGTCGGGCCGATTTCCATCGCCGGGTCCACGGCTTTGCACATATCGTAAATGGTCAGCGCCGCTACCGAAGCTGCGGTTAACGCTTCCATCTCTACTCCGGTGCGACCGGCCAAGCGGCAGAAAGCGGTGATATGCACACTGTGCTTTTCCGGCTGTAATTCGAAATCCACCGCTACTTTGGTCAACGCTAGCGGATGGCACAGGGGAATTAAATCCGAGGTTTTCTTCGCGGCCTGGATGCCGGCGATACGAGCTACAGAAAGCACATCGCCTTTTTTGTGCGCCCCTTGGCTCAGCAGTGCAAAAGCCTCTGCACTCATACTGATACTACTCTCAGCCAGGGCACTGCGGTCAGTGATGTCCTTCTCGGTAACATCCACCATGCTGGCTTCGCCACGCTGGTTTAAATGGGTTAACTGGCTCACAAATTACCCCCGGCTCTCGCAGGGCGCGCTGGCAAAGCGCACATGGGGGATAAAGTTACAGGGCTTGTGGCGGGCATCCAGCTGCTCCAGCAATATGCCTTCCCAAGCAGTGCGACAGGCTCCGGTGGAACCGGGCATACAACATATCAGCGTGCGATTAGCCAGGCCGGCGAGCGCGCGGGATTGCACGGTAGAGCTGCCGATATCCCCAAGGGAAATATGGCGGAACAGCTCGCCGAAGCCGTCGACGGTTTTGTCGAACAGAGGGCTCAGGGCTTCCGGCGTGGAGTCGCGATCGGTAAAACCAGTACCACCGGTCACCAATACCACCTGCACTTTGGGATCGGCAATCCAGGCGGAGACCACCGCGCGCATCTGGTAAACATCGTCCGGGGTAATGCGCTTATCTGCGAGCTGATGGCCGGCAGTTTTGAGGGCTTCCACCAGATACTGGCCAGAGGTATCAGTCTGCTCGTTGCGGGTATCGGATACGGTAAGTACCGCGATATTGAGCGGTACAAATTCTTTGCTAGCGTGTGCGGACATAATCAGTGGTCTCTCAAAAAACTGTTTTCTGGAGTTTTATCCGGCGTACTCAAACCGAGATAATCTGCCGGCGTATTGATATTGCGATGCCAATCGCCGGCACTTTTTATGGGTATGGATTTGGCCCCCAGGTGACGCAGCAGCGCGCCGACCGAATTGCGCGCACAGCCCTCAACGGCACGGCGCAAATAATCCAGGCAGTCGCCATTTAAAGGCAGCCACAGGGGAAAAAAGAAGTTTTCAAAATAACAGGGCCGGCCACTTGCCTGCCCCTCTGCCAATAACTCTGCGAGGTGCTCCCGCCCAAGCAGGGGCATATCTACCGGGATCACCAGGGCCGCATCGGCACCGGTTGCCAGGGCTACCGAATAAAGGCCGCCCAGTGGGCCACGCTCTGGCACCAGGTCTTCAATCGCTCCGGGACGGGCGCCGCTGGTGACGACTTTTGCCAGCGGAAGCTCACTCAGTAAGGCCTCGGCATGCTGCAAGAAATTGCCCTGTTGGGGGTGGACCAGCAATGCCTTATCACGGCCCATCCGGCTGGAGCGGCCGCCGGCCAGCACCACGCCGATTGTCGACTTACTAACAAGAGCCCTGGCCATAACCCTAGCCCCCCAGCATCGCCAGATTGCGGGTAGCGCCGGTAAAACCTTCGTGCAGCTGGTGGCCTGCGGTCTTATCCACAATCAACTCGCGGATATGGGCCGCCAGCGCCTCGCTATCGCCATCGGCGATGATTTCGCGCATATCAAAGCCCTGGTCCGCAAACAGGCATAAGTGCAACTTGCCCTGGGCCGATACCCGCAGGCGGTTGCAGCTTGCACAGAAGTCTTTGCCGTAAGGGGTAATCAGGCCGATACGACCGGCGTAATCCGGGTGGAAATACTCCCGCGCCGGACCGGCATCGCGGGTGCGGATCACCTGCTCCCAACCTTCCCGCAGCAACAGGGTTTCTATATCGCCACCGGAGACATGGTTGCTGGCGAAGAACTCGCGGTTATCGCCGGTGCGCATCAATTCAATAAAGCGCAGGGTCACCGGAGTCTCGCGAACCCAGGCGAGGAAGTTATCCAGCTCGGCCAGGTTGTACTGGCGCATCAGCACTGCATTGACCTTGGTATCGATACCCAAGGCCAAGGCGCGATCCAGGCCTGCTAAGGCTTTATCCAGGCGATTGTGGCCGGTGATATGGTGGAATTGAGCCGGGTCGAGGCTGTCGATACTGACATTCACCTGATCCAAGCCGGCGCGGTGCCAGTCGTCAATCTGACTGGGCAGGCGGTAACCATTGGTGGTGATGGCTAAGCGGCGAATCTTATCGCTGGCGCGCACGGCTTCGAGCAGCGGCACCAGGTCTTTGCGCAGGGAGGGCTCTCCGCCAGTAAGGCGTACCTTTTCCGTACCCAGTGAAGCGAAAGCGCGCACTAATGTGCCCACCTCAGCGACTGAGAGAGGATTTTCCCCTTCCAGGGAACGTCCGCAACCGATGCCCTCGGGCAGACAGTAGTTGCAGCGGTAATTGCAGATGTCCGTCACGGACAGGCGCAGGTAGTAAAACCTACGGCCAAAATTGTCTTGTAACATTAAACGCCTTTCCAATGTCGGGAGGCCGCGCAGTTTCCCGCTAGACCCTGGTGGCCGGTACGGCCACGGTCCCGACACCTTGCAACGTCAATAAAAAACGACGCGGTTTAGGTAGCGGGACTCGGTGTTTAAACTGATGTCAGTGTATCAAGCTGGTTAATTTATGCTTGGGGCAAAGGTGGTACTCCCTTGGTGCTCGAACTGATGCTCCTCGGGGAGACATCAAAACGTGGAGCTTCAGTCGATTAAAATTTATAAATTATAAAAACAGGTTCAAGGTGCGGGGAAAACCCCGGCCGAAGCCGGGGGCCTCGCTAAGGAGTTCTTTCAGCCGCTTAGAAATTAGCGGTTACCATGATCCAAAGCTTGTCGGTGTCAGTGCTGTACTCATCAGCACGATAAGTTGCGTACTTAACGAGTGCAGAAATGTCATCGGTGATTTTGTGCCCGTAGCTCAGGTTCCACTCATCACCGTAACTAACGGAGCCCTCGGCTGCTTCAAAGTTGTGATAGGTCAAGCCCAGCTTGCCACCGGCCACTTTCATAGAACCGCCAACATACAGATCTTCGACACCGTCAGCGGGGGTTCCCAGGAATTTATCAGTGAAACCCTGGAACTTGTGCAAGGTTGCCAGCGGGGTTTTAAAACCAACGTCATTGTCGGAACCCAAAACTTCATAACCGAGTTTTGCCGCAACTGGACCCAGATCAGCGCCAAGCTCTGCCAGGTAATAATTAGCACTATAGTCATACTGGTTGTCACCAATATCTGACTGGTGCGCATAACTCAGGTTGGCTTTTATCGGACCAAATTTACCTTTGTAATCTACCCCATAAGTGCGGCTGGCATTATCGGTGAGATCTTCCAGATCCAGATTGTAAACAAAAGCGCTGATTTTATGGTTTTCAGCTACTGGATAAATCGCGTGTAGCAGTTGGATATCGCCGCCCATATCGGAACCAGCACTGTCTTCACCGAAAATACGATTAACGTTGTAGACGTAGCTGTAATCCAACTGGAAGCTATCGGCACTGCCGTACTGATAACGAACACCATCGTAGGTCTGCTCGTTTTGTCTCCAGCCAACACCGCCGACAAATCGCTGTCCATCCAGATTTATACGCTGGCGACCTGCGGTAATTATGGAGTTCCCACCGCTATAGCGAATATAGGCCTGGTTAATTTCAGTTCCTTCTGGATCAACCACCACCGGGCGGTCGATATTGCCATTGGTGGTGGAGTTGTAACTGTCATTACCAATCGCAGTAACATCATCCATTTCCAGGAAGCCGGTAAAGCCACGGTAGCTGCCACTGCGCCAGTTGAGGCGGGTTCTTAACGTGGATGCAACAGCTTCCTCTTCCATATCATACTGATCGACAGTATCGTCAACTAAGATATCTTGATCGACAACTTCTACTCGGTAACGCAGATTCAATCCGACTTCACCGGATTTCAACGCATCCACCAGAGTGGCATTTTCACTTTCCTGCGCAGCGGCCTGCAATGCGACAGAGCTGCAGGCCCCCAACAGTAAAGCACCGAGAATTTTTGGAAATTTGGAAACGGTCATGACGCTTTTCCTTTGCAACAACGGAGTGAACAGTGACAAATTACAATTTTTCAGACTCGACTGAAACCATAGATTTTTTCCTGCCTAATTAATCTTTACTCCCTAGCCTTTACTCAGGTGTAATCCTTTATTGGTAGTGGGCACTACCTATCCGGCAAAGCCTCGGTTTCACTGGTTTCCTCAAGCAGGAAATTATTTTGCTGTGCGTACTGTAAACGCTGCATATAATTTTCTCTTTGAATCGCTAAATACATAACCAGCATGCAAATCGCGAGTACACCGTAGAGCAGCATAAAGGCAGCACTGTGAATACCCACTAAATCCTGTGCAATACCAAACAGGACTGGCAGGGTAAAACCTCCCAAAGCACCAATCGTGGCCACCGCGCCACCAACACTTCCCATATGTGCGGGGAAATTATCGTGAAGTGCTTTGTATACAGAAGCTCGTCCGAATCCCTGAGCGATACCAATAACCAGTAGCAGTAAAGTGAACAATTCAATACCCACTTCAATATTTAAATGCACATCCCGTTCCACCCCGTGAATGGTCATGCTGGTGGGCGGGTAACTGAGGAAGAAAAGACAGACCAGGCAGGTCCAGAAAACACTCCAATTGACGGTGCGCGCACCGTAGCGATCGGCAAACCAGCCCCCCAAAGCACGCAGTGAACTGGAAAGGGCCACAAACAACAGGGTGAGAGCCATTGCAACCGGCGTGCTGACTTGGTACACCGACAGATAGTAATTCGGCAACCACAATAAAAGCGCGAGAAAACTGCCAAAAACAAAGTAATAGTAGAGCCCATAACGCCAAACCCGGATTTGCGTTAGCGGCTTTAAATGACTGCGCAGATCCGGCTTTCCCCGGCTGCGCATATAGCGGGTTTCCTCTGGTGCAAAAAATTCGAATAAAATCATCATCAGGATAATCCCGGCTCCGTAAACAGGCCCTATCCACTCCCGGCCAAACCAATTTTGAATGGCCGGAGCCAATGCCAGGGTAATTGCAGCTCCGGCATTTCCTGCACCAAAAATGCCCATTGCAGTACCCTGCCGCCCTCTTTCGAACCACGGGCTGATATAGCGAATCCCCAAAACAAAAGACACCCCGGAAATACCCAGCCACAACCCCGCCAGCAAGTGGGCCCCGTAGCTATCGATAAAGGGCAACAAAAAGAGCACCGGCAGCAACAACAGCATCTGCAATAAAATAAGCTTTTTCGCAGAAAAATATTCCACCAGAAATCCCGCCGGAAAACGCAACAGCGCCCCGCTCAGAATCGGCGCAGCCAGTAGAACCCCGTATTCAGTTGCAGACAGATCCAGTTGCCCGCGAATCTCTACCCCCAATACCGCGTAGAGCGTCCAAACAGAAAAGTTAGCGGCGAACATGGCCGAGGCAAATATCAGCGCGCGCCCGGCGAGTTGCTGTGTATATTGCACGGCAGGCATCTCCAAAATATTGGCTGTCGAAAATTAATTGCCACCCCGGTTATGCACCGCAT
This sequence comes from Microbulbifer maximicatervae (SeqCode), assembly GCF_052468095.1. Next base: position 4,842,680 of record NZ_CP174332.1, read on the forward strand.
TGAGCCCCCGCCCAAGAAAAGTGATCACAGAATTACAGCGGGGGCGAGAAATCTACAGAGGCAAGCTATTGGCAAGATGCACAAAAAATCGGCTAGCGACAATTACTCCCAAAAACCCTTTTTAATCATTATCAATTTCCGCCAACTACCCCCACTGGGGTAGAAACGCACTAAAAACCGCCCCTACCCACTCCGAGCTACTAACCCCAAGGGGTTACTCCCTTCCAACTACAAATCGATTTCCCTTCCACTTACCCCTTTTGCGCACTTTCCCTCTGGCGCTGCTCAAATACTATCGGTCATGACCCTATCCACCTCTAAAAATTTCTGAGAAGCCGGAGAAAATAGTCATGAGTCAATCCAGCGGCCTCAATTTATTTAATTGGGGCGATCCCAAAATAAAGACGCTGCACGTTACTTGGTTTGCGTTTTTCCTGACTTTCGTGGTGTGGTTCTCCCACGCTCCGCTGATGGTCTTTATCAAGGAAGCGTTCGACCTCACCAGCCAGCAAGTAAAAGCCCTGTTAATCCTCAACGTGGCACTCACCATCCCCGCCCGTATCATTATCGGTATGCTGGTGGATAAATTGGGGCCGCGCCTGGTGTACAGCGGGCTGCTGATGACCTCATCTTTAATCTGTTTGGGCTTTGCCACCGCAGACAGTTATGAATCCCTGGCCCTGTTCCGCTTCCTGCTGGGATTTGTGGGTGCCGGCTTTGTAATTGGTATCCGCATGGTGGGTGAATGGTTCCCAGCCAAACAAGTCGGCCTGGCAGAAGGTGTTTACGGCGGCTGGGGGAATTTCGGTTCTGCTGCCGGTGCCATGACCCTGCCCACCATCGCCCTGCTGTTCGGCGGTGAAGACGGCTGGCGCTATGCCCTGGGCCTCACCGGCATCATCGCCGGCCTGTACGGCATCATCTACTACCGCGTTGCCCGCAACACTCCTAAAGGTTCCACTTACTTCAAGCCGAAGAAGAGCGGCGGCCTGGAAGTGACCAGCAAGCGGGATTTCTACTTCTACCTGCTAATGAATGTGCCCATGTACCTGGCACTGGCAGCGCTGGCTTACAAACTGTCTCCCAGCGGCGTAGCCCTGCTGAGCCAGAATGCCACTTACGCAATGTGGGGACTGCTGGTAGCACTGTTTGCCTTCCAGACCCGCATGATCTGGAATGTAAACAAAGACCACCTGCGCGAAGGTGTGCCCGAGCTGGAGAAATACAACTTCAAGCAGGTAGCCATCCTCGACCTGGCCTACTTCGTCACCTTCGGCTCAGAGCTGGCCGTGGTTTCTATGCTGCCCCTGTTCTTCCTGGAAACCTTTGAAGGATTGAGCCCGGTGAAGGCCGGCCTGCTCGCCTCTGGCTTCGCCTTTATGAACCTGGTGGCCCGCCCAACCGGTGGATACTTCTCTGACAAACTGGGGCGCCGCCGCAGCCTGATGTTCCTGATCGGCGGCCTGGCAGTGGGTTACTTTGTACTGAGCCAGATCAACGGCGGCTGGTGGATTCCCGCTGCGGTAATTGCCACCATGTGCTGCTCTTTCTTCGTGCAGGCCGGTGAGGGTGCCGTATTCGCCGTCGTACCCCTGGTGAAGCGTCGCATGACCGGGCAGATCGCCGGTATGGCCGGAGCCTACGGCAACGTGGGTGCGGTTACTTTCCTTACCGCCCTGTCTTATGTCAGCTACAGCCAGTTCTTCCTGATTATCTGCGGCGCAGCAGCGGTGATCTTCTTCGCCTGCCTGTTCCTGGAGGAGCCCAAAGGCAATATCGCCGAAGTGCTACCGGATGGCACAGTGCAGCTGATCAGCGTGGAGTGATCCGGAAAGAGTGAGCGTAAAGCAGTTATCCAGCAACAAACGCAAAGGAGGGCCAATGGCCCTTCTTTGTTTTTCGCCGTTGGTCTGAGGGGACGAAAAGAGATAGGAGAAAGCTGTGAGCGAAACCAATTCCGGGGTGCAAACAGAAACCGAGGCAAACCCCGAAGCCCAGACACCGCGATTGAGCCACGGCCTCTGCACCAGTGCCGGCATCAAACCGCAGAACGAAGACGCGGCAATCTATCACTGGCCAGACAACCCGCACTTACAGGAATATCTGGGTGCAGTTGCCGCGCTAGCAGACGGAGTCAGCTCTGCCGAAGCCGGCGCCCTGGCCAGCCACACCGCCACCGAGCAGTTTGTGCGGGACTACTACAAGGTGCCGGATACCTGGTCTGTGGCCCACGCCGGACAGAAAATCCTCGCCTCCATTAACAGCAAGCTATACCGCAAGAGCCACGACTTTCCCCAACAGGAAAAGGGCTTCCTCTGCACCTTCTCTGCCCTGATTTTTAAATCCCGCACTGCCCACTACTTTCATATCGGTGACAGCCGTATCTATCACCTGCGCGGTGACAGCCTAAAATGCCTCACCCGGGACCACAACATCACCCTGGCCCATCGCCAGCAGATGCTATCCCGCGCGCTGGGCATGGATACCGGCCTGCAAGTGGATTACGGCCAGCTCAGCCTGGCTAAGGACGATGTGCTGCTGATTACCAGCGACGGCGTGCACGACTTTATCAAACAGGATTTGCTGCGCGAGCTGCTGGCAGATACCCAGCTAAGCGAACAGGAAACAGCGGAAACCCTGGTGCGCCTCGCCGAGGAAAACGGCAGCGACGATAACCTCTCCGCATTAGTGGTAAAGGTAAAAGCATTGCCACAAACCACCCTGGACGACTACAGCCGCCAGCTTACCCGCCTGCCCTTCCCACCGGAATTGGAACCGGGCATGGTTTTGGATGGCTACCAGGTGGAACGGGAGCTGTTCTCCTCCCAGCGCAGCCAGCTGTACCTGGTGCGCGACAGTGCCACCGGCGAAACCCTGGTAATGAAAACCCCCTCGGTAAATTACGAAGACGATATCCACTATATCGACCGCTTTATTCAGGAGGAGTGGATAGGCCTGCGTATTCGCAGCCCCCAAGTAGTGCGCTTGCACCGGCAGACCCGCCCACGCACCGCGCTCTATTACCTGATGGAGTATGTGCAGGGCAGCACCCTGGAGCAGTGGATCACCCACAACCGCTTTCCCAAACCCGCAGAGGCGTTTCGTATCCTTAAGGAGATTGCCACCGGGCTACAGGCCTTCCACGATCAGGAAACCATTCACCAGGATTTGCGCCCGGCCAATATCATGATCGACAGCGACGGGCGGGTAAAAATTATCGACTTCGGCTCAGTCTATGTAGCCGGCAGTGCCGAGATTTTCCGCCCCCTGGAGCACCCGGAAGCGCTGGGCACCGCCAGCTATTCCGACCCCCACTATATCCTCGGGCACAACAGCGGTATTCGCGGCGATATCTATGCTCTCGCCACCATTGCCTACGAAATGTTTACCGGAGAACTGCCCTACGGCGAAGAAATCGAAAACTGCCGCTCCCACGCCGACTTCGAACGCCTGCGCTACCGCACCGCCAGCCAGTTTAATCCTGTAGTCCCCATCTGGTTCGACCGCGCCCTGGAGCGCGGATGCAGTATCGACCTGGAACAGCGCTACTCCACCCTAACGGAATTTATGCGCGACCTGGCCAATCCGAACCCGGATTACCTAAGGGAAGATCCTACTGAAAAAGGGGATGCCTCTTTGTTTTGGAAGATTCTTTGTGGGATTTGGGTGGCTACTTTGTTGGCGGTGGCGGCGTTGTTTTCGTCTAGTGCTTGAGATTTGAGATTTCGGTACGGTAGTTCTTATTTACGAATATGCTGATCCAGCATATCTATAAAATGCTCTGGTTCAGCAGGTAGTAGTTTTAGGCGGACATCACCCATGACACGTTCTTTTACTGCTTTTGTATCCTGCACAACATTTGGTGATTTCTTAATTTGTCTAAACCAAAGACAAAGAGCAGCTTCAATATACACGAACATACAAACACTAACTTATTGATTTTTAAAATATTTAATCTCTTAATCAAGAAATATTAATTATTAGAGGTATTCCAGACACGACAAATCTACCAAAGTAATTTGTGTCAGTACTGACTAAAATACTAATTTATTATCCTTTCCGATTAATGTAACCTCCCATTCTTCGGATATCTTGACAACTGATATGATGCAGTTTCTGTGAATACGCTATTAAATTATCACCAGAAAAACCATGAAAAAAAGACTCCAGGTATTTATTTCCTCTACATACATGGACCTGGTTGAAGAAAGGCAAGTCAAACTGTACTTTCGGTGCCGTACTCTCTAACGCTCGCTTTGCCTGCGGTGTTATGTCCTAACTCGAAATTTAATCGCACGAATAGTAAGGAAGAGAAATGATAGAAAAGGAGTATATAGAAATAGACCAAGAAACGCTTTACGAAGGAATAAAGTCTATTTCTAAAAGCGATTTTAAAGCAAAAGAAATCTTGGCGACATTAATTGAAGCACAGCAAGAAGAAGTTGAAGCCGCAATTGAACACAAAAAGAAAAAGCGAAAAACTTCCGCACAAATAGCAATTGAGAAAGCAAGAAGAAGACATATGCGCAAATTAAAAAGAAACATGCGCAATGCTTCGCCTAGTAGACCACAACCCAAAAAATATATGGCAGCACATCATATCGTTTCGTGGCATGATTCGCGAGCTTTGGCCGCAAGACAAATACTTGCTCAATATGGAATCGATATAAATGATGAATCTAATGGAGTCTGGCTACCTCAATACGAAAAGGACTTACCACATAAAGCCTGTCCTGACGCCTACGCTCATGCTAAAATCCACACAAATGTATACTATGTGAACGTCACCAATCTTTTACAAACAGAAGCAAGAATTCCTGGTACATCTGCCAATGATATACGAGATGTTTTGCGGGATATTGGTGATGAACTTGTTTCGGGAGTGTTTCCTGTATGAAAACCTACCAAATTAATTACGATGTAAACAATTACCGTCAATTGGCTTGGTCTGACAAAGACATAAATATTCTGAAAGAATCAGAGGTTCTCTTATCTGGTGATAAGGGAGCGCTCAAAAAAATATCTGTCGAGTGGATGATTGAAGAAGGAGTCACAAATTTACCTAAGCCAGACATAGCGTATTTACAAGGTTATACACCATCTATTATTGTAAATTCCAAAGTTGCTCCGCTGTTATCTGACAAATTCGGAGATAAAGCTGAAAACATAACTATTTCTATAGAAAATGAGTTTTGGTTTATTTTTAAAATAAATAAAATTTCTGATACTGCTTTGAATCTGGAAAGATGTAAATTTAAATTACGAAGATCAGGATCATTTGGAAGAATCACCAAAGCTGTTTATAATAAATCTGAATTTTCCGACTCAATGGCTATTATTGCCAAACAAGACCCGATGAACATTGTTGTCACAGATGAATTTAAAGATTTCATCAATAGCAATCAATTTACAGGTCTTAGTTTTAAAGAAGTTGAAAATATCTAGTTCAAGTATTGGTATTTCAAGTGCAAGCAAGGGGTGGTTCGCTGTAAAGCTCACCCCAACTACACATGTTGATATAGTCAATACAAGTAGTAGCTGCCTCTGGAGAGTCCCTCGAGATAATGAAAGCAGTTGCAGGCTTATCCATTACTCCATCAATTGCGGTAATAGTTGTTCAGTGGTTAAAGAATAGATCTTCTCGAAAAGTAATCCTCCAAATGACCGACAAAAAGATAGTATATATTGAAGGTTATTCTAAGGAGGAGATCTCTAACTTAATTGCAGATGCTTCGAGCATTACCATTATTCAAACTGAGCCTGGCCAATAGTATAATAAGCTAATTGGCCACACCTATATTACGCGTCGCTGTATTTCACATATAGATGGTATAGAAAGCATCCTATCAAGAAAACATAGGAATTCTTAGTCAGGGAAGAAAATGGAAACAAATAGCATAAGAATTAGCAATTTACAAAGGAGCGAACTTCCTGTTCTTTGGAAGAATCTAAATTCTAATGAGCTAAACACACTCGTCAAGCGTTCAAACTCAAAAGAGATTTCGTTGCTCATAGGGCACACAAACGAGCAGGGGCTAACTTATTTATTTTCTATCTTTGAGTCAGAAAATATAAACAAGATATTTGAGAGCCTTTCAAAGAATGAATTAAACAAAATATTTGTCCTTCTTAGCAAGAAAGAGCTATCCAGAATATCAAAAACATTAAATGAAAAAACATTAATAAAAGTACTAGCATCAGCAAGCCAAACTCAAAGGGATAGATTGCTATCATCCTTTCCTATAGATGAGAAAAAGGCAATTCTAGAAGTAATTGATGAAGAAATTGATCTTGATAAAAACTATAAAAAATATCTTGGAGAAAAATTCGAAAATTCTTTAGAGAGAGAAGCATTTCAAAGAATCATAGAGTTAGAAGAGAAGGAAATATTCCTAGAGAGGCAGCAACAAGTAAGAAAAGACCAATATGCCGAACAACTTGAGAATATGCGTTCTCAAATTGCTCATACAGAAAAAGAGTATGCTTTCCAGGCTAAAAGACTTAGAGAACAATCAATTTAAAAGAGAAAATGATCTAAAGGAACGCATTAGAATACTGCAGGAGGAGCATCAAAAGCAGGTACAGGGCAAGATAGAATTGAAGGTACCTGAGTTTGTAAAAGAAGCAGTAAATGCTTTAGAAAAAAAGGAAACCGATTTTTCTTCTAAGTCTAAAAAATGGAATATTCAGGGAACAATAGCATTAGGCCTGTCGATATTAGCCGCCGTAGCTGCTTTGATTTATGGCAGCTTTGAATTTAATACTGCAGCAAAAGAAAATATTGACTGGTTCTTTTTTTCTTTTCTCTTAATAAAAGGCTTAATAGTTGTTACTTTATTCGGAGCATGGGCTAACCATGCATACAATATTGGCAATGCTTATATGCATGAGTCACTTAAAAGAAGTGACAGAATTCATGCTATAAACTTCGGCAAGTTATATCTTGAAGTATATGGTAACGATGTAAGTCAATCCGACATGAAGTCAATTTTCGAAAATTGGAATCTAGAAAGTGATAGCGCATTCACAAAAGTTCAAAAAACTTCATTTGAACCAAAAGTAATTGAACAAGTTACTCAGCTTGTTGCAGTAATTTCTGCAGCAGCCAAAGATACCCGAAGTAAAAATGAAGAAGAAACAAATAAGTAAATCCAGGTGGCGCCTACGGCGCGCCTGGTTTGATATCTGTTTAAAATCTTAACGATTTCCATCCTCCAACGCCCGTTCCTTTCCGAGACGAATATATATTTCCTCACGGTGAACGGGTAAAGATTTGGGAGCACGTATTCCAATCTTCACCTGATTACCCTTAACGTCCAAGACTGTAACTGAAACATTGGCTCCAATCCTTAGGTTTTCACCTATCCGGCGCTTTAAAATCAACATAGATATTTCCTACTGATACTCAAACCATGGGTAGACCTTCTCTGGTGGAAGGCTGAGAAAGTAACGCTGTGAGGAGATACCGGGTGGTGCGCGGGAACGGTAGGCATAGAAGAAGAAAAGGCAGGCACAACGCCTCCAGAGCTTGGGGAATCGCTCCAAGCCGCTGAATGTACTCCACTTTATTGAAGACGAGCGGGTTTCTAGCGTATGATCCATATAGCCATCTTGATAGGTCATTTATCAATTTGGTTAGCTGGCCCCTGGTGTTGCTGCACCTTGGGTCAGCGCCTTTTACTATCTCTTACGTCAAGCTACCGTTCTCCTGTGAGAAGATGGTTCTTTAGAAAACTCTTAGATGTCTTGATTCTCTCGAATCCCTTTGGTCCTTGGTCATCGGCCTACAAAAGGCCACCCTATTCCGGCCAAAATACCAATAAATATCTATCGATTTTACGCAGCTTTGACACTAAAACAAACTGAATAAAATCCAATAAGATCATTTTTGTGCCTATATTTTTAATGGCGATGCCCTTTCCATTAAGTACCTCAGGCATGAATATCCGGTACGTAAGTCCCTTTCTACTCATAAGTAATTTTTCCAACCCGGACGATCCTATTGGTAGATAGTTTTTTCTGGATAGAAAAGCTTCCGATTTTTGGAATCAGTGGACCAAATGATATGATGCGATTTCTTTTGAGTATTCTGATTTACCTTCGGTAGGGTGTAAAAGTGTATAAGTACTTCGGGTTATTAGCGTTAATATTTGTATCTGCCTGCGCTACAAAGATACCGGTAGAAAAATTAAGTGGTTTAGAAGCAAGAACACACCTTGACCATGAATACTGGAGCGTCTCACTGCCGGGCAAGTGGAGCTATGAGGATAGTGAGGGTATGATCATCGCCACATCTCCAGAAGGTCAATATGCGCTCTATATCACGGTTTATACCGCCTCAGAATCTGCATCCAGCATAGCCTGGGGCAACGAGGAGATTAAGCATCTTAAGTCTGGAAAATATTCAAGGCCGGGGTATCTTTTTGACTTTCAAAAAGAGCAGAGTTATGAAAAAAACGGCAATGCTTATTACGAGCTTGATGGCATAGATGTAAAGAATGAAATGAGGCTATATAGCAAAGGAATACATCTGGGCAGTAAATTCTACACAGTATCATTTCATGATTACTATTATACCGACTCTCTAGAATCAGACAGTATATTGGAATTGATTCTGAACTTGTTTGAGACAAAAGCAGATGAAATTAAGTGGGAAGGTATAAAAAGCTCAGATCAAGGCAATACAGCAAGTATAAGTTTTCAGCACAGCAACATTAACTGGCCTCAAATTTCCACCTGGTTGAAAGTAACTTTTGATGATCCCGACCAAAATGGATTTTATGGCCAAATAAACGAGCTATGGATTAACTGTGAAAAAGATACTGGAATGGTAGTTACTACACGCTACTACGATAATCCAGTGTTTGGTATAAGTGACTGGAAAAAGTTAAGGCACCCCAACACACCTGTTGAGCCTGAATTAGTATACGAAATATGCAATTCATACAAAAAGGTTTCAACCAAGCGCATACAAGACTTATAAATGGGGCGCTTCACTACCCAATCTCCCTTTCTGCAACAGGCTTCAAATGAATTGGTTGTAGGGTAAGCATGATCCTCTCGAATCGACCATAAAAGTAATTAAATGAAGAAAATCATCCCGATATCTGAACAGCAAGCAAAAGCAAGGTTAGCAGAACTTCAGGAAGCAAAGATATCTCATGCTTGGATAGGGCATGGAAGTGCGATCTTTTTAGAAATGGGAGAACTCACACCACCGAAACGAGAGAATAACCCTTCCGGTGAACAAACAATAATGATCGAATGGTCATGGAGGCTAGAAGACAAGCGATCAATAGTACTGGGGAGTTGGAGTGATCAGACTGAAATTGACCAGCTTCCAGCATTATTAGTCGGGAGAAAGATAAAAACGATTAAACTCTTTGGCCGAATACCCGAGTTAGAAATATCCTTGTGCAAAGACCTTTGGTTACTGACATTTATGACAGATAAGAAGTATCCTGAGTGGTCAATTAGGTTTAGAAATGGGCAATGGCTGGACTATGATAATGGTTCGTTTAACATTGAAATCACAAAAACTTAATAAAAGTATGAAGCCAAATTTTTAGCTCCAAAAACTAGTATTTACTAACACTTATTTAGCACTCTTCTATTCTAATAGAAACACTTTCTGGATAAAGCGTTAATTATAAGACTTCCCACATTTAGGAGACACCCTGTAACCAAAGATATTGTGGGGCTTCTTATTAGCCCCACTAGGTTATATTGCTATAAAAGGGCAACGTCGTTTTAACCCAAGTTAGAATGCTGCTACGAGATTCTCCGAGAAGTTCAACCCTTTCAGCTCAGCCTCTTCTACAAGAGTCTTGAAGCGGTCTCCACAATAGAGATTCGCACAGCGGTCAAATCGAGTCTTGAAAATTAAATTTGAAGCAACATCTTCATTGGTGAAGCCGATATTTTTAATTCCCATCCAAAGATCATCTTGAATATCGGCCTCACTTACGGACTTGTCGGCGGAAACCGCATTCAAGCAGTTAAAGATTACATAGGGCTCACCATCCAAGGTAATAGGCAGGAACTCCCCATACGGCGTAAGCTCTTTAGAAAGCACTGAATGGGCTTTGGATGAGAGCACCAAGTGTGCCCCATTCCAAGTAGTGATATCAGGTTTAACGCTCTGATCTAAACCTTCTACCTGGATAAAAGCCCCTCCATGATCCTCCCAAATATCCTTGATAGACTTATTGTCCCAAGGATAATTCTTAAAGGCTTTCATACCGCCCATACGTTTACCCACGGTGAACATTAGCTTCTTGAGGTCAATATTGAGATTCAAAAAGTCTTCGTGGTTAAAACTGATCCTATAAGTCATTGCCCATTCCAATTCTTATCAGAAGGCGCTGTCACCTTCTCCGGTTGAGTACCATTCTTCAGGTGTGTACGAATAATGGTCAACTTAGCGCGTATTTCAGATTCACTATTAAGGTTATTGATTTGGCCGTAAACCCAACGTTCATAATTGTGCGTGTGGATCTTACTATGAGGAGTTGCTTTAGGAATTGCCCAATGACCGTTCTGCTCGCTTGAGCGCGGCATCCACACACCGTTACCAGGATCATTTATCCTAACATCGTGCATGAAAAGTGTCAGTCGGACATCGGCGGTAGCAGGTAGCTTGCCTTTCCCTTCAACAATATGGTGAGCTGTGTACTATTTACTAGGCTTGGCCCTACCAACTAGACGTAGGTTTGTTTCAAGAACTTCAGTAGGGTGGTGCCTCTCCTGCTCATAGGCTTCTATACGCTCTTCGTCGTCCTCTATGCCCCGAAACTCATCTCGGTACTGCTGAAGCTAACTCTGAACCGAAACCATTGTCATGATGGTTCGACGTTCATGCTTTAATTGTTCCATTTCCACCTTGAGACCTGCCAAGCGCTCCTTCCGCTGCTCTTCAGTTTCACCCGCCACTTTCAGCTTACGATAGTGGTGGTTCTTACAACGATTCTCATATTGTTGAATGCAAAGGTCTAGTGGGGAGAGCTCCCAAACATGGGGAGTCACACGTCTACCGTGGTCGTATTCCATCAGTCTTCTCGGTAAGGTGGTTTTAACTATGGCTAAATTGTCGATGGACACGACAAGTGAGTCCAGGGACTTAATAGCTTAGTAAGCTCGATATGAGACCCAATTATCAAAAATATCATTATTAGAATAGTGTGAAACTAGAAGTATCAGATATGTATAGAATTCGGTCAAAAAAAATCAGGCTGATTCTTGCACGCTTGTACTGCGCAGATAATACACTTTCAAAATGGAGTCCTTATTTATGAGTTATTTAGTAGATAGTGATTTTGAAAAATATTATTCACTTACACTAGATGTCTCAGATCTTGCAGAGAAAATGCCATCCTATAGTCAGCGATTTCGTGCAAAACCGAGGCTAGATAAATGGGTAGCTCCTAAAGCGCATTTCTACGCTAGTGATAATTACACAAGTAAAGAAGAATCTATACCAGACATTACTACATGGGCTTTAGGAAATATAGTTCTAAGCCCTAGAGCATTTTCATCCCTAAAAGATATTCTAAATTCATCTGGTGAGTTCTTACCACTTCTAATTGGTGATGAAACATATCACATGTTTAATACACTATATGTGATTCCAGAAGAGTATGTTGACTCAACTAATGCTGTTGAAGTGGTGAACTCAGGAGTTCACATGGGGCAAGATTCTGTTAAGTTCATTGACTCAGAATTAGAGGGGCACTGTATATTTAAATCTTATACAAATAAACTGACTTTTAGTTTTGTAACTGAAGAATTTAAAACTGCATATGAGGCGAATTCTTTTACAGGTCTGAAATTTCAAGAAGTAAGTTAGCACACAGATTTGAGAGCAATCTAGTACACTCATAGATTGCTCGATTATACAAATATCTTCCAAGTATGGAAACATTACTGGACAACCATAGATCAGTAAATGCTTAGCTACATGAATACCTCTTATATTTGGTACTTGTTATCTAGTATGACAATCAATATCGCACTATTCAGGCAGCTTTTAAACTCTTGATATTTGCCAGTAAGTGATATGATATGCTTAGTTTGAATACTCTGTGAGCTTCAAATGAAAAAGCGTAAGAAATTACTTTGGTTCAGCCTTTTTGCCGTCTCTTTAATTGGAGTCGGATTTATACTTGGTATGTTTGGCAGTGCCCTAAAGCCTCCGGCAAATGCTGGTGAACTATCTCCTAGTATAGATATAGCTGATCTAGAGCCGGGTGAAATACTTACTCGGGATGTTCATTACGAGAGGGCGCGAGACATAAGATATATAATTTATAAAAATTATGAGTCGGAATTTATAGTTTTCAGCGTTCCCCTCAGAGATGGCATGGTAGATATGCCAGACTTAAAGTGGTGGAGGTGGGGCCCAGAATGTAGAAACTTTGGTCCGACCATGAAAAACGGTAAGGTAGTCCCACATAGCCAGTTCAAATGTCATGACCACGAATTAAATACGTGGCTAGCTAAAGAAAATGTCTGGGATCTTAATGGGAATAATCTCGGTAAATATACAGAAGACATGGAAAGAGTAAAATTTTCAATAAAAGGCTTTGACCTTTTATTACATATGTATTACTAAAAAATTAATCAAAATCTCCTCCTGCTGTTATTGAGCTTTATAATTTCTGACCCGCTTCATTATGCGAGAACTAAAATTAAAAACTAATATGGGAAGAATAAATTATTTAGCATGTAGACTTAGTATCGCGATGCTATGTGGATTCATCTCATATTTATTGGTAGCGACTTTTCCGGCCCTTGTTGCTCCAGAACTGGCGGATTTTTATAGAACACTAGGGATGTATTTCCTTTATACAGCCGTTGTTCAATTAGCAGGATTGTTATTTTTGATGTTTGGAAACAAGCGATTACTGAATATCACAAATTTGGCTTTATCCTTGATGTGTTTTATACCTATAATAATTTACTTTATAAAAATTGCTCCAAATGGCCTGGGTTAACAATATTGGTACGATCGAGCCTTTTCCGCTGAGCTACTATCGCTTTGTGGCTATAGAACTTACTGTAAGTTCTGAGTATTCCATTGAACAGGTAAAGGTACTATTATCCAAATAGATCCTGTTAATGGTTGTAAGTAATGAAAGCAAAATTACAAGAATTAATTAATGATAAACCCATAAAACAAAGCCCTCATTATCTTTTGAGTCAAGAATTGGAGTTCGATTTTTTTAAGTCCATTTCTACATTCGCTATGGCATTTATAGGCGGTATTGTTACTCTCAAAACTGCTCTTGGTATTGATACACCCATTAGTGAAGGATTCACTTTCTCTTTGGTTGTCGCCATGATATCAGCTCTATGTGCCTTTCACGCACAACATGAATTAATTAGCGACCTACGTAATGGTCAAACCCCCAGTAAAATAAAGCAGCTATTCAGATTTTTCCCCGGACCTATCCTCCTTGGGGTGGCTATTGGGTCGGCCTTCACCTATTTCGAAAGCTCATTGCACTAACAGTATTAACTTTATAAGTTGTTTAATCACTCTGGTGTAAACGAGTAATTAGAATAGGAGGTGCGGAGAATCTGCTGTTTTCTCATCCCCTGAATTTTTGGTAGCTGCTATATTGGAACGAAATAATCAATTACACAATAGCCGTAAACTGATGAATTTATGTGTGAGTAGGAATATCCCCCAATGAAATGGAGCAAGCTGAAATCTCTAGTTGAAGAAAAATTTTCTCCATCCCTGGATGGCCGTATCTCTATCAATAGTACCAGTTATGGAAACTGTTCATGTGGACATGCCTGGTTGACTTTTGATAAAGAAGTCATAGCAAACTTCTGTACAAGAGCCTTTTGGAATAGAGCGAGTGGTGATTACTATAGAAAAGATAATCGCTGGGTTACTGATTCCGATGTGCCTGAGCATGTAAGTGAAAAGCAGAAACTATCCTATGGTGAGATGGAATATGGAGAGTTATCTCGGCAAGATGCCTATCAAGCCTGCTGGGAATTCGTTCATACCCTCAAAATTGATGAAGCTCTAAACTCCGAGAACCCATTGATTCAGTCCCTAGCCACACTGGATAAGCGTTTAGGTAAGCGCAGACTCAAGGAGATTGATACAGCAAGCTTACATCCATTAGCAAAGAAATTATTGAGCATAAGATTGGAGTCTGAAGGTATTAAAGCCCCAGCAATCACAGAACAAACCTCTTCAACGCAACACCCGTAGATTATTTAATTATCTAAGCATCCAGCAAGCCATCAAGATAATATTACAAGGTTTAGATAGCAGGGATGTTTACTCCAACACTTAACACCAGGCATATCCGGTACGATAGTCCACCTTACAGAAATGTAGCTCCAAATATAGATAACGCGCTCTGATTTAACATAAAAATTTGGGCGAAGATTATCTATCACACCCCATTTTTTATTTCTTATACTCGGTGTAATTCTTTGTTATTTCTTGCTTTAGCAAAATCAAGGTTCAATGGCTAACAAGTGTATACCTACTATTCACCGTACTAACTTTCTGATTCTTAATGATTTATGCCAGTGATTGATAAATATCAAAAACAAAATATGTGAAGTAGCTCCGTTTTTAGAGCGATATTATCAGCCTAAAATACACTATAACAAACTCAGCAGTACAGGATCTATATTTTCATTTCCTTGACCCTAATTGGCTATTGTCATCTAATCAAATCGTTCTCGATAAGGAAATTCCACAATAATAACAACTGGGAAGTTAGGTATGACAAAGACATTTTCACAGCATGCTGTAGACAAGATTAATTCTATTATGAATGATCACAGCAATCATGTTGGTAGCCAGCTTAAAATAGGTAACCCCACAAAATATAAAAATCATATTTCTAGCGATTGTATAACAATGGCAATTTGGGTTCTTAAATATAGTTTTGAGAAGCTTGGAAAGCTTAATTCCAGCAAGCGAGTGGGTGGACTTGGAGAAAAAGGTACCGAGTTAGCAAAATACTTGATTAATACTCATAACTGGAAAGGCGTATATTATAATCCTGACGTTAAGCACCCTAGTGATGGTCTTGGTGAACATATTGCGAGCTACTACAATCAGGTAAAGAAAAACTGTACTTATAGTGTTGGTCGTGTGCCGATCAGCAATACTGTTATAAACTATAAGCCGAGCAAAAATAAAGTGACCACCTATTTGGATTTAACCAAGAAACAAGACGCAGATTACAACACATTTTCAAATATTCCATTTGGACTGGGAATGTCAAGTGGCGGTAGGCATGTATGGCTTTATTCAAAAGAGTTTGTGTACGAATCACACTGGGAAAAAGAAGCTGGCGATGGATTATATACTAAGACACAATTAAAAATGTTTCCCTGGCTCTCAGGAATTATTGTCGTACCGCCAGACACGCACAACCTTTTAACTATTACTTCCACCAACTGTAAGTAATTATATCTATGCTAAAACCTATAAAAATCCTACTACTATTTTTAATGACATTGTCATCCTTCACCTGTGCCAGCACGGAAACGGATGATGTTAAACTGGACAAGGCTCAAGTTGACGTTGTTTTACGAGAGTGGAACAAAAAAGGATTCGGCGATAAGATCGAAACAACTACATTAACGATAATAACAGCTCCAGATTACAAGGGTGATATCGTTATTTTACGTGAAAATGAGCCAAAACGCGGTTTCACCGCGGAAGTTTACAAACCAAAGCCAAATGCACTGAATCCTGAGCTATGGGAATTTGTATCTGGTGATATTGAAAAATCCATAGTGAAACAACCTAATGGAAAATTTCATTTATCCGAGATGGTTGATAAAGGGGTAAGAATAGAAGTTATCGAGCTTGATAAGGAGGAGCAATAACTATTTTAGTTCGAGTGGCAGTGCAATAGCTTTATCTAATACTTAAGGTCATCCCTATTTAAGGGGATGACTCTCATCACGAATAGATTGACCACGAAAGACTATAAAGTGTTAATTTATTGATTCTCACAAAAATTAGCACTTTATTCATATAGTATGTCTAGTTCCTCTATTGTCATCGCCAAAGATCGCCACGACGTCCCACATCCAGATTAACTTATACGATAACTTGCTGGCACTTATTTATTACAACCTTTTTTCAAGTCGAGTTAATTAGTCTAGTATTGATTATTTGCAATACATTCATCAAACAACTTGGTACTAGTATTAGCTAACGTGGTAATCAATATAAATCTGACCAAGACAGTTCCCATTCTTGAGATGTATTTATAGGTGATATGATAAAGATTCCTTAGAATACAGCTCTAGGACAATAAACTACAGAATACTGGCTAATACTTCAGCTCTAAGTTAAAAGGATATTGTATGGGTGATGTGATAAATGCTCCAAAGGAGAGCAGCAGTAATTCACATGATGAGTTAGATAAGAGAAATAGACTATCTAAATATGTTGTAGGAACAAAAGATAAAACAGACTATACGATAACTGAAATCTATGCTCGCGAAGAAGAATTTATTATTTTCGGTTCGGAAGGAACTTCTGGGTTTCATCATTTCAAAATAACTTTGGATACTATTGACGAATGCGACGATATGTTAACTAACAATTTTCAGCGCACAAAAGATAAGTTCAAAGAATTAATATTATATCTAGATAAAGTCGATGCGGACGCATCATATAAAAGGCGCGCATCAAGCGCCATTCTTACAGCCATTAAAGGGAATATAGCTGAGGCAGAATTTCTTTTCGAAAAAATAGAATCTGATGCACGGAAAGAATATAGAGGGCCTGGATTGTTTTACTATCTTCTCGGCCCATTTATCATAACTTTTACTTTATTTATTTTAGCTCTGTCAGTTTACTTATTTCAACCACGAGTAATATCAAGTATTGATCCAGAACTACCAACAATTATATACGCTATTGCGTTCGCATGCTTTGGAGGATTAGCTTCAATTGTCGAGCATATTTATAGAATTTCTACAAAATATAATTTTGGAAATTGGATATATGCTGTCTGCGGGGCTAGCCGTCTGATATTTTCAATACTTGCAGGAGTAGTAGCATATATACTGTTTTCTTACACTCTATCTTTTTTCATGCCTCAAGCAGAAAATATTCCTATATTTTTGTTGTTAGTACTGAGCTATTTTTTAGGCTCAAAAGAAAATTTAATCCCAAGTCCGCTTAGAAGATCTATGAAAAAAATATAGATTCATATAAAAAGCAATGGATAAATTATTAACAATAGAGTTATCATTTACTCAATGCGAAATCACCAACATATTGACTATAAAAATCAATGGTAGAGGAAAAATAAGTATTTTAAGGCATGATGAATTTGAATAATAGCAAATCTAGCTAATGTCAGCACATTGCTGCTAGCTAGCCATTATTTTTAATACAAAACTTAATTAGGAAACTTTAAAAATGAATAGATATGTAATAATTGGTCTTATGAGTTTATTATTCTCAATGACGAAAAGTGTGCACGCCAAAGAGGTAATTTTAGAACCAGAATCATGGTCTTTTCCTGAAGTTATTGAACATGCTAGAAAAATAAACACAAATAATATCGAAGGTAAATCTTTCAATCAGTTTGGTTTAGTATACACACCTGAGGAAGTTTCCACTCTGAAATTATCTGCTTTGGCAGCAAAAGAGCTTCAAAAATATGCAGATATTGTTACCCACGCATATCCTGATGCAGTGGCAAAACATCTGCCTTCTCAATGTAGCGTATTGCCTTTAGATAAGATAAATGAAACAGCTGTAGCTGGTATTGCATATGTTTCTATCAATGCCATTCAAGCAAATACTAGAAACAAAGCAGCCAAATGTTTAGCTGAACTCCAAAGTAGACTTGCAGAGATAGGCAGATAAAATATTCAACCTCCATCTAAAGGTAATTTCGTTCGAGCTACTGACAAGCACGTTAGTGTAAATTATGAAAAGATACGGCTACAAATTCGCCAAAGATGATGGCGGGCTATCTAGATTAAGTGGGCTCCGCTTCTTTATCGGGCTATGTGCTTTTTTCAGTACAATCGCCAGCTTGATTTTCTCTGGTGAGAGCTACTTAAAATTATATTTAGCCTCACTCTTCGCTTTTTGGCTTGCGGCCTTCTTGGCAGAAGTTATCCCCAAAGTAAGATCTTACCCAGTTATATTTTCCGCAATAACGGCAAGTATAATTTTCTGGATTGATCAGAGAAATGTTTTTATAGTCCGTCAATGTGAAAACTGGAAATGTGTTAATGTTGAAGATTTAAGCGGTAAAATAATATATTTGGGTTTTTGTGGATTAGTAATAATTGCTTCTCTGTGGTCTTTGCGAAGACAGTCACACTAACGCATATAGGTATCATTCGACCCATTGGCACGAAAATACTATATGGATATAGTGCACCAATAAACGACATAGCTTCAGCACACAATAGTAGCTTATAATTTATTTAAAATTTAATTTCTGTGCGACATATACCATCAATAATTGCTGCAATTCTTATTCCTTCGATAGTACTTTTGCTAATGGCCGGCACGTTTGGATTTTCTAAAATAAATTCAGCCGGCCCAGCATTTATTTTTATTTTTTCAATCCCTATATCACTAGCACACATGATTATTTATGTACCACTTGCATTAATCATAGAACGATACTTTGGGTTAAATCTATTCAAATGTATTTGTCTAGGCCTAATTGTTGGCTCACTATACCCTGGAGTTAATGCTTGGCCGTATCCTGATGGAAGTTACATTGGTAAGGTTGAAGATACTTTAATGGGCATAGATGTGATCAAAGCAATTAATGGCTATCCAACGCTTTTGGGTTGGTTAATTTACCTAAAGCATGTACTTACAGTAGGCCTCCTTTTTGGAGCTACTAGCGGTTTAGGTTACGGTCTTTTTTATAAAAGGCCAGTATCCTCTATCCATAGATAGAGAGATCTAATTGTTATAGATATATTCATCAACATCTCATAAATAGCCCTCAGGTACACTGAATTTTTTATGTCATACGTTTCTACAGAGCACTTGAGATAAAAGTACAATGTATTGCTGGTACGAAAGTTAAGGCTGCAACATGGCATGACTCAGGAGCAATTAGCACAGATTACATGGCTCAGTGTGCGTACCGTTCAGCGCACCGAAAGAGATCAACATGTTGGTTTGGAATTGCCAATAAAATAAGAATCTAATTTCCCTGGTATAGTCGCACTTTATGAGAGCCAAAGTTTGTCCAGACTAAAAATTCTTGATCGGTAAAGTCCCTAATATTTTAGGGACGTAATAAGATTGGCAGTTAAATAAATTTCTGATTATAACTTTGCCTACCCCCAAAATTTTTTACGAATAGACTTCCAAAGTTTGCCGAGCAGATCCTGATTGGAGCGAGAGGCAGATTCTACAATGGCTCTATGCATCTCCTTTTCAGACTCAGTAAATTCACTTCGATATTTTTCTTCAATCTGTTCATAGGTCAGCCCTTTTGCCTTCATAAACCAAGACAGGAGCTGCCCTAAGTAAGATATTTTTTCTCTTGTTTTTTTCAGCTCATGATTTCTCTGCAACACAGCGCCCTCACCTAACATCTTCCAAATACCAGCTTCAATCTGTTGAGCTTGCTCTACAGAAAGCTGTTTATCTTTAGTTGCTTCTTCAAACATTTCATCTGCAAGTGCCTGTACATTATCTGGCATAGTCGAAAGTGGAACGGAATACTCCCGCTCTCTGGTTTTATAATCTTGGATAACAGCCTGTAATACATAAATTATTGCAGCAATTAGAGTGGTGATAAATTTCATTGTTACGCCTCTATTGGTTGACTATTTTATAAAAGTATTTTGAATTCAAGTTGCTCTTCTAGGAGCCAAGACATATCTATATAGGTTCCCCCTAAAAAGACTGGATTAGCACCCTACTGATGGATCAAGAACGGAAGACATGCACCAAATCAGAGCATAAAAATCACATACCTGAAAAATGCTATAAATTTAATATATAGAATTTTTACAAAAATTTGTTTGATGAGTGGTGTATCAAGTTCTATAGAATATGTATCTAAACTCACCAAATAGAATGGCATGCTTTTAATAGAATAAGCTTACCTAAAAAAATATCTGTCAGAGGAAAAACAAACGCCAGAATTTAAATTAAAAACTTTTTAATATTAGAGCGTTATGATTTTTTTGATATTTTCTACCTACTTTAGACAAAGCCATTCTCACTACTAGCATACTTATCTAGTAAGACTTAGGTTTATCAAATAGTAACCACATTTAATTTCTATGCTTCTTTAATGGATAATAAGCTGAATCAAACTAGACATTAACTGTATGATATCTATTAGAAACTCTTTCTTTCATATGTTATACAATTCTGCCCTACGTCAACATTCTGTGAGGACTTACATTATATCTACAATGTAAATATGAGATCCTGAAGGTAATTATTTGTTGAAAAATTTCTATTTAATATAGATACCCACCAACCATTTAGGCACGGTTTTCAACGCTCAGACTTCGATTGCGCCCAATTCTTGTGCGTTACTTAGAAAAAGTAAAACTTTTAAACTTCTATCTTCTTTTTTATCCCCCCTAATATCTTTTTTTTACGTCTTCAATCTAGTTGGGCCCCAAGGAAGGCAGTTTTGGCCTTGAAAAAAATAATAGTGAGCATAAGAGAGAGAAACTCAGTATGATGATGCGCCTTCGTAAACAAAAAAATTTGATTGCTCAAGCAATCCCCGCCGCAAACCCTAGCGACTATTCAACCCCCTGGTACAGTGTGGCGATTGCCTGTTTGGTAATAAATACTGCATCTGTGGCAGCATTTGCCCAGGAGGGGCAAGGGGACAAGCCCAGTAACTATTCTGGTTCGGCTATTGAAGAAGTTACGGTTACCGCACAGAAAATTGAGGAAAGCATTCAGGATGTGCCTATTGCAGTCTCTGCGCTATCTGGGGATAACATGGATGCTTTAAAGATTGAAGGGGGCAATGAACTGCTGCGAGCCGTTCCCAATGTTAACTTCTCCAAAACAAACTTTAGCTCATACAATTTCTCTATTCGAGGAGTGGGAACTCAGTCAATTTCTGCCAGTAGTGATCCTGCCGTTGCAGTAAGTTTTAATAATGCTTCTTTAATCAGGAATCGTCTGTTTGAGCAGGAATTTTTTGATGTACAGCGGGTAGAAGTTCTGCGTGGACCTCAGGGCACATTATATGGTCGTAACGCCACTGCTGGTGTGGTTAATATGTTACCAATCATGCCGGAAGATGAATTCGCCTCAGAGATTGAGGTTGAAGTGGGCAATTATAATAGTAAGCGTACCAAGGGTATGTTGAATATACCGCTGGGTGAAACTATGGCTTTCCGCTTTTCTGGAGCCATGACCAAGCGGGATGGCTTTGATTACAATACTTATACCAAAAATGATGTTAACGACCGGGATCTCTACTCCACGCGTGCCATTTTTGAATGGACTCCCAGTGATAAGTTTAATGCTAATTTGATTTGGCAACACTTTGATGAAGATGACAAGCGATCCCGCACCGGTAAGCAGCTTTGTACTACTGACCCCGGTGATGCAATGGTCGGTGATACGGAAACAACACAGTTTACTCAAGCAATGACAAGTCAGGGCTGTTTGCCTAGCTCGCTATATAGTAGTGATGCTTTTAGTGCACCCAATGGGGCTGGCCTTGCTTATATAGTTGCACCGACAATGCTTATCCACCCAAATCTTTTTCAAGATGGTAGTCTCACAAACCTCCCAAATCCCTACAGTGGGGTTGATCAATCACGTGATTTACGTGAAATATCCACTAGTTTTGACCCGGTATTTCGTGCAGAAAATGATTTAGTACAACTGAATTTTGAATGGGCTTTATCTGATACTCTGACATTTTATTCTCAGTCTACCTATGCTAAGGACGATTACTACTCATCTCAGGACTATAATCGTTTTACAACCGGCGCGGTCTTTACTGACTCAGCAGAACTTGGTGATAGTTGGGCATTAGGCCCTACACCTGGAGGAATTTATACCGACCCACAACTCGGTGCCTCTGATGGTATTTTGGCAGTAGATATAAGCCGCTCTGATAATGAACAGTGGAGTCAGGAGTTCCGTTTGCAAACAGCTTTTGATGGCCGCTGGAATTTCTCCGTTGGTGCAAACTACCTGAATTTTGAAACCCAGGATGATTACTTTGTTTTTAATAACATGTTCACCATGATTTCTGAATATGTTTACAGTCGGGGATACGATGAAGATGGCAATATCATTCCGATAAATTGCATTGACCCCGCCACAGATTTATCTGGGGATGACTGTATATATGTAGACCCTAATTCGTTAAACAATGTTGATGAAATGGGTCATAATTATTTTCTTAGCCGTAATTTGGTAGAAACTAGTTCCTGGGCTGTATTTGGTGAGGCATATTGGCAAATTACTGACGATGTAAAACTTACCACTGGTCTACGTTATACCAATGATGAAAAGACCACAAATCCTGTACCTAGCCAGTTATTACTTGGTAATTATTATGAAGATGGTGATACTTATTCAGGTCGCAGCTCAGGTGGTTATTCCAATATGGGATATCCTGAGGGTGAGGAGTTTTCTCAGGATTGGCAAGAGTATACCGGGCGGGCGGTGCTAGACTGGCGAGCAGATACTCCCTTTACCGATGATACTATGTTCTACGTTTCTTTTGCCCACGGTTATAAAGGAGGCGGTTCTAACCCACCACGGGCCGTGATTGATCCAGCGCGGGTTCAATACCAAGATTTACCTAATACTTTTGAACCAGAATTTGTAAATTCCCTTGAGTTCGGTACCAAGAATGTTTTGCTTGATGGCCGTTTAAACTTAAATGCAACAGCTTTCTATTACGACTATACCGATTACCAGGTTTCCCAGATTGTTGATCGTATCGCATTAAATGAAAACTTTGATGCAGAAAGTATGGGACTGGAGTTAGAGCTGGCATGGCAAATGACAGAGAGCACCAGGATGAATATGAATGTGGGTTACTTGAGAACCCGCATAGCAGAAGGGGAGGAATCCATAGATGTTATGGACCGCACCCAGGGAAATGAAGACTGGACAGTTCTACGGCCTAGCTTACAGGTACCCTCCAACTGTATTGCTCCGGTAGAATATGTAGAAGCTGCTATGACTGCCTTGGAAGGATTTTTTGGTGTAGTCCCCCTTTGGGCATTATGTGCGGGCTCACAGCAATGGGGCGTTTACTCTGATTCTATTGAAAATCCAAACTTCCGATGGGATCAAATGCTGGCTCTTTTCGGTTACGATCTGGGCGAATATAACCCACTTACTGATGCCCCCAATGGCGGACGTGGTTTTTCTGCTGATCTAAGTGGCAATGAACTACCAAATGCTCCTAAGTTAACGTTTAACTTAGCAGTGGAGCATGTCATTCCCCTTTCAGATTGGGAATTAGCTTTACGTGCAGATTACTATCGACAGTCTGAGAGTTATGCGCGGGTTTATAATACCGAGTATGACCGCTTAAAAGCCTGGGATAACTTCAATGCATCAGCGACCCTAACCCATCCGGAATCAGAATTGCAAATGCAGTTATATGTGAAAAATATCTTTGATGATACGCCTATCACAAGCGCCTTTACCAATAGTGATGACTCCGGCCTTACTACCAATGTATTCACCCTGGATCCGCGTATTATAGGCTTTAGTCTAAATAAGCGTTTCTAATTTTTATATTTCCAGTAAGGCACTAATAGTTCTATAGTGTCTTACTGGTTTTTCAGACTGGCTATGCCTGAAAACACCTCTATTTCTAACCTTCTTTTCACTCATATAAATCATCGATCAATCGTGTAGCGGGCGGTTGATGATTGTTTGCTAGGACTAGCCACACACCTCCCATTTTGGGAATAGCCTAGTCTCTCTGCATTGTCTTCTTATTAAGGCCTAAAGTAACTTTGAGCCAAAAATGCAAGTTTATACAATCTATAAACAAATAGTTAGGTAAAACTATATAGCCGTACATTTGATACATTATTAACGTGCCGAGTTAATAAAGCGAGCGGGTCAACTAATGGCAGGCATATTAAAAAAAGAGGATAAGAATTTTTTTTCAGATAATGATTGATATTTAGAAACAGATATCTTGGTTTTTTTATGAATATACAGACGGGGAAAAAGTAGAGCAGCCAGTACTTTCTGACTACTCTACTTTAGATATTGACCTTTTAAAGGTTACTTATGGCACGAAAGATGCCTGGGGATTTGTGGAGATAGTACCGGTTATTTTGCAGTCGCTACCAATACCAACGCTTGGGAGTACCGCGGCATTAAAAGTAATTTCTCCGGTAGATTGGTTAAAACTACCGGTAATATCACCAAAACAATTGCCGGTAATAGCTGCAACAGTTACATCTTTTAGGGTAACGGTATTCCCTGCATTACCTACCAATGTATAGGGCAGATTGGTAAAGCTAACTGCTCCACAAAGGAAACCAGTATTCAGTGACAAGCTGCCCACAGAGGCGTTACCTGCTGAATTTGTAGTAGAACTACCGGATAGACCACAAGTAAGGTTTATACCCTTAGATACTTTTATATCACCGACATTGGCCAGGCCAATGGTACCTTGGGGAGACCAGGTGTCAGCGGCTGCACCGGTGCTAACAATTGTCAGGGCGAGCGCGGTAAGGATCTTTTTCATGTTCATTATTTCCTATTTTTAGTAATTAGAATAGGTAGAAGTATGAATACGCTGGGTATTCATCCCTTACGGGTAATGCATCTACATTAATCATCGCTGGAGAAGCAAAAAATTGGGCCCACTTAAACTGCAGTAATATTCAACTTCCAAGTCCTCTTATCTCCACTCCTATAAGACGCTTTTCTCCGTCAGTTCGGAGGGATACAAATTTTGATAAACATGGTATTTGATGCCAGTTTTAGTTATATTTTTTCCGTGAGGATAAATATCGGGAGCGCTTATTAATTTTATGAATTAATAAATTACTTAATGATTTTCATTTATTCGTGAATATATTTATTTATAATAAGTAAGCCACAATCTGGGGGCGTAAAACTCTTTATCTTTGCCTGCTTATCCTTAATTTCTTGTTACTAAATTTGAATATTTTTCAAATATTGAATTTCCAGTAATCGAAGGTTTTAAGATAAATATTTTTGTCTCCTATCGATGTTCGAAAATCAGATAGACCTCAGGCGATAAAGTGGCATAGAAAGTAGCGTTTTTAGGAAAAGCAGAGTGCTACGAGGAGCGGCAAGCGCAGAGTGGATGAAAGAGAGATTTTAGCGTATGACTCACATATCCAAATTGATGTTCAAATGATCAATTTGGTTTTGTACTTCTAAAAGTTGCTCAGCTCGTTCTAGGGTTTGGCCTTCAATTTTTGCTAACGGATTATCTCCTCACCAAAATCTATCTCTAGCTCTTATTACGCCAGTATCCCGTGATCTTGAGTGCATTGGCTTTATTTCGCAGCTTGGGTAATTCAGGTATTTGAGGGCCCTATCAGTAATAAACCGCTATTTATTTATCATATTAGGGATTTAATCACTGTGTCTTGCACTCAGTGCAGTATTGGGAGTTAGAAGAAATAGAGATAAGCATGGGGCGAACATGTGATTGAGGATAACGGTATTTATGGTTACCCTCTTTGCAGTTTGGAAAGAGACGGCGGTATCGCTCCGCCCCACCTGATGCTGATAGCCGTCTGCTTTAGCAGAAGCCAAGTAGAATCGAACGTAGTATTACTAAAAAATATTTAAACGCAACTGCGCTATTTATACTTATGGTCTCGAAGGGGATAAAGCAGTTATAAACTCACCCCACCTCCTGCACCTCACCATAAACATGATAAATCTCTGGCACCTGACCGCGGTCGTCCATCCGCATTCCCAGATCTCTAATCAGGCCGTCGCGAATATCGTAGATCCAGCCGTGCAGGCTCAGGCGTTGGCCTCGGTCCCATGCGTGCTGGACTATTTTGGTCATGGCCAGGTTTTGTACCTGCGCCATCACATTTAATTCACAAAGGCGCGCTGAGCGGGATTCTTTATCGAGGGATTCCAGCTCTTGCCGGTGGCGGGCGTAGACATCCTTGATATGGCGCAACCAGTTATCCACCAGGCCACATTCGCTGTGGCCCATGGCGGCCTGTACACCGCCACAACCGTAATGGCCACACACCACCACGTGTTCCACCTTGAGTACTTCTACGGCGTATTGCAGCACCGAGAGGCAATTAAAGTCTGTGTGTACCACCACGTTGGCGATATTGCGGTGAACGAACAGCTCCCCCGGTGCCATGCCCACAATCTCGTTGGCGGGCACGCGGGAATCGGAGCAGCCGATCCATAAATACTTGGGTACTTGCAGGCGGCTCAGGCGTTGGAAAAACTCCGGGTCCTGTGCCGTCCTATCCTCTGCCCAGGCGCGATTGCGCGCGAACAATTGGCGAATCTCTGCCACCTCAGTGGGCCTCCCCCGATAAATCCAGGCCAGAGATTTGCGCGGCCTGCACCATTTTTTGCAGGTAGTCGCTGGTCATCCGGCGGCGGCGTTTTTCGGTCAGGTATTCCTCGATTCGCTCCGAGACATATTCGTATTCCAGTGGGCGGCCCGGTTCGCATTGCTCCACATAAATCAGGTGCACACCGTAGGGGGTCTCCACGGGTTCCGCTACCAATCCGGTGCCCTGCTCGAACACTGCGCGCTCGAAGGAGGCGACGGTGTCACCGCGCCCCACTTGGCCGAGGCTACCACCGGCTTCGGAGGAGGAGCAGGCTGAGTGGGATTGGGCCAAACGAGCGAAAGATTGAAGCGGATTGGAGTCGGCGCGAATCTGTTCCAGCATATTCTCGGCTGCGGTGCGTGCCTTGGCGCAGGCCTCGGAGTCATCCGGTGCGGCCGGGATCAGGATATGGCGTACTTCTGCAAGGGGATCGGAGCGGAACTTATACGGGTGGGCTTCGAAGTACGCGCGGCACTCGGCGTCGGTTGCCGGGTTCACCTGTAGCTCGCCTTTTAATAGATCTGAGACTGCGCGATCGAAAGCCTCACTGTGCAAGTCTTCGTCGGCAGCGCAGAGCCCCTGCCCTGCGGCTCGATCACGTAAAAGCCAGCCGATAACCAGAGCGCGTGCGGCGCAGTAAATCGCCTGACGCGGAGAATCGGCAGGCTGGTACTGCATCTCTTGGTAAATCAGGTCGGCGGGGATTTCAGTTCCGTTGACGGCCACTACCTCGGCCATCTCAAATTCGCCGCCGGCAGCATCAGTGGCCAGTAATGTATTCATGACTCAACTCCACACTGGGCCCGCTCATGGCGGGCCATTTAATAGTTGCAGGGATTAGCGCGCGGCTTTGGCGCGAACTACCTGGTAATTGCGGCGGAAGTACTGCACCGGAACACTCCATACGTGTACCAGGCGGCTGAAGGGGAACAGCAGGAACAGTGTCATGCCGAGGAAAATATGCAGCTTGTAAATGATGTTCACTCCGCTGATCGCGGCAGCTGCACCGGCACCATCTAGCGTGACAATGGACTGAGCCCAAGCCATCAGTTTGAGCATTTCAGCACCGTCCATATGGCCGGCAGATACCACAATACTGATCAGGCCGAGGATCAATTGGGCGTAGAGCATCAGCAGTATGGCCAAGTCCATTTTGGAAGTGGTGGCGCGTACACGCTTGTTGGTGAGGCGGCGCTTAACCAGAATGGTGAGACCGATAAAGCAGATCACCCCGAAGAAACCACCGATCCCCATTGCCATCATCTGCTTGGTGGAAGCTTCAATGCCGAGGAAGTGCCACACTGCCTTGGGTGTGAGTAGTCCGACAAAGTGGCCCGCGAGAATAGCGATCACGCCGATATGAAACAGGTAACTGCCGATGCGCAATTGCTTGCGCTCCAACAACTGACTGGAGCCGGTGCGCCAGGTGTACTGATCCCGGTCGTAGCGGATCAGGCTACCCACCAGAAATACCGTGAGGGCGACAAAGGGGTAGATGGCGAAGAGCAGCGTATTCAGATAGTTCATCTTGTTACTCCTGTGGTGCGGGCTGGGCAGAATTCTGCGCGGCGTTGGCCCAGTTAAGGGGCTGGCCGTCGCGCAGCTGCGCATTGCTGGGCCGCGTTATTGACTGGTCGCAATTGTTGGCGCCGCTAAAGCTAACGGCCTCTTCCTCCCAGATCTTGTCCAGCGCCTCGGGGGTATCGTCACGTTCTTCGTTGGCGACTTCTTCCTTGAGTGCTGTCAGATCGACATATACCCCGGCCATCTGCAAGAGCGCATCCATCAGCAGGTGGTAGGGACTCTCACGCTTGGACAGACGCGCGCTCAACAGGGCTATCACATGGGTAATATCGTGAACCCAGCCGTAGGCTGCTTCCCCCTGGGTGGCACAGAACTCCAAGTAGGTGGGCAGGTAATCCGGCAGTTCGCGCTCATTCAGCTCAAGGCCGGCGCTGCGATAGCGCGCGGTCAGGTCTACCATGGCTTGGCCACGGTCACGGGATTCGCCGTGGATATGCTCGAAGATATGCAGGGATACAGCGCGGCCGCGCTCGAACAGACCGTCGTATTCGCTCTGCCAATCGAGCGCATCCATACGCTCGTAATGAGAGATAAATGCCAGCAGCTTGTCGCGCAACGGAGCATCCAGATCCTCTGATTCAGCCAACCAGCTGGTCAGCTCATCCAGGTGCGCCACCAGCTCATCGGACGGGTAATCCAGCAGGCGGGCGATCAGGTTTAGTACTTTCATCGGTATTCTCCGCTCGACCTTAGTCGACTACTTTGGCGGGTATTACTTCGCGCACTGCGTGCTGCTTGCCACCGAAAATATTGGTGCTGTCGTTGCCGGTGCTACAGCCGTTGCCGAAGCTGAAACCACAAGAGGACTTCATGTCGTAGGCGTTTTCGGCGTAGGCCTTATGGCTTGAGGGCACCACGAAGCGATCCTCGTAATTGGCCAGTGCCATGTAGCGATACATCTCTTCTACCTGGGCTACGGTCAGGCCGGCCTCTTCCAGCAATTCGCGCTCCTGAATACCGTCCACATGGATGCCGCGCATATAGGCGCGCATCACAATCATGCGTTCCAGGGCACGGGCCACTGGCTTCTCGTCGCCGGCGGTGAGCAGGTTGGCCAGGTATTGCAGCGGGATACGCAGGGTGGAGAGATCGGGGATCTCGGCGCCGCGACCCACGGTAACGGTTTCCACTTGGCCGGCCTGTACTGCGTTCTGGATCGGAGACAGGGGTGGCACGTACCAAACCATGGGCAAGGTGCGGTATTCCGGGTGCAGCGGCAGGGCGATCTGCCAGTCGATAGCCATCTTGTACACCGGAGATTTTTGCGCAGCTTCGAGCCAGGCTTCGGGGATACCTTCGGCGCGGGCAGCTTCCTGGACCTTCGGATCGCTGGGGTCGAGGAAGATATCGCACTGGGCCTGGTAGAGCGCTTTTTCGTCTTCTACAGAAGCGGCTTCCTCGATGCGGTCTGCGTCATAGAGCAGTACGCCCAGGTAGCGGATACGGCCCACACAGGTCTCGGAGCAGATGGTTGGCTGACCCGCCTCGATACGTGGGTAACAGAAGATACACTTCTCAGATTTACCGGTTTTCCAGTTGTAGTAAATCTTCTTGTAGGGGCAGGCGGATACGCACATGCGCCAGCCGCGACATTTATCCTGATCGATCAGAACAATGCCGTCCTCTTCGCGCTTGTAGATGGCGCCGCTGGGGCATGCAGAAACACAGGCCGGGTTGAGGCAGTGTTCGCACAGGCGCGGCAGGTACATCATGAAGGTGTTTTCAAATTCACCGTAAATGTCGGCCTGCACCTGCTCGAAGTTTTTGTCCTTTTTACGCTTCTCGAATTCGGTGCCGAGAATCTCTTCCCAGTTGGGGCCCCATTCGATTTTTTCCATGCGCTCGCCAGTAATCAGCGAGCGCGGACGGGCTACCGGTTGGTGTTTCTGCTCCGGTGCCTTGTGCAGGTTCTGATAGTCGAAGTCGAACGGCTCGTAGTAGTCGTCGATCTCCGGCATATCCGGGTTGCCGAACAGGTTGGCCAGTACGCGGTGCTTGCCACCGATCTTCGGCTGCAATTTACCGTTCTTCTTGCGGGTCCAGCCGCCGTTCCATTTGTCCTGGTTCTCCCACTCTTTGGGGTAGCCAACACCGGGTTTGGTTTCGACGTTATTGAACCAGGCGTATTCAACCCCCTCGCGGGAGGTCCACACATTTTTACAGGTCACCGAGCAGGTGTGACAGCCGATACATTTATCGAGGTTCAGCACCATGCCTATCTGGGCTCTAACT
The DNA here is from genome assembly GCF_052468095.1 of Microbulbifer maximicatervae (SeqCode). Next base: position 4,873,040 of record NZ_CP174332.1, read on the forward strand.
TTCATTGCTACACCTCCTCTCGCGTCGGCTCTTTGACGTCTTCGCCATCCAGCCAATCGACCTTGTTCATTTTCCTGACCACCACAAATTCATCCCGGTTACAGCCCACAGTGCCGTAGTAGTTGAAGCCGTAGGACTGCTGGGCGTAGCCACCGATCATATGGGTGGGTTTCATCACCGCGCGGGTTACGGAGTTGTGGATACCGCCTCGGGTGCCGGTAGTTTCCGCTCCCGGTGTATTCACGATGCGCTCCTGGGCGTGATACATCATGGCCATACCGTCGGGCACTCGTTGAGATACCACTGCGCGGGCAGCAATGGCGCCGTTGACGTTGAAGATTTCGATCCAGTCGTTGTCTTCAATACCTGCCAACTTGGCGTCGTACTCACTCATCCAAACGATGGGGCCACCGCGAGACAGGGTGAGCATCAGCAGGTTGTCGGAGTAGGTGCTGTGGATGCCCCACTTTTGGTGCGGGGTGATCCAGTTCAGCAGGATCTCCTTGTTACCGTTGGGCTTCTGGTTCAACACCGGTTGCACGGTTTTCAGGTTGATCGGCGGCTTGTACACACACATGTTTTCGCCGAAGTCACGCATCCACTCGTGATCCTGGTAGAACTGCTGGCGGCCGGTGATGGTGCGCCAGGGGATCAACTCGTGCACATTGGTGTAGCCGGCGTTGTAGCTCACATGCTCATCTTCCAGGCCAGACCAGGTGGGCGAGGAGATAATCTTGCGAGGCTGCGCCACGATATCGGCGAAGCGAATTTTTTCGTCTTCCTTGGGCTTGGCCAAATGGGTGTGATCGCGACCGGTAATCTCACCGAGGGCTTCCCAGGCCTTCACGGCTACCTGGCCGTTGGTTTCAGGGGCCAGTGACAGGATCATTTCGGCAGCATCTACCGCACTGTCGATACGAGCGCGGCCATCGCGAGCAGTCTCATCTTTCCAAGTGCGGTTGAGTTTCTTGAGGAAGTCCACCTCGTCATCAGTATTCCAGCTGATGCCCTTACCGCCGTTGCCGAGTTTTTCCAGCAATGGGCCTATAGAGGTAAAGCGGTTGTAGGTATTGGGGTAGTCGCGTTCCACCTCAATCATGCTCGGCGCGGTAACGCCGGGGATCAGGTCGCACTCGCCTTTCCACCAAGCCTGTACACCGAACGGCTGGGCGATTTCTCCGGGGGTATCATGGTGGATTGGCAGAGTCACCAGATCCTTTTCCACCCCCAGGTGGCCATCGGTCAGGTTGGAGAATTCCTTCGCTATGCCTTTGAAAATTTCCCAGTCACTTCGCGCTTCCCAGGCCGGGTCCACCGCCTTGGTGAGCGGGTGAATAAAGGGGTGCATGTCTGAGGTATTGAGGTCATCTTTCTCATACCAGGTGGCCGTCGGCAATACGATGTCGGAGTAGAGACAGGTGGTGGACATACGGAAGTCCAGTGTCACCAGCAGATCCACTTTGCCCTCGCTGGGGGCGTCATGCCAGGCCACGTCTTCTGGTTTTTTGCCGCCTTCTTCACCCAGGTCTTTGCCCATCAAACCGTGCTTGGTACCAAGCAGGTGGCGCAACATGTACTCGTGGCCCTTACCAGAGGAGCCGAGCAGGTTGGAGCGCCAGATAAACATATTGCGCGGGAAGTTCTGCGGGTTATCCGGGTCCTGGTTGGCGAATTTGAGCGCACCGCGCTTGAGCTGCTGCACCGTGTAGTCTTTGGCAGACATACCGGCGGCGGCGGCATCTTTAGTCAGTTGCAGAGGGTTGATCCCCAGCTGCGGCGCGGAGGGCAACCATCCCATGCGCTCGGCGCGGCTGTTGTAGTCGATGATGGAAGCCTGCCACTTGCTCTTGTCGGCCAGCGGCGAAACCACTTCATCCATCTCCAGCTTCTCATAGCGCCATTGGCTGGCGTGGTTATAGAAGAAGGAGGTACCGTTCATATGGCGCGGTGGACGCTGCCAGTCGAGACCGAACGCGAGTGGGGTCCAGCCGGTCTGCGGACGCAGTTTTTCCTGTCCCACATAGTGAGCCCAACCACCGCCACTCTGGCCGATACAACCGCACATCATCAGCATATTGATGATCCCGCGGTAGTTCATATCCATGTGGTACCAGTGGTTGAGACCCGCCCCCAGAATTACCATGGAGCGTCCACGGGTCTTGTCGGCGGTGTTGGCAAACTCACGGGCTACCTGGATGACATTCTCACGACGACAGCCGGTCACCTTTTCCTGCCAGGCGGGGGTGTAGGGCTTGTCTTCGTCGTAACTCTGAGCACAGTTGGGGTCGTCGAGGCCGTGCTCGACACCGTAGTTCGCCAGGGTCAGGTCGTAGACGCTGGCTACTTTTAGAATCTCGCCATCTTTGTTTTGAACAAGCTTCACCGGCACCTTGTAGTCGATTACTTCATCGTGTTCGGTGTGCTGGAAGTAATTGTGCTCGTGGGTCTGGCCACCGAAATAGGGGAAGGCGACCTGTGCGATTTCATCGGCGCAGTCTTTGAGGCTGAGCTTCAGCTCCAACTCTTCGCCACTGCGACCATCGCGCTGCTCAATATTCCACTTGCCACGGCCTTCTTTCGCTGAGGGCTCTCCCCAGCGATAACCCATGGAGCCCTGAGGGGAAACCAGCTGGCCATCGTGATTAACACCGATGGTTTTCCATTCCGGGTTGTTATCCTGGCCGAGGTTGTCCGCCAGGTCAGAGGCGCGCAGGAATCGGCCCTGTACCAGCTTGCCATCGCGCTCTTCCAGGGTCACCAACATCGGCATATCGGTGGTGGTGCGCACATACTCGGTGAAGTAGGCGCTGGGCTTGTCGACGTGGAATTCTTTCAGGATCACATGGCCAAAGGCCATCGCCAGGGCCGCATCGGTACCCTGGCGCGGTGCCAGCCAGGTGTCGCCAAACTTGGAGCACTCTGAGTAGTCAGGGGTGACCACACAGGTTTTGGCGCCCTTGTAACGTACTTCACTGAGGAAATGCGCATCCGGGGTACGGGTTTGAGGCACATTGGAGCCCCATACGATCAGGTAGTTGGAGTTGTACCAGTCGGCGGACTCCGGCACGTCGGTTTGCTCACCCCAAACCTGCGGTGAGGCGGGCGGCAGGTCACAGTACCAGTCGTAGAAACTCAGGCAGTTGCCGCCGATCAGAGACAGATAACGGGCACCAGCAGCGTAGGAGACCATGGACATGGCGGGAATCGGCGAGAAGCCGGTCACCCGGTCGGGACCGTATTTCTTGGTGGTGTAGACGTTGGAAGCGGCAATCAGCTCGTTAACTTCATCCCACTTGATCCTCACAAAGCCGCCCATACCGCGGCGCTCTTTGTAGGACTGCGCCTTGGCCGGGTCTTCGACAATACTGGCCCAGGCCTCCACCGGATCACTGTGTCTCAACTTGGCTTCGCGCCAGAGTTTTACCAGACGTTTGCGGATCTTCGGGTACTTGAGGCGGTTGGCCGAGTACATATACCAGGAGTAGCTGGCACCACGGGGGCAGCCACGAGGCTCGTGGTTGGGCAGGTCCGGGCGGGTGCGCGGGTAGTCGGTCTGCTGGGTTTCCCATGTGACCAGGCCGTCTTTGACGTAGATCTTCCAGCTGCAAGAGCCAGTACAGTTCACCCCGTGGGTGGAGCGCACAATCTTGTCGAACTGCCAGCGACGACGGTAGCCATCTTCCCAGCTGCGGTCGTCATTCGTCTTTTCCCCGTGTCCTCCGGAAAAGGGCTCTTTTTGTTTCTTCAGATATTTCAGTCGGTCCAGGAAATGGCTCATGCGGTACTCCCAGGGCATCGGCATGCGGTTAAAGCATCGGTTTACCGGGAATATAAAAGGGAGGGACGGCGGGATCACCTGACCAAAAAGGGGTAGAAAAGCGACGAACTACCCCCGAATAGGTAGGGAAACGACGCCAGGGGGCCGCTATGGTGGAGCCCTATCCCAGCAATAACAGGGCCTCTGTGTAAAAAACAGGCGCCAGGTTAAATTATGTGCAAAACTGGCGATCTTTAGTGGTACCCACAACTTTGTGCGCCAATGGACGGCACAATAGAGATCAGCCATCCACAACCGCCCCAGGGCGAAGTGAATCCGATATGCTGAACCGAATTCGACAGTCCATCGTCTACCGCATCGGCACCCTGATGCTGCTCACTGTGCTGGTAGCACTGAGCTCTATGGTGGCGTCCTATATTATCTCCGATGCCGCCGAAAACGATGCCGCCGCCGTTAACCTGGCCGGCTCATTGCGGGCTATGAGCTACCGACTCGCGGCCACTGCACCCTCTGGGGATGTTGAAGCCACAGCTGAGTTGGCAGACGAGGTGACCGCACGCCTGACCCGGGTACTCGGCATTTCCGACTTCACTGCCAGCGATAACCTGCCCGCAGCGCGCAATTACCGCAAGGTAATCGAAAGCTGGGAGGGAGAAATCCGCCCACTGCTGGAGTCCATTGCCGCCGGGCGCACTTCTATGGACTCCTTGCAGTTAGCCAACCGCCTGGAGCCCTTTATCAGTGATGTGGACACACTGGTGTTTGATTATCAGACCATCGCCGAGGAAAAAATAAGCCTGCTGCGTTTGGTGCAGGTGGGGTCACTATTTGCCATTGTAACCCTGGTGTATCTCTCCCTGTGCATATTGCACCGCTCTGTGGAGCAGCCTCTCAAGCAGCTGACCAATCGCTCCCTGAGCATCGCCCAGGGAGACTTCAACCAAAACCGTCTGGAGATTAACAGCGAGGACGAGCTGGGGGTTTTAGCGCGCACCATCAATTATATGAGCGATGAAATTCACGCGACCCACCGGGATCTTGCCCATCGCGTGGAGTTGAAAACCTCCCAGTTACAGAAGAGCCATAAAGCGCTGGACTTCCAGTACCGCCTGGCTCGACGGATCAGCGAGGGGCCGCTCTCGGGAGCGGAATTGGGCCAGTGGCTGGGAGAGTTCGCCAATGTCGCCAGCCTGGACAACCTGGATCTATGCCTGATGACCCCGGAGGGCGAGGCCCCCTACGAGCATCTGGTACAGGGGCTAGGCAACACTCAGTGCACTGGTAGTGAATGCCATATCTGCGTAAACACCTGCGGCCCCTCCGATGAAGACCAACAGCGCGTGTACCGATTCCCACTGGAAGTGGACAAACGCAATTACGGCGTACTCACCTGTACCCTGCCCCGAGGCGAGAATCTTGACGAAGAACAGCAGCAGCGCCTGGCTACCTTTGCCGACAGTGTCACTGCAGCCATCGCCATCAACGAGCGGGAGGCACAGGAGCGCCGTGTTGCCCTACTGGACGAGCGCGCAATCATCGCCCGGGAGCTACACGATTCCCTGGCCCAATCCCTGTCCTATCTGAAAATTCAGGTTACCCGACTCAACCGCGCCAATCGCAGTGAGCAGGTGGACAAGTCCAAGGTAGAGGAGATTATTACCGAGCTGAAAGAGGGCCTGGATTCCTCTTACCGCCAGCTGCGCGAACTGCTCACCACCTTCCGACTGCAAATAGGTCCCGGCGGCCTGCGCAGTATCCTGGAGCAATCTATCCTCGCTTACCGGGAGCAGCACCCGCAGATTAATGTGCTGCTGGATTACCATCTGGACGAGGTGCCCCTAACTCCCCACGAGGAAATTCACCTGTTACAACTGGTGCGCGAAGCCTCGCAAAACGCTGTGTACCACTCCCAGGGCGATATGGTTCAGATCAGCCTGACCCAGGCCGACAACCACTCCCTCAATGTACGCATCCTCGACAACGGCATCGGTATCAGCAACGCGCCGGAGAAACGCAATCACTTCGGTATGTCGATCATGCAAGAGCGCGCCAGCAACCTGAATGGCAATCTGAATATCCGCCGCCGCGACGAAGGGGGCACCGAAGTGCGCTTCAACTTTATTCCCCTCTACGCCCGCGAGCGGGAATTGGTGTGGAAAGACGTGGGGTGATAACTCTCTACCTTTATGAAAGGTCACTTGGGGCGAACACATAAGTGCCGCCCCTATCATTCGAAATCCGCCAGTATCTTTATTATTAAAAAGGAAGAAGGAGAGAATACACCGCGCTCGGGACCCGATGAGGCATGGATGCCGATTAGGAGCTTACAGGGATGTATTCACTGCGTGTCTCGAGTGCGGTGTATTTTTTCCTTCCACCCCAGTAGTAACTATCTTCAGCGACCTTATTACCTATCCAAGCGCTCTCCCATCCTGAAGCCCCTCCGACACCCAAGTAGCTATCGTCAAAAATACTGACTCTTAAATTGACCCCCAAGGGCCAATAGCGAGCCCATATGCTACAAGTACTTATCGCTAGCCTATCCCGTGATTCACACCAATGACATTGGTGAATATCAGCCCCCTCGATGGCCTGGCACCCAACCATTCCATCAAGCAATGACTATATCGATTTAATAGAGAGGAGAGGTTTATGAAACTGAGTTCATTGCCCAGAGCCACTTTCTTAATGTTGGCAGTATTTCTGCTGGCTTATTCTGCATTCACGATTTCCGATAGCCATAACAAAAAAGAGAAAGATCCATCAGCTGCCAAGCATGGGGCTGGTGGTGAGAAAGCCTGGTCCAAAGCGGGCAATGACAAGATGTTCACCATCTTTAAATCTGATTTAACCACCGCTAATGAGAATATGCTCGGCAAGAAGGTGAATCCACAAACCCCCAAAGATGCCGATGGATTCTTTATTGGCGCCTACGACAAACAGTCACATATGTTGCACTTTATGGTGGGCTACAGCGATCTATCAAAGGGCGGAGTGGCAATGTCGCACTTCCATATGCAATGTGCAGGCGATGGCAAAGAGCCCCCTATTTGCAAGCCGGGTAAACCCAGTGGCCCGATTATTCAAACCATCTGCGGAATGCCCAATCATCCGGGTATGGTTCCCGACTGGCCCGAGACTAAAACTGACAAGGGCAAGCACGGCTTGGCAAAAAAATGTGCTGAAGGCACCAGTGGATATATTATGGGTAAATGGATGGTGGAGGAGCCCTATCGCAAGGCGCTAATGGATGGGAAGGTCTTTGTTAACTTGCATACCCAGCTGGACCCCAAGGGTGAGGTTTCCGGTCTGTTAACAATGGACAAGTAGATTGTAAATTTACTGACGCGTCTATAAGCCAAAATTTACTGCTGAGACAAGAAAAGGCTGGGCTTCGTTATGTACAAGCCCAGCTTTTTTATATCTACCTGAAAATTGTTAATTAACAAAAATCAGAATTTTGCTGTAAGCATCAACCAGAGCTTATCGGTATCTTCACTGTAATCTTCTGCATTGTAAGCTGCGTATTTTACCAACGCTGAGAAATATTCATTAAACTCGTGACCGTAACTGATATTCCACTCAGTCCCGTAATCTGCTGAACCTTCATTGGCCTCAAAACTGTGGTAAGTAATTCCCAAATCTCCCCCGGCAAGCGCCAAGCTGGCACCGAGATATAAATCTTCAACACCATCCGCTGGAGTTTCAATGAACTTATCTGTGTAGCCCTGGAATTTGTGTAGTGTCGCCAGTGGTGTGCTAAAACCCACACCGTCGTCAGAACCCAGAACTTCATAACCCAATTTGCCTTTTACTGGCCCTAATGGCGCGGCAACTTCAGCAAGGTAATAGTCGGCTGCAAAATTACTGGGATTATTGCCGATATCCTCCTGGCGGGCATAACTCAGCTGAGTTTCAAACAGGCCAAAATCTCCCCGGTAAGCGGCACCGAAAGTACGGGATGAGAAGCTCTCAGCATTATCCAGGTCCAAGTTGTAGAAGAAGGCAGTTAACTTATGCGCTTCTACCAATGGATAGCTGGCATGAAACAGTTGAATATCCCCATCCAGGTCCGATAAGTCACTGTCTTCACCAAAAATACGGTTTACGTTGTAGATATAGCTGTAATCCAGCTGTAACTCCCCTTCCCCGCCAAATTGGTAGCGCAGGCCGTCATACGTCTGTTCATTCTGGCGCCAACCCACGCCACCGATAAAGCGCTGATCATCCAGGTTAATTCGCTGTCGACCAGCAATCACCATGGAGTTAAAACCACTGTACTTTAAATAGGCTTGATTAACCTCTGTGCCCTGGGGGTCGACAACCACGGGGTGCTCGGTATTGCCATTCACGGTGGAATTGTAATTGTCGTTGCCAATTTCACTAATATTATCCACCTCAAAAAACGCATCAAAACCTCGGTAACTGCCACTGGTCCAATTCAGGCGGGTTCTCAAGGTTGAGGCGATAGCAACATCGTCCATATTGTCCTGATCAACATTTTCTATCCGGTAGCGAAGATTTACCCCCGCCTGCCCTGAAGTCAGGGCATCAGTGAGTGTGGCGCTTTCATTCTCTGCTGCAATTCCCTGAGAGCCGGAAATGCCAAGGATGATGGCCGCGATTACGGTGGATAATTTCTGTTGTTTCATTCGCCGTTCCTTTGCAAAAGATTAAGTAGAAGGCAACCGCTGAAACAGGATTCATTCCATAAAATAATTCCAATATTCAGCAGCCATCCCAGGTGCGAGGGCATTATGCAGCTCAAGTAGCAACTTAGCTATTGATATAAATCAGTGGAATTGTCTTCTTCTAAAAATATGCAACTTTTTTAAAATTTAATTTAACTGAGAAACATCAACCACTTGAAGTAAGATTTTCCATAGTTAAACAAAATAGGCAAAATCAGCTTAATGGGGCATTTTTAACAAATTTAACTAATATAGGCATTCAAAAATTATTAGGAACAACGGTCACTATGAGTGAAACAAAAAGGGATACCATGAAGCCACCTCAATAAATCAAATAATTTCAACTTAAACACTTGCAAGAATAGTATTCAACGCTAAAAATAATATTTAAAATCTATCCAAAGAAAAAACTAAGTGGGAGAGAGTTATGTCTGACTACACCGTATCTTTCTTTAGCCCAGTTACACAAGAAAGAGCTTATCTGGCAGTAACTGAACAAATGCCCAAGTGGTGGACTCCCACAAGCGCTCCATTTTTGGCCGTTGATGATGTCGCCAAAACTGGGTTTAAAGGGAAATCATATTGGATATTTCGCGCCAAAAGATTAATACCTATGCAGCTGATAGAACTCGAATGTATACAGTCTTTTATGATCTCAGAATATGTTGATGATCCCAAAGAGTGGGAAGGAACCACACTACGTTTTGAATTTAGCAGTGCCAACAATGGAACCAAAATCATATTCACTCATATTGGCCTATCCCCTGACATTAAATGCTGGGGTATGTGTAAGAGTGGTTGGGACCACTATCTACTCGGCAGCTTGAGGGACTTCCTGGAAAGTGGTGATGGCAGGCCAAATAGTTATTGATACTACGGGGCTGAGTTCGTGACGCCGTTTACGTATTAATACCTGAGCTGACCTGGCCGTAACAAAAGAAGAGATCAATAACTACGAAATCCAATAGTCAGTTATTGATTTTGACAATTGTAAAATCTATGGAATTTTACACGGATTTGACTACTTAAACGGTATTTAAAAATCCATGCTATGCATTATTAAGTAGATAAGTGTTTGAACTTGCAGCAATCCCCATCAAGGGATGGGGATTGCCAAACTTAATCAAGTGTACCTGAGTTTATAACTCTTCAAGGGTTTCCGACAGCACACCCAACTCCATATCTACGTTTTTCACGTCCATATGAGATGGTCCTGCAATCACTGGATCCCAGCCATCCTCACCTTCTAAACGCTGGCAGAGTTCATCTATCTCACAAATAACACCATCATTATCGACATCAGTACCAGCCATCACTCCAAAGCCGGATTCCGAGGTCGCATCTAATGGTGGCGAGGTGTAGCTATAGCTTCCCAGTTCAGGATCATAAGTTGCCATCACCAGACCAACAGCTTCGCCCGTTTCAACATCTACAAACTCCACATATATGGCACCAGCATAAGAATCTGAAGCAACCTCCTCACTGATAACCTGCACCGACACCCACAGATCAAATCGGGTATCTGTAGATGCTGTAAAACTGACGGTGCCGGTATAACGTCCGGCTTGCATGGCATCGGTGTCTACAGCAACTCGATAACTACCAAGTCCGCTTGATTCCTCACCCAGATAAGTAGCACTTAACCAAGAATCTGACACGCTAACTTCAGCCACCGAAACTCCCGATGTATCGGCGAGCAGCTCAATATCCAGCTCGGTCTGGGTCCACAACTCTCGCTGGTGACCATTCTCGACATAGAGGCGACCAGACATAGTCGAGCCAGTGGCTTGGGCTCTTGCCGAGGCAACAGCGAGCTCCGCATCAATTTCGCCATATCCGTATAGGGGGTTTGGTGTCTCGCCGTATGAAACCTTAAAGTCTGTGACTAGACCATCAAAGTCGTCAGGAGTCATCGCTTCCCATTCCTCTTTCATCAGAGCAATAACACCAGCCACGTGGGGTGCGGCCATAGAAGTACCTTGCATCCCTGTGTAGGTAAATTCTATTTCCCCGTTTTCGGTCTCTCGCCCAACGGTACTTATCACTCCACCATCAACAAGATACCCCTCAAGCCTTCCCCCTGTTTCTCCCCCTGGTGCGGTCACATCAACAACGGAGCCGTAATTGGTGTACCACGCAGGTTCACCTCCCTCACGAGTCGCAGCTACCGTCACAACCCCATCCAGACCAGCTGGAGAATAGTTAGTGGCATCAGACCCAGCATTTCCCGCTGCCGCAACCACTATGACACCAGCTGCACGAGCTGCACTTACCGCATCCTGCATAGTCTGGGAATAGCCCCACCCACCGAGGCTCATATTGATGACATCTGCTTTGCGATCAGGGACTGTACCGGAGTCATTGGCAAGGCCAGCCGCAAAATATATTCCTTGCGCGATATCATAATCGCTCCCGCCGCCGGAACCGAGTACACGCACAGGCATAATTTTTGCGTCATAAGCAACCCCGGCGATACCAACGCCGTTATTTGTTGCCGCTGCAATAGTGCCTGCAACATGGGTCCCATGCCAGGAGTCGGAAGTGCCACCTGGATCATCTCCCGGATCTTCTGGGTTAGGGTCAATACCATCCCCATCCACTGCCATATTACTGTCACTGATCATATCGTAACCAGCAACCAGTTGGCCCTGCATATCCGGGTGCCCGGATAAAATACCTGTATCCAATACCGCGACAATAGCCCCTGTACCTGTAGAAGTTGTCCATGCATCCTGCACAGCAATTTGCGAGTAGTGCCACATACGCGAATACAGGGGGTCATTTACGGATTGCGCATGACGAATACGGTTTAGCTCCACGTATTCAAACTGGCCACTCGCATGAAGACGCTTAAGCGCATCAATGGTTTCTAATTTAAGCTTTTTTCCAGCAGGAACTTTTATACCAGCACTAATTAAATCGGAGGCTGCCCTGCTCGTCGTCATCAAACCAAGTCCGGCTGCTGCCTGGTTTGCATGCAGTAACATTGGTCGGTCAGCACCTGTTGTTCCCCTAATTGCACCTACTGAATTCAGTGCTTGAATGCCTGCATCCCTAGTATTCTTCTTAAGATGAGCAACAAGTTGCCCAGTAACAAAATTATCATTTGTCCGGATTCCATCGCTTAGGCTAGTTGTTGATGGGGCTGAAGATAATCTTATTCTGTACGCTGAGGCTCCCGAATAAGCATAGGCCGCTATGTAGTAAGTTCCATCTACAGGTACCTGAATAGATTCCGAATCTTGGACACCAAGTGAACTGTCGACCAAAGTGCCAGACTCATCTATGAGATAAAGATCAATATCCGCTCTACTATTAGTCCAGTCTTGTATATGCAGGAATATTTCCTGGTCTCCCTTCAAAGCAGTAACGTAGAAATCGTATAGATCTTCCGAAGAACTCCCAGTCGTGTTAGTTACGAAACCGGATACCTTACTGACACTAGAAATTGGCTGCGCATCGTTCATAGAACTATTAGATGCGTGCTCAGTATTTGAGTCATTGGTATCAGTATCAGCAAACACTCCTTGCGAAAGCGTCAATTGGCCTGAAACAGTAAACTCTCCATCACTCACCACCACAGTAATGGACTGTTCACTAGACAAGCCTGTTTGGTCATCCACCACAAGACGAACTTCATATTCTCCGTTTTCTTGGTATTCATGCTCGGGCTGTACACCCTCACCGGTATTACCATCACCAAAATCCCAAGTGTAGAGTAATTCGCTACTTTCCACATCTGTACTTTCTGATGCGTCAAACTTAATTGAACGAGATTTTGCATCTGGTTGACTGTACGAAAACTTTGCAACCGGCTGTGAATTTTTTAGTGCTGTAAACGTTATCTCAGCTGTATCTGTGGCTCCATCATTATCAGTTACGGTCAGCTTAATCGTGTAATCCTGATCCGTATCGTCGTCTGCATAAAAAGTATGCTCGACATCCTTCCCGCTCGCGCTATTGCCATCGCCAAAATCCCAGTGGTAGTTATTAATACTGCCATCACTATCACTGGACGCAGACGCATCAAATGTCACAACTGCCGGCGAGAGCCCAGACTCAGGAGATAAAGTAAAACTGGCTAATGGTGCCTGATTCACTTCAGGTTTTGATGACCCTCCGTCACCACCACTTCCGCCACCACCACATGCGGTTGTTATCAGGGCTAGCAATGGAACTGCTAGCTTTAGGAAATTTGTACTCATTCCTATAAATTCCTTTTATAAGTTTGTAAAAAGTTCATCAAGAAAAAATGTCACAGAAAGGGAAATTTAAAAAAGATATTCACGAGTCTGAGTATTGATGCCAAAGTCAGTACAAAAGCACCACTAAGACTTGCAGAATTCTCCTTTATTTTCCTTGTAATATGAGTAAGCTAAGCTTCTATGAAGGGAGGCTATAATAACCTAAATATATTTTTATTTGATAACTTAATTTTTTCTTTGAAACCTCTTAATTACAATCAACTACAACCTCCCAGTCATTGTCATCAAATTCCATTATTTGTATTTCCGTACCGGTGATATTCCGGATTACCTGGATATTGGTCAGAAAATGTTGGCTAGGATTTAGTGTTCGAAAACGACCACCCGCCCCTAGGGCCATTGGCAACAACAACTGATCAGCCAGATATACCCCAACCGGCACACCAGAATTTAAATATCCTTGCATCTGTGAGATTCCGCGCTGAGCAACTCGCTCGGCACTCAGCCCAAGCTCCCCCACAGACTCAAAAACTTCTGTGACCTTTTCAAATTGCAACCGCAGCGACAATAAATTACCCGGCCCCTGAGATTTCACTCGCTTTTGGTACAGGCGATCCGGTTGCCAGTCGCACTTATTGCGCACCTGCGCTAACTCCCGCTGGGCTACATGGGCGGGAATATGGGCAAAGGTAGCCACTGCTTCGCAATCCACAATTTCACCACGCTCTGTCAGCTCCAGTTTTGACAATTGCGAGACGGGCTGGACTCTAGCCCTCCAGGAGCCGCCTCCGGCTGGATAGAAGCCATGATTATCCAGAGCTAACTCTATACCGGCGCCCATTCGAGCCAATAGAGGTAAATAGGCCTGAGCTATAAAATCAAAACTGGGTGCACTTGCATTGTGAGTGCCGCCTTCAAAGCACAGCTCACTGGCACCATCGGCCAATAACAGCGGTAGCAACACGGTTTGAAACACCAAACTGGTACTACCGGCCGAGCCAATGGGAAAGTGGTATTTACCGGGACGCACTTTCCCCGGTGCAAAAGTAATTTCCGAAGCGCCCAATTGTTCGCCGCTGACTTCGGCATGGCTAATCGCTTTAGCTGCTCGCAAGCAGGCTAGGTGCTGACGCAACAAACCGGGTTTTTTACGACCTGCTCGAATATTCTTAATTCGAACCGGCACTCCCAAACAAACAGATAAGGTTAGGGATGTCCGCAAAATCTGTCCGCCGCCCTCCCCCTGGGCGCCGTCTATCTCAATCACTGTTTAATTCCTTAAAATTTACATCTTTTTTTGGTGAGTGGCGCCTTTAAGCCGTAGGGCGCAACTTCACCAATTCATTCATCACTCCATCGAGACCGCCATATACGGAAATCTTATCGATGCGGGTGCTGACCCGCTCCAAAGCTTCCAGTTCTTTCAAGCGCAACAGTACCGGGTTGTTATCCATCAGCTTGGCGGTATTGTGCAGAGATCGCATAGCTTGGGTTTCTTCCCGACGCTTAATCAGGTTTGCCTCAGATTCCTTCTGCGCTTCTACAACCTGATTGAGGATCATCTTCATATCGCCGGGCAAAATAATATCCTTGACCCCGACACTGGTAAGCTCGATACCAAATGTCGCCAGCTTGTCACGGATGCCGGTCGCAATCACAATATTCAGCCTGTCCTTATCGGCCAATAAGCTATCCAGGGTTTGTGTTCCCACAGCCTCCCTTAAGTGCAGCTGCAATTCTCGATAAATAAAACCTGTACTATCGCTGAGCTTTAGCGCCACCTTTTTTGCATCAGTGATTTTATAAGCGCCGGTTAAATTGACACGCAGGCTGACCCGATCCTTGGTCAGAATTTCCTGACCACAGACCTCGATAGTTTTCAGCCGCAAGTCCAGTACCTTGACTTCGATAGAGCGGTTGTATTTCCAGTAGCCATAACTGCCGGGCTGTAGCACCTTTTCCAACTTACCGTTGACCATTAATAGCCCCACATGCTCATCGGGAATCTCGTTGTAGCTTACCGCCTGAAGAGCGGTGCGCATTTGCCCAGCACGTACACCTCGCCCCAATAGACCCAGGACTTTTTTATCGATGGCATACTCCTCGGAGATATCCACGATTTCCACCCGCACAGATTCACCGCCTTTCCACACAGCGCGAAAAGTACCGGGTGGCAAAATATCTACCAAATGATTATCCCGGTAGAATAATCCCACTTGATGGTCTGACAATTCATAGGATTGCAGGTATTTACCAAGGATTTCACCGTAGGTGTTCAACAAAAATTTGGCTTTGATTTCACCGAATACCACATCGGTAATATCGTAAGTTTCTGCCCGTACATCACCGGACAATAGGGATATACGATGGCTGCCAGGTGGCAACACCCCTTCGAAACGGTTGCGGCGAAATAGCAGCACTCGCTCGCTATCCGCAACATCCACGTTCTTCCATATTTTGAACAGAGATATCATGGTTCTTATCTTTTATTCCATTTCCATTCTGCGTTACCCCATGGGGCCGCAAAGGTGGGGCCCGTCCAGCGACTGGTGGTAAACCGTTTGTGCCGAGCAGGGCCCAGAGGCAGAGGAATTACGATTTTCCCCACATGGCTCCCCCTGAGCCTGCAGCCAAAATCCTTGGCCAGGGGACACAACCGTAAATCTTGCCGCTGGATCGCACAGGGCAGACCCACAATTAACGACACAGTTGCCAGAGTGCCTCCGCAGTAAATCGCTAAACCCTATTTACCGTATCGAGAGGCTATCGGACCCCAGGTAGATTTTTAATGGGGAGTCGAACCCCAGGCTCTCGCCTCTTACCAGGTCGTTTGGATAACGATAGGACTTTGGCAGGAATCGAACCTGCTACAAATCGATAAGTTATCGACTGCTCTACCAAATGAGCTACAAAGTAGGCGTTTGAACTTCTATCCCGTGGGTACACCTGCCGCCATAGGCGGTGATGCCAGGCCGGGATTCAGAACCGGCTCCGCTGACGGGCTAAAGAACTCAAACTCGGTTGCGGCAACCCGGCGAATTCGCCCGGCGGCCTGCATACTTTAGCAATTGCCTTAGTTCGGCCGATCCCTGGCCTAAAACGCGTCAGCCTTTGACGCAAACCACTTGCTTGAGGGTGTAGACGATTTCCACCAGATCTTTCTGTGCTGCCATAACCTTTTCAATAGGTTTGTAGGCCGATGGGGTTTCATCGATCACACCCTCGTCTTTTCGGCACTCCACATCGGCGGTGGCCGCGCGGTGCTCCTCCAAGGAGACCAGCTTTTTGGCCTTGGTGCGGGACATCACTCGCCCGGCCCCATGACTACAGCTACAGAAGCTTTCTTCATTACCCAGCCCCCGCACAATAAATGACTTGGCGCCCATACTACCGGGAATAATGCCCATTTCGCCGGTACGCGCTCTTACAGCGCCTTTCCGGGTCACCAATACATCCTTGCCGTAATGATGCTCGCGGGAGACATAATTGTGGTGACAATTCACCGCTTCCATACGCGCCTCAAAATCCATCCCCAGGGCCTGCTTCACCGCGTTAATAGTGCGCGCCATCATCACTTCGCGATTGATACGGGCAAACTCCTGCGCCCACTCCACCGCTTGCACATAGTCGTCAAAGTGCTCGGTACCTTCCGGGAAATAGGCCAGGTCATTGTCCGGCAAGTGGATATGCCAGCGCTCCATATCCCGCTTGGCTTTCTCAATAAAGTAAGTGCCTATTCGATTTCCCACTCCCCGGGAACCGCTATGCAGCATCAACCACACGCTTCCCTGTTCATCCAGGCACATCTCGATAAAGTGATTGCCGGTGCCAAGTGTTCCCAAGTGATTGATATTATTAGTATTTTTTAATACCGGGTGCCTCTCTTTGAGCAGTTCAAACTGGGCGGCCAGAGGCACCCAACCGGCAAGAGCATCGTCCGGTGGATTCTCCCAGGCCCCCTTGTCCCGCCCTCTCCCCCGGTGTCGGCCAGTGCGTCCGTGGGGCACAGCTCGTTCGATGGCGCTGCGCACTCCAGCCAGGTTGTCCGGCAGTTGCGCCGCCGTCAGGCTGGTGCGAACCGCCATCATGCCGCAGCCAATATCGACCCCTACGGCAGCGGGAATTACTGCCCCCAGGGTTGGGACTACGCTGCCAATGGTGGCGCCTTTGCCCAGATGTACATCGGGCATCGCCGCGACCCATTTATGGACGAATGGCATCTGAGAGATATTTTTGAGCTGCGCTTTGGCTTCATCTTCAAAAGGCACACCCAGGGTCCAGGACTTAATCGGCACCCCACCTGCCTGCATCACTTCATATGGCATTGGTTTCATCTTCCACTCCTTTTGAAACCGTGCTTGGTATTCATACGTTTCATTTGCTTATTGATATAGCGAATTGAGTGCCAACTTTTGCGGACAGTTTAAAAATACTTGTAACTTATTGTTTTTAAATGATTTATTTTTTATCTCAGGAGTTTTTAGGAGATTTTTTGAGATAAGGGATTCATAAATTTCTATCTTTTTTGATAGTTAAATCATATTTTAGATAGTATGAAGACAATCGCTATCAGTATTCTCGGTACCAGCAAGGACCGGCGTGGCAAAGGCGACAAGCGCTGGGATAAGTGGCGCCCAAACATTTCCATGTGCCAGCACGATGATCTGCTGATCGATCGGCTGGAGCTCCTTTTCGACAACCACTCAAAAAACCTGGCTGACCAGGTCACAGAAGATATTGCGCGGGTGTCTCCAGAGACCGAAGTGGTCCACCACCGGGTGAACTTCAATGACCCTTGGGATTTCGAGAGCGTGTATAGCAATCTGCTGGATTTCGCCCGCGCCTATAGCTTCAAGCCGGATGATGAGCAGTACCTGGTGCATATCACCACCGGTACTCATGTAGCGCAGATCTGCTTGTACCTGTTAACAGAGGCGGGGTATTTCCCCGGACGTCTGCTGCAAACTTCCCCGGCGAGAAAGAACAGTAGCTTACCGGGCGAATACCAAATCATCGATTTGGATCTGTCCAAATACGACCAGATTGCCTCTCGCTTCCAGAGGGAACACCAGGAGGGCACCACCTATCTGAAGGGTGGAATTGAGACCAACAATCTCGCTTTTAACCAGATGATCGAGCAGCTGGAGCAGGTATCCATTCGCTCCGACGCCCCCATACTAATTACCGGCCCCACAGGGGCAGGTAAATCCCAGCTGGCCCAGCGTGTCTATGAATTGCGTAAACAGCGGGGCAAGCTGGAGGGAGGCCTGGTAGCCGTTAACTGCGCCACTCTGCGCGGCGAGAATGCCATGTCCGCCCTGTTCGGCCACCGTAAGGGCGCCTATACCGGTGCCACCAACCAGCGTCCAGGCTTGCTAATGGAGGCAGATAAGGGCCTGCTGTTTCTCGATGAAATCGGTGAGTTGGGATTGGACGAGCAGGCCATGTTATTGCGTGCGATTGAGCACAAACGCTTTATGCCTTTCGGCTCTGATAAGGAAGTAAGCAGTCACTTCCAGCTGATCGCCGGTACCAACCGAGATCTGGTACAGCTCTGCCAAGAAGGTAAATTTCGCGCGGACCTGCTCGCCCGTATCGATCTGTGGACCTACCGACTGCCCTCTCTACGAGAGCGTATTGAAGACCTGGAACCCAATATAGATTTTGAGCTGGAGGCTTTCTCCAGGAAATCCGGGCATCTTGTCAGCTTTAATAGAGCGGCACGGGAAAAGTACCTGAGCTTTGGGCGCTCCCGCGAGGCCAGCTGGTCTGCGAACTTTCGCGACCTTAACGCCAGTATCCTGCGTATGGGTACCCTCGCCGACGGTGGGCGTATCACGACTCAGGTAGTGGAAGAGGAAATCCATAGGTTGCGAATTAAATGGCAAAACCCACTAACAGATTCATCGCTACCCCTTGCCCGTATCGAAACACTGTTGGGGCGTGACCGCATCGAGCAGATGGATTACTACGAGCAAATCAAACTAGCTGGGCTGTTTCAGGTTTGTGCAGAGTCCAATTCGATGGCAGAGGCCGGACGCAAATTATTTCAAGTGAGCCGCACCTCAAAAAAATCCAACAACGACTCACACCGGGTACGCCAACTTTTAGATAAATACGGTCTTAAATTCGACCAGTTGAATAAAACATAGAGGCCCTTTGGCATCTTTTTTTGTTAGTCTGATTCCAAAAGCCGGACGCTGGATCATGGAATGAGATACACCTATTTAACTCCGTTTATTTTCTTACTCAGCGCCTGTGAGCCAACCCAGTTCGCAGGTGGTACCGCCTTGCCAGATGGCTCTGTTTACAAAGGTGAGATGCTTAACGGTCTGTTTCATGGACAGGGTCAGCTCGAATGGCCCAATGGCAGCCATTATCGTGGCGACTTTCGAGAAGGTCGCATGACAGGTGAAGGTGAGCTAACTGGAAGTGATGGCTGTAGCTACGAAGGGGAGTTCCTAAACGGAGAATTCCATGGCAAAGGCCGCTATAACTGCGATGAAACTGAATGGGCGGGAGAATTTCATGAAGGGGAGCTGCAAAGCGGTACTTTAAATTGGGATGAAGATGGGAGCTATCATGGTGAATTTTTAGACTTTGATCCCCACGGCGAAGGCAAACTCACTGCGGAAGATGGCAGCCTTTATCAGGGCGCCTTTGAATACGGATACTTAATACAAGGCAGCTACTCAGATAGCGATGGCTATCGCTATACCGGCAGCTTCGAGTACGGCTCCTATTCCGGCGAAGGTGAACTCACCCAGCCTGACGGCACGATTATCCGTGCCACTTTTCGCTATGGAGAAGCAGAAGGAGAAGGCGTACGAATAAGTACGGATGCTGAAGGAAACACTGTCGAGGAGTCTGCCTATTTCTCCGGTGGTACCTATTATCCCAGCGAAGACGCCTGGCGCGCACAGACAGATATTCCCGGTGCCCAAGTAGAAGCCAGGCTCTACAGCGAGAGTGAGCGCTTACAAAGTGCCATAGCCGCCCTCCCCTCACAGCGGCCCGGCGTACGCGATATTTACACCCTACTGATAGGTGGTGACGGTACCTCTCCAGTATTTGCCAGGGAGCTGGACTGGGTGGCAGAGCGCCTCGATGAAGCCTTTAGCATTGACCAACGTATGCTGCGCCTCAGTAACGGCGGCGGATACGGTTTTCCCCTGGCTACCCGCACCAGTATCCAGGAAAGCCTCAATGCAATTGATCAGTTAATGGACCCCAAAGAAGATTTACTTCTTATACACCTGGTCAGCCATGGTGCTCGAAATGGAGATTTCAAAATTGCCGAGGGGGAGATTCCCTTAAACGATTTCTCACTGAAAGATGGGCAACAATGGCTGGATAATATTAACGCTCAGTACCAGTGGATCGTTGTTTCAGCCTGTTTTTCCGGTCAGTGGGTAGAGGTTCTGAATAGCCCCAATCGGGTAATCTTCACTTCGGCTGCAGCTGATCGCAGCTCCTTTGGATGTAGCGATGACTCTGAGCGCACCTGGTTTAGTTCTGCGCTGTACGGTGAAGCCCTTAACCAGGGTATCGATAACCCTGAAGCTTGGTTTGAAATGGCAAAATTAAAAGTGACTGAAATGGAGCAGGAGCAGGGAATTAAAAGAAGCCGACACTCCCTACCCCAGTATTCAGTGGGAGAAAATTTTCTGATGTGGTGGCATGGAAAAAAATCGATTTATTAATTTTGGAATTCCGGTACAAACCGACTAAAAAATTATTTTTGGTTCTAATCACTATCTACCATAATACCAAGCGAAAGGAGATACCTTCTTGGAGTTCGCTAGCCTCTCTGTAGAGTTATTGTTTATTTTGTTTTTCGTCGCCGTTATTGCGGGCCTACTTGATACACTAGCAGGTGGGGGCGGCCTGATAACTGTACCGGCCCTTATTCTTAGTGGCGTTCCGCCACTAACTGCCTTGGGCACGAATAAATTACAAGGCAGTATTGGTACTGCAACTGCTACCTACATGATGCTTAAAAACAACAAGATCAGTTGGGATGGAATTAAAAATCTAATGCTATTTGCCTTTATTGGCGCAGCCATGGGCACAATAGCGGTACAGTTCATCAATACTGATATTTTGTCATTTATTATCCCTGCTGTTCTTTTATTTATTGCTATTTATTTTATAGTTTCTCCATCCCTTACTCATAGTAGTACTAAACCCAAGGTCTCAAGAAAGAAATACCAATATGGCGTAATCCCATTTATTGGTTACTATGACGGTATGTTTGGCCCCGGAACTGGATCATTTTTTGCCTTATCAGGCGTTGCCTGTAGGGGACAGGATTTACTAACCTCCACGGCCAATGCAAAACCTCTCAATTTTTCCACTAATATCGCATCTTTAATCGTATTCTTATTTGCCGGTCAAATTTTATGGGTTGCGGGAATCTTAATGATGATTGGACAAGTTATAGGTGCCTGGCTGGGATCTCATTTTCTATTTAAAATTAATCCTGGTTATTTACGGGGAATGGTAGTTCTTATGTGTGGTGGAATGCTAATAAAATATATCCACTCTATGGGATGGATAGATTATATCTTCTGAAGGGTATGAAGGTGGCTGGAACTCAGAAAAATCAGATTAAACATTAAGGCTTTGGATTGTTTTATGGAGCATCTAAAAAGATCTTTAATGAACTTCTTTTTTAAGCTCCATCAACTCCTTCTTGATCTCGGTGATTTGATTCGATAGCTTGCTCTCAAAATCCTCATTGATTATCGACATATACTGCTCAAACCGGCTCTGTTTTATTAGATATTCTAATCTCTCTAGCAATTCATCATTGGAAACTCTTCTCCTGGCTCGTTTCCTGGTAAATTTTATCAGTGGCTTTACCCAGTCAGGCAGTCGATAATAAGTATTTTGAAAACCTCTGCTCATGGAGTATCTAAAACCATTTTGCCGTATATAGCTAGATAGCCTTGATGGTAGCAACCTATAAAATAGATTTAAATATTTATCAATCTTATTGCAGTCAGAATACCACTCTCTCACCAAACTCTGCTTATCTCTGTCCAACTTCAGATTGCCCAAAGCTTCATTAAATTCTCTTTCTGTATATTTTTCGACTAATTTTGATTTGGTTAATAGAGAAATTACTTTTTTATCGCCATAAAGCGGCCGTAATTCTATCAAATACAGCAACCAACATCCAAGAAGTTCATTCTTATAATCCGCATCACTAGCATTTTTTGTTAAGTAGTCAAATACAAAATGGTATTGGTTCACCAATCGCTGAACCATTAGATCACTTTTCTTTTCATCCATGTTGACTAAACTATACGACCCAACTTCTGGTAAAACTAATATTGATTTAGCCTTGACGGTTGTTATCCAATGTAGAGAGTGACCATTAACGCAGGAACCCAAAATAAATTCGGATATCTTATTTCCACAAACAAAGTCCCTGCGATAAAACCTCCTGACATTTATAGAATTTATTTTTAAAACAAACCTGGATTTATCACCAATGGATCCTGAGAATTTTTGTAGGGGTTTATTATGGCTAAAAAATACTACATCTGGATTCTCACTATTGACTATATCCTGTAATTTAGGAATCAATGTAGGGTACCAACAATCTCCTTCATCGATAAATCCAACATACTCTCCTAAAGTATTTTTTACTCCAAATTCAAAAATTAGCTGGTCATCAATCTGTGAAGTACTCGGAATATGAATACTTCGAATTCTGGGCATTGAACCTGTAAAGTTATTAATCCGGCTTCGCTCATCATTTTCGCAAAAATGAAGAACAAGTATCTCTATGTCCTTGTACTGCTGTCGAATAATACTCTGCAGACAGGTATTGAGATAGACACCGCTAGACTTTGAAATAACGACAATCGAAATCATGCGCATACCACTGAAGTTCGGTAATCTAATACAGAATTAGCAGTATCTGGATCTTTGTCAAAGAGCATTCTCAAATCCGCATTACTCAATGATAGAAAAGATCTTGTAAACTGAGATTGAAAGCTCCCCCTATACTCTTCGTCAAGATTACGCCAGCACCAGTTAAACAATGCTAACTTGCTTTTGACATACAAGTGGTAAAATCTATCTCTAAGATTAACATTCTTATTAAAGAAGTCTTCAACCTCATCAAAAATCTGTAATACAGATATACGCCGTGCATCTGAAATATTTGACAGCCTATTTCCTGTGGGATCGACATTATGAATACAAAAAGGGGATTCAAATAATGCAATATCTTTAGCATTTGTGAGCAAATTCCAATGTGCTAACACATCATTATGTACAGGCGTTTGTGAAAATCTAAGGGAAACCCTTTTTGCATAACTGGTTTTAATCAATCTATTCCAAGGGAAGGGTGTTAAACATAGAATGCCATCATGATCAAAAGTGGAAAAAGTTCTGTTACCAAAGGTTCTAAGCGCTCTGTAGAAAATTAAATTGTCATCACCTACCATACCGAGATTAATAGTGCTTCCCGGAAATCTACACTGATAGGCCATCAACAAAACATCACTGTTAACTTTTGTAGCAATTGAAACAGCTCGATCCAACATATTTGGGAGGATTAGATCATCGGCATCAAAAAATAAAGTCAGCGGTTCAGCTATTTGATCGAGAGCACTATTCCTACAATAGCCTGCCCCATTGTTACCATCGTTTAAAATAATTTTATATGGGATTCTATTTTTCTGAAGAAAATCAGCAGCCAACCCAATCGTGGTATCTGAGGAATTATCGTCAGATAAGTAAATTTTTACATCAGTCGTATCATTATGAACAATAGAGCTCAACGTATTAACAATATTATTTTTTTCATTGTATGTTGGTATCACCACCCCAACTTTACTGTTAGGCATACAAATTCTCTTTATAATTCTCTCAAAGCAGCAGAATTAAATGTAAATACAATAAGTAAATTAATTTGAATATAATCAAGTCTGATAAAGGCTGTACCACTTAAAGTAGACAGCTATACACCTTTTTTCAAACTTATTAATCGATAATTTGCTTAATCTAGATGCTTTCGGGAAGATCAGGGTATGTAACAAGAGAATTAGACGCCTACTCAAGGCGCCTAGAATTTCCAGAACCAACTCTTAGAGTTTTGATTAGGTGCTATATGGCAAGAATAATATCTTCAATCGGTTTATCGAACTTTATTAAATCTTTATTTTCCTCATCTTTATAAAGCTTGATATAAGCTTTAAACATAGCTGAAGGTGATTCCTGTAAAAGTGAAATCAGATAATCCTTACCCTTTAACTCTTCGACTCTATTGCCGATATAGAAACCTACAAAATACAGCGGGCTATCCCATACTGCAGAAAAACCCAAATGATAGATTTTGTCAAAGTCTAAGCTTGAGTCAATGCATGCACGAAAAAGCATTGTTTCAAATAAAACAAAGTTACTATCTATTCGCTGTAAATTTCTTTTAAATTTTTTCTTAAACCATTCTGTGTACTCTTTTCCGTCTGTAACATTTAATGGAGAACCCACAATAGAGGCTATACCCTCCAGACGGGTTTGATTTAAGATTTTCTCACAATTAGAGTCTGGATTTTTTCCCTTTCCATAAAAATTGGACTGAGCAACATGATATAACTCATGCGTTGAAAGTGTCAGTAAACCTTCATAATCTCCTTTAAAATACTGCAGCGCAATATAAAAGTTATCATCTTGGGCCCAACCGTCAGAAGTTCCCCCGACTACCATAAAAATATTGGTATCAAAGGAAATATCTTTAGGAGAATAATCACCAATTCCCCTCTTTACACTATTTAAATATTGCTGAGGATTGCGCTTTATTATCTTGAGAATATCTTCGACTTCGGACAATCGTTCATTTAACTGTTGAAATCTAAAGGGATCATTTTTAACTGGATTACCTTCAACAACATCGATCAAACTAGACCGAAATGACTCAGCACTGGCCTTATTGTCAAATCTTGAGGTTTGATGGATCGTTGCTTGTATACCCTGTAAACTCATCAGCTTATCTAATTGATTATCAGATACTTTGTCTCCAGATAAAATATCAACTAATCTATCAGCACTCTCAAAATCAATTGTTATTTTATCTGTTACTTTCGCTGAGGAAAAAGCCATAACGCTTATCAGAGACAAGCCTAAAAAAATCACCCACTTAAAGATATTCATTTTACCTCTCATAAAAATGTAAAAGGAAAGAATAACCAGGTATTCAATCTTAAAAAATACATATTGTGTGATTATTAGACCTTTATTGCCTACACAACCTCCACTCCAAATATGAGACAAAAATATTGCAGTTTGTGCCACTAAAGGAGCTTGTATTTTCAGCTATCTAAAAGAAAGTTTTGCTTACGACAGAGGACATATTGAAAAGGTTGAATCCCACCCACAGGTAGTGAATGGGATTCAGGGTAGGCTTAGGCAGACTTCTGTTCTTCAATAAAGCGCTGCATCTGTTCTTCCAGCATCGAAAGAGGCAAAGCACCATTACTTAGCAGTGCATCGTGAAACGATCGCAAATCAAATTTATCGCCAAGCTCTTTTTCCGCAATAGCTCGCAGCTGTCGAATTTTAATTTCCCCCATCTTGTAAGATAGCGCCTGCCCCGGCCAGGATATATAGCGATCTACTTCTGCACGTACATTAGCCGGAGAGAGGGATGTATTATTGGAAAGAAAGTTTAATGCCTGCTGTCGTGACCACCCCTGAGAATGAATACCAGTATCAATCACAAGGCGTGCGGCACGCCACATTTCATAGCTGAGGCGTCCAAAGTGCTCGTAGGGAGTGGTGTACAGTCCCATCTCTTTACCCAGCCTCTCAGAATAAAGGGCCCAACCTTCTCCATAAGCGCTCAGGTAAAGGTTGCGACGAAAGTCCGGTACATTCTCAAGCTCCTGCGAGAGAGCATTTTGTAAATGATGGCCCGGTACAGCTTCATGCAAGGTAAGAGCAGGTAGCTCATACAAGGGACGCTGGTCCAGCCCGTGAGTATTCAACCAGTAGGCACCACCGCGAGTACCGCCAATGGCGGCTGGATTATAGGAGGCCGTAGTGTAGTTAGGTGCTATTTCACTGGGAACTGGTACCACGCCATAGGGAGTACGCGGCAGTAAGTTAAAGAACTCCGGCAATACATAGTCAATACGCTTGGATATATAGGCCGTTTCCTTGAGCAGCTGTTCCGGTGTTTTGGCATAAAACTGCGGGTCTGTGCGCAGGAATTGGGTGAATTCTGTAAAGCCGCCCTTAAAGCCTGACGCCTTGATCAGGGCTTTCATTTCCGCACGGATTCTCTTCACTTCAGCAAGGCCCGTGCGATGAATCTCCGCAGGGTCCAGATCCAGGGTCACGTAGTAGCGGATGTTGTGGCGATAGTAGTCGCTACCACCAGGCATCTGTTCAGCACCCAAAGTCTTTGTGGCCGCCTTTAGGTAGTCGCCCTCAAGGAAATCCGCTACCCGTCCAAATGCGGGAATAGCTACTTGCTTAATCACAGCTAAGCCCTGCTCTCGCAGACGCTTCTGCTCATCGGGCGCGATGGTTTTCGGCATCTCAGCAAAAGGCTTATACAAGCTGCTTTTACTGGGATCTTTATATACTTGAGCGCGAACAGTTGGCGCTATACCTTCTACAACGATTTTGGGCAACACAAAGCCAGAGCGAATACCTTCGCGCATATTGGCAATGTTCTCATCGAAGTAGCGACCAAATTCACCGATACGGGCAATATAGTCCTCGTAGTCGGCGGTATCCCTCATCGCCAAACCACTATTTGCCTCAAGTGCACTTGCGTAAAAACTTGAGAAGGTGTTTAGAGGAATTCGGTCGAGAAACAGTTCCTCTTCCTCAACTGAGCTGGCAAGAACCCAAGAGAGAAGCTCACTATTGACGCGGTCTGAAGCACTTAACTTACTCTGGTCGATAGCCTCAAGGCGCCGGATAAAGGCCTGCTCAGCCTCTATACGACGTTGACGATCCTCTGCAGTTACCCCGGGCAGTTCTCGATTGTAATCGGAAACGCCAACTCGCCCGGCAGTAATCGGGTCTTCTCTCAGCGTGTATTGCCAGTGATCCTTAAGAACACTTTGAAGCTCTTCTGTAGCAGTTGCTGCCCAGGCTGAGGGCATCAATAGGCTAGTGGCAATAAGCGGTCCTGTTAAGGACTTGAGGTAGTAGGTAAGTGATCTCTTGAATTTCACCCTTGGCTCCGTAGTGCTGTTGGTATCTAAAAAGAACAACAGAGCTTGCTCTTTTAGTTACCCTACAGAGTAGGCGTGGCAAGCTTGTACCAGCACTATACACGAAGGATGGATAATAGTGACTCAGCGGAATAGACATACCGCCACAAGCGGGGTGGAGGAGTATAATTTCCTCCACCAAGCGGTCAATCAGTTGGCTGGCAACTTAGGTGGCATGTGCATAACAGCGCACGTCATAGCTCCCACTCAGACCAATGGCATACATAGATGTATTCCAGAAAGAGTTTACAAACCAGTTGCGGAATGCGTTCTTGGTTGGGAACCAAAATTCTCCAAAATTTGGGTCGAAAAACAACACATCTTCCGCAACCCAGGCTGCCATGGCGTGGGCACCCACCTTACCTGAAATACCGATTTTCTTGTAAGAGCCAGCGCTTCTCGTCGGCTCCCTAATAATTTCATCGGCAAGCGCTGCAGAGTTGCGCATAGTAGTTTGCCCACGATCTAACCGAGGGCCTGTAACCACGTGAATTTGGCGCTGACCATTTGGCCCAGCGATACCCACACCGCCATTATTCTGAAGAGGCAGAATATTGTGAGATTGCAGCCACGTCTCTGAGACCTGATCCTGGTTTGGTGCATTTCCACCAATCTGGTGCAAGGTCATCACATGAAAAAGATGTTGCTCACTCAATGTATTATTGGGGAATAGCCAATTCCAAAGGCTTCCATCCTCTGCGTGAAATTTAATCCAGTGGGCACTCAGAGATTCACAGACTCCGCCAGCAGTATCCTGATGTATGGTGATCTGTGCCTTCACCGGATCCAAACACTGACTGAAATTATATTGAAGTGTGCCACCGTGCTGGGCCACAGATCTCTGAACAGGACCTACCCTTGTCCCGGTAAGTGCAAGTACTGTTTTATCAAACCAAATCGGCATATCCATCTCCCCTGTATTCACAATGTAGAAACACTTATTCAGCGATTAGTTAACTGCTTCTGAGAAGTGCTTTCCGGTATATGCATTAGATTGAAACAGAAAATTTACAGGGCAGATAGGTGTCCATTTTTTTTTAAAATCGACTCTGGCACTCTTTTCTCAGGCCATAGATAGCAACTCGAAATAGATTGAGGCGCAAGTATTTATTTGACTCTGGCACTATTTTTTATGGGTAGGAATATCATGACTATTTCCTATTAATTCCTTATAAGAACAGACCCAGCTACGCTTGCCAGTCAGATTACACGGGTCCTTTAATTCGACTCTGGTACTATTTTTGGTACAAAAAAATTGACCTATGACATGGAAACTATCTAAATGGAAATATTTTTTTGTAGTTGGCGACAATTGGTTTTATCTTTCCATAGATAGAGCTTGTTACCTTCAGATAATTACGACTTGAAAATGAGTCAATGATAAGAAGTGAAATAGGTAGAAGTGGTAACAACTAAAAAAGGCAGCCGGGTAAACCCGGCTGCCGAGCGCCCATGGGGGAAGGGCTAAGAGGAAAAAATGGGTAGTGGATTGCTACTACTAATAGAACCACTTAAAACAGCTACTGCCAATTTATGTGCGGCGAGCGTAAGAGCGAACTTCATAGCCACCGCTTAGCCCTACTGAATACATAGAGTTATGCCAAAATGATTGGGTAAACCAATTAAAGAAGGAATTTCTGGATTCGAACCAGAATTCACCAAAGTTGGGATCAAAGAAAGTAATGTCCTGCGCAACCCAGGCAGCCATTGCATGACCTGCAAAAGTGCCATCAAGACCTATCTTCTTATAGCAACCAGCACCGCCCGTCTGATCTAAAATAATCTCCCTTGCCAAAGCATTGGGAGAGAAAACGCCACTCTGGCCTTGCGCTCTACGGGAATGATGAATACCCCGAATAGTATTTCCTCCCCGGCCATTAGGGAAAGCACCACCAAATACATTTTGACTGGTGGGGAAAATATTCTGTGTGCTGAGCCAGGCTTCTGTAGTTGCGTCTTGGTTATTCTGTGTGCCCGCCTGTTGCAGGGTCATTACGTGAAATAAGTGCTGTTCATCCAGTGCACCCGCCGGCATTAACCAATCCCACAAGCTCCCTCCATCAGAGTGATACTTGATCCAAAAAGCGGAAAGCGCTTCACAAACACCACCGGAAGTATCTTCGTGAATAGTGATTTGTGCTTTTACCGGATCCTTACACTGGCTGAAGTTGTATGTCAGTTGACCCCGATGATTGGCTACAGATTGTTGTACGGGGTTTACGCGTGTTCCAGTTACAGCGAGAACGGTTTTATCGACCCAAATAGGCATATTCGATCCCTCATTTTATGAGATAAAAACGCTGCACAAATCCTTTTTTAAAAACTGAAAATTTGTAGCGCCTGTGAATTGGGCGGGCATTGAACCAGAAAAGTTCCAGGGCCAACAGAGTATAAAAGCGCTTTTTAAATCGACTCTGGCACTATTTTTTTATCCAGCGTTAATCTTGCCTGAATCCTACTTTGTTGAAATCTATTAGCCGATAATAATCTGGCAACAGACAATATTTAGCCGTTTCTAACTGCGAAGACAAAATAGAGATAAGAAGATATTTTTACTTATAAATATTTATCATTCTTAATCTCAAATAGGACGCATAGCAATTTATAGAAAGTACACTTTTACAAAACTCATCAGTTTAAAAAAGTGGCTTGTAACAGCAAACTGCTAGAGTAGGTGTGCGAGTAAAAAGCTATGCAATAAATTGCATAAAAAACTAAGCAACAACGTCTGTGCCGGTCTCTTTGCCAGCACACTTTTAGCCACTCAATACAGCACTATAAGTTAGTTGTGAAAAATTTAGGCAGGAATGATTCAACAGCAAAGTGGTAGGTAAGATGCCTCGACCAAATTCTGTCCCTAGGCCGTTAACTCCAGGGGATAAAATCCGGTCGAGGTTTGGCTAAGCGGTGTTATACCTGCTCTACAGTCTGCTCAATACGTCCAAAGATAGATTGCCCTTGATCATCGAGCATTTCGATGGAAATGGTATTTCCAAAGTCCATAAATGGCGTGCTTGCAGAGCCATTCTGGATGGTCTCAATCATGCGAATCTCGGCAATACAGCTGTAACCAACACCGCCTTCTGCTACAGGCTTACCGGGGCCGCCATCCAACTTATTGGACACCGTTCCAGAGCCAATAATGGTGCCTGCGCAAAGTGGACGAGTTCTGGCCGCGTGGGCGACCAGTTGCCCGAAGTGGAAGGTCATATCCACACCGGCATTGGGCTCGCCAAACTTCTCACCATTCAGATGGGAAACCAGTGGCAGATGCAATTTACCCTCGCTCCAGTTTTCACCCAGCTGTTCAGGGGTTACGCAAACAGGGGAGAAAGCACTAGAGGGTTTGGACTGGTAGAAACCAAATCCTTTGGCCAGTTCCGCAGGTATCAATCCGCGCAGGGATACATCATTGACCAACATTACCAACTTGATATGGGACAGTGCATCCTCAGCGGACACCCCCATAGGAACATCGTCGGTGATCACGGCAATTTCTGCCTCGAAGTCGATGCCAAAGCCATTGCTTTGCGGCATCTTTACCGGCTCGCGTGGGTCCAGGAAGGTATCGGAACCACCTTGATACATGAGCGGATCGCTGTAGAAGCTCTCCGGCACCTCGGCACCGCGGGCTTTGCGCACCAGCTCAACATGATTCACGTAAGCACTACCGTCGGCCCAGTGATATGCGCGCGGTAAAGGCGAAGCACACAGAGTTTGGTCAAAGGCTTCCCCTTGAATCTCGCCACTTTGCAGGCGCTCGTGTAGCTTCTCCAACTCGCTGCTGACTGATGCCCAATTGTCCAACGCACTCTGCATGGTGGGGGCAATATCGCCAGCTGGCACCATACGGGTAAGATCGTCGCTAACAACAACCAATTGGCCATCGCGGCCGGATTTAAGGCTGGCTAACTTCACTGTGCCTCCCCTTCAGTTTTTTCCACAAATTCTTCTTCCCCATGCATCCAGGCGGCGTGCCTTGGGGCTTTTTTAGTACGTGACCACTCTTCCAACATATCCTCAGCAACCCGCTTCAGCTCTTTGTGCATACCGGGCTTGGCGGTATTGGCGGCCAGCTCGATACGATGGCCGTTGGGGTCGAAGAAGTAGATCGACTGGAAGATAGTGTGATTGGTAGGGCCTAGTACATCGACCCCGGCCGCTTCCAGTCGCGCTTTGGTCTCAAGCATTTCTTCCATGGACTCCACTTCGAAAGCGATATGCTGTACCCATTTGGGTGTGTTCTCATCGCGCCCCATCTCCGGGGAGTTGGGGATTTCGAAGAAGGCAAGCACATTCCCCATACCCGCATCCATAAAGACGTGCATGTAAGGGTCCGGCTCACCGGTTGAGGGTACCTCGTTTTCGGCAATGGCCAGCTGGAAGTCCATGCCGAGAAGATCGCGGTAGAATTCCACTGTCTCCTTGGCGTCCCTACAGCGATACGCCACGTGGTGAATGCGCTTAATGCCCATTGAAGCCTCCGTTATTATTCCTTTTCTTTAATGACGCCACGCTTGAGCTGGTCGCGCTCAATGGATTCGAACAGGGCCTTAAAGTTACCCTCACCAAACCCTTCATCTTCCTTGCGCTGGATAAACTCAAAGAATACCGGGCCGAGCATATTAGCGGAGAAAATCTGTAGCAGCAGACGCGGTTGGCCGCCCTCAGTGGTGCCATCCAGCAGGATGCCACGGCTCTGGAATTCTTCAGTAGGTTCACCGTGCCCAGGCAGGCGCTCTTCCAGCATTTCGTAGTAGGTGTCCGGCGGCGGGGTCATAAACTCCATGCCGCGCTCTTTCAGGCGATCCCAACAGGCAATTAAGTCATCACAAGCAAAGGCGATATGCTGGATACCTTCGCCGTTGTACTTCATCAGGAACTCTTCGATCTGGCCGCCGCCGCCAGCTGCTTCTTCGTTCAGCGGAATACGGATCTTGCCATCCGGTGCAGTCATCGCCTTGGACAGCAGGCCGGTGTATTCACCTTTGATATCGAAGTAACGAATCTCGCGGAAATTGAACAGGTCTTCGTAATACTTGGCCCAGTAATCCATACGGCCGCGATACACGTTGTGGGTAAGGTGATCCAGAGTGTGGAAACCACAACCTTCAGGGCGACGCTCTACGCCTTCTTCCCAGATAAAGTCGATATCGTAGATGGACTCACCATCTTCGTAGCGATCAATCATGTATAGGGTCGCACCGCCAATACCTTTGATTGCCGGCAGGTGCAGTTCCATCGGGCCGGTATTCACATGAACAGGCTGTGCACCTTTACGCAGGGCCTCTTCGTAGGCGAACTTGGCATCTTTTACGCGGAAGGCAAGGCCACAAGCGGAGGGACCGTGCTCCTGGGCGTAGTAATAAGCGTGGCTGTCGGGCTCGTAGTTAGTGATGAAGTTGATATCACCTTGGCGCCACAACTCCACTGCTTTGGAGCGGTGACGGGCGATTTTCTCAAAGCCCATGGCGGTAAAAACGGTTTCAAGGATGCCTTTTTCCGGCGCTGTAAACTCTACGAATTCGAAGCCGTTAAGTCCCATCGGGTTTTCAAATAAGTCGGCCATGCGGTCCTCCATTTCTTATCATCGCAGCACTTCAAAGCGGGGCTGCGGATTGTGGATTTAAAGCGCAAACGAAGTTAGTTGCAGATGTAACTAATGTCAAGAAACTCTGGATCAGCTAAAAAATGAGTACTAGAAGAGTGCTTTTAGTCACCAGCCTCCAAAGCTAGCGCCTGGGAGAATAACCAGCTGGCAACGGGTCCTTGAACAGGATCGGGAGAGTAATCGGGAGCCGGGTGCGACACAGTGGTTGCGCCACACCCGTGCACAGCCGACCTTATTTACGCGTGCATTTACCGGTATCGGTACGACACATATGATCCTTGTGAAACTTGCCGGTCATCTGGTCGCACTGGGATTTGCTCACATCTCCAGCACAGGCATTTTCGGCATGCTGGCAGCAACCGGTTTCAGCGGTGCCCATTCCTTTATTGCCGTCCATCCCTTCATCTTTCTTGCGCTGTTCGCAGGCAGACAGGGTCAAAACCATCGCCGCGGCCAGTATCCCAATTGAAGCTTTGAGTCTCATAAAGGCCTCCTAAATACCCGGCTTAGCCGCCGGTGACATGGATATCGCGGAATCTGCCGCGCATTGCTTTGTGCGACCCGCGTAGATTTACCCGACATCTCCACCAGCTCAGGGATTTTGCGATTAGGCGCGCCATCCCATTATCACCCTGCAGATTTACCGGGCCATGCATTGACTGTAGCCCACACTGGCAGCGAAACCATCTGACTGACGGGACATTTACGTTAATTTGCCCCTGACAGCCCATCCAAATAACTGAATACCTTTTTGTATTTGCCAGAGCCGGTACAATCGGCCCCCGTTTGTCGGGTAAAAACCCCGCCTGAATGTATTTATTGAGGACCCCCTATGCTTCTCGCCGCTGCTGCCATCATTGCTGGCTTTATTGTGCTGGTCTGGAGTGCCGATCGTTTTGTGGATGGAGCTGCCGCCACTGCTAAACATTGCGGCATGCCCACACTGTTAATAGGCATGGTGATTGTCGGCTTCGGTACTTCCGCTCCGGAGATGGTGGTCTCAGCCATTGCCGCCTTGAATGGCAACCCCGGCCTCGCCCTGGGTAATGCCTACGGTTCCAATATTGCCAATACCGGTTTGATTCTCGGTTTCAGTGCCCTGCTGATCCCACTATCGGTACACTCAAAGATTGTGCGTAAAGAGCTGCCACTGCTGCTGGCAATCACCCTGCTCAGTGGTGCCTTCCTGTGGAATGACCGCTTGGAGCGCTGGGAGGGTATTGTTCTGTTATTCGGTTTCTTCGCCTTGATCGGCTGGAGTATCTTTTCTGCCATGCGCAATAAAGGTGACCAGCTTGAGGGAGAAGTAGAAACTGAGCTGGAAGACAACCCTATGCCACTCGGAACTGCCATATTTTGGTTGGTAGCGGGGCTGGTACTATTGATTGTCAGCTCCCGAATCCTCGTATGGGGAGCAGTAACCATTGCCGAATCTTTGGGGGTCAGTGACCTGGTGATAGGCCTGACTATTGTTGCCCTGGGAACCTCACTGCCGGAACTGGCCGCAACTTTAGTGGCCGCACGAAAAGGTGAGCACGATATCGCCATCGGTAACGTTGTCGGCTCCAATATGTTCAATCTGCTGGCGGTGGTTGGCATTGCCGGCACCATTGCTCCCATGAACAACGTACCCCACGAGGTGCTGTCCCGGGACTGGCCGATGGTTCTGGGCCTCACAATTGCCCTGTTTATTTTTGCCTACGGCTTCAAAGGCCAGGGCCGAATCAATCGCTGGGAAGGCTCCGCGCTGCTAATGGCTTACCTCGTATATACCGGCTACCTGGTAGGAACCATTACCAAAGCTGCACTCTGATAATATTCGGGGTGGTGCCGCACCACCCCATAGTTACTGCCTGAATTCACCATAATTCGCCACCTCTGCGCCCATTTCTCTTCCCAAAAACTGACTAATATCTGCAACACCTACCAAGGAAAAGTGCAGAGCAGCTAGATGAAGAGAAGCACCATTGGCAAAACCGTAGCGCTAACAGCCCTATTTGGACTCGGTGCAATTTACCTACTCAATGCCTCTTGGCTGGCGACAGCCCAGCAAGGAAAACCAATCCTGATTGCCCATCGCGGCGTTTACCAAACTTACAACCGGGATAATTTAACCCGTGACGAATGCACCGCAGTCCGTATCTATACCCCGGAACACCGCTATCTGGAAAACACGATTCCCTCTATGGAAGCTGCCTTTTCTCATGGCGCGGACATTGTCGAAATCGATGTCCATCCCACCACTGATGGCGACTTCGCAGTATTTCACGACTGGACCCTAGACTGCCGTACGGATGGAACAGGTGTCACCCGGGAACAGTCCATAAAAGACTTAAAGAAGCTGGATATTGGTTACGGCTATACCTTTGATGGCGGCAAGTCATTCCCCTTTCGTGGCCAGGGGGTGGGTTTACTTCCCACTTTAAAAGAGGTCTTGCTGCACTTTCCCGGCAAGCAGTTTTTGATCAATATTAAGAGTAATGATCCAACAGAAGCAGAGCGATTGGATAACTATCTTCGGCAACATCAATTGCCTATTAATTCCCGGCTTATGGTCTACGGTGGCGATCGCCCAATTGAAAGGATGCGCCAGTTACGGCCAAATGCATTGGCCTTCAGCAAGACAAGTGCCAAACAATGTGCTTTGCAATATGCACTGTTCGGTTGGAGTGGCTACTTTCCCGAGTCTTGCCGAAACAGCATTGTTGTTGCACCCAATACCTGGCGATGGGCTTTATGGGGTTGGCCCAACCGCTACTCTGAACGAGTAGTCAAAGCCAATAGCTTGGTGATGGCAGTGGACCATAAAAATGGTAAGCGGGGCTTGCCCGGTATTTACACACCGAAAGAACTCAGTTTTCTGCCCGAAGGGTACAGCGGAGCTATTTGGATTGAGAAGATCGAGCTAATTGGCCCATATCTACAAGCAAGACAATAGATAACCTTAGCGTTTTCGACCTTTCTCCAGCCGTGCCAGATGCGCATGAAGACGCTCTATTTCTTCCAGCAGCTCTATCGCTAATGCAGCGCCGGCAAGATTTACCCCCAGATCTCGCTCCAGGCTGTAAACCCGGCGCACCCGGCGCACACAAATTCCGCTAAAGCGCCACTGCACTTCCCTGCTGCGCGGCTCAATAATTCCTTCCTCAACCAAGGCAATGATACGCTCCGCCGGCACACCACAAGCCCGACACAGTTCACTCAAAGTTAACTCACTCTCTTCATCCAGGAGAACACCGCTAAGCTGCTCAACCTTTTTAGGCATCACAATTATCCTCCCATGGGCTGACGCGGATTGAAGTTGAATGCGCCGCCAAACTGACGGTATGCCTCGCGTTCATTATCAGTAGTGGCTGGCGGCGTAACAGTTTGCATCACTATATACATATCCCCCGGCTGCTTTGCTGGGATACCGCGGCCCTTGAGGCGCAGTTTTTTACCATTGGTGCTGTTTGCTGGAATGGTCACTTTAATGGGGCCATCGGGAGTGGGTACCTGAACCTTGGCTCCAAGCGTTATCTCCCAGGGAGCCAAAGGCAAATCCAGGTAAACCGTTTTACCTTCTGTATGGAAAAGGGGATGGGGGTTGAAAGCAATTTCCAGGTAGAGATCACCTGGCTTACCTTCTCCAATGCCAGGCTCACCCTGTCCAGCCAAGCGAATCTGTTGCCCTTCAGTGATCCCCTTGGGAATTTTTATATTAAGAGTGCGCTCACGCAGTTGCGGTCGCCCATCTGCACCCAATACCGAGTGCTTTAAGGTTACTTGGCGTGTACCGCCACGATAACTATCTTCTAGATCTACTGTGATGCGGGCATAGGTATTTTCACCCTGGGCACTGTAAGAGCGGCGCTGCCCTTGCCCATAAGCCTGACGAAACCCGCCGCGGCCAAACAAGCTTTCAAAGAAGTCACTAAAAGCTTCAGGATCAGCTTCGGTATATCCACCACCGTGAAACTCAAAACCCTGGTCCCAATTGGGGGGCGGTCGAAAATCCTGGCCAGACTGAAAACCACTACCGAGCTGATCGTAAGCAGCTCGCTTCTCTGGGTCCTTCAATACTTCATAGGCCTCATTTACTTCCTTAAAGTGTTCTTCGGCGCCCTCCTCTTTACTGACATCCGGATGATATTTACGTGCTAATTTTCGATAGGCACGCTTAATCTGTGCCTGACCCGCACTTCGATCCAGGCCGAGTATTTTGTAATAGTCCTTGTATTCCATGGCTTTAATAAAAGCCAAAGATGGTGCATTTTGCCATGCATAATTTAATTAATTAGCAGAAGAATATGTCAGTGATGAGTGAATCTGCCAATCTAATTTAAGAGTTATTAGGATGCGGAACAAACAGCATTTAGGTGAAGACACTGAGGATAATTATTAAACTTCAATATGGCGCATTTATACTTTAAGTCCAGCAGGCATACCGCAATACATATATTATATTTGACGCCGAATTAAATTCGGCGCCAAATACCACAGGTTAATGACCTGTTTCATACCACATATCAGCACTCACATACTCAATACTGCCATCAACATAGTGAATATATGCTTGGCCTTGATTTGTTGAATAGGCTCTTACAGTCACATTGCATGAGAGGCCTGAACTACAACCTTTTATCCAATTTATTCGATCAATAGACTTGGTTATATTCGTAATAGTCCATTTTCCAGAGGTGGAATTTCCAAAACTAAAATCTATCCCCGTGCAGCTAGAGGTGCCATTGCCAAAAACTTGACCTCCAGACTTTACATTGAGCTGACACACAAGATTAGCAGATAGCGCAGGCAACGAAATAGATGCACCCACTAATAGTAAACTTGCCAGTAATAATTTTTTGATATCCATATACCTAACCTTAAGTTTAAATGTCTCTATTATTTTTTTAAGTAAACAACGAAATTGAGGTTATCATTGAATAGTTGGGCTTCCTATACGACTCCAAAAATACACCAGAAAAATAAGCTAACCAGTTATCAAATCAAGACAATTAAATTCCATTAATTCAAAAATGCAATGTAATCAAATTAAATCTGTAATTTTTACGAATATGATCACTTGAAAATAAATCTATTTGTACATGAGAGTATAATGGAGCTAATATTTCAGGGAAGCCACGTTAGTCAGCCCCACTGAAACAGGACATATTGATTAGGCGTTAACGTTCAGCAGAGTAAGGATCTTCCGCATTTAAATAGGCCAAAACATCTACTTTCTGTTCGTTTGAATTCAGCCACTTGCGAACTTTTTTAACTTCATCATATAAGTCATCGCCAAATTTACTCCGAT
This sequence comes from Microbulbifer maximicatervae (SeqCode), assembly GCF_052468095.1. The sequence goes on from NZ_CP174332.1 coordinate 4,910,861, forward strand.
ACATTTCAGAAAAAGTCTCTTGGGCTTTGTTCTCCCTGATCTTTTTCTGCCATTCATGAGTAACTAAAAAGTTAAGTGAGCCAGCGAGCCCTTCAGCTTTTAGTAAATCCCACTCGCCTTTATCTAACCAAACTCCACCGACAACAGTGCTGTAATCAATACGATGTTCACTACTAGCAATAATTTTTATCTTTTGCATTATGGAGCCAGACACAGGGCACAAGATAGCTCGCTTAGTATCTTCGGCAACTACATCATTAAGATTACTAATGTCTTCTGAAAATTTGTATTTAGGATTTTGTCTTTTCCAGCTTAAGTAATCTTCAATTAGAATCCAGTTACCTTCACAGGAAGAACAAGTATATCCACGAAATAACTTTTCGATAGATCCTGGTTTAAGAACGCCATCTTTACAGCTGGTACAATTATGCATATTAAACTCTAAAATATAATTCCCTAATTACGAATAAATATGACACAAACTAAACCATCTTACAGACAATTTAATTAACTAAGATTAAACACACTTAATTTAACTTCCAATTTAACACTCAGTTTCTATGTGCTTTATAAGAAAGGCCGCCAGGACGGCCCTTTCAAGTTCAATAGAAGTTATTTTAGGTTTTCAAATCAGCACTTAACATATTAGAAATTTTCTCCCCCCCTACTTCCTTAGAGAAGTCATATAGGGAAATGCCTTCTTCTACATAGAAATTTGCATTTGCTCCAAAACTTAACAAAAGGCTAACCATTTCAAAATCTTTTAAGTAAACCGCGTATGTTAACGGGCGATAATAATTATTTATAGTGCTCTTGTTTACATTGGCACCATTAGTTAAAAGGCGACTTACCCTATCTATATCACTGCTCTCTATCGCCAACAATAAAGCTGTTTTACCACCATCAAGTTCATGATCTATATCTTTCCCTAAATCAATTATCTTAGGAATTATTTTTGATACTTGATCACTATCAGCAAGTTCAAAAAATAGGTGGCCGTCTGAATCACCAGCAGCCTCCGCCCGTCTTAAATTTGATTCTGCTTGTTTTCGGTTAAAATTATTGTCTAGCTGATGTACCCACTTCATATAATACGAAACAGCCAGAACTGGACTATTCACTTTACAGCCGGATTTTTTAGCTTTAATGGAACTATCTATTGCCCCATCATACCATTGCATATAATGAAGTCTTAGCTTTGCCTGCTGCTGTAAAAAACATTTTTCAGAGTGAATTTTGTCAGCAGAAAATGAGTACAAATCATCAGCTTTTTTTAATTCACCTTCAGAAATTAAGAATTCAAATAACTTGCTATTTCTTAGAATCCAATAAATTGGCCTCTGATTACGAGATACATCTGAAGACTTATCAATTGCCATCAAATATTGATTAATAGATTTAGCTTTTTCGCCTTGCATTTCATAGTTCAAACCCCAATTTGCATACAACCATAAATTGTCAGTTCCAAGTTTTTCAGCAAGGATATATTCATCATTTGCAGCCAAATATTTTCCCTGATGTGTATATACATATCCCAATAGGACATGAGTATCAGCAAATTCAGGTTCAAGATCATTGGCAATAAGAATTAATTTTTCAGCTTTTTTTACACCAGCTGGCCAGTTCGTTTTCATATGAAATCTAGCCAACTCTAAGTACGCCCTATAGTACTCTGAATTCAAACTTAATAATTCATCCAAAATTGCTTTAGCTCTATATATGTTATCCCTATAACCTGTATTAATTAAACTATAGGCTTCCTTGTACATTCTATCTTCGACTTCACTACCGTTTGGAACGTCAAAATTAAGGATTCGAGAAAGACTATCGACACTTAAATTCTTTTGCTTTAGAGAGGTTAATTCTTCAGTTTTAATTAAGTTATCGTCTGATATATGCTCGCCAGATCCTATATAAACTTCCCCAGCTTTCACCTCATTATTTTTCACTTTAATTAAAGGTGTACCGTTTGTAGATATCGCAAAAACTCTACTTATGTTTTTAATCGTATTGACATCTAAAAATCGGCTTAATGTTAAATTATTTTTAGAGAAATCATATGCAGGCCTAAATGTATCAAGCTTTTCAATTGGGAAACCGTTAAGCAGAAAATTTTCTATTAAGTTTTCAGAATATGAGAGATTTCTATTTACATTTAATTTATCCACGCCTGCATATTCTAACTTATTAATAGTTCTAGATTTTAGGATTTTGTCAGCATATTCCGGACCTGGCCAGGTAATCTGTAGAGGAACAATTTCCTTTAAAAAAGTGTCCTCGCGACTATATATATGTACTTCGATTTGAGAAGTTTTTACAGCAGAAAACTTATTTCTATTTCTCTGTATATACAACTTTAATGTATTAAATCCTGGATTAACTCTCAGCGGCGCATATCCCCCAGTTATTTCAGAGATGTCGTAGCCTAAATTTGCATGCCCTATATTTTCACTTACCCATATATCCAGAATAACTTCTGCTTCAAAATAATCTACCCTTGCTAGGGATACATCAAGTACTTTAGTTCTATTATCAGAAAAATCATTGGCTAAAATATTTACAGAAAATGAAAAAATATAAAGAACAGAAAGAATAATATATAACTTCCTTTTCATAATTGTACCTATAGCTTCCGCAATTAAAATCTATGTAAGGTACAATTATAAAAAGAGTTTTTATTAATAGATAGAATAAAGGACAGTGATGATAACTATATCACAAAAATGTTACTCAAAGGTTAATCACAATTCAGCTAATATCTAGAATAATAAAGAGAGAGTGCTCTCTCTTTATTATTTAATTAAATATTGACCAAATTATTAAGATTCTATCTCTCTTGAAGCACTGAAATCAGCTACACCAGCTTCTTTTAACAACGAATCGACTAGTGGCGCCATAGCCCGATGTTTTAGAGCACTACCCACCAGAGCCTCAGGCAAGCTTTGTCCTTTGGATTCAGCCTCGCCATCTAAAATGCCGCTGCTTGCTCTACCATCAACACTATTTAAGCCTTCAACAGAAATAATTTTCATGCCTTCAATACTCTCCATCGGCTTAACGCTTTCTCGGATAATATTGGGCAGATTTTCGTGCAAGCTGAGCACCTTCTTAAGGGCAATTTGGGCTTCATTCAGGCTGTTATAGGCTTCATTCATCAGGCGCTGACCCTCAGCGTCCACTGCATATTTTTCACGATCAGCTTCAACTTTAATACGAATAGCCTCAGCTTCAGCTGCAGCCTGCAAGCGCAACGCTTCGGCCTTATCTTCAGCAGCCGCTTTCTCCGCATCGGCCATTACTTTAATACCCGTGGCCTGACGTTCCGCTACTTTTTGAGCTTCAATAATTTCAATGCGCTTATCACGCTCTGCAACTTCAACATCCTTGGCAGTGCGGACTTGTTCTTCGGCTTTTACGGCTTCAGCCCGGGCCACGTTTGCCTGTTGGTCAGCAAGGGATTGCTCTTTTGATTTCTCCGCAACGGCAATGGCACGTTCCTGTTCAGCAATTTCTACCGACTTCTCTTTGGAAATACGCTGTTCATCGAGAATACGCTCACCTTCAATCTCTTGTTCTTTCAAGCGACGCTCTTTCTCGATTTCCAGCAACTTAGTTGCCTGTTCCGCAGCAATTTGGGATTGACTCACTTCACGCTGGGCTTCAATTTCAGCCTTGCGTGCTGCGCGTTCCTGCTCTGCTTGTTCACGGGCAATATCCGCCTTCTGAGCAGCTTCACGATTTTCCAGCTCGCGCTGCTGCTCCAGATGTGCGTAACGTTTTTCTTTATCAATTTCTAACTTTTGGCGTTCAGCTTCGAGGTTTTTCTTCTCGATCTGTACCATAGTTTCTTGCTCGACATCATTGACCTCTTTACGACGCGTCTCAATAGAGCGGGTCATGCTGGCGAGGCCCTCAGCATCAAACACATTATCCTGATTGAAGAATTCTTTATGGGTTTGATCCAAACCGGTCAAAGATACAGCCTCGAGTTCCAATCCATTTTTTAATAGATCTTCGGAAACTACCTGCTGAACTTTTTGTACAAACTGACTGCGCTGCTCATGTAATTCAGCCATTTCCATTTCAGCTGCTACAGAGCGTAACGCATCAACAAATTTACCCTCGATCATTTCTTTTAATGCTTCGGGGTCTAAAGTACGCAGCCCCAAAGTCTGTGCAGCATTGGCTATCGCATCTACATCCGGTTTTACCCGCAGATAAAATTCAGCAAGTACATCAACACGCATACGATCCTTGGTGATCAGCGCTTGATGCTCTTTACGGGAAACCGCCAGGCGTAAAGTATTCATGTTCACAGGAATAATTTCATGTAGAACCGGTAGTACCAATGCACCTCCATTCATTATGACTTTTTGACCACCCATACCAGTACGCACAAATGAGCGCTCTTTTGAGGCTCTTGTATACAGGCGCGCAAAAATAGTTCCAATAACAATTAAGGCCACTAGTACAGCCCCGGCAATAAATACCATAACCGGTAGGTTTCCTATCACTTCTAGATTCTCCATTTAGTTATTCTCCATAAGATGTATACTGCTGGGGCGAGTTACTCGAAAATGTGCTCCCAGCTCTTCAACCAGTAACACCTTATCCCCCTGATTAAATGTTTCACTTTCATCCGGTTCCACCATTACATAGTGTGTGGTTCCGTATTCATCACTAAAACGTGCTTCTGCTGGTGAACCGATTTCTGCTTTACCGATCGTAATAATCGCTACACGGCCAATAAAGGAATTTCTCTCAACTGCCTCGGATTCATCACCCACAGCAAAGCGCCGCATAATGTTGCCAACAAAACGTACCTGAGGTAGCGCAAGAAAAAAGACTGCTACAGCAAGTAAACCGCCTGGCAATAAATATCCAACAAGAGACTCTATGAGCATTTGGGCTACTAGGCCGGTCACTCCAAAGCTAACCAGAAAAGTTACTAACAGTATAAGTGCAGGAACTTCACCGAAACGCAACCACCCAAGCATCTTAGTCATCCCGCCAGACAACCCTGTATCTGGCACGTCAACATCAAAATCTGGTAATAAATTATCCAGTAAATCTGAAATACCAACACCAATCAATGTCATGACACCTTCAAGAAGCGCTATCATAAACATTAAAATCAGCGCACCGGTAAAGATCAGGTTTTGGTCTTGCAATAAAAATATCATCAGCCCCCCGATTTAATCTTGGCTAAACGTTCTTTCACACGATTATTTCGCGCGAACTCCTCAAGTTCTGCTAATTTGCTGGCATCTATCCCAGAGTCGAATGTCGATATAGCTGTATTACCTACTGCTCGATTAAATGCATCGGTAGCTTGTTCTACCTGGGCTTTTGGCTTTCTATCCCTACCATATTCATCCGCAGCAACTCTACTACCTACCTTTTTATTGATTGCAATAAATTCTTGTAATTGTTCACGCATTTCACGTTTCTTACCTTGCAGGGCAAGAATATAGGAACCTAGTTCCTTTATTTCTATCTCATTTTCATTGATCGCTTTTTCTAAGATTGGAAGTTGCGCCTCAATATCCATTTGTTTGGCAATGGCGACTTCAGCCAAATCATCACGACCTTCATTTATAGCAATATCAATTTGTTCAGCTAAACGCTTATGACGAGCATTTTCATCGCTTAACGCTCTACTATTTAGATACTTGGATGCCTCAACTTTCCCTAGCTGATCTCGCACATCTGCAATTGCATCATCCACCTCCCGAATTGCCTGCTCCATCACTGACTCTGGTGCAGTGGCTTCAACCGAGTCCACGACGGCATTGGCGGACACAGAGATTAAACGTGATATGCGCTTTATAAACCCTTCACTCATAACTTATCTCCTGCTCCCAAATACAAGAATCCACCTTATCATTAGCTACAAATTTCAAGTGATGTCGAAACAGTATCCAATCTCTCACCATGGATACTGTTTATGTTTTCCTGCTGTGACGACAAGACAATTTTTCTGCAAAGTATTACGAGTCTGCAGCAGAGTTTTTATAAGTAGCTCAATAGGATTGGAATCAATACTAAATTATATCAATGCCGTATTCTCTACGAGCAATTCCAATATCACTCAAATTAGTAAACTGCGATGACTTTTTCCCAAACAACAAGTCATTAATGGAAGGAACGCTTCTACACAGGAAAGTTATGACCGGGCAGATTTTTTTTGCTCTGTCGAACCTCTCTCTACAGCAACCAATTTACGCATTTTTTACTTTGTGTGACAGCGCTACTGTGATCGATCGACACCATGGTAGGCATAGTCATCCGCCGGTAAACACGCCGAAATTTACTGGAGTCCATTGAGCATGACGTTCCTTTGCCTCACATGCATATAAATGTACACATACCAATAGAGTAGGTCAATCAATAGGAGATAAAATGAGTGGATGACAAGTTTTTAAACGTGGGTCGCTTGCTTTTATGCTTTGCTAAAGTAGCAGCTATTAGCGCTGTAAAACTGAACATTGTGGTTGGCATATAATTCAAAAATCAATTACACGCTATAACAGCAGGCAAATAGTGACATAAAATCGACGCCAACTTATGGTTTTGAAAATATGAACGCGCCCGGCTCTAATTCATCCTTTGAGTGCTTGGGAAATCCTATTCTCAATGTCGATAGCTATAAAACTAGTCATTATCTGCAGTACCCCCCAGGAACATCACATATTAGTAGTTATGTAGAGTGTCGTGGCGGTGAATTTGCGTCGACGGTATTCTTTGGCTTGCAGGCGTTTATCAAGCAATACCTGAGCACCCCCATCAGTTTTCATCAAATTAATGAAGCTGAAAATATTTTAAAACCCCATGGACTGCCATTTAACCGTGATGGATGGAATCATATTTTAAACGACCACAATGGTTTAATGCCCCTTGAAATTACAGCGATAGAAGAAGGACAAGTAATTCCAGTAACCAATGTTTTAGCTCAGATTGTTAATACCTGCCCCTCCTGCTTTTGGCTCACCACTTATATTGAGACCGCACTTTTACGGAGCATCTGGTATCCATCAACCGTAGCTACCCAGAGCCGCGAAATAAAGAAAATTATCTCACAATATTTATTTGAAACAGCGGAAAATCTGGATACGCTGGAATATCGTTTACATGATTTCGGGGCTCGGGGAGCCAGCAGTCTCGAAACAGCGATGCTGGGAGGTATGGCTCACTTAGTTAATTTTAAGGGGACTGATACGATATCCGGAATATTAGCCGCAAAAAGATTTTACAACGCCGCTGTACCTGGAGCTTCCATTCCCGCCGCTGAACACAGCACAATTATCGCTTGGGGACAACAGCATGAGGAAGATGCTTACCATAATATACTTGAGCAATTTTCTGGGGAAGGAAAAACTGTGGCTGTTGTCAGCGATAGCTACGATTTGTGGAATGCTATAGAGAATATCTGGGGAAAAAAATTAAAGGATAAAGTTACTCACAGTGGCGGCACATTAGTAATAAGGCCTGACTCCGGCGACCCAGAGGAAGTCGTGATAGAAGCAATAGAAAGATTGATGCGGATATTTGGCTCGCAGAAGAATAAAAAAGGGTATCGATTACTACCCCCATTTATTCGCATTATACAAGGAGACGGTATCACCCGCTTTGTAATCCCGAAAATTCTCCAAGCAATGAAAGAAAACAATCAAAGCACAGAAAATCTGACCTTTGGTATGGGCGGAGGATTACTACAAAAAGTTGACCGCGATATGATGGGGTTTGCTATGAAAGCCAGCGCTATCTGTATCAATGGCCGTTGGTACGATATTTTTAAGAATCCGAGAACCGGACCCGAGAAAAGGTCCAAGGGTGGCCGCCTTGCCTTGATTCGCAGCGATGATGGTGCACTTCGAACTATTGCGCAGAGCGACCTAAAATCAGAGGCTAACCTGCTGAGGCCGGTTTACCGCAACGGTATCCTGCTAAAGGACATTACTTTCGACAAAGTTCGAAGAAATGCTGCCCTCTGATTCCCGTTCCACCCTCACAACGTCTTACCCCTACGAAACTTCACTTTACCGAGCGAGTACTTTACAACTTTAGGTTGGTCCTGTTAGTTGTGCGTATCCAAAGTCTGACCTCCGTGCACACAAGGCCTCCAGCGTCAGTCGTAATAACAATAAGTACCCGCAGAGAGTGCTCGTGCTCTCGTGGGGTAAAGGTAGCCAATGGAAAGAAGAAAATTCCTCAAGATCGCCGGCGTCGGCTCCAGTGGTATTTTGTTGCCTCTACAGGGCATTCAGGTCAGCGCGGAGCAGCTGCTCAATGAGGGCATGCACAGCTCCCATAAAAGACACCTGGCTGATGTAGTCCTGAATACCGCGCGCAAGGCCGGGGCCAGTTATACCGATGTGCGTATCGGCCGCTATCTGAACCAGTACGTTATGACCCGCGAAACCAACGTGGAGAATATCGTCAACACAGAATCCCTTGGCGCTGGTATTCGTGTGATCGCCAATGGTACCTGGGGCTTCGCCGCCACCAACGACCTTACAGCGGATGGCGTCGCCCTTGCCGCGCGCCAAGCAGTAGCCGTAGCTAAGGCCAATGCCAAGTACCAAACCGAGCCCGTGCGTTTGGCACCGGTAAAAGGCGTGGGCGAGGTTTCCTGGCAGACACCTATCGAACAAAATGCCCTGCAGGTCCCCATCAGTGAAAAAGTCGATTTCCTGATGGATGTTAACAATGGGGCACTCAAAGCTGGGGCCAGCTATATCCGCTCTTCCCTGTATCTGGTCAATGAGCAAAAGTACTTTGCTTCTAGCGACGGCTCCTATATTGACCAGGATGTCCATCGCCTATGGGCACCTATGCAGGTGACCGCTGTTGATAAGCAGAGCGGTGCTTTCAAGACTCGCAACGGTCTCAGTGACCCAGTGGGGAGAGGCTATGAATACCTGGCCGGTCACGACAAAGACAAGATTCGCGGTCAGACCACGCTCTACAAAGCTTCCTATGATATGGCCGAGGATGCAGTGCTTGCAGCCGAGCAAGCCCAAGCCAAGCTATCAGCCAAGTCCATCGATCCGGGCAAGTACGATTTGGTACTGGAACCCTCGCATCTGTGCCTGACCATCCACGAATCTGTGGGCCATCCTCTTGAGCTGGACCGCGTACTGGGTTACGAGGCCAACTATGCGGGAACTTCCTTCGCCACCCTGGATAAGTGGCGCAGCGGTAAATTCCAGTACGGCAGCGATAAGGTCACCCTGTTTGCCGACAAGGTACAACCGGGTTCCCTCGGTGCAGTCGCCTATGACGACGAAGGGGTTAAAACCAAGCGTTGGGACTTGGTGAAAGACGGCATCCTGGTGAACTACCAGGCTACCCGCGATCAGGTGCATATGATCGGCCAAAAGGAATCCCACGGCTGCAGCTATGGCGATAGCTGGTCCAGCGTGCAATTCCAGCGCATGCCTAATGTCTCTTTGGCGCCAAGCGAAAAAGAATACTCGGCAAAATCCATGATCCGCGATGTGGAAAAAGGCATTTACATTGTCGGACGCGGTTCTTATTCCATCGACCAGCAGCGCTACAACTTCCAATTCGGCGGGCAGCTGTTCTATGAGATCAAAAACGGCGAGATCGTCGGCCAGGTTGAAGACGTCGCCTACCAGTCCAACACCCAGGAATTCTGGAATTCCTGCTCGGCGATTTGCGACAGCAGTGATTACCGCTTGGGCGGAACCTTCTTCGATGGCAAGGGCCAGCCGAGCCAGGTGAGCGCAGTCTCCCACGGCTGTTCCACCACCCGTTTTGACCAAATTAATGTAATCAATACCAAGCGCAAGATTTCCTGAGCGGCGCACAAGAATAAGTAATTGGAGAAAAGGCAATGGCCATTCTGAGTAGAAGTGAAGCGAAGCGTATTCTCGACAAGGTTTTAAAATACAGCCGCGCCGATGAAGCCAGCGCGCAGCTGGCCGGCAGCGAAACCGGCAATATTCGCTACGCGCGCAACAGCGTTTCCACCAGTGGTATCGTCAACGATATCGAGCTGGCCGTAGAGGCCCGTTTCGGCAAGAAATCCGGTGTGGCCACTATCAATGAATTCAGTGATGCCTCCTTGGAAAAAGTGATGCGTCGCGCCGAAGAGCTGGCCAAGCTATCTCCGGAAAACCCGGAAGCCATGCCGATGCTGGGACCGCAGAAATATGTCAGCGTAGACGGCTTTGCCAAGTCCACTGCAGATATCACTCCAGACCAGCGCGCCAAGGCTGCGGCAGATTCCATTATTGCAGCCAAGGAAAAGAAAGTGGTTGCCGCAGGTTACCTGGAAGACCAGCGCTCTTTTGCTGCAGTCGCCACCAGTAAAGGCTTGTTCGGCTACCACGCTTCTACCTCTGCCAATTTCACTGTAACTATGCGCACCGAGAATGGTCTGGGTTCTGGTTGGGCCGAAAGTGACGTTACCGATTTCGGTGCAATGAATACCGGCAGTACCTCCTCTGTCGCCATCGACAAAGCAGTCCTGTCCCAGGAAGCCCGTGCCCTGGAACCGGGCAAGTACACCGTGATCCTTGAGCCCAATGCGGTGTCCGGCCTGGTGGGTTACATGATGAGCGGCTTCGATGCGCGCAGTGCCGACGAAGGCCGCAGCTTTATGAGCAAAAAGGGCGGCGGCAACCGGACCGGCGAGAAGATGTTCGACAAGCGCGTAAATTTCTACTCCGACCCCACCAGTCTCGATGTGCCGGCTCAACCCTGGACCGACGGTGACTTTGTGCAGCTGGGACGCACCGAATGGGTGAAAGACGGCGTAGTGAAAAACCTGGCGCGCAGCCGCTACTGGGCCGAGCAAAGCAAAGGCGAAGTGGTCCCCGAACCCAACAACCTGATTATGATCGGCGGCGATAAAACCACCGAAGAACTGATCAAAAATACCCGCCGAGGCATTTTAGTAAGTCGCACCTGGTATATCCGTATGGTCGATCCGCAGTCCATGTTGCTCACCGGCCTCACCCGCGACGGCACCTTCTATATCGAAAACGGCAAGATCAAATACCCGGTGAAGAACTTCCGCTTCAACGAGAGCCCGGTAATCATGCTCAACAATATCGAAGATATGGGTGTACCCCAGCGAGTGGGTATGTGGGGCATGTCCGCCATGATTCCCGCGTTGAAAGTGCGCGACTTCACCTTCAGCAGCCTTTCTGACGCCGTATAACAGCCAGCACCCATCGAGGATAACGAAATGGAAAGAAGAAAATTTCTCCAGCTCAGCGGTGCCGGCCTGGGTGTTTCCATGTTGCCGCTGTCCGGCAATCTGGTTGCCGAGAGCAAACTGACGCAAAGCGGTATTGATCTCTCAGTAAAAAAAGAATTTGCCGATGTCTCCCTTAATACCGCCACTAAACTCGGCGCCACTTATGCCGATGTGCGTATTGGTCGCTACCTGAACCAATACGTGATCACCCGCGAGATGAAAGTGCAGGACGTGGTGAACACCGAATCTATCGGCATGGGGATTCGGGTTATTGCCAACGGCACCTGGGGCTTTGCTGCCACCAATGACCTGACAGCCGATGGCGTCGCTCGCGCCACCCGCCAGGCAGTAGCTACCGCCAAGGCCAACTCCAAGTACCAGCAGGAGCCAGTTCAGCTGGCTCCGGTAAAAGGCCACGGCGAGGTGAGCTGGCAGACACCCATCCAGAAAAACGCTATGCAGATCCCCCTGGCCGACAAGGTGGACCTGTTAATGGACGTGAACAAGTCCGCTATGGATGCCGGCGCCAGTTATATCAATTCCATGTTGTACCTGGTGAATGAACAAAAGTATTTTGCCTCTACCGACGGCTCCTATATCGACCAGGATGTTCACCGTTTGTGGGCGCCCTTCTCGGTCACCGCAGTAGACAAGAAAACTGGCGGCTTCCGTACCCGCCAGGGCCTCAGCCAGCCGGTAGGACGCGGCTTTGAATACCTGGATGGCCGCGCCGAAGACAAGATCCAAGCGCAGACAGTGCTCTACCGCGATTCCTACGATATGGCCGAAGACGCACGCCTGGCGGCGCAACAAGCCAAGGAAAAGCTTACGGCTAAATCGGTCAAACCGGGCAAGTACGACCTGGTGCTGGACCCAAGCCACCTCTGGCTCACCATACATGAATCCGTCGGCCACCCACTTGAGCTGGACCGCGTGCTCGGCTACGAGGCCAACTTTGCCGGAACCTCTTTCGCCACTATCGATAAATGGCGCAGCGGCAAATTCCAATACGGCAGCGACAAGGTCAACCTGTTTGCTGATAAGGTACAGCCCGGCTCTCTCGGCGCCGTCGGCTACGACGATGAAGGCGTGAAGACCCGCAACTGGGATCTGGTAAAAGACGGTGTGCTGGTGAACTACCAGGCCACCCGCGATCAGGTACATATGCTGGGGCAAAAGAAATCCCACGGCTGCTGCTACGCCGACAGCTGGTCCAGCGTGCAATTCCAGCGCATGTCCAACGTTTCGCTGTTGCCTGGCAAGGAGGAGCTGAGCGTCGACGATATGATCAAGGATGTGGAAAAAGGCATTTATATTGTGGGTGCCGGTTCCTTCTCCATCGACCAGCAGCGCTACAACTTCCAGTTCGGTGGACAGCTGTTCTACGAAATTGAAGACGGCAAGATTACCGGTATGGTGGAGGACGTCGCCTACCAGTCCAACACCCAGGAATTCTGGAATGCATGTTCGCAGGTCTGCGACAAAGATGATTACCGCCTTGGTGGTTCCTTCTTTGACGGTAAGGGACAGCCGATGCAAACCAGTGCGGTATCCCACGGTAGTTCCACTGCACGCTTCGACGGTATCAATGTGATTAACACCAAGCGCAAGCTGGGCTAGCCATTGATCCAGGCGGGAGCTGGCCAGCAAACCTGTCAGCTCCCTGCATTGAAAATAAATGGGTAGAAGGAAAGAAGGTGCTCCGTTCGAGACCGTATGAGGCATGGATGCCGATTACGAGCGTACATGGATGTATTTACAGCGTGTCTCGAACGGAGCACCTTCTTTCCTTTGCTCTCAACAATAAAAACCAACGCAGTAACAGAGTTATCCCGTGTCCCTCACCCGCAAGGCTTTTCTTCAGCGCCTGATCCTGGGCAGCTGCGCCGCAGCATTGCCGCTGGGTACACGCGCGCAAAATACCGCACCGGGTAGTGCACAGGAGCACTACGATTTTTATTTCACCCGCTTGATGTACGAGTCCGGTGACTGGGATGTGGATCAGCGCATGCCCTCCAACCTGCTCAATTCACTGGTGGAATACACCAATCTCAGGGTTGATCCCAAAGAGCACATAGTGCCGCTGGCCGATAAGAAAATGCTGCTGGCGCCTTTTTGCTACCTGGCCGGACACAAGCTGGTGCAATTCACTACGGAAGAGGCAAAGAATTTTCGCGATTACGTCAATCGCGGTGGCTTTGTATTTGTTGACGACTGCAACCACGATATCGACGGTCTCTTTGCCAAATCCTTCGAAGCGCAAATGGCCGAGCTGTTTGGCGAAGACTGCCTGCAAAAACTCCCGGACAATCACGACCTCTACCGCTGTTTCTTTCAATTCGATGAATTGCCGGTAACCAGCTTTGAATTAAATGGCTGGGGTGATGATCTGGTACACGACTACCTGAAAGCCATTGTTGTAAACGGCCGTATCGCCGTGCTTTACAGCAACAAAGATTTCGGCTGCGAATGGGACTACGACTACCGCAACAAACGCTGGCTCGCCATCGATAACACAAAATTTGCGGTGAACATTGTTATTTACGCACTGACGAGCTGATTATGCTGACCACCCTGGAAAATAGTATCGAAGAACAACTGCACAGCCTCGACAATCTTCAACAGGAAATTGCGCGGGTGATTGTCGGCCAGAAACCTGTGGTGGAACAGATGCTGATCTGCCTGTTGGCCGGCGGCCACGCCCTACTCGAAGGGGTGCCGGGACTGGGTAAAACCCTGCTGGTAAAAACCCTCGCCGATGCCAGTGCGCTGGATTTTAAGCGGGTACAGTTCACCCCGGATTTAATGCCCGGAGATATTCTCGGCAGTGAGATCCTCGAAGAGGATCACAGCACCGGCAAGCGCTTTTTTAAATTCCAGCAGGGCCCGGTTTTCACCAATATCCTGCTCGCCGATGAAATTAACCGCACACCGCCGAAAACCCAGGCAGCCCTATTGGAATCCATGCAGGAAGGCTCGGTAACCGTGGGCGGTAAAACACTGAAATTGCCCGATCCCTATTTCGTACTGGCCACACAAAACCCCATCGAGCAGGCCGGCACCTATCCCCTGCCGGAAGCTCAGCTGGACCGCTTCCTGTTAAATATTCATATCGACTATCCCGATGAGCGGGATGAAGTTGAAATCCTGCGCTCCACCACCGGTGCCAGCAGGGTCAAACCCAGCCCCAGCCTGGATGCGGAGCAATTGCGCGAAATGCAGAAACTGGTGCGGGAAATTCATGTCAGCGACGATTTGTACCGCTACGTGGCGGCACTAGTGCGCGCTACCCGTATGGAAACCAGCGGCAGCGATACCCTGCAACAGTGGATCAAGTGGGGCGCCGGCCCTCGCGCGGGGCAGGCTCTGATTCTCGCCGCCAAGGCGCGGGCCCTTTTGCAACGACGCCTCGCCGTCACCCGCGAGGATATCCGCAGCTTGTTACTGCCAGTGCTGCGCCACCGGGTGCTGCTCAGCTTCCAGGCCCAGGCCGATGGCGTGCAGATGCCACAGCTGATTGAAGAATTACTGGCAGCGGTGCCTGAACCGGGCCAGGGCTAATCAGCGTGGAATACCTGTCCCCCAAAACCCTGGCCAGCTGTCGCGATCTGGTATGGCTATCGCGGCATATTGCCGAGGGCGTGATGCTCGGTGTGCAACACAGCCAGCGCCGTGGCACCGGCCTGGAATTTCATCAATACCGAGGCTATCAAGCGGGTGATTCCATCCGCCATATCGACTGGAAACTGTTTGCCCGCAGCGATCGCTACTATGTGCGCGAGACCGAGCAGGAGAGCCGTATGCACGTGTGCTTTGTGCTCGATACCAGCGCCTCCCTGAGCCAGGCAAGCTTTGTCGAGCCCAGCCTGAATAAACTGCATTACGCCAAGTGCTGGATTGCCAGCCTCTGCTGGCTGCTCAACGCCCAGGGAGACAGCTATTCCCTATTGGCGTTTAACAGCCGTCGGACGGTTTATGTGCCCGAAGGCCAGGGCGAGAGCCACCAGCGTCAAATCGCTCTTCAGCTACAACAACTCGACGCCAGCGACCACTGGCCAGATCACACTCAACTGGCGCCACTGTGGCAATACTTTGAGCGGCCCTGTCAGGTGGTGTTACTGAGTGATTTTTTTGAACAGGGTAATGAGATCGGCGATTTTGCCGCACGCCTGCATGCCGCCGGCCGCCCCTGCCTGCCACTGCAATTGTTAATTGAGGCAGAACAGACTTTTCCTTTTGGCGGAGAGCTAAAGCTGCTCAATCCAGAAGTAAGCGCCAGTACTCCCGCTACTTTAGAAGTGGATGCCGAGCGGCAACGCCAGTCTTACCTGGATGCTTTTGCTCAAGCGCAGAGCGAGTTAAAAGCACGCTTTGCCACACAGGAGTGTTCACTGCAGACCGACCTTATCGAGCAGCCTGTGGAAAAGTCACTGCGGCAATTTATTCAACTGCACGGCAGGTTGTGCTGAGATGTTGTGGATAAATAACTTATTTCAATCCCCACAGTGGCTATGGCTATTCACAGCCCTGATTATCCCTGTCGCCATTCATTTGCTGCGCCGAAGTAATCCACAACAGGTCTCCTTTGCTGCGCTGCAATGGGTACAAAGATATTCACAGAGTCGCGCGCGCCGCCCTATTGTGGATAACAAGTGGTTGCTGCTATTGCGCCTGCTAATCGTCGCCCTGCTGGCAGGTTTATTGGCAAAGCCGCTGATTAAACGGGAAATTTATCCCCAAGAGGGCGTGATACTGGTAGACCCCAGAGTTGAATCAGGGGAAGCGAATACATTTATCCACAATTCACTGCCGCAGCTTGTGGGGGAAGGTAATAAAGTACTGTGGTTATCCCCAGAAACGCCTTCCGTAACCTCACCCCCACCACAAAATGTGGACCTGTGGAAAACTCTATCAGCACTATCACGCCGGGCGGATTTGCGCAGGGCTCATATCCTGTTGATAAACAACGGGGTTCCAGCATCCCACCAGGCACTAAGAGTCAGTCCCCACTGGCAGTGGCACGGCCTCGACAAAACATCCACAGCTACGAGCCCGGTATTACCAGGTATCGCTTTAATGGGCAAACCGCCCAGCTGGTGGGCGCCTGTGCTGGAAGACTGGCAAGGCAATATGCCGGGACTATCGGTGCATATTCAGGAACAAGAAGAGACACCCGATGCCGAGCAGGCAGATTGGTTGATCTACACGGGCCCCGCGCCCCTGCCACAAGCCGTGCTGGAATTTGTTTCAGATGGCGGCCTGTTAATCACCGACA
The DNA here is from genome assembly GCF_052468095.1 of Microbulbifer maximicatervae (SeqCode). Next base: position 4,927,366 of record NZ_CP174332.1, read on the forward strand.
ACAGTATCCCCCCTGCCGATAATCTCAACTTCGTTGCTGTGGATAACAGCCAGTCAGCTCAAGCGGCCTCAATGGGACGGGGAAGTTGGCTGCGCTACGAAAGTGACTGGTACAGCGAGGCCTTTTATCGCCGCGCAGATTTACCTGAACGTTTATGGCTGCACTGGTCTGGGCAAGACTGGGCTCTGCAACACCAAAATCGTGGCCACTGGTCTGCCAATAAAGTAGTGGCAGACATAGCTGGGGCAGGCCTTCCTGTAGAAGACAGCGAGGTAGAAAACCGCCGTATTGAACAACTGCAACCCTGGTTAATAGCCGCCCTACTGTTACTTCTGGCTTTTGAACGCCTAATTGTCCTATCGCGACCTCCAGCCATCATGGCAACCGATAGTAACGGGGAGGCCGACCATGGATAAGCGTGAGTCCACCCTTAACGCTGTGCGCAGGCACTGGCAACTGACAGCCCTGCGGCCCTATCTCTGGCTTGCCACTGGCCTCAGCCTTCTGGCTGGCTTGGGCATTTTTGTATTCGGCTGGCCACAGTGGCTATTGCTCGCCTGGCTCGGAATTATTGTTGTAGCAATTCTATTGGATCGCAGCTGGCGCCCAAGCCCTGAAAGCCTATGTCGACAGTTGGATGGACAATATCCACAGCTGCAAGACAGCAGCCAGTTGCTTAGCCAACAGAAAACCAACCTAAGTCCATTGCAGCAATTACAGCGCACGCGTATCGAAACAGAGCTGCAACAACTGCTGGAAAGTGGCGACCGGTCGTTTTTCGGTCCAAAAAAACTCCGCAGTACCCTGACAAATGCCTTCGGTGCCTGCCTGGGACTATTGTTATTTGTACTGAGCGATTCTCACTTGATTGGAGATAAAGCTGAGACCACGCAACAAAATACAGCTATTCCCGTTGCCGAAAAACTTGCCATAACGCGCGCGGCAACCCATATCCAGCCGCCCGCCTACACTGGGCTCGCAGCCGACAGCCAATCCTTACAAGTCGATGTGCTGGAGCAGTCTGCAGTCGAGTGGCAACTTGAATTGAATCAACCGGTGCAAGGGCTGGAAATGTTGGCCGAAGCTGAGCGCTTCACCTTTTCTCCGCTAGGTGATCTACCCAGTAAAAAATGGCAATTACAACGCACTATCGCTAAGGCAGACTTTTACCAGCTTTCAGTGCAATTCGCGGAGAGCCAAATACTTTTGCCGGAAATCCATAATATTCGGGTGCATAAAGACAGTGCCCCGGAGTTTACCTTTGAGGCACCCAGTCTGCGCGTCGATACCATTCAAGGGAGCACCCAAGGTATTCCCGTGAAAGTAATAATTAGTGATGATTACCAGGTGAGTTCTGCAGATTTATTGGTCACCCTCGCCAGCGGCACCGGGGAAAATTTACGCTTTCGCGAAGAGCGTATTCCACTCACCAGTTTGCAATCCACTGCTTTATCAACAAGCCTCTCGGAAGATAAGAAAGCAGCTCGCTACGATTTCACCCTACCCATCAATCAGTTTTCCATGGAAGCGGGAGATGAACTCTACTGGTATCTGGAGGCCAGGGATAACCGCGAGCCCAGTGCCAACGTTGCCAAGAGCCAACACTTTATCTTGCGCTGGCCGCAAGAAGAGATTTTCGGGCTGAGTGACAGCGAGGGTATGGCGATTAAGATATTACCGGAGTACTTCCGCAGCCAACGCCAGCTGATTATTGACACCGAGGCCCTGCTAGCCGAGCAAAAGCAGCTGCATCCGCAGGAGTTTCGCAAACGCTCCGAGGGTTTAGCCTATGAACAGAATTTGCTGCGCATGCGCTACGGCCGCTTTCTCGGCGAAGAGGATTCGGAAGCGGAGCATTCTGGAGCAGAGAGCGAGAAGCACGATGATAAAGAGGAGTCCGAACACGGCCACAGCCACGAGCATACAGAACAAGGTGAGCACCAGTCACATGGCGAAGAAAATGCCACTCCCTTTGCACAGCGAGACTCCCATTTCCAACAGGCAGAGCGCATAGCTGCTTCTGCCGGACACCGGCATGACAGCTCAGAGCATGCCACCCTGTTCGACCCCCAAACCAAGGAGCTACTGCGCAACGCGCTGAATGCCATGTGGAGTTCCTGGCGCGACCTGTCGGTTATAGAGCCCCAAGCCTCCCTGTCCCATCAGCACCGGGCTCTGCGCTTTATCAAAGAAGTACAGCAGGCTTCGCGTATTTACTTACAGAGAGTCGGCTTCGAGGCGCCCCCCATAGACGAAAGCCGCCGGCTTAGCGGTGAACGGGAAGACGTAGCGCCAGAAACCCTCGACAGTGCATTTGAACAAATACAAAGAGCACAGGTGCTCGCCCTAATGGCCCAGGTAGATGCTGGCGCCGAACTCGATACTGATTTGCTGGTGCAGATAAGTGAGCTAGCCACAGAGCAATCATTAGATCTCGGCCTGGAACTGTCCAAACAGCTGCGTTTATACCAGCAGCGCCACCAGCAACCGAATTGCATTGATTGCACAAACTCCCTGAATCAGCTGCTCTATCAGCTACTGCCAGCACCGGAATCTGCGCCTTCACTGCCTTTGCAAACTGAGGCCGACGGCCATTTCAGCCGTTGGCTACACCAGCAAGGGGAGAAATCATTGTGATTGATTTCTTGATACCCGGCCTGTTCCTGTTGGCCTGCTTAGCATCACTCGTACTATTGCGACGCCGAGGTGCCAAGCCGTTCGACTATGGCCTGCAACTGGCGATTTGGTTGAGCGCCTGGATACTTTGGCAGCCGCCGGCAATCTTTCCCGCCGAGCGCAATATCTCTATCGACAGCAAACAGCTGGCGAGCTCACATCCAATAAATCTCAATGGTGTGGAAAATATCTCCCTCAATGGGGAGCCACTCGGCCGCGACAAACTTCGGGACCTGGCACCAGTGCGCCTGGAGTTATCGAAGATCCAGGAATCTGATGGCCGCTGGGAATTGGACTGGCAGCGGCGAATTACCCTGGGTGATCCTTTAAAGTTAAAGATTCACAACAACCAGTCACTGACTGAAAACGTAAAAATTAGTTTGCTCAATCCCTACGGCCATATTGAAGACAGTCTTGAGCTGAAAGTGGGAGAAGCAATTCAGGCACAACTCACTGCCACTCCAAAACTCGCAGGCCCCCAGCTATACCGAGTACGGACGGAAAGCGAAGCCGGCGAAACCCATACAGATCCTTTACCCATCCTGGTGCGTGAACCGCTCCAACCCAAATTGTTACTGTGGCTGGCACGCCCCTCTTTTGAGACGGCCGCCCTCTCTCGCTGGCTGCGCCAATCCGGTGTAACAGCACAAGTGATGACCCAGTTGGCACCTGAAATCATAAGAAAAGAAACTCTCAACGGCCTTCCACTTACCGAGTCTGCGGATTTATTCACGAATGAAAGTCCCTTCGATTTAGTGATACTCGACAGCAGTTTGTGGCCACAATTTTCCGCTCTGCAAAAGCGTCAGCTCAACGAACTGGCCACTACAAAGTCACTGTTATGGTTAGTCAGTGACGATAGCTCTGAAGAGTTTCTCCAATACGCTGCTGCCCAATCCATGCCTCTACAAAAGGAAGAAGCCACCCACTTACATTCCGGCTTTGGCTACCAAAAAGCGGACAATCCGGAGATTCCCCCACTGCGTAATCTTGGCTTCAAAGTCACACAGCCCGGCTCCTACGACTTTTTACTGGGCAATGGAGAGCCCCCACTTTTCTGGGGGCGTTCGACTGAGACACAACACCTGGGGTTTATCCTATTTAGTGACAGCCATCGCTGGTTAACCAGTGGCTTTACTACTGAATTCGCCAGCCTGTGGAAGTCCATTATTGATTACCAACTCAAGCATTTGGGTAGTCAGCAGCCAGTAATCCTCTCCAATGAGTTACCGCGTACACAGGAACGCATCACCCTATGCAGCCCACTTTTTTCTGATCAGAGTCCATTCTTATCAGAGTTTCAAGATAGCTCCCGCTCTACCAAAGGAATCGCCGCAAGCAGAAGTTCCCAGGGTCAGTGCTACAGCTTCTGGCCCCAAAATTCAGGTTGGCACCAGCTTTGGACTGAATTGAAAGGGGAGTCGGTACTAGACTTCTATATCTTTGCCAAAGAGGACTGGCCTCTATGGCAGCAGTCCCTGAATGCCAGGGAAACCCAACTAATGGCTGCCGCACGTTTGGGGCCAGAAGCAAATAATCACGCAAACAGGGTTTTGTTGGGGCGCCAATGGCCGGCCCTTATATTGCTGTTACTAGTGTGTATAAGCTGGTGGCGGGAACGCAGGCTTTTGAACAGATCACGACCCTGAGGGCTGCACCGAGGGCTTATTTCCGGGCTTAGCCTCTTGCTTGGGAAATATCATCTGGTCGACGGGATACCCCAAAGCTTTGGCCTTCTGTAAAAACTGCTCCAACACATCCTTGGGCATGGTTGGGGTGCGGGACAATATCCACAGATAGGATTTATCGTAGCCAGATACCATCGCGTATTGGTAGTCATCCGATAGAGCAATCACGATATAGGATGAGTAAAAGGGGCCAAGAAAAGAGACTTTCAAATGGCCCACATTTTTCGGGCCGACAAACTCGGCCCTCCCCTCCGCCATTTGCCAGGCATCACGCGCTTTTGAATAGCCGGTATTGATCACCGCGACAGAACCATCATGGTTGAGACTGTAGTCGGCAGTTACCTGGGTCAGGCCGCGCTCGAATGAGTGATCCAATCGAGCAATCTCATACCAGTGACCTAAATATCGCTGTAGCTGGAAGTTTTGGACAGGCTCAACCCCCTCCGGCACCCGGGTACAGGCACCCAGCCAGAAAAAGGAAATCAGTAATACACCCAGTGAAAACAGCTTCATCTAGCCACTCCCAGCAAGCTCCCCTCAAGTCAGAATAGAAGGCAGGGGTTTCACAAGATCAGGATAGTTTCGGGAATCTGTATTTCACCCATAAAAAAACCACCGCGAGGGTGGTTTTTTTATCGCTGGACTGACCAACTTATTTTTCGACGAAAGCGCGCTCAATCACATACTCGTGAGGTACACCTGCGCGGGTCTCCTTGAATCCCCAGTCATCGAGGATATTGGTGAGATCCTTCAGCATTGCCGGGCTGCCGCACAGCATAAAGCGATCTTCCTCAACATTCGGCTTGGGCACACCCAGATCGGTGAAAAGCTTTCCGGACAGCATGAGATCAGTCAGGCGGCCAGTATTCCGATAGGGCTCACGGGTCACGGTTGGGTAGTAAAGCAGTTGCTCGCGTACCATCTCGCCAAAGTACTCGTGTTCCGGCAATTCGTTCTCGATCTGCTCCTGGTAAGCCAGCTCAGAAACATAGCGAACACCGTGAGTAAGGATTACCTGGTCAAAACGCTCGTAGACCGTGGGATCTTTGATGATGCTCATGAAAGGTGCCAAGCCAGTACCCGTGGACAGCAACCACAGGCGTTTGCCCGGCAGCAGGTGGTCCGCCACCAGAGTGCCGGTGGGTTTTTGGCTCACGTAGATCTCATCGCCCGGCACAATCTTCTGCAGGCGGGAGGTCAGGGGGCCATCGGGAACCTTGATACTGAAGAACTCCAACTCGTCTTCGTAGTTGGCACTGGCAATAGAGTAGGCGCGCAGCAGTGGACGGCCATTGTCCTGCTGCAAACCGATCATCGTGAAATGTCCGTTCTCAAAGCGAAAACCCGAATCCCGGGTGGTCTTGAAGCTAAACAGTGTGTCGTTCCAGTGATGGACTTCCAACACCTTCTCTATATTCAATTTGGACATAAACTTAAAACCGGTTATTCCACGAGTCTCTTGATAGTTGAATTTTAGCCCTAGAAGATCTATTGGCAAAGTGGGATATTTCGATATTCCTTATCTATTTTAACGATCAACTGGAGATTTCCCTTTGCGCTACACTCTCCGCCAGTTAGAGGTATTCCTTGCCTGTGCTCATCACGAGAATGTCAGTCGTGCTGCGGAGAGCCTGAGTATGTCCCAGTCCGCAGCCTCCACAGCGCTGAAAGAGTTTGAACAGCAGTTTGAGTTGCGCCTGTTCGAGCGCACCGGTAAGCGATTGCGTCTCAATGAACTGGGACGGCAATTGTGGCCAAGGGCGGAAGAACTCCTGGAGCGAGCCCAGGAACTTGAGCAGACACTGGCCACTCACCGGGAACTGGGAAGCCTGAAGATCGGAGCCACCCTAACTATTGGCAACTACCTGACAGCCAGCGTGATGGCTCGTTATATGGAAGAGCAGCCCGGTACTCAAGTACAACTGGAAGTTGCCAATACCGCAGCGATTGCCGAGAGGGTGCTCAATTTTGAATTGGACCTGGGATTAATTGAAGGAGAGATCAATCACCCGGATTTGGAAATCATTCCCTGGCGCCATGATGAGCTGGTTGTTTTCTGTGCACCCAACCACCCTCTGGCAAGCCGCAAGCGCCTCGCCGATAAAGACCTGATCAGTGCAACCTGGATCACCCGGGAATCGGGCTCTGGAACGCGACAGACTTTTGAGAGAGCCATGGCAGGGCTATTGCCACAACTACATATCCTATTGGAATTACAACATACAGAAGCGATCAAGCGAGCCGTAGAAGCGGGGCTGGGAATCAGTTGCCTTTCCCGTGTTTCATTAACTGATGCTTTAAAGCGCGGATCGCTTATTGAGCTACCCGTACCACATAGAGACTTTCATCGAGAGTTCTATTTTGTCCTGCATCGACAAAAATACAGAAGCGCCGGAATTAAACGATGGATGGAATTATGTGACTCAGCAGGATAAAAAAAGATTAATTATTTGAGAAAATTTGTATTTAAATCATAGAGTTATCTAGTTTGCTTAAAATCAGTAAAGTTACATCATTTCAGTCTTTAAGCCGTATGGGCTAACCCTGCATTTTGCGTATGATGAATTCTTATCCACCTCTACCATCAATCCAAGATCTACTACCTATCTACTTATTTTGGTAAATTACGCAACCTAAGACGACCTCCCCAACTTATAGTTTTATCTATGATTATTTAAGTGGTCTGCTCCTTACTTACAAAGAGATTATATGAAGATTAAAGGAATCTTATTGTTTTGTGCTGTTTTCAGCCTCTCACTATCCGCTTACGGAAATGGCCTGATTTCCATCAATGAAAAAGCCGAATATCACGACGAAGAATTAATTGCATCCAATATAGTTAAAGAGTGTAATAACCTTGGTTATCAATTTTCAAGCTCAACCAAGAAATTTCTTGGTAAGCATGGATTTGCCAGTTCACTAGACCCAGAGTTGGATATTCAATCAGAGGGATACAGTCTTAAATTAACAATTCTCAATGCATATAGCGGAAGATATATTTCAGGTAGCCATCAAAAATCAGTCTCAATTGAGGCTGAACTCTACAAAAACGGCGACTTGATAGATACTCTCAAGACCACCAGAAATTCAAGTGGAGGTTTATTTTATAAATTCAAAAGCTCCTGCAGTGTTCTCGAACGTTGTGTTCACACCCTTGGTAATGACGTAGCCAAGTGGATCTCTAGAAACCATAAAATTTAGCTTCACCCCAATAAGGAAATTTCATGAATTATATTATTAAATCTATATCTATTGCAGCCTTTGCATTAATAGTATCTGGCTGTACAAGTAATCCGGTTATGAATATTGAAAGTAGACTAATTCCCGATCGTCTTGACGGGTCAGCTCAAACTCAAGATTCAATTAAAACATCAATTATTGCAGGGTGTATCGCGAGAAACTGGACTTGTCAACAAGTTGCTCCTGGGAAAATATTAGCCACCATTAACGTTCGCAAGCATCATGCTGAAGCAGATATTATATATAACCTTAATAGTTATAGTATCACCTATAAAGATAGCGATATGCTTGACTATAGTGAAAAATATTACACCATTCACAGAAACTACAATCGCTGGGTTAGAAATTTGAATGACGCAATTATAAAAGAACTGTCCATTTGATAGCTTTTATATCCCCAGTAGCTGTGACTATTGGGGAACTATCTTAACTGGAAATCAGATTTTCATGCCCAAATTAATAACAAACGGAATATCTATTCCATCATTATCACTGAACAGGTTGGCGTTGGAGAAGTGTTTCCAGGAAACCATTAGCACCAGATCTTCTTTCCCTCTCCAGTTAATTCGCGCAGCATATCCAACCTGCGCCTGGAAAGAAAAGTTATTATCCTGACGACGGTTTCCCAATTGGTTGCTGGAAATATAGCTAGGACCCAACGCTCTAACAAAGAAATAAGGTTGCCCCCAACTTCTTTGCCTGGGATATAGATTTAATTGAGGATAGATGGAAAACGCTCTTATACGTTTATTTTCATCGGCATCAGTAGTTAGCTCAGTATAGCTAACACCTATATCAATATGTTGACGGTAACTCTTTTCAAATGTTTTAAAAGAATAATCTATCCCGTAGGTTTTATTATTCTGACTTGAATCAGGTTGCGGGCCACCGCCAAAACTCACTAAGAGTTCATCAGCAGTAACTGGCTGAGCTAAAAGAATTGTCGAAACTACAGCCAGTACCCACTTCATATGCTATCCCTAGGTTAAAGCTCTCTGAGAGGAAAATTAAATACGTCTTTTAAATATTAAAGAAGTATTGATTCCGCCAAAGGCAAAATTATTACTCATCACATACTCAGTATCGATGTGCTTTCCACTGCCTTGGATATAATCCAATTCCGCACAGTCAGAATCAACCTCTGCCAAATTAATCGTGGGATGGAACCAACCGTTACGCATCATCTGAATGCTTGCCCAAGCCTCCAATGCGCCACAGGCACCCAGCGTATGACCGGTATAGCTCTTAAGTGAGCTTATTGGTACTGCACGCCCAAATGCATTGCGGGTTGCGTGGCTTTCTGCAATATCACCTCGATCTGTAGCTGTGCCATGCGCACTGACATAACCTATTTCGCTAGTCTCTACCCCAGCCTGTGCTATTGCCTGCTGCAATGCCACCTGCATAGTTGCCGATTGAGGTTGGGTGACGTGGCTGCCATCAGAGTTGGTTCCAAATCCTGCGACCTCTGCATAAATCCTGGCTCCACGGGCAATCGCGTGTTCATACTCTTCCAAGATAAGTGTACCGGCGCCCTCGCCGATAACTAATCCATCCCGGTTGCGATCGAAGGGACGTGGAGACAATTCAGGGGTATCGTTCTTTGTTGAAGTCGCATATAAGGTGTCAAAGACCGCAGCCTCGGTTGCACACAGCTCCTCTGCACCACCGGCCACCATAATGGTTTGGCTACCATTGCGAATTGCCTCATAGGCATACCCAATCCCCTGGCTTCCAGAGGTACAAGCGGAGCTTGTGGTATAAACCCGTCCACACAAGCCGAAAAATACCCCGATATTGACCGCCGCCGTATGGGACATCATTTTTATATAACTGGTCGCATTGAGGCCGTCGGTGCGGTGATTTATCAACATATTGCCGAAATCAGCCACTGCTGACGGAGTGCCTGCTGACGAGCCATAGGAGACTCCGACAGCACCACTTTTGAGAATGGGGTCATCCAACAATCCCGCATCCTCAAGCGCAATCTCACTGGCGCGAACCGCCATTAATGAAACGCGCCCCATGCTGCGCACACGTTTACGGTTGTAGTGGGCCGGTTTTTCGAAGTCCTTTACCGGCGCGCCCAGTCGGGTTTCAAGCCCCTCATACTTATCCCAGTCTTCCATGTAGGAAATGCCTGAAAGACCGCTCTGTAAAGCCTGACTAACCGAGTCCCAACCCTGGCCGATAGGGGATATTCCGGCCATTCCTGTAACAACCACGCGTTTCATTAGCAGAGACCACCATTTACTGAGATAACTTGACGGGTGATGTAAGCAGCACGTTCGTGCATCAGGAACGCTACAGTTGCCGCCACTTCTTCTGGTTTACCCATTCTGCGGGCAGGCACCATTTTTAAAATTTCTTCAACGGGCAAGTCTTCATCCAACATATCGGTGTCAATGAGGCCCGGAGCAACACAATTCACGGTAATCTTTCGCTTGGCTAACTCCAACGCCAATGCCTTACTCGCACCGATCAAACCCGCTTTGGATGCGGAGTAATTTACCTGGCCGCGATTTCCAGCAATGCCGGATACAGAAGTCATCACGACAATACGGCCGGGCGCACGGCGCCTGACCATTGGCATGGTTAAGGGGTGTAAAACATTGTAGAAACCATCCAGATTGGTGTGTACAACAGAATCCCAATCTTCAGCAGGCATCGCAGGGAAAGCATTGTCGGCAGTAACACCAGCATTGCACACAATGCCGTAGTAGCAGCCATTACTCTCGACATCTTCCAATAAGACATCCCGTGCTTGCTCCCGGTCGGCAATATCAAACTGCAAAATTCTGCTTTTTCGCCCTAACTTAGCAATCTCTTCTGCTGTTTCCTCTGCTTGATCACGGCGGCTGCGGCAATGTAAAACAATATCGTAGCCATCTTCAGCTAACTGAAGTGCAATCGCCCGGCCAATACCACGACTGGAACCAGTAACTAAAACCCACTCTGACATTTAGTTTCTTTCCTTCAAATACTGTTCTACGTTATCCGGCTGATAAACATTAAGCCGCGCACTCTGCTCGATAGATGAGCCGGTTATCACACACTCAAATGTCGCCATGCCATTTTCAGCCTGGAGAATGCGCTGGACATCAATTGTTAATTCTTCACCGCAGCGATAACTCTCGATATTTGACAGGAACTTGCGAGTACCCAGTAAAAAACCCAGGCGAACGTCTTTACCCTGTTCTTTTGCATGATATCCGGAGAAAGCTGCGATGGATTGGGCCATATATTCAATGCCCACGTAAGCGGGAACACGACCGTTACGGGAAAATATTCCATCATCACGAACTCGCAACTTTGCCTGTAGCTGCTCCTCGCCTACAGAGATCACTTCATCGAGAAGTGACATATTTCCACTGTGTGGAACCAGTTCTTCAGCAGTATATTTGTGCATCTATTTTACCTCTGACTGCCCAAGATTACCGAGCAATTACTCCCACCAAAGGCAAAAGAGTTACTCATTACATAGCGCAATTTTCCAGGAGCCTCGTGGCCTTGATACAGGTTCAGTCGCACTATCTCCGGATCATAGTGGCCATCATACTGATGGCGGGGAAATTGATCATATTGTAAGGCAAGCCAACAAAAAGCCGCTTCAAGAGCGCCTGCAGCACCGAGTGTGTGCCCGGTTAGAGGTTTTGTGGAAGAACACGGTAGCTGGCTTCCAAACACTCTTTCAACGGCCAGAGCCTCCATAGAGTCGTTATGTGGCGTTCCCGTACCATGAAGATTCAGATAATCAATGTCGGCGGTATCCAAGCCGGCATTCTCCAGAGCCCCGCGCATACAGGCTTCCGCACCACGTCCTTCTGGGTCTGGGGCCGACATATGGTGGGCATCAGACGTGGCAGCAACACCGGATAGAACCACAGGACCAGGCTCTTTGCTCAGCACAAACATTGCTCCAGCTTCCCCGAGGTTAATACCATCCCGATTAACGCTGAAAGGATTGGTCTGGCCGGCACTAAGTGCCCCCAGGCTATGAAACCCCCGGACTGTCATGCCACAGAGGGAGTCCACACCTCCAACAACAACGGCATCACAAGTACCGGTTGAGATAAGGCGCCGGGCACTGGCAAAAGCATTGGCACTGGACGAGCAAGCGGTGGAGACGGTGAGCTGAACACCTTGGATTCCCAGGTACTTCGCAACAAAGGTAGTCAAACCAGCCATTTGCTGTTGAAGCCGATAATTATATCCGGTCTCTTTCTCACCACTTAAGTAGGCCTCACCTGAGTCTATTCCCGAGGTTGAGGTCCCCATCACAACGCCAATTCGGCCCGCACCATGTTTTTCTATTAGTTCAGCGACTGCACTTTCAATTTGAGTCAGCACAGCCATAGCCAGCTGGTTATTGCGGCAGTGGTAATCTTGCAACGAACTCGGTAAATCAGGCAGCTTCCCCTGCACAATACCCAGATTCCCTCTGTATTGTGGCAAATAGGTTTCATCGACCTGCATATGAGAACTCTCATCACCGAACAAGGAATTAGCTACTGCCTCAGCAGTATTTCCCAGGGTGCAGATGATCCCCATATGATTAAGATAGAAATTTTTCATACTTAGAAATTCCTAATGCTTAACCTATAACCCAGTAGTTTGTGCTCCAGCTCAATTTGGGCCTTCCAAATATCTTTACTGCTATAGCGAGCCACTGAATTCACTTCACCATTGCGTGAGAGTTTTCGCGTGTAAATTCCCTCGACAATAGCCTCGTCCAAATTCCAGCCTACGGGCAATACTTCACGAAGCTGGGCAATTGGCCAGTATACAAACTGGATATCTGCCAGCAATTTCTCTGGTGGCACTCTCTCTGCTCTACTCATGTGGTAATGGGTGCTGACCTCATTACCATCGTATGTAACATCCAGCAGGCTTATCCCTTCAGGGCTGAGAAGAGATATCTTTAAACTCTCCATAGTGTGGAAAGTAGCCGCCATCAATTCATACTCATCGTCTTGATAGACAATGCGTAAATGTTGATTGAGCTGGCGCGATCCCTCGCTCAATAGAGGGGCCAAAGGCCAACTTTGCAGATATTCTTTCCTCCCCCCTGTGGACATACATCCCACCAGAGTAAGAAAGCTCAAAAACAGTATTACTTGGCGGAACATATTTCTACCAGTGTATTCAATCGACGCTCAGCAGCGGCAACAAACGGATTTTTTTTATCCCATGCATAACCAGCCAAGATTGAGCAAATCATGCCTTTTATTTCTTTTTGGTCGGTTTGATAAAAAATCACATCCTGGAAACGACCGTCATACCAAGCTTTGACATAGGTTTTAAAAACTTCCACACCATGTTTCAGGGGTTCAACAAACTCTTCACCCCAATCAACTGCTTCCCCTGAGAGCTGGCGATGCAGGCACTCAACTGCTAACTCTGAGGATTTCATTGCAATGGTAACACCGGATGAAAATACCGGGTCTAGAAACTCTCCGGCATTCCCCAAAAGCGCAAAACCAGGACCGGCCAGTTTGGTCACATCACTGGAATATCCGCGAATACGTTGTATTTCCGTATCGAATTTGGCATTGCGCAGAGTTTTTGCCAACTCGGGGGCGGAGGCAATAGCCCCTTTCAATATCTGTTCCGGATCCTGCCCCCAGGTCGAAATCTTTTCTTTCTCACCTACAACCCCAATAGAAGCTCTTCCATCTGCAAAGGGAATCAACCAGTACCAAATATCTCGCTCACTGGGATGCACAGTGATTAAGATTTTATCCCGATCAAAATGACTATCATCAATATTGTCTTCAACATGTGTAAATACGGATTCTCGAACAGGAAACTCTGACGGACGATCGAGATCAAGTAATCGCGGTAAAACTCTGCCAAAGCCACTGGCATCCAATACAAAGCGCGCCTGGAAAACCAGGTTTTCGCCATCATTCTCGGCAATTAACTTTGCGTTATTCTCAGCAATATCAACTGACACTACAGAATGGCGATAATAGACCTTAACACCCTGGCGCTCTGCTTCATCAGCCAGAATTTTATCAAACTTAGCTCGCTGTACCTGGAAGGTGGTGCCATGCCCAGAGGAGAACTTCTCCCGGAAATCAAATGATGTACGAGCACCATCCCACTCAAAAGCAGCACCATTTTTATATTGAAAGCCCGCTGATTTCACAGCTTCTAACATATCTGCTTTTTCAAGATACTCGATACATTGAGCCAGTAGGCTTTCACCAATAGAAAAGCGAGGAAATTCTTCCCGCTCAACTATCGAAACTTGCCAACCTTTTTTAGCCAATAACGCACCTGCGATAGCTCCGGCAGGACCAGCACCAATAATAACAACGTCAGACTTAATTTCTTTCATTGGCTAATATCCCTTACCCCGTGTACAAAAAAATAAAAATGCCAACAACAAAGTTAATACTGTGCCCACAGCCAGGACTAACCCAAAATTTGCTATCGCCGGTGTGCCAGACAATGCTAACAAACCAAACCCTAAAAAAGTTGTTAACCCAGCCATAGCTATCGCCAGCAGGGTATAATGCTGCTCTGCCTTTCTGCTTGTATGGCTAAATATTGCGTAATCTATACCAATACCAAAGACAAGTAATAAAGCCGCAACATGAAATAAATTAATTGCTGATCCCTGTAAAATCACTATCGCCAGGGTGCCTAGTACTGCGCTGGATGGAAGTGCAACTATACTTAAGGCTTGCTTTATTCCTGTTTTAGTTGCAGTTACCAGAAATACAACAATGAATATTAATGGCAGTAATTGCAGCAACAGATCACGCTGTTGTGACATAACATTAGAGATACTTCTGGTAGTATCAACATAGGTTACTCCAGGCAGTAACTCTAAAGATGACAAATCTTCTTTTAAGCCATAAATACGTACCACAGAATAACAGTGATTATTTTCACAACCCAACCATAGTCCTTTATATTGCCGACCTGCAACTGGCAACCATTCAGAGAAATTAAAGGTATTGAATGGCTGTATTTTAGAACTTAACTGCTGGTTAATATCTTGTTCAGAATAACCCAATTGCTGATAAAAAGACCTGACAGCATCCCCACTGTAAAACTTCGACAATAACTTCCAGTCAGCTTCTTGAACCTCTTTTGGAGGTATCCGGTTAGTTACCCCCTGAAAACCACTAATAATTTCCTTTTCTACTAAATAGCCTAGTTGATTTCTAAGTTCCCATTCTCGTGTTAATACTTGTTGTTCATCTTCACCAAAAACCAAAAAATAACGGGAGTCTGCCCGAGATTTAATCAGAGAATTTAGCTCTATTTCATCTTGTGTAAGAAATTCTGGAGGCTGGTAAAACAGTTTTAGGTCATCATTAAATTGAATTTTCTGAAGCGCCGCAGATCCAAACATCAACAGCCCAACCAATGGAAACAGGTAGTACCTAATATTGAGTTTAGGAAACTGACTGGAAAACGATAAAGGCCTATGCTTAATATTAATCCAGCGTGGGAATAGCAGGATTACAGTCAACCAAGCCCCCATTAAACCACAGCCGACAAAAACCCCTATTTGTTGTAAAAGTGGAAAAGGTGTTAATGCAAGAGAGAAAAATGCCAAGCAGCTTGATATCAAGCCCAGCAATAGCCCAGGTAATATATCCTTATCTTTTGGCTTGCCCAGCCTCAATCTATTACAAATAAAGTGAAATGCGTAGTCAATCGCCAATCCAGAAACCGTTGTACCAAATACAAAAGCCAGTATATGAATTTGGCCCAAAATAATAATAACACCAGATATACCACTGGCCACGCCACATAGAATTGCGAATGTACAGGCTAGTAGAGGTTTTAATGAGCGAAAGACAACAATACATAGACAGCAAATAGCAAGGATCGAAAGGGAGCCAATCAGGCGTATTTCATCCTGCGCCATAGCAGCAGCATACTCTGTATGCAGGGGGGCTCCAGCTACCAGCAGCGAATAACCATTTTTTTGAGCCCATTGCTTTAATTCAGACTGTAAAGAAAGAAGTGATATATCGCTCTCTCCAGTCAAATCAACTGGTGCGGCCAGCGTATAAAGCAGGGTAAAAACTTTATGTCCTTCTGTATGTACCGGAATTCCATCAAAGACTTGTGGAGTAACTCCAATATCAGCGGTAAAGTAATTGCGAAAAGTTGAGAAAGTATCTTTCTCCAAATCAATTCCAGCGCCGTCAGGCCCGTATAACTTACTCAATTGACGCTGTATAAGTTCCTCTGGCTTAGCCTCTAATAACGCCCTATCTTCAGGGCTGAGTAGCTGTTGGCGCAGAGGAAAGAGCAGCTCCCACTCCTCTTTATAGCTTTCAGAGTCGGCCCAACGATATTCAACAGACTCTAAAGATTCTGCGGCCTTTAGTTTCTGCGCCAACTCTTGGGTATGCCTGGCCAGACGATGTGATTCTTTTCCTTCAGAAACTAAAACCCAAATTAGACTTCCCTGTAATTGCTGACTGACTTTTTTCTGGATGTCAGCACTACTTACCGAGTCGGAGTTATTATCAGCTAATAACAAAATATCTGTTTGTAGCCAGCTGGATTGATAGCGTAATACAGTTATCCCAATAATTACACTAACAAAGGAAAGCCAAATAACAACTCGACGTGACATGAGATTATTTCTGGTTATCTTCTGAGAATTCACTCAGTAGTTGACTGTTATTAGCTTCAACTGAATGTAAATTTATAATATCTATTTCAGTAATTGCCATGTTGGCTTCAGCTAGTACTATTTTCCGAATCTTTTTGTCTCCCACGACTTCTATCGATTCAATAACCTTTCTAAAAGCTTCTTGCTTGGGAATTAAGTTAATTCGCCATTGCTCTTCTGCGATCTCTGGTCCCACCGTAAAAGTCTGATCTAGCTCACTAAAATCACCACTGATAATCTTTAATAGAGGATCAGCTACATGATTTCCTACAATATTGCTATTGACCCGATTCCCAGAATCAGCATCATCTAGCTTAAATATTCGATGGGATTCTATTGGATTCTCTATTCGCCAGCTTAATCCTAACTCTTCAGAAATAGCCAGGATGCCTGAAGAAACCAGAGGCCTGGGCAACTGGGGCAGCCTCTTTGTCTGGGAAAAAGTGCCAAGCATCTGTGGAGATGACACAATATTTTTCTCTATCTCCCGCAAAACCGCCTGCTGCTCTGAAGTCAAAGCAGAAGTTACTGTGGAAAATAGAAAGCAAATAAAAAATAAAACCAAACGCTTGGCAGTCATCACTAATTTACCCCCAATTTTTCCAGCAAAATTGGAGGCGATGCAAACAGCATTTCGGCACTGCTTATTTCGACAGCTACCTGTACGGTATGTCCTTTTGTTAAGCGTACACCGGTATCTCTATCTGTTATCGTATAATTGATCTTAAATCGATTTTCATATTCAGAAACCTCAGCGCGAACAACAATCCACTGCTGAAATCGCAAAGGCTTTGCATATCGTACGCGCAAATCTATGACCGGCCAGGCAAAACCTGATTCCTTCATCTGTTGGTAGTTATATTCCAACTGATCAAACAATGCACATCGGGCTATTTCAAAGTACTTTGCATAATGCCCATGCCAAGCTATCTCCATCATATCCACATCGTGGAAAGGAATTTGTAGTTCAACTTGTGCCGTCCATTTTTCAGGGCGCATAGGTTTATTAGTTTTCATATAAGCGCCAATGTCTTTGCTGAATTAACGAAACGAATTTTCTCAATGGCTGTTCAAGCTCTCTATCTTCCTCCAGAAAAGAAAATTCATCTCCTATCTGCCTGATTGTGGTATTAAGAGCGGTAGATAATTTTTCCAAATCCACTCCTCCACTACGAACTCGAAGCTGAATGCCCTGCCAAGCAACCATCAGTGCCGCTGCGGTTGTTTGCTCCGTTAACTGTAATACCCTGATACAGTCCCTGGCAGCAATGGTGCCCATACTGACCTTATCCTGGTTATGACACTCCGTTGATCTGGAAAAAACACTTGCGGGCATGGTCTGCTTTAGTGCTTCAGCAGTCCAGGCACTCGCACCAATTTGAACAGCCTTAAAGCCATGGTTAATTGATCTTCGAGGCCCGGTTACACCTGATAGGTTTGCCGGGAGCCCATTATTGAACTTAACATCTACCAGTTGGGCTATTTGTCGATCCAGTAAATCAGAGAGGTTTGCTACCGCATTCTTCAGGCTATCCATGGCGAAGGCTATATGCCCACCATAGAAGTGCCCACCATGAAGCACCCTCTCGTTTTCACCATCAATGATCGGGTTATCATTGGCACTGTTTAGTTCGTTATGAATAAACTGCTGGAGCCAGGGCAGAGAGTCCTGTAACACACCAACTACATGGGGAGCGCACCGAAGTGAATAGCGATCCTGCAATCGACTATTTTGTCTTGGAGCAGCACCAACATTGAGATCGTCATGAATCCACTTTGCAATTTGGTTTTGACCGGGGTGAGGCTTCACTGCAAAAAGCGCGCTATCGAAATGATAGGCATTGCCATCCAGTGCAATGCTCATCATGGAGGTAATACGAGCACTCAGCTGTGCTAGATACTCTGCCCGTTTGTAGGCTAAGCACGCCAAGCCAGTCATTGCGGCGGTGCCATTCATTATTGCTAAACCCTCTTTTGGATATAGCTTTAATGGCTCAATCTGTAATTCATCGAATACCTCAGCAGTATCTCTCTGGTGGCCTCGGTACCAAACTTTGCGCTCCCCGCACAAAACCGCAGCAACATAAGACAGTGGGGTCAAGTCGCCACTGGCTCCCACAGAACCCTCTTGGGGAATTACCGGAATAATGTCTTTCTGAAGTAACAAAACCAATTGCTGCAACAGCCGATATCGGACCCCTGAACTGCCCTTTGCAAGGCTGGCAATCCGGGCAGCAACAATCGCTCTACTTTGCTCAAGAGTAAAGACTTCCCCCATTCCACAACCATGGAAGGTAAATAACCGATGAGGTAACTCTTCCACCAGGTCTGCTGGAATACTTTCGGTACAGGAATCACCATATCCAGTGGTTACTCCGTAGATCACACCTTCCTTCTGCCAAAGGTTATCCAGGAACTCGGCACCGCGATTTATCCTTGCGACAAAGCCCTCTTCATCAGATAGAGAGATATCGCCACGGCCAGCTGCAATGGTGTTTACCTGATCAATAGATAGATCTGTGCCATCAAAGACTATTTGGGTTCGTTGTAGTACTGCTGAATTCATTTTTGCTGATCCCAGAACGGGTAAAAGTTATACCATTGCAAAGGTGCTATATGACAATAGCGTTCCAACCGTCGTGCAAACTCCTCGACAAGAGAGCGAATATGCCCCTCTCTGTCACCGCGTTTCATCACAACGCGATCGCAGAGTTTTTCCATATAAATATCGTATCCGGAAGTACTACGCAGACAGAAAAGCGTGTACACCGGGCATTTGAGCAGCGCAGCAAGAATATATGGCCCCTGGGGAAAAGGCGCTTTTCGCCCTAGGAATTCTGCCTCGCAGGTGCGCCCCATAGAGTTAATAGGTGTTCTATCACCGACAATAACAACCAGCTCCCCAGCCTCAACAGCCTCGGAGAGTCGCATCGCTAGAGCGGGAGTTACTTCTGTCACCTGGATAAGCCGTACTTGACTCAGGGGATTGAGCATCTTCATCATGCGATTAAATTTCACCGCATGCTTTGTATGCACTAGCACATTTACCCGTACCTTTGTCAGGCTGCCAAGCGCTCTGCAAACCTCCAGGTTCCCGAGATGGGAGCCAATTATTAATCCACCCTGGCCACTAGCCGCCAACTGGTGAAGACCCGCTCTTTTTGGGAAATTTACCTGACTATCCGGGATACCCACAAACCAGGCTTCAAGCTTTTCTCTAGCGCTGTTAGCAAAATTAAGAAAAATTCTAAATCCGGTTTTCCAATTCGGTTCTATACCGCTAGATGGGTAGCGTTTGGTGAATAATTCCAAGTACTCACGGATCGAATTGCGGCCACTCTGATTTTTTAGGTAATAGCATAAAACTACCGGGTATACCGCAACTTTAAAGGCAATCGGACCCAACCAGTGATGCAACCAGAATAAGAACTTGATGCCCAGGAAAAAGCCTTGTTCCCGGTATTTTGACCAGTGTAAATTACTCACGCTTTTCGCCCTACTGTCGAAATACGCAGAGTTCTGGCCAACATGCCAAAAAATAGACGGGTGTGCATTGCCGATATAAGGAAGTTATCCTCAAATCCCCGGAAATGGGAAACGCCATCTATTGGGTAGCTCACATTAACAGGTACCTGGCAAAGACCGCCTTTGCTCCAATACCACCGTACCAAGATCTCTGGATCAAAATCCATTCGATCACCAGTATACTCGTTATCTAACAAATCTACAGTTCGAGATAAGGGATAACAACGTAGCCCACACATGGAATCCTTAATCTCCAGAGAAAGAGTATTAATCCAGATCCATACATGAGTTAGATAGCGTCCCCACAAACGAACTTTAGGTACTGATTTATCGTATTGCGGATAGCCACAAATCAGTGAATCAGGGCACTTTCTGCTTTTTTCTAGGAATTGAGGTATGTCAGCGGGGCTGTGTTGACCATCGGCATCGACTTGAATTCCATGACTATATCCAAGCTCTTTCGCAGCTCGCAGACCACTTTTTACCGCAGCACCTTTTCCACCATTAGCCTGGCGAACAACCAAGTGAACCCGGGGACCATAGCTCTGCTCTAAGCGTTGTAGTTCAATTCTACAGGGTTTATCACAGCCATCATCTACCAGAATGTAAGGCAGGTTAAAGCCATCCAGAGATGCCAGCGTCTGTGCGATCGCCCCCTCATGATTATAAACGGGTATTACAAAACAAAAGTTAGACATGGCTGAAGCACAACCTACCACTGCTATATTCTATATTGCCATCTTGAGTGTTTCGAAAAGAATAATTTAATTTGTTCTTTTCCTGGCTGAACTCCAAAGATAAAGTGACAGCATCACCGGGCATCATTAACTGCTTAAATTTAATCACTTCCATTTGGGTAAACGTACTGCCGGCTTTTACAAGTGGGCGGCCAAAATGCATAGCCCAATCCAGCTGTACCACTCCCGGCACTACCGGTGAGCCTTCAAAATGACCATCCAAGCAAGGCAAATCGTCATTAACCGTAAAATTAACTTGACGAGTATTATCTAATATTTCGCTGCTAATAATCTGTGGCACCATTGCTGCCGGAATTTCATCAAAAAGTTGCATTAGCAGGTCTCTCGTTATTTTTCCCTGTAAGTTAGTGGGAATTTCATCAACAAAACGCCAAGAACGTGGCACAGCCACGCCATCAAGATCCTTGGCCAGGGTTTCTCTAAGTTTACGAACAAGAGAAGCCTTTCCTTTCTTTTGCAATAGTTCTTTCCCGGATTCCGTAAGTGTGGCAACAGCGGCAACTAATTTTCTTTTACGCTCCAGGACAAGTGCATTGGCTTTTACAATATATGAGCTTCCAACTAGTAGGGACTCAACCTGTGTAAGAGAAATTCTTTTCTCTTCAATCTTAATAATGCGATCAGCCCGCCCCTTAAGTTCGAACATACCGTCTGTACTTATTTGTACTTTGTCCTGACAAATAAACTCCTTGGGTAACCACGGAGAAGAGACTTTGAGTAACCCATCGCTATTTTTTGCAATGTTCACTCCTTTTAGTGGACTCCAACTTTTCTGACGCAATTGATTACGCCAGGCAATCCCCCCGGTTTCAGTGCTTCCATAGACCTCTATGGGCTGGATTCCACACAACTGATCAATCGCCTTTGCATCTACTTCCAGTAAAGGCCCCCCAGAAGAAAAGATATCCACTAAGGACTTTCCTAACTCCCATGGCCAGGAAGAAATACGGCGGCTTAATTGTGCAGGGCTTGCAACCCACACGGCAGGCCCCCATTTCTGGGCGTCTTGGAGTAATCCCACAATATCCACATAAGTCTTACTAACAAATCGACGCCCGCTGGCTAGCGGCCACAGTAATTTAAACAGTAAGCCATATATATGCTGGTGGCTTACTGTTGCCAAAGTAGTTGTATTAACCACCCGGGATGACCACTTCAGATTATGGGCCTTAACCTCGTTGAGCAATTGATATAAGGTTTTATCAACGATTTGTGGTTCACCACTGGTTCCTGATGTGAATAATTGAATACCAGCATCAAAATAACTGGGAACAAAAAGCTCTTCGCTATATTGATCCGGAATATTTATACTAAATGCCGAGCTGTCTTCCCAGCTGCCCAGTAATAGGGTTTGCTCACCCAGTTTTTGCTGGGTAAATCGCTTGTTATTTGCCGGAATAACAACGACTTCACAACAAGACATAGCGGCAAAAAAAAGTAAACTAAACTCGTAACTATCTTCACAGAAAATGGCAGCTTTTTTGATCCCAGCTTCGTTTAGGGATTTTTTTAGCTTTCGCTCAACAAATGCCAATTCACGCTTAAATCGTGCGAATGAAATTTCCCCACGACTTGAATAGCTAACTACTGCTTGGTCATTCGAGTATCCAAACACCTGTTCAAACTGTACTTTGTCCACGACCTTAACTCACACCTTATTTTGGACGCGACGACGCAGTAGCCATTCACCACCCATCATAATTCCCATTAGCACATATGAAACAAGGCCATTGTAAAGAGTCCAGACTTTCATATCGCCGTTTAAAACAGTTGCCAGTGCGAGGCTTCCATTAATTAAAAAGAATAGACACCATGCCTTGGTAACCTTTCGTGTATATAGGACACCTTCAGGTGGTAAATCTGGAGTCGTAAGGCGAGCAAGCCGTTCTACTAATGTTTGCGGTTGACTCAAACTGTAAAAAAACAGTGAAAATAGAATCAGATTACAAAGAACTGGATACCAAAGAAGTCCGTTTGAGTCGCCCCTTAACCAGGAAACCCCAACAACAAAAGCCAAGGCCACAGCCATTAACTTGGTGCCAATCGCCTTATTCGCGCCGCCAAACAATACCCTTAAAACCGCAACTATCAACAGCAGTAACAGAATACTACTTAAAGACAAGTATTCTATGCCAAAGTAAATTGCCATAGGGTACAGTGTCAGAATAATGACCAATATTAGCTGCGCGAATCGACTCACTTCTCTGCCATTACCTTTTCAATTGCACCAACTACATCTCCAACAGTTCTTACACTTTTGAACTCTTCAGGTGCAATTTTCTTTCCTGTTACTTCTTTCAAGCGAACAATTAGGTCCACAGCATCAATACTATCTATATCAAGATCATCAGAGAGGTGGGCTTCTTCTGTTATATCTGCCTCATCGACCTCAAACATCTCAACCAGAATTTCGGTCAATTTTGGTAAAATTTCTTCTCTGCTATTCAACATAAATACCTCTATTATGCGCGGCTGCTGCTGACAAAATTTGCCAGGCTATTCACATTAGCAAAATGCGATTTTGTATCTTCGCTTTCTGCATCTATTGATATGTTGTATTTTTTTTGCAGAGCAAGACCTAACTCTAGTGCATCAATAGAATCCAGCCCCAAGCCCTCTCCAAAAAGGGGCTCATCTGCTACGATTTCTTCTGGAGTAATATCTTCCAGATTTAATACATCAATAATCAGAACTTTAAGCTCTTCAACTAACTCTTTCACGCAGCACACTCCTCGGTAAAAAATGCTTTTAATTCTTGAGTAACCTCTCGGGCTACTTGTGGTGTTTCATCTTTTTCTTTTACTTGAATAAAACTCTCTGATTCATTCACATCGAATTGAAAATGTGGTCGACTCAGAGGAATACTGTACCAAGGAATATTTTTCATCAGCATCGGTGGATTACACCGTATTGTTACCAGAGTTGGGGTCACCCCGGAGCGTAACGCCATATAGGCTGCCCCACGCTGAAACCTAAACGGTTGTCCTGGTACAGAGCGAGTTCCCTCTGGAAAGAGAACTACTGATTCCCCTTTTTGTAGTGATTTCGAAGCCAGTTCGATAATCTGTTCCGGGTCATCATTAGGTATATAGCCTGCAGTCATTACCGCGCCGCGCATAAACGGGTTTCTAAATAAACTGGCTTTTACAATACAGTTGGCATTCGGTATTCGGGATATTAGAAATACCACATCAATAAGCGATGGATGATTTGCCAATATCAATTGGCCTGGTTTAGCTAACTTTTGTTCATCACGAAATTGATAGGTGTAGATACCCGTGATATGCATAAAGCCAAT
This sequence comes from Microbulbifer maximicatervae (SeqCode), assembly GCF_052468095.1. The sequence continues at coordinate 4,951,201 of NZ_CP174332.1, forward strand.
AAACAATCGAAAAGCGTTGTGGATACACAAACGAGCCTTGCATTTTCGAACTTCTGTGTCCCGATAGATCACCTTTAATGGTGGGAACAGAACAAACCGCAGTATCAATCCACCGATACCGAACAGGCTAAATGCTATCGCCGTAGCGACCAACCTTAGCCAATACTTGTCTTTTTTCTTTGCCGGCAATAAGTTAACTGGCATTGATCTGTAGCTCCCATCTCTCTGAAACAGGTATACGCCCCTCGCGATCAATCAAAGATCTAATCAACGGAAGCTGGTAATCAGGCTCTGCAAATACTGACTCAGCTCCTGCACATTCACTGGCAGTTAACGATAGTTTTATATCTGTATCACTAGATTTATGTTTCGCCAAGCGCATAGCCGTTGCGCAAATATATGTTGAGCTCTCAGCGCTGGGATAGTACATCTCAGGTAGTGTTTCTTCACAGAACACTAAAAGCAATTCCTCAGCACCCTCTTGGAGTAGTCCAGCAGCCTCTATAAAACCTGACTGCATAGGAAAATCTCCCCCAGCTAACGCAAGTGCTGGAGACCTGGTTTTACAGGCAATAGAGAACTGTCCTGCAATTGCGTTGTGTACAGAAAGTCCAAATGCAGTTGGCGATAGGTCTTCACTTGCTGCAACGCCTTGTAACAAGGAATAAGTCCTCATTGCTTCGCCATGCACTGAGCAAAGCAGTAAAGGAATATCTTCCTGCTCTAATAGCGGAAAAGCGGTATTAAAAACGGCTTTAGCCAGCGGACTCAAACGACGGCGCTGCATTGCAGGAAGAAAAGACACATCCGCCTGGCTATTTCCACCAAGCTGCTTTTCTCCTCTACGCCAACCCTGCCAATCCGATTGATCTGATATTCCCGAGCACCATGCTCGCCAATTACTGACAACAAATTCCATAACCAAACATTAATTCTGGAGCAGAGCTCCATCCCCCAAAATCAAAAAGCTGAAGCTGGCCTTTCCCACCATTATTTTTAGTTGGCTAATAGGTATTGCGCGACCAGAGACAGGGCGGGAATGGTACACAAAATGACCAATAGCCGCCAGTAAAAGCGCTGAATTATAGGTCGATGCGCGGCCTTAGATTACAGTGAAATACACGGGCTTTTCCGACCACTTATTCTCTCGTACCATGGTACACATTTGCCATGGAAAACTTGTATTGCACAGCCCCCCAGCCGTTAAAGTGAAGGTTTTTTAAGTCGACCAGATTCCATCTCTTCCAAAGGGAACAAATTCTTAGGGGTTATCAAATGCCTTACTTTACCTGCTCTTCCTTCAATAACTGGTCAGGAAACTGGCAGGGAGATTCCATTCACCTGCTGGGAAGCACTGAGCTCTCACGGCTGGAGAAAATACACAGTATTAAACGCCGAGCCCAGTTCCTGGCCGGGCGAATATTACTGCGCACTTTAATTGCGGAGCAATACGAGTATTCACCTTGGGAAATTACAATTGAGGCCGAAGCACCGACCATTGCTATGGTTAGAGGAAAACCCCTTTGTCATATTTCCATAAGCCATTCCGATGACTTTGTTGCCGTAGCAATAGCGGAAACTCCAGTAGGTATTGATTGCGAAAATGAGTCCCACCAAAGGAATTGGTTGGCCATGGCTAAGCAATACTTCCACAAGGCGGAGATAACCGAACTAAACTCGCTCCCGGCATCGCAAGTAGCTGCTTGTTTCCTCACTAAATGGACCGCCAAAGAAGCATTAGCTAAATGTTCTGGTGTCGATTTGGGGCAGCTGCTGGCCTCAGCTCCTGTAATTAACCGACCTCAGCAATTGAACCATCCGTACAAGAATTACCTATTGTGGACAGGACAGCCGAAGCCTGGAGCCTACTTAAGCCTTGCGGTTAAACACAATCAAGCCACCTCTGTCGTAAACCCAATAGGCACATTTAGAGCTAGCCACTGCGGGAGAACAAGCGATAGTACTATCCTGAAGCCAATCAATGGTTTCAGTTAGGGTTGCTCCCAGGGTGTTCAAACCGCTCAATCCCTGGAAAATAAATCCCCAAAGAAATCACCTTCGTACCAATATGGTTGACTGTCGGCATCGGCAACTTGCCGGGCAATCAGGTAATTTACCTGGGTAAATTGCTCAGCCGCCTCATAATTAATCTGCTCGTCCGCAGCATCCCCTGGCTTGTGGTAGCGCTCGCGGAAGAAAGCCATCTGTGCAGCAGTACCATCCACACTGGGGTCTTTTGCCTCCCTTCCGGTAATCAAGTAGATTGAGGGCACTCCGCGACGGACAAAATTGTAGTGGTCACTGCGCACGAAGATAACTTCCTCCGGCATAGGATCGGGACTGAGTTTAAGCCCGGAACGGTTTGCAGCCTCCTCCGCAACTCGCCCCAAAGATGAATGTTCAGCACCGAAAGCAATAATATCGCGGAATGGATAGAGCAGCATGGGCATATCAAGGTTGATATTGGCTACGATCGATTCCAGTGGCACCGTGGGGTACTCGGCAAAATAATCCGATCCCAGCAAACCTTTTTCCTCTGCGGTAACAGCAACGAACAGCAGTGACCTTCGAGGATTTTGCCCGGATTCAACAAAAAGACGTGCGGTTTCCAACATCACCGCGATACCGGCAGCGTTATCCTGGGCACCGTAGTAAATCTCGCCGTCCTCTTTCTTTCCAACATGATCCAGATGTGCGGAAAAAACAACATATTCATCTTTCAGGAGTGGATCACTTCCCGGTAAAACGGCCACTACATTCGGGCTGGTTACGCGCTTGTGGTTAGAGCTGCTGCTCATTTTTGCACGGTAACTAAGGGTGAAGCCTTCTGGAGTTTTTCCTTGCTCGATATCGGCAAAAATACTTTCAAGACTGCGCTCAGCGCCATCAAACAGCTTGCCGCCTGCAGCGATGCTCAACATAACTCCCGGGTGCATCCCCGGGATTGCACTACCGGGCATACCAGTCTTTTTCACCCAGTCAAAAGTGTCGTCAAAACGGTGCTTCGCATAGTAGTCAAATGGGCGGCGTTTCTCCCGCTCAGGCGTATACAGGCGAACAAAACCCACAGCGCCATGTTTTGCGGCAACCTGGCGTTTGGTGCGAGGAGAGGAGTGGTGTGCCCCCACTTCACTGGGCAAGCTCTGCGGCCGGCCTGCCAACACAACGACAATCTTTCCCTGTACATCCAGGCCGTGATAGTCATTAATGCCAAAATCCGGAGCCTCAATACCGTAACCGACAAATACCAACTCGGCATTGATCTGCGAGCGCTCACTCAGTGCGGAGGGCGATGCTAGAAAGTCCTCGCCAAATTGCATGGCGATTTCATCGTTCTGGCCCTCTAAGACAAATTCAGGATCACTCCCATCCCAACTGGCACTGCGAAAAGGCACTTCCTGGAAGTAACCTTGCTCCCCTGCTGGAATCAGCCCCATATTTTTAAATTGGCCAGCCACATACTGTGCCGCTTGGCGATAACCCTCGCTACCGGTATCGCGACCCTCTAGTTCCGCTGATGCGAGAAAATTGATATCTCTACGGATGTAATCACTATCTGCAATGGGGCCAGTGCTGTTAATGCTGGAGGTGGTACAAGCCACCAATAGTGCCATAGCCAGGGCACCCAATAGACTTTTAACTCTCATGGGGAGTGCTACTTCTCAGGAATACAAAGCGTGATTGTTGATACGGACAGGTCATTTGAAATCGCACCACTACAGGTGCTTGTGGACCGTCGAGCAATTGCCCATCTTACCACGATTTAGGGCAATCTAAGCTGAGGCCCAGTGAGCTGCGCCCTGACTGTACTCGCTAAACTCATCTATGCAGCCTTCCCCAAACCGGGGAACGCTTGTCCAACCGCATAAGCTACTTTCTCGTAGGCATTATCCGCACAAAAATCTCCATGAGCCGCAAGAAAGTGCAAAAATGGCTGCCTTAGGATTTGTTCGAAGTCGTACTTCAACCACAGCCTGGGATTTTTATCACTTGGTGTCACCCTTGCTCTCCAGGAGGGAGCAATCTGCATACCTCGGCGGATACCAGAAAACCTCAGCAGGTTTTTACCAAACCAGGTACATCCATTCCATGACTGCCAGTACTGCAGGGCATCACAACTGACCAGTAGTCCGCCACTAAACGGGAGCCACAATACGGCTTCTGGAAACTGACTTTGGGAAAAGACAATAAAGCGCCCCCCCGGTATTGGACAAACATCCTCCTGTCGCAACACCTTATCTGCTTTTGGCGGATAAAAATCTGAGCCGCGCTGTGTCCAAAAGGTAAGATCAAAGTGGTCTCTGTAGTAGAGATCATCACGTCCATGGTGATAGCCGAGCCGTATCGCGTGACTCACACGCCCAAGATCTTTTAACTTTTCCTCCTGCTGTGGACGCAATCTGATGGGATTAATCAAGGTAAGGTGATCCTGCCAGCGAGCGATTCCCATATTGCGATTGATAGTAACCCCCGGCGCTAGTTTGATAGTTCCGGGAACATAAAAAAAATTAGGCAACAGTTGGCGAATCTCACCATGAGGCTCTGTGGGGGGGTAGTTGATACGCACTGGCAAGCTACATATCAGCTATATTGAACTCGATTTCGAATACCGCGCAGAATTTTTACTGCAAATTCCGCGCGCTCATCAGGGACAAAAATGTGATCACGGTGTAGTGTGGATACCACGCTGGTATCTATTCCAGCCTCCATTAATTCCTGGGCGACCACAGGAATAACCCGCACCGCATCAAGACCAGCCAGGATCTGCAAAGTGATTTGGCGAAAGGGGGCGCTTGCGGCAATATCTAATTGCCGAGCCGAACGTTGAGGCAGTATCACACTCATTCCCTCACCTTCTCGGAAGAAACACAAACTCTCTGACAAAATATCTGTAAACCGACTATCTGAAACCTGACAAAACACATAGATTTCATCGTGCAGCTTGGGATACAAAGTTCTCAATGCTCTCACTACGGATAGATCAGCTTTCATGCTTTCTTTGCCGTCTGGAAGTTTTCTCCAACCTGATTAATACGACCGGTTTCTACACGGTCGCACTGCTTTTGGATCAATCTTTCTGATTAATACCTGTCTTCAGGTGAAAATAGTCCAACTCTAAAACTACTTTTTGTGGGCTCTCTATTACCCGGCAGCGTATTTTAATTTGGAAAAAATAAGATCACGCATTTTTTTAGAATTATTTTCCGAACAGAGCTGGCAGTTTAATAACTAAATATTTTTAAGAGCTTTCCTGAAGCTTAGAGAAATCGGATTTTAGCTGTTGGAAAGTTAAAAATATATTGATGGGATTAATTCTTATTGAGAGAAGTTGCCCCAATGACTGTGAGAAGTTACGGATTTCTCAGCTCTTCACCATCAAATTCCGGTTCATTGGGTGCCGGAGTTGTATCCACTTCCGACGAATCCTGTTCAACCTCCCAGCTCTTCAGCACCGCATCAATATCCTTTTCCAGGCGCACACGGGGAAATTTGGGACAGGGTGAATCTCTATCTGGATCGTGCCATGCGGACAGGGGGGCTACAAAAACTACATAGGATTTATGCAGGCGATTTCGTCCAATACTCACTTCTGTCCATGTTGTTTGCCAGGCAAAATTTCCCCTCACCGCATAGTCGCTTTCGTAGGATTTTAGAGTGAGAAAATAGGGATAAATCTTCCCTCGCTTGCAAATAATTCTGCGTCCGGTCTTTATATTGGCCATTTGAGTAAATGGATCAAAATACCAATTAATATCGTATCCAAATACGAATTGCATCTCTCCATTTTGCCTTAAAAAAGCGTAGGATCTCCCAGTACCATCGGGCTTGAGACTCCAGACATGCCGCGCTTCACCATCGCGGGAAATCAGCCAGGCCCCAACCCATTGACTGGCATCGTAGCGTGATTTTGCATGCCAGCCTTCATTGAGTGTTTTTCGTTTCTCTTCACTGGCATTTGCACTTACGGCAAAAATTAGCAGTGGCAGGAAGAGATAGAATTTTATCCATTCCCACCCACTACTCATCTTTTCCACGCGCGGATTAAACAGTGTTCGCACGGAGATAAACTGCTAGCGACTGACAATATCCGGGCAACTTGCTCCGGCCTTGGGGGTTCGCCAGTCAGCCAACCGACGCTGGAAGCTCAGAAGTCCACCGCCCGCCTGCAGCCAATGACGGCCATCAATCACTGCGAATAGGAGGGTGGCACGGCTCCAATCTCGAAATGCGACAGATACAATCCCGCCCTTACAGCGCACCGATGTTCCCGTTTTAACTCGCACCCGGTCACCATCCAATTGCCAGTTAATGGCAAAACCATGGGTCAATAGGCCTTTGGCATTAAATCCATAGGCATAGCCGGAGCCATCGGCATGCAGTTGCCACACTAATTGATCATCGCCTTCACTCACAACCAGCCAATTTCCCGCCCACTTTTGCTGGGCGGACTCCGCCGAGGCCCACATTGGTATCGCTAGGAAAATTGCTGTGACAAATGGAACAACCGGCTTGATAAAATGCCGCTTTGGTAAAAGACGCAAAAACTTCATGCGCTGCCCTACGGTATCGGCCCCAGTACATTACAGGGGGCGGGTTATTCAAAAGACGACTGGGGAAGCCGCCAATTTTCCTTTCCGATTACGGGGCTAAAGCCTCACTTATCGGCGTGAAAAAATGCTTAGGCGCTATTTTTCACATCCCTCGAAAAGTAAGGCTAGACGCAATTTACAACGGTGGCAGGTTAAACGTTAAAAATATTCAAATTTACGACAAATTCACAAAGAGAATGGGGAGTCAATTTTGCAGGTAGTCCAACTATCTGGATTTTGCTTCGGAAAAATTCTTGTCTGCTCTCCATACCCGATACTTCAATTGCACGCCCTGAGGCAGATATATGACCATTGGCAACTTGCTGCTATAAGGCAGCATCAAACCATCACCGCGCACGGTGATAAATCGCCGGGATTCACTGCCTTGGGCACAGACCTTTTGCGTATCTGTGGTCGGGGTCAGGTCGGACAGGACATAAAAGGGGTAACCCCAGCCTGGGAGTATGTCCTTGCGCAATGGGGCGCTAAAGCTTTGCAAGTTGCATTCCGCGACTTGGCTTTTTCCCGGTATCAACTCAACCCTAAAGCGACTTTCATCGACAACCTTGGGCAGCTTGATAACGTGACGTAACTTGCCATCAACCTCCTCTGGAAATGCATCCAGAGGCTCAGAACTGTGGCAATCCAGGGCCAGTAACATCATGAAGGCAGTGGCAACTAATTTTGACATGGTATGGCCTCACTACTGCGCCGGGAAATGGCGGACAAAACTTTTTAAAGTCTAGTTCGCTTTTGTCTTCGCAGTCCCCACCAGAGCAGCGCCCCCAAACCGATTGCCAAAGCAAACAGAGCGGCAGTCCATAGGTATCGCCCCTCCCCCATCGCTGGTGGCTCCAACTTGGAGTGGGCCAGATTGAGATCCGCCCGCAGATTTTGAAACGCGGCAATAACTTCTGTAGAACTGGCATCACCAATCAAGTCACCCCGCAATTGCTGCCATTGGACCTGAAGTTGCTCCACCAGTACCTTGTCACGAATCAGCAGCTCCTGTCGTAACGGCCTATACCCATCACGATAAGCCAGCATTAACTTACCGTATGCCGCTGTTATATCTCCTCCTCGATAGTCCGTCTCCGCCAGCTGCAGCAAGCCAATTGCGCTGATAAGAGGGGGGATCAGAGTGCGTACAAGATGGGGGTTTCCGCGCCACCACATCAATGCTTGTTGCAGAGTTGGATCAAGTTCCGCCGGTTTAGTGGTCGCCATTCCCGGCAGTCCCAGTAAGCCGGGGTAACGGGTCGCCAAGTCGGAAGAGGGTGGCAACTGATTTGCCACTGGAAAAGCAGCGACAGTCACCGCTAATGCCCAGCGCTGTAGGCCGGTCAAGTCTCCATCAATGTCGACTGTGTGAATAGAGTCAGTTTCTGGGTCCAGGGTGTTATAAAGATCATAGAGACTGAACCCCGCCATTCTCTCGAGATCATTGAGGACTGGGCCTTCATTACTACCCTCACCGTCGACACCGTGGCAGATGGCACACCGCTGCTGATAAACAGGCATCATAAAACCCGGCGAGGGCAAAGAGTAACTGGGTGACCGCTGCAGCTGATACAAAGCAGCAAGGCGATCGGCGATTGCATTGGCTCGACGGCGCACCTCTGCGCTGGAATCCTTATCCTCAATCGCCTTACGCAAGTCCGAGAGGCTTTTCTGCAAACCCTGCCGACCAGGCCGATCGGGGAGTTGAGTGACCAGACGCAGTACTTCTTCTACCTGTTGCTTCTGTAGTTCATACAGAGGAGTGTCCAGTCGCTGCCCGTTCTCTACGGCGTCGCCGTAGTCTACCGCTATATAGGAGAGAAGATTGCTGGCCTGAGCGGCCACAGTATTGCTGCTTGAAGTGTCCTGGGCTGAAACAGGTGCGATTAAGCCAGCTAGGAGGGTAAACAGTAAAATCCATTTGAATCCCATTAGTGGCTTCCGGATCGGGCAAGGTTGATCGATGTTAGGAGCCTCTCGACAGATTGCGGGGCACCTTTCTTAGGGTAGAAATAAAAAACCCCGCTCGAGGCGGGGTTTCTTCAATTGGAAAGCTTAGCCGCGATCCGCTCGCTCTTTGGCAATCAGGTAATCCGCCACTTGCAGCATCAGCTCCTGGCCATTGCTCTTACCTTTATATCCGGGGAAAGAGGAACTGATGCGGTATTTACCCGCAACAACAACTTCCGGGGTACCAGTCATTTTGTAAGCGCGCTGATTGGCCATACCTTGCTTAACTTTGCTGTTGATAGCGAAGGAATTCATCAGCTTCGCAGCTTTCGCACCATCTTCACCATGCTTGTTAAACAGAGCCTCGATAGCCTTTAAGTCAGGCACCCAGTTGCGACCTTCGCGGACAGCCAGCATCTGGCGCTGAGTGTAGATGGTGTTAAAGATAGGCGTGTGCATCTTTTCCAGAACACCCATGGAATCTGCTACGTAGTAAAGACGAGCGTGTACATCCATAACCGGCTGCCAAATTGCTGGCAATTTCAGCAGCGCAACATCGCTGGGCATCTTCTCTTTCCAGCGCTCCAGAGTTGGCTCAAAAGTGAAGCAGTGGGCACAGCCGTACCAGAACATCTCAGTCACTTCGATCTTGTCGTTGCTCTTTTGTGGTACAGCCTGCGGCAATACTTCATAGTGCTGGCCCGCTTTGAACTCGCCACTTTCCTGGGCGCAGGCAACGAGGCTGAACATTACAGCAAAAACCATCGTGATCGGGGCGAGAAATGCTCTCATAAGTCTTCTCCAACTTTTATTTAGTGGTGCGAACGCCATCTAGCGGCGGGCTGTCGAGCCACTGAGGACACAATAGACAACGCAGATTATTTAAGTTCCCGGACCCTCGTGCAAGGAAACACTGCAAAAACTGCCTAGTACATCTATGGAAAGCGGCTTTATGCTCAGGCGACAGGCACAAAAAAGGCCGGTTACAGACCGGCCTCAGTGTACTCAAACCCTGTGACTATTAGTCAGTCAGGCCTGCGATATAGTTGGCCAGCGCCTTGATCTCTGCATCGGAGAGTTGCTTGGCCACGGTGCGCATAGTGCGAACTTCACCGTCATTGTTGCGGGTACCCACACGGAATGCTTTCAGCTGGGCTTCGATGTACTCTGGATACTGACCGCCCAGACGAGGGTAACCGGCCGGTGCATTGCCCAGTCCAGCAGGTGAGTGGCATCCCATACATGCGGGAACACCAGTCTCCATATTGCCACCACGGTAGATTTTACGTCCAAGCATCAGGCCGTCGACGTCCTCACCGTTGTTTAGCTTCACGGAAATAGCCTCAGATCCGGTCAGCTGCATTGGCTGCGAGGCAAAGTAAGCGGCGATATCCTGCAGGTCCTGATCGTTGAAGTTGTCCAACTGACCGATCATTTGCGGCACATCGCGGGCCTTTTTACCGTCTGGTGTACCTTTAATATCTTTAAGCTGCTTATACAGATATTTTTCGCCGAGTCCGGCAATCTTTGGAAAAGCTGGAGCAATACTGTTACCGTCTGCACCGTGGCAGGCTGCACATTGAGCGGCTTTTGCCTTGCCCGCAGCAGCGTCGCCCGCAGCCAGCGCCAAGGGCACGGCGCCCAAGCCGAAAACTAAACCGAGTGCCAGAGCAGTGTTCTTGATAATGCTGTTCATACGTCGTCCCGTTGCGCGCTGAGAGATGGCGTTTCGCACCGCCCCCGATAGTCCTGCGACGCGAAAACGGCGGCATTATATACTTGCGCGCCAAGCGAGTGTACCGAATAAACAGACTTATACGATGTCAAATTCAGAATTTAAAGCCCAACCACCAAAACTGAACTACCGTTCCATACAATTTCTCACCAGTGCCCCCACCCTGACTGAGTGTCCGGAGGACTTTGGTGCCGAGGTGGCCTTTGCCGGTCGCTCCAATGCGGGGAAGTCCAGTGCCATCAATGCGCTCACGGAAAACAACAAGTTGGCGCGTACCTCTAAAACACCGGGACGCACCCAGTTGATCAACTTCTTTCGCCTCTCCGATCAGCAGCGCCTGGTGGATCTGCCCGGCTATGGCTTTGCCAAGGTCGCCCGCAGTATGAAAGATGAGTGGCAGCGCCATCTGGCCACCTACCTTGAGAAGCGAGAGTGCCTGCGTGGACTCGTGTTACTAATGGACATTCGCCAACCCCTCAAGGAGTTCGATCTGCATATGCTCACCTGGGCAGTAGAGGCCGAGCTCCCAGTGCACATCCTGCTAACCAAGGCCGACAAGTTGAAGAACGGTCCAGCCAACAACACTCGCTTTGCCGTAGAGAAGACCCTCAAGGAGCAGGGACTCAATCACGGGGTCACTCTGCAGATCTTCTCATCGACCAAAAAAACAGGCCTGGACAAACTCGAGCGCAAGCTCAATGAGTGGCTGGAAATCCCAGAGGAAGCCGCCCCCACTGAAGATTGAACGAGCTGGGAGCCCGGGGGCAGCGCCCCCCGAGCAACACAAGCACTTCAATTTATCTCACACCGGAGAAAATTCCTAAAAGTGAACTCCGGGCACACCAGTTGCCGCTGCTATGCGCTTCTGTTCGGGGATCAGGGAGCGAAGCAGTACCCGGTGCAGCCGTCGGCGTGCCCCCGGAGTTAAACAATGCAATTCCTCTGCATGTAAGTACCTCTGCGCGAGAAGAGCGGCAAGAGTTTCTTCGTGTATGGCAATCGTCAGCAGACGGGAATTGCCATCGGTATTCATCTTTTCACTCCCCTCAGTGCACTCTGTTTCCGCCATTGATACAGGCGGATATTCTGGCTGTGGAGAACTCGCGTACCTGCTGCTGTGTCTCTCCGGGGTAGAGTGAGCTGATGCAATCCGCCGCAACCCTTTGCTTATGGCTATCGCCCAACTCGCGGGCGAGTACTGAGCTGGCGCCGGCAAGTATGTAGTTTCGAAGTTTTTCATCACCCAGCTCCCGGTAGGCAGCCATTAACCAGATAGCGCTTTCACTAAAACGCGTTGCCGAAATGGAATAAGTTGGCCACTGCTTTTCCAGAAGAAAGCTGGCCAGATCGAAGGCGCATCCCAAATAAGGTATTGCTTCGGCGTAATTGCACTCTTCAAGCAAAAGCTTGCCGCGCTCAATCCAATCGAGCCACGCCTTTTCTGCTCGATCCGTGTCAGCGGTCAACCATTGGCGATGGTTGGCACACAAGTAACGTAAATTCACCGATAACCCCCCATATTTGATTTAACTTAAAGATAATGCGAACCATTATCATTTGCAAGCGCATTCACAAGCAACTTTTGCTTTCTGCTGTGATGGAGTCATTTAATGAAATAAAAAAAGCCGGCAGATGGGGGCTGCCGGCTAGGGGACAGTGCCCTTGGGGTGGGGCACTTGTCAGACGCACCCAGGGGGACGGGTACGCCTGAGGGTTCTTTTCATCCCAAAATTTCTTTACCTGCTTCGATGGTAGGCTGAACTTTCATGCTTCCCAAGCGCATGTGTGAACCTTTAGGTTAGACCTATGCCATGCCCCAATTATGCCGGAAGTGGATAACAGGCAATGTAGTCGTGGGACCCAGGGGTAACTGTGAAAAACCTCTGCGGGAGTCTTGGGGAGATCCAATCTAAGGGCCTGCTCGCCGCATACGAAAACTTAAACTAGCTGAGCAGCTCACCAAACGATTTAAGCGCTTAATTCAAAAAGGAAAGGACAGGTGCCCCGATGGATGAAATTACATAAATTCACGAAAGACATAAAAAAACCCCGGAGTTGGGGACCATCCGGGGTAGAAAAAGCTAAACGCTTTGGGGTTAGGGAGCAACAATGAACTGATTAATTGGATAGGCTCTCAAGCCCGATGGTTCCCGCTCCTTTGGTAAATAAGTGTAAACAAAATACGTGTTTTGGCGCCTCATACGTTCTTCTAAGTAAAGGCGGTCGATTTTTATCAAATTGTTAACTCAGCCACTGGCCCATTGCTGTGCAGGCGGCGAATACAATCTGCAATCAACGGCGCACAATCTATCCACTCACAGTTTCCTCGCAGCTGCGACTGAGGAAGAGAATTAGTCACCACAATTGATTCCACCGGCAAGCGCGCCATTGCTGTATGGGCATCGCGACTAAATTGTCCGTGGACACAAAACACCAAAATCCGCCTCGCTCCCGCTTTTATCACCGCGTCCACTGCCCGTGTAACTGTGTGGCCAGTAGCAAGTAAGTCATCGACGATAATGACCGTGGCATCCTTAACTTCCCCAATCAAAGTTCCCCCACTCAACAGAGCACCACTGCGATACTTCTCTACAAATGCGCTAGCTACCGGCACCCCCAACTGATCCCCAAGGGCCAAACGGAATTTTTCCGCACGCTTTATCCCTCCTTCATCTGGAGACAAAACAACCAGGGGACCCGGGTCTCCGGACAGGCGCATTCGCGCTACTTCAATCAACAGGGGGTTGGAAACCAGGTGAACGGTGCGACAGCGGAATGCGTTCTCAAAGGCCGCCAGGGAGTGAACATCCATAGTCACGACTACATCCACTCCGGCGGCTTCCAGAAAACTGGCCAGATAGCGACTCGGCAGGGGGTCGCGCAATTTGGTTCGCCGCTCTTTTCGTGCATAGCAAAGGTAGGGGATGACCGCAGTCACTCTCGCGGCACCGGCATCACGAAGCGCCCCAATGAAAAACAGGCAGCGCATAAGTTTCTGGTCAACACAGCTGCTGGTATCGGTGTAAAGGGATTGGACCAGAAAAACATCCGCCCCTTCCACATCATCCAGTGGCCGAACTTTGTGTTCGCCATCATCGAATTGACGCTCTTCATGGCGAGATACCGGTTCACCGAGACTCGCGGCGACACGTCCTGCGAAGTCTGCTCCCACATCGAGACTGAATAACTTAATGCGGCTCATAAGCTCAGTACCCTGCCTGGCGCCTCACACTCGCTAAGCGCCTTGCCCACGTTTTAATAGAAGTATGGACAGTGGAATTTAGGATCTGGAGTACTGCGGGTGTTGCAGTTGTTGCGGCTTGGGTAGATAGGGAGGGTCAGGGCTGAAAGACAGGCAAAAAAATGCCCCGGACTTGGGGGAGTACCGGGGCAAACATCTGACTTCCTTGGGGGATGATGACGCATTCCAACGATCTTGCCTTTTTAGAGGGGCTGTCGCCGGAACAGTTCCACGGAATTTCAAAAAGATTGTAAAAACGCCTAACAAAACACAAAAATTGGCATTTTATTCATCCGTACCAACAAGAGCGCGCCAAATCATTCCGAGCAGCGCGCCCTACCCTCAATTCTTAGATGGTTTCTTCAGTCAAATTAGTGCGCCTGATCCCAATCTCGGCCCTGTCCCAAATCCACAATCAGGGGAACGTGGAGTTCTGCCGCGCCTTGCATCAATTCAACAATGCCATCGGCCACAATTTCGACCTCATCCTTGGGTACTTCAAGAACCAATTCATCGTGTACTTGCATAATCATCCGGGTCGCCAGCTTCTTCTCCCTGAGCCAGTTATCCACAGCGATCATGGCCCGCTTGATAATATCGGCGGCAGTACCCTGCATTGGCGCATTAATTGCGGTCCGCTCTGCTGCTTGGCGCTGCATGCCATTGCGTGAGTTAATTTCCGGCAGATAGAGACGGCGTCCAAACAGGGTTTCCACATAGCCCTTTTCTGCGGCCTGTGCACGGGTATCCTCCATATAGCGCAATACACCCGGGTAGCGCTCAAAGTAACGGTCGATATAAGTTTGGGCGTCAGCCCGGGGGATATCCAACTGCTTGGCCAGGCCAAAAGCCGACATGCCGTAAATCAAACCAAAGTTGATCGCTTTGGCCCGCCGGCGCTGCTCATCAGTCACCTCATCCTGAGCCACTTCAAAGACTTCTGCCGCCGTCGCGCGGTGAATATCTGCGCCTTGAGCAAATGCATCCACCAACCCTTTGTCCCCAGACAGGTGAGCCATAATACGCAACTCAATTTGGGAGTAGTCCGCAGCGATGATCTCACTGCCACCATTGATTCTTGGGTCAACGGTGAAGGCCCGACGAATACGGCGCCCCTCCTCTGTACGAATAGGAATATTCTGCAAGTTAGGGTCACTGGAGGACAGGCGCCCGGTAGCTGCAACTGCCTGGTGATAGGAGGTATGTACACGACCGCTACCCGGGTCGATCATCTTTGGCAGTTTATCGGTGTAGGTATTCTTCAGTTTGGCCAGGCCGCGATACTGCATTATCAGTGCGGGCAGCTCGTGATTGTGGGCCAATTCCTGCAATACAGCCTCAGCGGTAGAGGGCGCACCTTTGGGGGTCTTCTTGATCACTGGAATCTGCAGCTTTTCAAACAGGATCGCTCCCAGCTGCTTGGTGGAGCCCAGATTGAACTCTTCGCCGGCTACTTCGTAAGCCTGCTGTTCCAGCTCTCGCATTCGCTGCTCAAGTTCAGCACTCTGCTCCGCCAACATCTTGGCATCGATATAAGCACCGTTACGCTCCATACGGGCCAGAACTGGTAGCAGGGGCATCTCAATTTCATCGAGTACCTTTACCAGAGTTGGCTCTCGCTCAAGACGCGCACTCAACTCATTGTGGAGACGCAGGGTGATATCTGCATCTTCAGCCGCATAGGGGCCCGCTTTGTCCAGCTCGATCTGGTTAAACGTCAGCTGTTTGGCGCCTTTACCGGCAATATCCTCGAAGTGAACCGTGTTCTCCCCCAGATACTTGAGTGCGAGACTGTCCATATCGTGGCGACTGCCAGTGCTGTCCAGAACATAGGATTCCAACATGGTATCCCGTGCAATGCCACGCAATTCAATATCGTAGTTGGCCAGGATATGACTGTCGTACTTCAGGTTCTGCCCCACCTTCCTCTGCTGTGGATCTTCCAGTAGGGGTTTGAGTTTGGCCAGTACTTCGTCAAACGGCAGTTGCTCTGGTGCACCCATATAGTCGTGGGCCAGGGGAACATAGGCTGCACGATAGGGCTCCACCGCGAAGGACACCCCCACTAATTTTGCCTGCATATAATTGAGGCTGGTGGTTTCCGTGTCGAAGGCAAAGATGCCTGAACTCTTCAGTTGTTCCAGCCAGGCATCGAACTCCGCCATTTCTGTGACGATGACGTAATCGCGCTCAACGGCTTCCGCCATGGCTTCTTCAGCCTCTTCACTGGTTAGCTCTTCTAACCAGCCGCGAAATTCATTCTGCGTGAATAGCTCAACCAGTGCCTCTGTATTGGGCTCTGAATTGTGCAGCTCCTGGGGGTGATAAGGCATCTCCACGTCGGTTTTGATAGTGGCGAGCTTATAGGAGAGTTCTGCCGCCTCGCGGTGCTCCGCCATCTTTTTGCCGAGGGTTTTTGAGCCACGGAACCCCAGCGGTGCAATGGCATCCAGGTCGGAATAAATGGTCTCCAAGCCTCCCAGATTCTGTAACAGTGCCAGAGCGGTTTTCTCGCCCACACCAGGAACTCCGGGGATATTGTCTGATTTATCTCCCATCAGGGCGAGAAAATCGATAATCAGTTCTGGACCTACGCCAAATTTCTTAGTCACGCCCTCGCTGTCCATTTCGGTATTGGACATGGTGTTAACCAAGGTAACGCCCGGACGCACCAGCTGCGCCATGTCTTTATCGCCGGTGGAGATTATGACTTGCTGCCCCTGGCTCTGGGCCTCCAGCGCCAGGGTGCCGATCACATCATCAGCTTCAACACCGTCGACCACCAAGCGCGGCAATCCCATAGCGTCGATGATGTCGTGAATGGGCTGAATCTGCTCACGCAGGTCATCTGGCATAGGAGGGCGGTGGGATTTGTATTCGGCAAACATCTCATCGCGAAAAGTCTTGCCCTTGGCATCAAAAACAACCACGACAGGACTGCCTGGATGCTCCTTGAGGTGGCGGCGCAGCATACTAATCACACCGCGCACCGCACCAGTAGGCTTACCCTGGCTGGTGGTCAATGGTGGCAGCGCATGAAAAGCGCGATAAAGGTAGGAGGAACCATCCACCAAAATCAACGGGGCGGCTGAGGTGTTTTGTTTACTCATAGACGATGAATTCTTGCTTGCTTAGTTTGGCGTTCAGGACGCGCGGCAGGCCGATAGGATAACGCCCTTCGCTCTGTTTTTCCGCTTACTGATTCTTTCCCGCCAGACACCGTAGGCAACCTCTGCACAAAAGCCCACTCGACTTACCCCGCCGATTAAAACTATCGGCGCATCGATCTCACCAAATCTCCAGGCTTGGCTAGTCTTGCCGGTAGCGACCTTATGCGTTCGCTACTCCCCGGAAATCAAATTGTCACAGGCTGCCCCCAGGCAGTCAGGGATCTTTTATTTCCAAAAAACTGTGCCACCCGATGTTGAAGGAAGGATTCGAAAGATGAGAGGAGTGATGCGTGCCACCCTGTTGTTTGCCGCAAGTATCTTTGCCATTTCGGCAAGTGCCGGCTCGGATTGCAGTGGAGAGCATACCGCTGAAGCCGAGGCGACTGATGAAATACACTCACAGCAGTCTGAGGTAGAAGGCCATGAGTTAATACTCAGGCAGGCTATCCGTGAGAGAGAAAATGATTTGCTGGAGAGACAAAAACAGCAGCTGGAGAAACTGCAAAAACAAGCGGAAAGAGATGCTGCCCGGGTAGAGAAACTACAGCAAATAACCAATCGTTCCTAGAAGCCACCCTACCAGATCCCGCCCCCTCCCTGGGTAGGCGGGATACTTGGTGCCCTCAAGGAGCCTCTGATTTATCCTTGTTGCGGTCGGGAACCTGACTCAAGCAAGTGCGGGCTTGAGACAAGAGGGACTCTATCAATTCCCTGTAATCAGCATTTTCATTCAACTGATCTCCCAGCAGATCCAAAGCGGCGTAACGCAGCCCCAAGTTTTCTGCCAACTGTTGATCTCGTTCATTAGCCGGCATATCTCCAAATAGACAGCCGTCGCCAATCTGTGACAAATCCAGCATTGCCTTGGCACCATAGCCCCCGCCACTGCCATCGCCCAGAGCGTGGGTTTTCACTCCTGCGGAACCAAAAAAGTGACCATAGGCATCGTGCGTAACAACGATGGGAACTTCGCGATATCCGTACAAGGCCCGATCGAGAACTTTCTGCAAGTTGGCCATCGAACTGGAAAACTGCCGTGCACGCCCCATAAACAGCTCCGCCTGCTGTGGCTGTAATTGCGCCAGGCGCTCAGCGATCTGCGCCGCAGCTATTGCCGCATTGCGGGGGCGCAACCAGAGGTGGGGGTCGGTAGCACTGGCTCCCTCATATTCAAGGGTCTCTATATCCAGAAGCTGCATTTGCCGGCCCGCTGGTAACAGCGCTGCCTGTTTTGCCAATACCCCCTCCATTTGCGGTCCCAACCACACCAATAGTAGGGCGCGCTCAAGTGCAGCCCGATCGGAAACCGAAGGGGCATAATGGTGAGGATCTGCTCCCTCAACTAGCACCCGAACCGGAATATCCTCACCGGTTATTTCCCGGGCGATCAAGGCTAAAGGGCGCACGCTGACGACCAGCTCTCCACCACTGTCGGATTCCGGTTTGCTACAAGCCGGGAGAAAGAGCCCGAATAGAAGCACCGTGGAGATTGTAAAAAGACGTTTGAAGGGATACATCAGAGACATTAGGCGGCGAAAAATTGCGATATAATCACAACCAGCGCCAAGCTGCCAGCCTGGTTGTCCATATCCGGTAAAGAAGGTATGGAAGCAAACATCTTAAAGACTTCCCTGCGGAGATTGAATTCTGAATCCACCCCAGCCGCTTATCACAGCTGACAATATCGCCCTTCAGGTGGGCGGCAGGCAGTTACTTAAAGATATTACAGTCGAATTGTCCCAGGGGGAGATTGTCACCTTAATAGGCCCTAATGGAGCCGGCAAAACCACTCTCCTTCGCCTTCTGCTGGGGCTCAGCCAGCCGACCCAGGGCCGCGTGTGGCGACAAACTGGGTTGCGTATTGGCTATATGCCCCAGCGGCTTCATATCGATAGCTCAATGCCCATGTCAGTTGAACGCTTCTTGCAACTTGGCCAACCGGCCATAAAGCCCGAGCAAGCGCAGTCGGCATTGGACAGGGTGGGCGCAGGGCAGCTTAGAGGCGCCTCTCTGGCAAATCTATCCGGTGGAGAAATGCAGCGGGTCTTACTCGCTCGTGCCGCATCGCGCAAACCTCAGCTGCTGGTCCTCGATGAACCCACTCAGGGAGTCGATATCGGTGGTCAAAGTGAGTTGTACCAGTTAATTGCCACTCTGCGCGACGAGCTCGGCTGCGGTGTGTTACTGGTTTCCCACGACCTTCATTTAGTTATGGCTGCAACCGACCGGGTCCTTTGTTTGAACCAGCATATCTGTTGTCACGGACACCCGGAGCAAGTAAGCCGCCACCCTGCCTATCTGGAATTATTTGGGGACAAGGTCGCCCCCTATACCCACCAACATAACCACCAACATAAATTAAGTGGAGATATTGCGCCCGCAAGCAGCTGCAATCATCAACACACTCACACAAATACTAAAAACAAAGAGCAAAAATAAGTGGTTGATTTCGGCGAATTACTGCACAGCCAATTTCTCTGGTACGCCCTCGCCGCCGGCCTTATGGTCGCTATTGTCAGCGGCCCTTTGGGCTGCTTCGCCGTGTGGCGACGCATGGCCTATTTCGGCGACACCCTGGCTCACTCAGCCCTTCTTGGAGTGACGCTGGGTTTTGTACTTCAAATTATGCCAACGGTGGCCGTCGGTATTACTTGCTGTGTACTGGCACTGCTGCTGATGTATTTACAGCAGCGCCAAAAGCTCGCTGTAGATACCTTGCTGGGCATATTGTCCCACTCCATGCTGGCACTGGGGATTGTCACCGTCAGTTTCTTTAAGATTAAGGTGGATCTCTTATCTCTGTTGCTGGGAGATTTACTCGCGGTCAGTGGCCAGGATCTGGTACTAATGGCCATTGCCGCCGCCACAATCCTGGGACTGCTTTATTTCCTGTGGGAACAGTTACTGGCTTTCACCCTGCACGAGGAATTAGCTTCAGTGGAAGGTGTCCCTATCGAGCGATTGCGGATCGCTCTGATGTTGATGCTGGCAATACTGATTGCGATCGCAATGAAAGTTGTCGGGGTTCTGTTAATTACCGCCCTGCTGATTATTCCCGCAGCTACCGCGCGAAAACTGTCGCACACTCCAGAGCGTATGGCGGTGCTGGCCTCATTGCTGGGATGCTTAGCGGTAGTACTCGGTCTTCTTGCCTCTATCCTGTGGAATACACCGGCGGGCCCGTCCATTGTTCTGGCCGCAGCACTGTTCTTTCTCACTTCACAAGTGCGAACCAGCTGAAGGTAGCCCGCAGGTTAATCTCATCCTAATTTCTTATTTTATTTCGTTATTTGTCGCAAATTGTCGCTTAAATCTACCTATTGGTGAGATGCCCGTCACCGTTTATCGCAATAAGCTGATGGTTAGCCGCTAGCTAATTGTGTCAGTTTTCCGTCGTTGCTAGTGTTGCCCGACGACCAGCCGTATTAGGCCGGTCACCAATAATGACAAAAAAATGGACTCACAACGATATGGAAAAGTTCTCTCTTCGTCGCAAGGTATTAACTACAGCCATAGTGGCGGCAACCGCTGCCACTAGCCCACAAACACTCTTTGCCGCCGAGGATCAGGCGATGGAAGAAGTTGCAGTTGTGGGTTCCCGTATTAGTCGAAACGCTGAATTTGAAACAGCTACCCCGATCCAGGTAATGGATCGCGATGCCATCGAAAAGTCGGGATACACCAATCTGCAGCAGCTTTTTGAAAAAAACCCTGCCGCAGGTAATGGCACCTTCTCAACCCGGGGTAACAACCAGGACTCTACCGCAAACGGAGCTGCCGCTGTAAGCCTGCGCGGTATGGGTGCCGACGCCACTTTAGTACTGGTAAATGGCCGCCGGGTGGCTATCAGCGCATTTGCCGAGAGCATCACTACCAACTTTGTGGATATCAACAGTGTACCCCTCGCGGCGATTGAGCGGGTCGAAGTCCTAAAGGATGGCGCCTCCGCAATTTACGGTTCCGATGCCGTTGCCGGTGTGGTCAATCTGGTATTGCGTAGAGACTTTGAAGGTACTGAGGTATCCGTAGATTACGGTGGTGCCGATGGCTATGACGAACAATCCATGTCCGCTGTCTGGGGCATCAATGGGGATGACTCAAACCTGACTGTTATTTTTGACCACCATAAAAACAGCCGCCTATCCAGCACCGAACGCAGTGGTTTGGATACCGCTAACCAATCCAGCCGTGGCGGTATGGACTTCCGCTCCTCCAGGGGCTATCCCGGTAGCTTTAATGTGGGCGGTACCTTTGTTTCCGACCCCAACTGTCCCGAAGAGCGCGATACCGGTGAAGTCTGTGTCTATGATTACGGCCCCTGGACTTTGATCACACCCGAAGCCGAACGCACTGGCCTATTAATGCTTGGCCATACCCAGTTGGCCGAAGGCGTGGAGTTCTTTAGCGAGGTCGCTGTTCAGCACAATACCTCCGTAGCCCAGGGTGCACCCACCCCCCTCGATGGCGACGCGGGTCTCTATGTACTGGCAGATCATCCCAATAACCCATTCGGCGAAGATGTGGATATTTACCGCTATCGTACCGTGGATGCAGGCGCCCGCCAGTGGGATATCGAAACCGATAACTTACGCGGTGTCTTCGGCCTGCGCGGCTCTGTCGCCGACTGGGACTGGGAGGCTTCTGTTCAGCGCTCCCGCAGTGAAACAACCCAGACCGGTGACCGCTCCCAAGGCTGGGTGCGTACGGACCTGTTACAGGAGCAGATTAATGCCGGTAACTATAATCCGTTTGGCGGGGTTCAGAACCCGGACTCAGTGATTGATGCCATCACCACCAGCCTGGTCCGACAAGGCAAGTCTGACCTGACCAGCTATAACTTCTCAGTCAATGGAGATTTAGTCGATACCGCCAGTGGCACCATCGCAATGGCCGCAGGCCTGGAATACCGAGAGGAAAAGGCTTCCGATATCCCTGATGACCAGTTCCAGCGCGGTTTGATCTTCGGTACTGAGTCCGTATCCGCCAGCGCCAGCCGGGATATCTCCTCCGCTTATGTAGAGGTAGCTATTCCCCTCCCCGCCAGGTTCGATCTGACTGTGGCCGCCCGCTACGATGATTACAGCGACTTTGGCAGCACCACCAACCCCATGGCAAATCTGTTATGGACTGCAACTGATCAGCTGTCCTTGCGCGCCTCTTGGGGCACCGGCTTCCGCGCGCCATCATTGGCGCAGGTCGGTCTCGGCCCATCACAGGAATCCCTATTCTTTGTCGATACCTACGGCTGTGAAGTTAACGATGCTTACTGCGCGAGCACCGATTACACCATTATCTTCTCTGGAAACCCGGACCTGGATGCGGAAGAGTCTGAATCCTTCAACATTGGCGCTGTTTACGAGCCTATAGAGGACCTGCGACTGTCTCTGGATTATTGGAATATCACCCAGGAAGGTAAGATTGACGAGGTCCCCTTCGGCTATATCTACAACCTCTACTGTTGGGACCAAGACAGCACCGTGTGCCGTCGCGATACACCAGTTGACGGCCAAACCCTTGGCGCCCTGCAATCTATTGACAGCAGCTTCACCAATATCGGCGAACAGGACGTATCAGGCGTCGACCTAAGTATTGTCTACAGCGGATTCGAGCTTGTGGGCGGAGAGCTTGGCCTGCGCCTGGATTACTCCTACCTGGCTGAATTTGAGCGTGTTGAACTGAACTCCAGCGGAGACGCATTTATCACCCGCGATCTGGCCGGAGAGTACGAGTATCCACAACACCGTTGGAACGCTACCGCTGACTGGACCTTTGACACCTTCGGATTTAGTGCCGGACTCAGCTATATTGGTGAGTTTGAGGATACCCCGGACATCGATTTCGACGGGACTCTCGACTATGACAGCAATAACTCCCGCACTGTAGACTCCTTCCTGACCATGAATATGCAGGCCCGTTATACCGGCTTCGAGAATATGGTGTTGAGCCTGGGGGCGGATAATGTCTTCGATGAGGAGCCGCCCTTCGCTATCGGTGATGGCGACGCAGACCTTTATGGTTATGTGCAGTCACAACACGATCCCCGTGGTCGCTTTATCTACGGCAAGATGACTTATAGTTTCTAATCACTATAAGTAGATCAGCACATAAAAAAGGGGAAGCTTACGCTTCCCCTTTTCAATTTTCGCCGCTTTGCTTTTTCAGCCGCTATTTATTTGTTCTCTATATTCTGTCTAGCCTTCTTTGCAGCAGCCTCTAGGGAAATTCTCTGTTTAGCCATTTCCAGTCCCGCTTTACGAAACTCATGGATACCCAGCATAATACCGATCAATTCAAACAGTGAGACTGCTATCCCAATAAAAAGCAAGTAAGACTCTGGCACAGTCAGTTCCTGCGGGCCAATAGAGCCGTCACTTTGAAATAGATACCCAAAGTGAGCACGGTTGGAACCCAAAGGGCGGTAAATATGCCCTGCTCCTTATAGCCGCTAAACCATAAACCGGCGGATAATACCAGTGAAACTAAAACTGCCAACAAGATAAAGAAATCTGACGCCTTCAACACCTAGCAAGCCCTCTAATCTTCATCGAACTCCCAAAATCCTATTGCAGCCATCAGTAATCCAAGCACGGTGAGGGCCGCAGGAATTCGCAATCCCAATACGCCAAAAATATCTAACATTGAGGGAATAAAGGGAATAAAACCCAAAATTCCCCACAGAAAGAATACACCGGCAATCGACAACCCAGTCCAACCCACCATCAATCGTACTTTCTTAGATCGAAAATAACCGGCCAAAAGCATTTTCTGCATTAATAATACAAAACAAACGGGCTTTGCCCGTTTGAACATTATTGACAGAATAGTGCAGCCTCAGCTGGTTAGAGGAGTGTGAGTCTCATCCTTTATTGCGCTTGGCGTAATCTTCATTAGCTTGCCAAACTCTAACTAAATTTCCGCCTAGAATTTTTTTAATGTCCTGCTTGCTATACCCACGCTTTAGCAGGCCTTCAACCAAATTAGGATATTGAGAGACGTCTTTTAAGCCGACGGGCAAGCTATCTCCGACACCGTCAAAATCCGATCCAATGCCTATATGATCCACTCCCACTAAATCACGAATATGGTCGAAATGATCAAGAACATCTTCCAAATCTGCATAAATGAACTTCTCAGTTGAAAGCTTATCGGAGTACTCCTCAACTTCCTTACTATCCTTGGGTAAACCCTTTTCTTTAGCAAATTTCTCAACCTGATTAGTTATTTCACGATATGAATTCAGTGAATCACCACTAATAAAAGTAGAGCCAAAATTCACCATGATGATACCGCCGTTGTCAGCTAACGCCTTTATCATTTCATCATTCATATTTCGTTCAAATCCCGGCGTAAAATGCCTTGCCGAAGAGTGTGAAGCGATAACAGGAACAGCGGATAAATCAACAACTTGCCAAAAAGCTGCATCTGATACGTGGGAAATATCGATCATTACTCCCATCCGATTCATCTCTCGTACCAAGCGCTTTCCGAATGCACTCAAGCCTTCCCAGGGCCTGTTTTTATCATACGAGGAATCAGAGATATGATTGCTCTTTGAGTGGGCTAAGGTAATGTACTTCACCCCTCTATCAGAGAAATACTTTAAATTGGCAAGATCTCCCTCAATAGGAGCCCCGTTCTCTATACCCAAAGGTAAGGAAATTAAGCCAGCATCGACTTGCTTTTGTAGATCATTTATTGACTTAGGTATTGCAAACTTATCCGGGTGCTGTTTGACCATTGCCTCCACTTTATCAATCAAAGTATCTGCATACGATTTGGCAATACCCTCGTCCTCCTTTTCTGCAGGGACATAAATAGACATAAAGGGGGCATTTAGTCCACCTGCTTTAGCTCGAGGGTAATCAAAGTCTCCCTTATCCGTACTAAGTCCAACATCCTCTTCAGCTTGTTCGAGACGATAGGGAACATCTACATGTCCATCAACAATCAAATACTCTTGAACCAGCTCTTGAGCTAGATCTTTACCTTCACCTGCAAATACAGGGTTGCAAGTTAGTACACATAATGTCCCAACTAAAAAATAATTTTTCAAATGACAATCTCCCTATTTGTATAAATATATCTAGAAAATTTACCGTAGATGGTGCTCATCTAGAATCACATTTCTTAAATACATTACTTTGATTTGTTAATCTACAAAGATTAAATCGTTGTCTTTCTTATAACTGCAGATTGGCTGAATCTTAGGGGTAACAATAAAACAATGATCCAAAGCAGATGATATATGGCCTAGCCAGGTAACGGGTAAGGCAACAAGAGCATATGCAAAAGATTTACCCCCCAATGCGTCATTACGCATATCCAAAAATTCTGCCGCAATGTCCAAATCAATGCATAACAGATTGAGGCGACTATCAATAATAGAACTGCGGAGATATCTGTTGACCACCCTCCATGTAGAAGCACAAACACCGTAGCTACAACTGGTACGGATAACCAGCGCCAGCGCCCTAATAGTTCTTCGGTACCCCGCTGTAATATCCACCGGAAGAACCCCTCTTCAGAAATGCAAACAATTACTAAGTTTATCATTACCGCAACGGCGATAGTGCCAGTAAATTTTATCGAAGGCGTATATAGGAGTAGACCCAATGCAACGGGAGTAAATATAGCCAATAAAAGATAGGGTAAGTCCGTAAAACGGAAGGACTGCTTCATGCGCAACATAAAAGCCAATAAAGCAATAGCAATAACTGCTTTACCGCTGTTTATGCTGGCATAGATAAGATTACCACTTGCATCTATATAGGGTGGCAATACCTGGATATGTTCACTACCGGGAAGCAAATTTAACCCCGATACCAGCATTAAAACTGCTACAGAAAGAAAAGACAGCGCTCTCGGCCAACTGCTAGTAGACTCTATTGCTCGCAGGAAAATCCAGATTAAAGGGGCTATAAGCCCACTCCAGCCAAAAGGAATTATACAAAGTGATAGCAAGATAGGTGCAGCCCAAGGACTAACCATACCAGATGGTGTCTGATCTCCTCTTCTCCTTAAAGCAGCAACTTCATTTTGCATCGATTGGCCCAGAATTAATATCTTAGTTGATAACAATGACTCATGCGATTCCTTCACTATCCATTAAAGGTCGCTCGTATTGAACGATAGGTCAACTTCATTTTCGCAGGATCTAGAGGTGCCTTAAAAAAGGCGTGATAATGTCCTCTAGGATTAATTAATACAACTTGAGATCCATGATCGATAGTATAACCGCCCTCAGCAAGAGAAACTTTATTAAAAGGTACATTTAGCTGAGTGGCAAATTTCTTCAGCTTAAAAAAATCACCGGTAATACCACGAAATTCAGAATTAAAATAACGGACATACTGCCCCAACTGCTCCGGCTTATCCCTGCTTGGGTCAACCGATACGAGTACTACGTCTGTAGATGCCCTGGTACTTTCGTCTAAAGTGTTATAAAAATTATTAAGTGTAGATAGAGTTGTTGGACAGATATCTGGACAGTGGGTAAACCCAAAAAATACCAAAGTCCACTTACCTTGAAAGTCTTTGGTATAGAAATCTCTACTGTCATCAGACAATAATTGTATATCTTCTATGATTCTTGGTCTCTGCAGTTTTACAGTGCCATTAATTCTAAGTTCCTCATCAGTAATAATACGAGGTTGTCCGAGCTTATGTATAAATCCAGCAAGCACAGCAAGAATCAATACTAGAAGAATAATAACGGTAATTCTAATTCCACGTTTCTGTTTATCGATGGCAGAATATTGATTTTCCACTTTTCCCTCACACCTCAATTAAATAATGATCTAATAGCATGATAAAAAATAGTGCCATTAAATAAATTATTGAATATTTAAAAGTCTCCATGCCAGCATTGGGATCTTTTCCAATGAGCATTACAAGGCTCCAATAAACAAAACCAAATCCAAGTACGACAGCTCCCAGCAAATATAACCACCCAAACATCGCGGTGGCAAAGGGCAATAGGCTAACGGCCAGTAAAATAAAGGTATACAAAACTATATTTAGGTTTGTATAGGGTATTCCATGTGTAACCGGCAACATAGGAACATCAGCTTTTGCATACTCTTCTTTTCTATGTACGGCAAGGGCCCAAAAGTGTGGAGGGGTCCAAGCAAAAATAATCAATACTAACAACAATGCATGCCCATGCACTTCCCCAGTAACCGCAGTCCATCCCAGTAGGGGCGGAGCGGCTCCTGCAAGCCCGCCAATAACAATGTTTTGTGGTGTGGCGCGTTTCAGGAACATAGTGTAAATCACCGCATATCCGAGAAGAGATATTAAGGTTAGCCAAGCGGTAAGGGCATTTACAAAAACCAACAGGATAAACATTCCTGTCACACCCAAGATAAGAGCAAAAGCAACCGCTTTAACTGGCTCAAGCCGTCCTTTCGCAATCGGGCGATTACTGGTACGAGCCATTTTTGTATCAATATGACGATCAACTAAATGATTTACTGCCGCAGCACTACCCGCACAAAATGCAATTCCCAAATTACCAAATACTAAAATATCTAGCGGCACCATTCCTGGAACAGCTAAAAACATTCCAATAACAGAAGTTAACAGCATAAGCATAACTACTCGAGGCTTAGTAAGCTCATAGTAGTCCCGCCATTGAATTTGATGTATTCCCGTGGAGTTTATGGCCATATTCGCACCTATTTTTATATTTATATACGCTTAGTATCTAATTAAGATTGGATACGGTAGTTAAACCTTCTCCCCGCTCTATTACTTCCACATCGACTACCTCTTGTTTATTTATAATGACGGCATTCATTGTGTATATTCGATAACAAAAAGTTAGCAAACTAAGAAGTAGAAGAGCTGCACCAGCATTGTGTGCCACAGCAATCCCTAATGGTAGAGACATAACAACATTTGCTATTCCCAAGCTGACTTGAAGAAGTAGTACCCCGGTAAGCCATAATGACCAACCTCTCAATCCATATCTCCAAGCTAAAAATGAAAGAATAAGTACAATTGCTGTTGTAATCAGTGCTCCAATACGATGGGCAAGATGTATGGCTGTACGTGCATCATTCTCTAATGCACCACCTAAATAATTTGGGCCAATTTGTTGAAAAATATTAAAGCCTTCTACAAAGTTTGCCTGTGGCCACCATTGGTTATGACAAGTTGGAAAATCTGGACAGGCTAAAGCTGCGTAATTAGAGCTGGTCCAACCACCGAGTCCAATCTGTAGAATTACTATTGCAACTGCAGTCAGTGCAAGTAGTCGTAATCGCCTTATTCCCGGTAAATACCTCCCATGTAATTGTCTAGGTTTATCAGCCAACCTTTCACAGAGAATCCACAACATAGATAATGTTGCCATTCCACCTAATAGATGAGCAGTAACTACCTGCGGCCAAAGCTTCAAGGTTACCGTCCACATCCCAAAAGCAGCTTGCAGTATAATAATAATTAAAAGAATATGTGTTTGCTTAAAGGTTGGGGCTTGCCGATCTCTCCAAGCAAGATAAGTGAGTAATACAACGAATAAAAGTAAAGTTCCTGCAAAGTATCGATGAACCATTTCCGGCCAAGTTTTACTAACATCTACCGGAGAGTCCGGAAAAATCATATTGGCCGTTTTAATTTCTTTTATATCATTCGGCCAGGTGAGATGACCATAACAACCAGGCCAGTCTGGACAGCCCAAACCGGCATCCACCAGCCTAGTAAATGCACCTAGAACAACAACTACGACAGCGAGAATACAGGCCGCCCAGGTAATGATATGTCGCCAATTCTTAGGGGTTTTTTGTTTAGACACTACTGAAAATCTCCGAATAATAATCTTATTGCTCGTAGGAGTACTTCAATAATCTTTTTATATCTTTAAGTAATTGGTTTCCGCTATGCTGCCGATCATAGGCCATCATTGCATAACCCTCCTGATCAACCAGCAATGCCTTGGTTGAAGTTACACCGCCATGATCAGTTTTCTGTACCAACTGCTTAAAGTTTTCATCATCCAAATTCACTATTTTTAGTTTCGGATGCTCAGTTTGTATTTGTTCTTGTCGTTTTTCATCCAAACTATCACCAACCACCAGTAACCTCTCAACCCTATGAGCTTTTTCCCCCAGCCGAATATGAACCTGCCTACTTATATACAGGAGATCTTCACAATCTTTACCACAATCACTGTCACTTAATATTAGATATCGCCATTTTGATTCTCCCTCTTGTGCCAGGGATTGCTGTTGTCCTTGAAAGGTGATTTTTATTTCAGTGATATCAAATGGGGGCTGCAATAATTCACCTTGATTAATCGTCTCTTTAGGCATGCCTAAGCCCGTATAGTAAACGACATAGGCAGCTGTAATTGGGAGTACGACGGATGCTAGCACTGAGAGTCCTTGAATGATTTTATTCGCTGGCTTCCTTTTGCTCAGATTTCTTTCAGGTGAAACTGGCTGACTATTTGATTTCATTTTAAAACTCCTTTTTCAAACTTCTACTCAATCTACGACGTAATCTAAAAATAATATTTGTGGCTGAATAAGCCCATAAAAGCCAGACAGCTATTGCCATCGTGAACCACTGGAAAGCATACGCTTGATGTTTTTCAGGGCCACTATTGAAAAAATTCCAATCAGTAATTAAAGCTGCACCTGAATCCGCAAACAAACGGATCGACCATCCATTGTTAACTAAGCCTATAGTCTCAATGAAATTTGAATTTATTTGTTGAATTCTATTATTAAAAACCGGGTCTAGACTAACACTCGAGGAGGTTTCAGTATCGATAGGGTATAAGTAGCCCTGAAGTGATTTCACATCAAGTGAAGCTGTTACTTCAGGTAAGCTATCTCGGTCGCCAGTAGAGGGAATCCAACCTCTATTGATAAGCCAATCAGTACTTTCTGTTGAGAATACTTGTAGTACTTCATAGCCAACACGACCGTTTCTTGTTCTGTTATCCAGAAAATATATTTCCTTCTGGAAAACTCCCACTAAAGTTACAGACGCATACTCTTGATAAGAACTTAGATTTGAGATTTCCTGCGGTTGCAGAGAGAGCCTACTCTCTACCTTTTGTATAAGTTCGACTTTCTGCTTTGCCCTATCAAGCTGCCACAATCCTAAAAAGATAAAAAGGATGAATGCACCCAGAGAAAATATCGTGATGGGCCAATTGCGAATCAGTGGTAAACTGATATCTTTCGCAGAAGCTGATGGAATATCTACTATCATGCGCAACTACATAAATAATGGAAAATAATAAAATGTGGCTAAAGATTGTTATTGTTGTCCTATTCCTTTCCGTACTTGCAAGTCTTTCAAGTGCACTTTTTTTTCTACTTAGAGATATGGGAACACCTCAATCCAAGCGCACACTCTACGCATTAGGTATTAGAATACTCCTAGCGTCACTCTTACTTCTTGCCATTTGGTACGGCTTTGAAAGTGGCATTTTGGCAAAAACGGCACCTTGGGCTGATAAATATTAAGAAAACAAAGGCTTTCTATTAATACGATAGAAAGCCTTGCCCACATTAAGCACCTAGAACATATACAAATATAAACAGCCCGACCCAAACTACATCGACAAAATGCCAATACCAACTTGCTGCTTCAAAGCCAAAATGATCATCAGGTCTAAAATGATTGGCTATCACAGACCTTAACAACATGATCAACAACATAATTGTACCGAGTGTGACATGGGCACCATGAAATCCGGTCAGCATAAAGAATGTTGTACCATAGATTCCTGACTCAAGTGTTAACCCCAAGTGTTGATAGGCTTCGTAGTATTCTTTACCTTGTAGAAAAATAAACGCCCCACCCAATGCCACAGTGATTGCCAGTAATATATTGAAATTTTTTCTTTGATTCTTTTTCAGAAAAACATGTGCGAAGTGCACAGTTACACTGGAGGAGAGAAGTATGATGGTGTTCCATAGTGGTAAGTGCCATGGGTCTATCACATCTTTAGGCCCCATGAATTTTGCAGTTTCTCCGTTTGCTGCGGCGTCAGGAGTCACATATAGAGGCCAGCTACTTTCGAATCCCTCCCAAAGCATATTGGAAATTCCTCGATCACCTTCACCACCTAGCCAGGGAACCGTAAAATTGCGTATGTAATAAAGTGCTCCAAAAAATGCAGCAAAAAACATCACCTCAGAAAATATAAACCAGCCCATTCCCCAAACATATGATCTCTTTAGCTGTTCACTGTTGAGCCCTGCCATATTCTCCTTGATTACGGCAGCAAACCAAAACCACAAAACTGCGGCCATCGCTAATGCACCGGTGAAGAAAATATAAGAGCTTCCTCCATTAATCCAATTTGCTGCGCCGAACGCTATTAGGAATAAACCTATCGTCGCAAAAATTGGCAGCCTGGATTGTTCGGGCACGTAATAACTGCTTTCACTAGCCATAATTTTTATCCCTCTCGCTCGGGGTCGATATCATTCTTATCGGTTTTATTGGCAAACCTTTCCGTTACATCAAACAACGTATAGGAAAGCGTTACAGTATTAACACTTGCGGGAAGATCTGGATCCACAATAAAACGTAGTGGTAATTCTGCAGTCTCTCCCGCTTTTAATTCTTGCTGGTTGAAGCAAAAACACTCTGTTTTATGAAAGTACTCAGCAGCTTTGAAAGGAACCATACTGGGAATTGCCTGACCAACCATATCCCTAGATGTCTTATTTTCTGCAATAAAAACAGTATCTTTAATTTCTCCAGGGTGTACTTTCAAAGACATCACACTCGGGCGAAATTCCCATGGCATATTTTCATTATTGTTTGCCACAAATTGCACTGTGACCAGCCTATTTTTATCAACCGCAGCTGGCACAGCTTCATAACGACCACCGGTTTTACCATTGAGTCCTGTGATTTCACAGAAGACATCGTAAATAGGCGGCATAATGAAAATTGCAAATACCAGCATGCTGGTCGCCACGGCCAGCAGCTTGATAGTTACCTTTGCATTTGCTCCAACTTTCATAGGTTAGCGTACAACCGGTGGCGTACTAAACGTGTGATATGGGGCAGGGGAAGCAACCGTCCATTCCAGTCCCTCAGGATCATCCCAAACCTGATCGGATGCTTTTTTCCCGCCCATTACAGTTCGTACCACATTAAACAAAAATACTATTTGTGCAGCGCCAAACAGGAAGGCACCGATACTGGATATTTGATTGAAATCCGCAAATTGCAGTGCGTAATCAGGTATCCGACGTGGCATGCCGGCCAGACCAACAAAGTGCATTGGGAAGAAAGTTACATTGAGACCAATAAATGCCAGCCAGAAATGTACCTTGCCCATGACTTCGCTATACATATGGCCAGTCCATTTGGGCAACCAATAGTAAACACCAGCAGTAATTGAGAAGATTGCACCAGGAACCAGCACATAGTGGAAATGGGCAACCACAAAGTACGTATCGTGATATTGGAAGTCTGCAGGCGCAATCGCTAGCATCAGACCAGAGAATCCACCGATGGCGAAAAGAATGATGAATGCAATTGCAAAAAGCATCGGGGTTTCAAACGTCATGGATCCCCGGAACATAGTGGAAACCCAGTTAAAGATTTTCACTCCTGTAGGTACAGCGATCAGCATTGTGGCATACATAAAGAACAGCTCACCAGCAATCGGCATTCCCACAGTAAACATATGGTGCGCCCATACGATAAAGCTCAGGAATGCAATTGCTGCGGTGGCATATACCATCGAGCTGTATCCAAAAAGAGGCTTACGAGCGAAGGTGGGGATAATTGCAGAGATAATGCCAAAGGCCGGCAAAATCATGATGTAAACTTCCGGGTGTCCAAAGAACCAGAACACATGCTGGAATAAAACCGGATCACCGCCACCGGCTGCACTGAAGAAACTTGTGCCAAAATGAATGTCCATCAACATCATGGTCACTACTCCAGCTAACACCGGCATTACAGCAATCAAAAGGTAAGCAGTGATCAGCCAGGTCCATACAAACAACGGCATTTTCATCAAGGTCATACCAGGAGCACGCATATTCAAAATGGTAGCGATAATGTTGATCGCACCCATGATGGACGAGGCACCCATAATATGAATGGCAAAAATGAAGAAAGTTACGCTGGGTGGCGCATATTCCGTTGAAAGTGGCGCATAAAATGTCCAACCGAAATTAGGCGCACCCCCTTCCATAAATAAGGTCGATGCCAACATTGCGAAAGCAAAGGGCAAAATCCAAAAACTCCAGTTATTCATTCTTGGCAGTGCCATATCTGGCGCACCAATCATCATTGGTATCATCCAGTTAGCCAACCCCACAAAAGCCGGCATAACTGCACCAAATACCATGATCAGACCATGCATTGTGGTCATTTGATTGAAAAATTCCGGCTGTACAATTTGCAAACCGGGCTCGAATAATTCAGCGCGTATAACCAATGCCATACATCCGCCGAGCAGGAACATCGCAAAACTAAACCACAAATACATAGAGCCTATATCTTTGTGGTTGGTCGTATAGAGCCAACGCTTTATACCGGGTTGAGGACCATGTGCCATTCTTAAATTCCTCCGGGCGTTTACTGCTTATTCTTAAAGTTGAGGATATCTACGGGTTGGACCGTATCACCCATCTCGTTGCCGAAAGCGTTTCGCTGGTAAGTAATTACCGCTGCCAGATCCACTTCTGATAGCTGCTCACCAAAAGCCTGCATTGCGGGGTTTACCGTAGAACCATCGATAACGATATCTAAGTGGCCATTGAGGGGACCGGTAGCAATTTTTGATCCAGCAATCGGCGGGAATACTCCGGGTACTCCCTGCCCGTTCGGCTGGTGGCAGGCGGCACATGTGCGTGTATAGACTTTTTCACCCTGAGCAAAAAGCTCTTCGAAGGTAAATGTCTTCGCTGTAAGTTCACGCATTTTTATGGCTTCTGCTGCACGAGAACTCAGCCAGGCATCGTATTCCGCCTGTGGCACTGCCTTCACAACAATAGGCATAAAGCCATGGTCTTTTCCGCACAATTCAGCACACTGCCCGCGATATATTCCCGGCTCCTCAATACGCGTCCAGGCATCATTGATAAAACCGGGGATAGCATCTTTTTTAACGGCTAGATCTGGGACCCACCACGCATGTATGACATCATTGGCAGTAATCAGGAAGCGTATTTTTTTCTTGATAGGAACAACCAGGGGCTCATCGACTTCTAGGAGGTAGTTAGCACCCTTAGGCTGAAGGTTATCAATTTGAGCTTTGGGAGTGGACAAGCTGGAAAAGAATGAAACATCAGTGCCCCGATATTCATATTTCCACTTCCACTGATAACCGGTGATTACGATATTGAGATCTTCTTCCTCAGTATCGTAAATATCATAGAGCGTTTTGGTGGCCGGAATCGCCATCAGAATCAGGATAACGGTGGGAATAATAGTCCACACCAATTCCACAACCGTGCTCTCATGAAATTGGGCCGCTTGGTATCCCTTACTTTTGCGGTGACGCCACATGCTGTAGAACATGATGCTGAACACCAATGCCCCTATAGCCACACAAATCCAAAAGATCAGCATGTGTAGCTCGTAGGTGGTCTGGGCGACTTCTGTCACCCCCTGGGGCATATTAACCCCCCAGCGTTCAACGTCCTGCTCATTCGCTAACACCTCTTGTGCAGATAGCGAAGTAGCCAGCAAGGCGAACAGCCGATCAAAGCCTTTCAACATCGCCTACAGATCTCCGTGGTTGCGGGTCTCTCAGGGAAACCCGTAATTTTTATTTTGGCCACTGGCCTTCACGGATAAGCGAATTTTACCTGTATCAACTGCCTAACAGGATTAATTCCACACAAAATTTGTGGACATACTGTAGTAACACAAGACTACATACACTGGGCGAGGAGACCACCTCGCGTTACTGCCGTCAGTGCAACTTGTTATTCTTAGTAAAAGATTTTTTACTCCAGATGCCGTCGTCCGGAAAGGTACAACCAACAACCAGTTTCTTTATTTGTCGCAACTACTGCAGGTACAAAAGGAACACATCGACAAGAAAAAGTCAATCGGGATCATTTTTGAATAACGTTGTCGCTTTGTGAAAAAATTCGGTGATTAACAAATAAATTTAACCTCTTTGATAGGATACTTTTCCACAAGTAGAAAAAAAGTCGCTCCAAATAGAGACATGGCAATTTATTTGGTGAAAGATGACAACTCATCAAGCATTAATAATGCTGCCAAGAGAAGTATAAACCCTCGGGTTCAGTGCCCCTGATTGCTTTTACACAGATTGACAACGATTTTTAATCTCTAATACTAAATTCTGACTGCGTCACACAACCAAGGCAGATTAGTTTCAATAAGCTTGAGTATTGTCAGGCAGATCAATACAGAATCCTGTACTATCTACACTCACTCAAAATGATTTTTCCGCCAAATATTTCGTTTTGATTTTGTAAGCGTTACGAAATGAATTGCTAATAGCAGTATTGGGAGACCGATTTAGGAAAAGTAACTTATCGGCTCTGTACTGTTACCATTGGTAGAATCCGCCTACACAGCTTTTCTTTTTCCGATTTCGGCTAGAAGCCAATCTATCCGTTAGTTGTTATGACTTATGCCTTCTTCTACAAAACTTGAATCCCAACCCATGTCTCGCGTCTGGAATCTGGCTTGGCCAATGATCCTGAGTAATATTTCAGTGCCCTTACTCGGGATAGTAGATACCGCAATTCTTGGTCACCTCCCATCTGCAGAGTACCTATCCGGTGTAGCTATCGGTGCTAGCGTAATGTCGATGCTTTTATGGGCATTTGGGTTTCTGCGCATGGGTACTACCGGACTGGTGGCTCGGAGTACAGATCTTGGGATTCAATGGTTAGTACGTGCACTAGTATTAGCCATGGGGCTGGGAATCATTCTGTTTATTGTTGCCTCTCCTTTAATCTACTATATCGTTGAGTGGATGAATGCCAGTCAGGAAGCACAACCCCACGCACTGGCCTACCTACAAATACGTCTGTTATCTGCCCCACTGGCTCTGGCAAACTTTGCCATTCTGGGTTTTTTTATTGGTCGACAAGATAGCCGTGCGCCTCTATATATACTTTTCGCTGCCAATCTACTGAACATAGCCCTCGATTTCCTATTTATTCTTGGCCTGGGCCTAGGGGCAAAAGGTGCAGCAGCGGCAACCGTACTCGCTGATATTTTTGCATTTCTACTGGGTCTCTATCTTCTTACCAGGGTTCATGTTGATATCTGGTCTTATATACACAAAGAAATTGGGCAGAAGAAACTTCTCCCCTGGATCGATTCATCCCCATGGATCAATCTTTTAAAGATAAATACAGACTTATTTATAAGAACCTGTTTGCTTTTGCTAACACTCACTTTTTTTACTGCACAAGGGGCAGCCCAAGGTGATAATGTACTTGCTGCAAATGCTATTCTTATACAGTTATTAATGATGACTTCCTATGCCCTGGATGGTTTTGCTCATGCTACCGAGGCCTTGGTTGGGGAATCCATGGCAAAGAGATCATCGGCTCTATTCAGAAATACCGTTCGCAGTGCAAGTTTGTGGGCCCTTGGAAGCGCTGTCCTGATTACGCTGGTTCTAGTTTCAGGGAAACCCTTAATTCTGTCCTTATTTACAGATATCAAACCAGTAATTTTCCAAGCGGAACAGGTATATTGGTGGCTCTGTGCACTACCTTTATTAGCGGTTTGGAGCTATCAGCTCGATGGTGTTTTTATCGGTGCTGGGAAAAGTCGCGATATGCGTAATACTATGTTTATAGCCTCAGTACTGGTTTTCTTTCCCGCCTGGTGGTTTACAAGGGATTGGGGGAATACAGGCATATGGTTCAGCTTGTTTTTGTGGATTGGAGCACGATCTTTAGGGCTCATAGTATATTTTCAATACTACACTGTAACCAATTCCTGGGTACGTAAATTACAGTAAAACGTGGCAGGATATTTAGAGTTATTTTTTAATGTATAAATAACAACTATGACACATTTTGCGATTAAGAAATTAACTATTTCAGTCAGGGTTACTCACTATCAAAATAGTAAATCTCTTACGATGCTACAAACACATTTAAAGCTATAATCTCAGGTTGGTAAATAATGAGCGGGCAAAGCAACAAATAATAAAGCCCACTCACATTTTTAATAGCTTGAAGACCGCACCTGTTTTTGCACTAAAATTTGCTTAAAATTTCCATAAAACGCTCCTTCTCCCTGGATGACAGCATTATATAAGTCTTCAACCTTCTGCTTTAATTCTTGGCTATAAAAATATAGGCTGCCATTTCGGACACTGTAGGACTTTGGGTTCTCGGCCATGGTTTTGTAAAAAAGAGATACCCTTTCCAGATAGGTATCTGCCTGCTTTTTGGAAAAATTACCTTGTTGGTAATTATCTAAAACCTGAGAACTGATTCTTTGAAGAGTTAATTCGCGCTCTTCATCTGAAAAACGAAAGGCTTTTAATTGCGTGTTGATATCACGCTTTAGGTCTTTCATATAGCGAGCAGCAGCTTCTGCTGATTCATATAGTGCGTGAATAGTCTTTTCACGCTTCCGCAGAGCACCGCGATCTTTCAAGGTATATATATTGGAGATCTCCTTTTCGGAGAAATCGCCCAGGGGGCGAAAAATAGTGACATGTTGCAAATTACTATTTCTTGTGAGCTTGTCACAAATCTTTATTGCATGTCTCCACTTTTCAAAAGACTCCCCTTTAAGGATTTGATCGGGTAGGGCTTTTACCGCAGCTCCCAGTCTATTTTCCTCTTCAATGTAATAATCTGGATGAGTCTTCCAGTCATTAGCCTGTAAACGGAATAACGTAAGTATCCCCTGATTCACACAGCTCGTTAGTAGATAGGCAACTTGTTCTCTCTGCCGTTCTGTATTTTTTCGATGGCGATCAAGGCCATAGAGACCTATGATCGCAACCGTAATAAAAACCACCAGT
Organism: Microbulbifer maximicatervae (SeqCode); assembly: GCF_052468095.1. The sequence continues at coordinate 4,988,861 of NZ_CP174332.1, forward strand.
ATAAAAAATATTTTTTTCACTTTTTACGGCTACTTGTGGGTTGGATAAGTTTCACTGGTTCCTCGTGAATATCTTTCTCTGTATCTTGGTTAACACGAGTAGACAGTTCTGTTGGCGCTGACTGCAATCGAATTTCATCCTTAAACCCACAGGCAACACATTCCCTATAATTTTTCCCATTCTTGTGATAGTTAATAATTTTATCCATTTCGCTACAGCGGGGGCACACAGCCCCTGCAATAAAGCGTTTTTTAACGATCTTACCAGACTCAGCCGAATCTTCTTTCTTCATCATGACTACTACTCAATATTTCATGATTGACTTATCCGTTACACAGGACTGATATTCAGCTCTTGCTGCTCGATACCAGAGTGACGCAATAGGGCATCAATTTGCGGCTCTCGTCCACGGAATTGAACAAACAGCTCCAACGCATCACGGCTACCACCCTGTTCCAAAATACTGTGCAGAAATTTATTTCCCGTCTCTCTATTAAAGATACCATCTTCTTCAAATAGAGAAAAAGCATCTGCCGAAAGCACTTCTGCCCATTTATAGCTGTAATATCCTGCGGCATAACCACCAGCAAAAATATGGCTAAAAGCATTTTGGAAGCGGTTTTCTGCGGCGATAGGCACAACAGCAACCTCTGCTCGTACCTGATCCAGTAAAACCTGAACTTTATCGGCGGTCAATGCCTCTTCGCTGGCATGGAGGCGAAAATCAAAAAGTGCAAACTCCAACTGGCGTACTGTAAACATGGCAGACTGGAAATTTTTCGCTGCCAGCATTTTATTCAGTAAAGCTTCGGGAAGAGCCTCTCCAGTTTCGAAATGTGCAGAAATTATGGAAATAGCCTGGGGTTGCCAACACCAATTTTCCAGAAATTGGCTGGGCATTTCCACCGCATCCCAAGCAACACCATTAATACCAGAAACTGCTGCCACATCAATCTGTGTCAGCATATGGTGGAGGCCATGGCCGAATTCATGGAATAAAGTGGTTACTTCCGTGTGGGTTAAAAGTGAGGGGGTATCACCTGCAGCCGGACTGAAATTACATACTAGATAAGCTATAGGCAACTGGAGTCCGTTGAGCGTGTGGCGACGACTACTTACTGTATCCATCCAGGCCCCGCCACGCTTTTTCTCACGCGCGAACGCATCCAAATAGAAACCAGCTATCTTTTCGCCATCTCTCAGCAGCCAAAAGAACTGCACGTCGGCATGCCAAGTAGCAACGCTGGTATCTTCTTCAACTGTGATTCCGAATAATTTATCCACCACAGTAAAGAGGCCGTCAACGACTTTGGCGTAAGGGAAATAGGGCCTCAATTCCTCTTGGCTGATGGCGTATCGCTGCTGTTTGAGCTTTTCTGCGGCCCAGGCCACATCCCATGGTTGCAACTCTTCAATACTGAGTTGGTCTGCAGCAAACGCTTTCAGCTCAGCCATTTCTCGTTGGGCAGCTGGCCTGGCTCGTTCTGCCAGATCCTGTAGAAATTCCAAAACCCGCTCTGTATTTGGAGCCATTTTGCTGGCCAATGACAACTCCGCATAGCTGTTCATTCCCAGTAAACTGGCCTGTTCAGCGCGCAATGCGAGAATTGCCTCCATCACTTCGGAGTTATCGTATTCACCTGCCTGGGGACCAACTTCGGATGCGCGACTAACAAAAGCCAAATGGACATCCCGACGCAGAGATCTATTTTCAGCGTGGGTCATAACAGCGAGAAAGCTGGGCCCCTCTAAGGTAATCAGCCACCCATCCAGGCCTTTTGCCTCAGCTGCATTCCGTGCAGCGGCGAGAGCAGTTTGAGGAAGCCCCTGAAGCTGAGCTTCATCATTCGTATGCCAGGTCCAGGCATTGGTTGCATCGAGGACATTGTTGGCAAATTGGCTGGATAACTCCGCCAAACGCTGACTGTTAACGGCAAACTTTTCACGGGCCTCTCCTTCAAGGCCTACACCACCGAGTTCAAAGTCTCTGACTCCCAGCTCCAAAGACTTCTTGCGTGCCTGTGGCCAGTTTGCAAATTCGGGCGACTGCATTAATTGGAGGTACAGGTCGTAAAGTTCGCGATTTTGCCCCTGCTTTGTCCAGTAAGCCGTCACTTTGGCTAAAGCGGCCTCATAGGGCGCCCGCCAGGGGCCACTTAGAACGCTATTCAGGTGACTGACTGGGGAGAAGGCTCGATTTAGCTGGTCTTCCGCCTGTTCCAGAGGCACCAGCGTATTATCCCAGCTGGGGGTCTCCAATCCCTGTTGAAGGGTTTGCTCACACGTTTTAATCAGTTCGGCGATGGCGGGTTCCACCTGCTCGGGCTCGAGATTATCAAAAGGCGGCAGCAGCGGGATATTCAACAGTGGATTGGACATATAAGACTCTGTGCTCGAATTAGGATAAAGCTATGATAGAGGATTCATTGTACAGGAGCTTATTTATGTCCCCACTGCGCAGCCACGATGATTCCCACGGCGAGAAGTTTCCAGAACTTGGCGACAGCGTATATATCGATCCGCAATCCGCAGTCATTGGTGACGTTACCCTGGGGGATGATTGCTCCGTATGGCCCATGGCCGTTGTGCGCGGTGATATGCATAAGATCCGCATCGGCGCGCGAACCAGTGTACAGGATGGGGCTGTTCTCCATATCACCCATGCGGGACCATTCAACGCCGACGGTTGGCCGCTGACCATTGGCGAAGATGTCACTATCGGTCATAAAGCCTGCCTGCACGGTTGTACCATCGGCAACCGGATCTTAATTGGTATCGGATCTATTGTTCTCGACGGAGCCATTATTGAGGACGATGTCGTACTGGCAGCCGGAGCACTGGTTCCGCCCGGTAAAACCCTGGAGAGTGGTTATCTCTACGTAGGCGCCCCCTGCAAAAAGGCGCGCCCCCTGTCTGACAAGGAAAAGGCTTTCTTTAAGTATTCCGCTGAAAACTACGTGAAACTGAAAGATCAGTATCTCCTTAAGCAGCAACCATAGTCACAGCCGGCTCCCCGCTATGCTTAACCTGAATATGGACCAGCTGCATATTTTTGTGCGCTCCTGTGAAGTCGGATCTTTTTCGGCGGTTGCTCGCGAAGTGAGCCGGGCTCAGTCTTCTGTAAGCAGCTTGATTCAAAATCTTGAACTCGACCTGGGGCTGACTCTATTTAACCGCGAAGGGAAATATCCCCAACCCACCGCCGCCGCTTTGGCATTACTGCCATTAGCACGTCAATCGTTGGGGCAGTTGCAGCGCTTCCAACAGGCGGCAAATTCCTTCCAGCGGGGAGAGGAGCCCCAGCTCAATATATTATTTGAAGAGCTGGTAATGCCAGATCGACTCAACGATATGCTGGTAACTTTCAGCGAGCGCTTTCCGCATACTGAGCTTCAGCTCGGCAGTGTTACTGGGGAGGAAGCAGTCCAGCAGGTGACACTGGGTGAAGCCGATTTTGCCTTTGTCACCTCAAGGGATTCCTATCCCAGCTCGCTGGATACCAGTAACCTGGGACAACAGCGGGTACTTAGCCTGGCCTGCCCGGAACATCCCCTTGCCCAGAAAAAACAATCCTCATTGAATGAAGCGGCCCAGCACCGACAGATCACCACAGCACCAGAATCCCAAAGGTACCGTTGGCAGCTCTCTGCACAGACTTGGCGGAGTGATTCTCTGCTACAGGCCCTGGATCTGGCATGTAAGGGGGTTGGGTGGGTCAATGCGCCCTACGAACTGGCCCGCCCCTTTTTAAAAAGCGGCAGGTTGGTTGAGCTCAACTTAACCGGTTCTCTCAATACCTGGAGCCTCGGTGTGGATCTGCTCTGGTCCAAGCAGACGCCACAAGGCTTAGCTGCGCAATGGTTCGCCCGAGAGGCCCGGCGACTCTACGGTAACTTTTACAGCCCACCTATCGAAATATCCGATAGAAACTAATTTTTACCTATCAGGATTTTACATAAGACTTGGCGTTGTAGGCCGATGGTCTGTGACTCAATCCGACTTGATTAGGAACCAAACTATGTCCAAACAGCAATATCTCCAAGAAATGGAGGCCTTCTCCCAAAAATACCGCTATGACATGGACTACTTGCGCGAGTTTCTTCAGGGTTCTCCTGAAGGCTTTGAAAAATTTAGAAATTTTCAGCCCCTATCCATGCACAGGGAGTTTTTACCTATTGATGTTTTTTGGGTGAGTAAGATAGCGGCAATGCAAGTAGCTGATTGCGGCATGTGCCTGCAACTGAATGTGCGTATGGCCCTAGAGGCTGGTGTTGAACCCCACTTGGTGAAAGCTTGTATCCAAGGCGGCAGCGGCCTGCCTGAGAACTTGCAGGACATTTTTGATTTTGCAACAGCCGTGGCCAGCTACAAAACGATCGATCCTGTTCTCAATGAACGGATAGGTGCACAACTGGATAACCGACAGAGAATCGAGCTGGGGGTCAGCGTCGCTACCGCGTCGGTCTTCCCCACAATCAAGCGGGCTATGGGATATACCCAAAGCTGCAGCCTGGTTGAGATCGAATTTAAACAGTGATGTGGCAGGCCTTGGCAACCAAGGCCTCCTCACTATTTACCCTGTAGCCGCAGCAGTGCCGATGCACCTATGCCGCCAATGGCACAAGCTAGAACGATAACCAGGGGCGTCATTTGTCCCAGTACCAGAGCACCGTAGTCATAACCTCTCTGCGGCAGAAGATACAACAGCATCAACCCTGCCGGCACCAGGGATAAGAGGAAGCCCCGTATTAACCAGGCGTTACGCAAAGGCAACAAAAACAGCAGCCCGAAAACTCCACCCCAAACTACGCGCTGGTACAGGTAGGCATTGCTCAGGGATGGCGCCAAATCTACCCCTAGAAACTGGGTGAAGCCATACCGCCCCATGGCCCATAACCCCACGGCATAGCAAAGCCCGCCGAAACACCCCACAGCAAAACAAATCGACAGGTTTCGCACAATATCACGCACAACGCTTTCTCTCTTTTAATTTTCGGTTGTCTGATTTAGGTCCCGGCGCAACTTGGCCATGATCGGCGCTGTTTCAGGACGTACACCGCGCCACAGTAAAAATGACTCAGCGGCCTGCTCTACCAACATCCCAAGGCCATCAGCACTCTCTGCGCCCTGTCCACGCGCCCATTGTAAAAAAGGCGTTGGCTCGGCGGCGTACATCATGTCGTAAGCTTTACCATGACTGGCGACACAGCCTTCAGGAAGCGGCGGCAGCACACCCCCAAGGCTTGCGGAACTCGCATTGATAATCAGGTCGTAGCAGCCTCTCAATTCCTCCAGGCCGCCACCACTTAATTCGCCCAACTGGGAAAATTCTGCCGCAAGCTGTACCGCTTTTTCTGCGGTGCGGTTGGCAATATGTAAATGTGCTGGTTTTTCCGCAAGGATTGGCAGCAATGCTCCCCGGGCGGCTCCGCCAGCTCCAAGCAAGAGAACTTTCCGATCCTTGATTTTCCAGCCCAAGTTGGTGCAAATATCAAATACCAGGCCAGTCCCGTCGGTGTTGTCGCCGAGAATCTTTCCACCTTCAGCCAGTGCCAAGGTATTCACCGCTCCCACTGACGCAGCCCGCTCGGTCAGGTTATCCGCCATCTCAAATGCTTGCAGCTTGAAGGGCACCGTCACATTGAGGCCACAACCACCCTCAGCAAAAAAAGTTCGCGCGTAATTAACAAAGCCATCCAGAGGAGCAAGCAGTTTACTGTAATCGATATCCTCGCCTGTTTGCGCAACAAAGGCTCGGTGTATCTCCGGTGAGAGGGAGTGCTCTATAGGGTTACCCACCACCGCATAGCGGTCACTCATGATTCCGCCCTTTTGCGCTCTCTCGCTGCCTCACGAATCTTGGCACTTTCATCGACAATTATTAAACCGTCAATTTTGAGGCCGTCGGCAGCTTCGGTGACTAAATAGCGGGTTTGTGAGCTGTACAGCTCTACCGCTTTTTCTTCCCCCTGCGGGTGTAGCAAGGTCCAGCGCAAGCTCGCAAGGGTGCTGTAATTATTCAGCTCTATCACCTCGGTAACAGTGCCGAGAATCTGACAGACACCAAGGCGTCGATAAGCATTGAGGAGCTTAACCACCTGCTGGATAAACTCATCCCGTTCTACGGTGAGCTTTACGCCATCTTCCCGGTAGTAGTGCAGTGGGAAACGATAAAAGTCAGCAATCTGCTCAACATCTCCCGTTTCAAAATGCCGCCTGTAATCGAGAAACAGGGAGTTGATTCCTTCCAATCGCGATGGGTGCACAACAAACCTCCATTGTGACAAATTGCTTGGCTATACCCAGTCTCTGTGTGGCAGAAAATCAGTGTATAGCTTCTCTTCCGCAGATCCCGGCTCTGGTTGCCAGTCATACTTCCAGCTCACCAGTGACGGCAAGGACATCAGAATGGATTCTGTGCGCCCACCACTTTGCAATCCGAACAGAGTGCCACGATCAAAGACCAGGTTGAATTCCACATAGCGCCCACGGCGGTAGAGTTGGAATTCACGCTCGCGCTCACCGTAAGCAGCCTCTTTGCGCTTCTGCACAATGGGTAGATAAGCCTCTAAGTAACTATCGCCAACAGCGCGCATAAGCGCAAAAGCGCTGTTGTAGCCACCTTCGTTAAAATCATCGAAAAAGAGCCCGCCGACTCCCCGAGCTTCATCCCGATGCTTCAGGTAGAAATATTTGTCACACCACTGCTTAAAACGAGGGTATACCTCGCTGCCAAAAGGCTCACAGGCCTGCTTGGCCGTTTGGTGCCAATGTATGACATCCTCGTGATAACCGTAATACGGGGTCAAATCATAGCCGCCACCAAACCACCAGATGGGTTCAGCTCCTGGCTTTTTCGCCACAAATAGACGCACGTTTGCATGGCTAGTGGGCACGTAGGGGTTGCGCGGGTGAATGACCAGGGAGACGCCCATCGCTTCAAAAGAACAGCCGGCCAGTTCGGGGCGATTAGCCGTGGCCGAAGGCGGGAGTCCATCCCCATAAACATGGGAAAAGTTCACTCCGCCTTTTTCGATCAGATTCCCCTCTTCCAGCACTCGAGTTCGACCACCGCCACCACCGGGCCTGTCCCAGTTATCCTCACGAAATGACTGACCGTCTTCTTCGCTCAGGGCATTGCAAATACGGTCTTGTAGGCCGAGTAGATAGGCCTTTACTTCCTTGGTATCGATATCACTCATAGGCGAAAACTACGTCTCTGTTTGAGGTTAGGCACCCGCCCTCAGCACACGGCCGCTTTGCAGATCGCGAATTTCACTGGGTGCGCTGCGGCCGCCGGTCGAGCCGCCGCCGACAAAGTCGAGGTCGCGGCCGAAATAGCGTAGTACCTGGTACTTATTACGGGCGGGCTGAGACCCGGCCGGGTTTGCTGAAGTGGATACGATAGCACCGCCAAAGGCGCGTGTTAACGCAGCAGTAAACGGGTGATCGGTGCAGCGCAGGGCCACAGATTTATGTACTCCGCAGACCCAGGCGGGAATTAAGCCCCGATGGGGTACGAGCCATGTCACCGGTCCCGGCCAGCTGCAATCCAGCTGTTCCTGTTGCTGATCACTAAGGTTTCTAAGGAGCGGATCAAAATGTCTTCTGTCACCGGAGACCAGGATCAAACCTTTCTCAAGTGGGCGATGCTTAAGTTGTAGCAAGCGCCTGACAGCCAGCAGGTTATTGGGGTCGCAAGCCAAGCCCCATACAGATTCAGTGGGATGGGCAATAACACCACCCGCTGCCAGGGCGCGGGCAGCCTGTTTTACGGAAAGCGGTGAGTACTTCATTTTTAAGCTGGTCTTACTTCATCTTTAGGCCGCTGCCAATCTTGCTGCAACGGAATATGGAATTTATCCTAGGCGCCAGGCAGCTTTTCCTACAGGCAGATCGAAGTCAAAACCCACGAGGGTCGCTCCAAAAGGCTTCTCTTCCGACTTACTTTACTACCGAGCGAGGTGAACCACTGCAATCTAGCGGATTGCCCAACTGCGCACAAGATGTAACCCCCGCGCTCATCTCAGTAATCAGTTCGAAAGCAAATCCCAAGGCCGTTTATTGAACTGGACCTGCGAACCGCTCCTCAAAGCGCCATTTTTACCCCTGCCGCATAGCTGGCGTGTACTTTGTGGAACTCAGCCAATTGTCGCTGAATTATTTCATCCGGTACACCCGCCATCGCTTCTGCAATATTGTTATATAAGCGCTGTTTTTGTTCATCGTCGAACAAATCAAAGAGCGCTCGAACCTGACTGTAATCGTCATTGCCTTTGCGGTGGTCATATCTATCTGCCGCACCGGATATTGGTAACGGGGGCTCTTTCGCTTTTGGGTCCTCCTCTGGCCCAGAAAAACTATTCGGCTCATAAAAAGCATCCGGATTACCACTGCGGATACCCGTGGTATTCATTTCACCATCCCGATAGTAATTATGGACCGGACAACGCGGGGCATTCACTGGGAGACTCTCATAGTGAGTTCCCAAGCGGTGACGGTGTGCATCGGCATAGGAGAAAATACGCGCCTGCAGCATTTTATCCGGTGAGAAACTGATACCCGGTACGATATTGGATGGAGAGAAAGCTGCCTGCTCGATTTCTGCAAAGTAGTCTTGCGGGTTGCGATTTAACTCCATGGTTCCCACCTCGATAGGTGGATAATCACCGTGGGGCCAAACCTTGGTGAGGTCAAAGGGGTTGTAGCTTGTTTTGCCAAGGTCTGCCTCGGGCATGACCTGAATTTGGAATGTCCACTTCGGACATTCCCCATTTTCTATCGCGCTGTACATCGCCTCCTGGTAACTCTCCCTCGAGCGTCCAATCACAGCTTCAGCTTCCGTATTGGTGAAATACCTATGTCCCTGCTGAGTCTTAAAATGAAATTTGACCCAGAAGCGTTCTCCACTGTGATTCCACAAGGAGAAGGTATGGGAGCCATAACCGTTCATATGCAATGGAGATATGGGCAAACCACGATCGGAGAATAGTATGGTCACCTGGTGAAGGCTTTCAGGGCTCAACGACCAGAAATCCCACATGGCCGTGGGGGAGCGCAAGTGAGTGCGGGGGTGGCGTTTTTGTGTGTGGATAAAATCCGGGAACTTGTAGGGGTCTCGTACAAAAAAGACCGGCGTATTGTTGCCGACCAAATCCCAATTTCCCTCCCCCGTATAAAACTTCAGTGCAAAACCACGAACATCCCGTTCCGCATCAGCTGCACCCAATTCACCGGCCACGGTTGAAAAACGGGCCAACAGTGGGGTCTCTGCCCCCGGCTGCAAAACCCGGGCACAGGTGTAGTTAGAAATATCACCGGTTACCCTCAAAACCCCATAGGCGCCCCAACCTTTGGCATGTACCGCCCGCTCGGGTATACGCTCACGATTTTGATGCGCCAGTTTTTCGATAAGCTGATAATCTTGAATCAATAGCGGGCCATCTGGCCCCGCTGTAAGGCTATTTTGATTATCGGGAACCGGAGCGCCGGCATCAGTGGTGAGTTTGGGTTTATCCGCCATAATTAGACTCCACTTTTGGAATCCACTGAGTATTAACGCTGCTCCAGAGCAGCGCGAATTGATCGGCGGCTACACCATCAACAAGGAGTTTCTGATTAATTCTCTTCGTAACTTCCCAGTAAGACCTTTAGAGTCTCACTGGCTCCGCAGGGGTTTTAGCCAGTTTTTTCCCTTCCGTATAACGGCTGCCCTTCATTGTTAGCTGGTAAGACCCAGTGAATTGCTCTACCAAGCCCTCTAACTCCAACTCCATCAATACAGCCATCAATTCACCCGCCTCAATCCCGGTATCACGAGACAATAGCTCGATACTTCGAGGCCCTCCGGCAAGCGCTCTGATTATATGTTGCTGAAGCTCGGGCAGTGGTTTACCTGGGGGGAGTTCAGTGGGTTTGGGCTCTGCCAGTAAACCGCCGAGCTGGCCGGCTACATCTGCGCTGGTTTCAACCAGTATCGCACCTTCTTTTATCATGTGGTGGCAACCCCTGGCCATTGGGTTGTGAATAGAACCTGGGATCGCAAAAACCTCTCGATTCTGCTCCAGCGCCAAACGCGCCGTAATCAGAGAACCTGAGCGCATCGCTGCTTCTACCAGTAATACCCCCATTGAAAGGCCACTGATAATCCGGTTCCTCCGAGGAAAATTCTTTGCCTCAGCATTGCTGCCAAGAGGCAATTCGCTTATTAGAGCACCGCCTGCAGAGAGAATGTCCTCCGCCAGGGGGCGATTGTGTTTTGGATAAATGCGGTCAACTCCACTACCCAAAACTGCGATCGTGGAGCCCGCTCCCTGCAGCGCCCCTCGGTGGGCTGCGGCATCCACACCCAAAGCCAGCCCGGAAGTGATAGCAAATCCGGAACTTGCCAATTCCGCGGCGAAGGCCCGGGCATTATCCAGACCCGCCACAGTCGCCCGACGGGCACCCACCATCGCTACCTGTGGTAGATTTAGAGCACTTTTTTCACCACGGATATAAAGCACAGGCGGGGGGCGCGAGGTCTCCGATAAAAGGGCGGGGTAATCGGGATCGCTGTGACAAACCAGCTGCACGCCCAGGTCTGCGCAGCGGGCTCGCTCACGCTCAACCCAATCAGCGAGCTCACTGACGGCAGATCGACTGGAAAATTCCCGCCACTGGTTTTGGGCCCGCGGTGATAACTTTTGCAGAAGAGGTTGAGGAAACTGCTGGAGAGCCTCTTCGGCAGTGGCAAAGTGCTCCAGTAATTGCCAGTAGCGAGCCGGGCCAATTCCTTCAAGACGCAGCAACGACATAGTAGCGGTCAATGCATCCATGCAACTTACCATTTTCTGTTTTGAAAGTTGTGCGGCAGGGCAAACAGCAACACCTGCCGCGAGATCTTCTGGGATCGCTTAGGGGTTGCGTACCATATCCATCACTGCCAGCGGGCGACGAGCATCCAGTACCAGGGCTAGGCTCATTTTTTCAAAGGTACGGAATACCATCAACTCACCAGCGCGGGTATCTGGAAGCTTTACCACGTCACCAGCAATACGGTCGCGCACTGTTGAACCCGCTTTGAATATCGCCAGGACATTGCCCGGCAGCAGTCCATCCCGATCACCGACATTGAGAATTACGACATCAAATTTACCAATTTGGGTAACCCCTTCATCGACTCCTACAATCAGGCTATCGATAGCGATAGTGGGCGCGCTGGGGTGGAACAGGGCTTCAATTGAGCGCTCCTCCACCGGCATCAACCGATCATCGAGGCGAACCTCACGGGCAGTGCTGCGCACGCCCATAGTCGCAACGGAAAAGTTCAGGTTGTTGTCTGGGTCCAACTGCAGCAAGTCGACAGAACCTACACCGAGGGCTTGTCGACCTAGGACTTCACCGGATACAGGGTCTGTATAGACCGGGCCGGGGCGATAAATGCCATAAGACGGCAGTGGAGCACCAAAATTACCGCGCGCATAGATGGTGTCACCCGCTCCCATCAGAATGTGGTCATCGGAGCCGGAAACAATGTAAGGAGTACCTTCAAAAGCACCGGGCTCGACAATACGGGTACGGGATAAGAAAGCATTAATCGCATCCAGCGGAATCGCCGAGATCGCGTCTTCTACCGCCTCGCGACGGATCGAGGGCGACAACCGATTACCATCAATCCCCGGGGATAGTTGATACGCCCGGGGGCCGCGCTGCAGTTGTAATTGTGGCTGGCCGTCGACATAAACAAGGCGCAGGCTATCTCCTGGATAAATCAGGTGGGGGTTTTCCACCTGTGGGTTCACTTGCCAAATCTCCGGCCAGTACCAGGGTTGCACCAGGAACTGACTGGAAATATCCCAGAGCGTATCGCCCTTTTGCACCACATAAGCGTCGGGGTGACTGGGGTTCAGGCGAACCTGATCCTGTGCTTCGACACCAAGGGCAACCGCTAACAACGAGATCGCGGCCAGGATAATTTTTTTCATGGAAGCATTCCTATGCTCTTTATCGCTATAATTCTCAGCGCCGGGCCACTCCCGTGAAGGGAGCGAGACCGGACCCGGGCGCATAGCGCCAGCAAAAACAGGGGTCCACTCGGTAAATTTTGAGCGCGATCATAATGTTATCAGCGCACGTTCAACGAATACTAGAAGTTTGTCACAGGTGTTATGGCTAAACTCGAGATACTGGAATTTCCCGATCCGCGCCTGCGCGAGATCGCTAAACCCGTCGCTGAAGTGACCGACGCCCACCGCCAATTGCTCGACGACATGTTTGAAACCATGTACGCCGCGCCCGGTATCGGCCTCGCCGCTATCCAAGTCAATGCGCAGGAGCGCATTGTGGTAGTGGATATATCCGAAGACGGCAATGAACCTTACGGGTTTATCAATCCCGAAATCGAAGTGCTGGACCCGGAGATCCATCAGTACGACGAGGGCTGCTTGTCAGTGCCCGGTTTCTACGAAACGGTGGAGCGCCCGCGCAAAGTGCGTGTAAAGGCCCTGGACCGCAATGGCGAACCTTTTGCCCTGGAGGCCGAGGGATTGCTGGCGGTCTGTATCCAACATGAAGTCGATCATTTGGATGGTAAGCTCTTCGTGGATTATATCTCCCCGCTGAAGCGCAACCGCATCCGCTCTAAGCTGGAAAAGTCCCAGCGCCGCCGCGCCTGATCTGCGCCAGCCGCAGGAGCCTGGAGCTGCCGCCTTACGGCAGCTCTCCCACCCCCATTACCTGAGAGCAAGTCAGTGAATATTATTTTTGCCGGCACACCGGACTTTGCCGCCGTGCACCTGCAAGCGCTGCTCGACAGCGAGCACAATGTCATGGCCGTTTACACCCAACCGGACAGGCCGGCTGGGCGCGGTAAGAAATTGCTCGCCAGCCCGGTGAAACAGCTGGCACTCTCCCACAATATCCCGGTGTACCAACCCCTGAGCCTGCGCGACGAGACGGCCCAGGCGGAGCTCACTGCCCTTGGAGCGGATATTATGGTGGTGGTGGCCTACGGCCTGATACTACCGCAGGTGGTGCTGGATACCCCGCGTCTGGGCTGTATCAATGTGCACGCCTCTTTGTTGCCGCGCTGGCGCGGTGCCGCACCGATCCAACGCGCGGTGGAAGCGGGTGACAATGAAAGTGGTGTCGCCATTATGCAAATGGAGGCGGGCCTGGATACCGGCCCAGTTTTGGTGGAAAGCCGCTGCGCGATTACTGAGTCCGATAGCGGTGGCAGTTTGCACGACAAGCTGGCGGAACTCGGCGGCCCATCCCTCCTCCAGGCCTTGGCTCTACTGGAAAGTGGCAGTGCCAAACCTCAGGTACAAGAAGATACCCAGGCTAACTACGCCAACAAAATTACCAAGGAAGAGGCGCAGATCGACTGGCAACGCCCCGCTGCTGAACTGCATCGATTGATACGCGCTTTTAACCCCTTCCCGGTGTGCTGGAGCACTTATCGGGACAAGAAAGGCGAGCAGCGCCTGCGTATCTATAGCGCCGCCATCGAACAGGGCTGTCACAGTGATCAGCCCGGTACCATTCTCTCCAGTGACGACGAAGGTATTTTAGTGGCCTGCGGCCGCGAGGCCCTGCGCCTCCAATTAATACAGCTACCGGGTAAAAAAGCGCTTCCCGCAGCAGAAATTTTGAAAGGCTACCGGGAGCAGTTCGCCCCGGGTACCAAACTGGGATAATTATGAGCAGAGATGTACGCGCCGAGGCCGCCCGAGTTATCGCCTCACTGCTGGAACAACGTGGCTCGTTGGCAAGACTTCTGCCTGCCGCCGAGGACAAAGTCGAGGAGCGCGATCGCCCTCTGTTGCGGGAGCTCTGTTACGGCAGTGCCCGCACGGCACCGCGCCTGCAATTGATCGCCGCCAAGTTGCTGCGTAAAAAAGTCTCGGATATTGAGATCAATGCACTGATCCTGCTGGGCATCTACCAGCTCGAGTACACTCGCATCCCTGATCACGCCGCCATATCTGCAACCGTCAATGCCGCGCGCAGCCTCGGTCTGGACAGAGCGACCGGGCTGATCAACGGAGTGCTGCGCAACGCTCTGCGCAACAGTGAGCAGCTTCAGCGCAAACTGTCCGGCAATCCACAGTTCAGCTCTATGCACCCGGCCTGGTTACAGCAGCGGATTAAAGCCGCCTGGCCTGAAAAGGCGTCAGATATTTTCCGCGCCAACAATGCCAACCCACCCATGACCTTGCGGGTAAACACCGCCAAGATCTCTCGCGCGGGCTATTTACAACAGCTCGATGAAACCGGCCTCTCCGCCGAGCCCTGTACTCTTTCCCCGGTCGGTATCACCCTGATTGAGCCGGTTTCAATCACAGCGCTACCGGGCTTTGCCGAGGGCTTGGTCAGTGTGCAAGATGAGTCCGCTCAATTGGCGGCCCTGCTGTTACAACCGCAGGAAAATGCCCGGGTGCTGGACGCCTGTGCGGCACCCGGCGGCAAGAGTTGCCATTTATTGGAGCAGGAATCCAGCATTCAGTTGAGCGCGCTGGATATTGAGGAGAACCGCTTAGTCAAAGTCGAGGAGAACCTCGAGCGCAACGGGCAGAGTGCCGAGCTTATCTGTGCCGATGCCACGGCCCCGGATGAGTGGTGGGACGGGCAGCAGTATGACCAGATACTTCTGGACGCACCCTGTTCAGCAACCGGGGTAATTCGCCGCAACCCGGATATCAAACTATTGCGCCGGGAAGAAGACATTGCCGAGTTAGTCGCTTTGCAGGGCAAGATCCTGCGCGCTCTGTGGCCCCTGGTTAAACCGGGTGGGCAGTTGCTCTACGCCACCTGTTCCAGCCTACCGGCGGAAAATAGTGAAGTCGTCGCAGCGTTCATTGCGGAGACTGAGGATGCGAGCGACAATACCCCTGAATTGCTAAACGATAAGCCCTGGGGTGAGAAACAAGTTGCCGGTATGCAGCTTCTTCCCCAAACCGGCGGCGGTGACGGTTTCTACTACGCTCTGCTGAGCAAAGCTGAATAACGGCGTCGCTAGTCGCGAGTCTCATCCGATATGAAAATTGTCATTCTCGGCGCCGGCCAGGTGGGCGGCTCTCTAGCGGAGGCCCTGGCCTCCGAGCGCAATGATATTGTCCTGGTGGACAGCGACGAGAAAACCCTGCGCGAACTGCGCGACCGCATCGATATCGGCGTGGTACTGGGCCACGCCTCTCACCCGGATATTCTGATGGAAGCCGGGATTGAGGATGCGGATATCCTGGTTGCAGTCACCAATAACGACGAGACCAATATGGCGGCCTGCCAGATTGCGCACTCTCTGTTTCGCGTCCCCACCAAAATCGCCCGGGTACGGGCCTCCTCCTATCTGCAATACCCGGAATTATTCGATACCCAGGCCATCCCTATCGATGTACTGATCAGCCCGGAGCAACTGGTTTCAGAGTATATCTCCCGCCTGATGGAACACCCCGGAGCCTTGCAGGTGTTGGATTTTGCCGGTGGTCGGGTACAGCTGGTAACGGTTTTAGCCGTTCAGGGCGGGCCTCTGGTTGGGCACCAACTGCGCTATTTGCGCGAGCATATGCCCAAGGTAGATACCCGGGTTGCTGCGATTTATCGTCGCAACCGGCCAATTATTCCCCAGGGTGATACGGTGATTGAAGCCGGCGATGAGGTGTTCTTTATTGCCGCACGAGCAGATATTCGCGCGGTAATGAGCGAACTGCGTCGACTGGAACACGGTTATAAACGAGTAGTGATCGCCGGCGGTGGCAATATTGGTTTGCGCCTGGCCACTCGGCTTGAGAATCGCTATTCGGTAAAAATTATTGAGCAGAGCCACGAGCGCTGTGTATTTTTATCCGAGGAGCTGTCTCACACCATTATCCTGCACGGCAGCGCCTCCGATCAGGAGCTGCTGCTGGAAGAGAGCATCGAAGATACCGATGTTTTTCTTGCCCTTACCAATGACGACGAGGCTAATATCATGTCGTCACTATTGGCCAAACGTCTGGGCGCACGCAAAGTGATGACCCTGATCAATAACCGCGCTTATGTGGACCTGGTACAGGGCGGTGAAATCGATATTGCCATCTCACCGCAGCAAAATACGATTGGCAGCCTGCTCACCCATGTGCGCCGAGGAGATATGGTCAACGTCCACTCCCTGCGTCGAGGTGCAGCTGAAGCCATTGAGGTTATCGCCCACGGTGACGAGCGCACTTCCAAGGTGGTGGGGCGCAAGATCGAAGATATCGACTTGCCCGAGGGCGCCTCGATTGGCGCCATCGTACGGGAAACGGAAAATGGCAGCGAAGTTTTGATGGCACACGATGATGTCATTGTGCAGAGCGATGACCACGTGATTGTCTTCCTTATCGACCGCCGCCAGACTCGCCATGTTGAACAGCTGTTCCAAGTTGGTTTTGGCTTTTTCTGAGCAAATAATATTTTCGTTTTCCGGCGATAACGGTCTCCGCCGTCCAGATAACATTGCAACAAATAACGATAGGCTGATAGGCGCCAATGCGAATTGCGGTAATTGCGCGAGTTTTTGGAATTCTCTTGACGGTGTTCAGCCTGACTCTGCTGCCGCCGATTGGCGTATCCCTGTGGTATGAAGATGGTACTCACAGCGCATTTGTCGCAGCCTTTGTCATCACTCTGATCACCGGCCTGTTCATGTGGCTGCCAGTGCACGATTTGCGCGAAGACCTGCGCACCCGGGACGGGTTCGTAGTGACATCTTTGTTCTGGCTGGTACTGGGCAGCTTCGGTGCCCTGCCCTTTATTATCAGCCCACAGCCTGACTTGAGTATCACCGACTCTATTTTTGAATCCATCTCAGGGCTAACAACCACCGGCGCCACGGTGATTACCGGGTTGGACTCACTGCCTCCTGCCATTCTCTACTACCGCCAGCAGTTGCAGTGGTTTGGCGGTATCGGCGTAATTGTTATCGCCCTGGCCATCCTGCCGATGCTGGGTATCGGTGGTATGCAGCTGTATAAGGCAGAAATTCCCGGCCCGGTAAAAGATACCAAATTGACTCCGCGTATTGCCGAGACAGCACGGGCACTAATTGTTATTTATGTGATTCTTACAATCCTCTGCGGCATCGGCTACTGGTGGGCCGGCATGACGGTATTCGACGCCGTTGGCCATGCGTTTTCCACTGTGGCCAATGGAGGCTTCTCCACCCACGATGCCAGTATGGGATTCTACGCCCACAACCGCGCGATCATGATTATTTGTATCGTGTTTATGTTTACTGCTGCCATTAACTTCGGTCTGCATTTCTTCGCATTTCGCAACAGGACCCTCAGCCACTATTGGCGCGACTCAGAATTCCGCTTCTACGTTATGCTGATTCTCGGTGCCGGCCTGTTGATCAGCTGTTACCTGTGGATATTGAATATCTTCTCCCCCGGCAACAGCCTGCTACACGGTTTCTTCCAGGTGGTCTCGATCAGCACCACTGCCGGCTTCGCCTCGGAAAATTTCTCAGCCTGGCCAGTATTCTTACCCTATGTCCTCTTGCTGTTAGGTATTCTCGGTGCCTGCGCCGGCTCCACCTCGGGGGGCATTAAGGCGGTGCGCGGTATGCTGATTATGAAGTCCGGCATGCGCGAGCTGAATCGCTTGGTACATCCCAATGCGGTTATCCCTATCAAGATCAACCGCAAAATTGTCCCCGATCGAGTTACCGACGCAGTGTGGGGCTTCTTTGCGGTCTATGTTTCATCCTTTTTTATCCTCGCCATTATCGTCATCGCCACCGGTGAAGACTTTGTCACCTCCGTCACGACAGTAGCCTCCTGTCTGAGTAATATCGGACCCGCCCTCGGCGAAGCCGCTGCCCACTATGGTGCGGTTAATGAAGTCGCCAAATGGTTTCTTATCCTGGCGATGCTGATGGGACGCCTGGAAATTTTTACCCTGCTAGTACTACTTACCCCGGCTTTTTGGCGCCACTAACGACACAAGATGTCATGGCCACGCTAACGCGTGGCAATATTTTTTAATTTCTGCCACAGTTGCTGTTTACAGGAAGTAACTAATAAAAACAGGCTGTATGAGCAGAGATACTAGTGCGCTGCTCGGTCAACTCAAAATTGATCGGGAAACAGCGCCCGAACCCAGTTCCCCATCGCGCAAAGTTATATTGGCGGCATCTGTCGGCCTAGTTACTGGCATAGTTATAGGCCTTGCCGGCGCTTCTCTATTTGCAGAAGACAGTACACCAGTGCTCCCCCAAAGTAGCGAACCTCAAGCCAAGACTCTCAGCTTGATTCCCAGGGAGGAAAAATTTCACGAGACCATTCTTAATGCTTCCGGCTATATCACACCGAGGCGCATGGCTACGGTCTCTGCTGAAGTAATGGGCCTGATCAGTAGTGTGGATGTCGAAGAGGGAATGCAGGTCGAGGAGGGGCAGGTTCTGGCCCGCTTGGATGATGCCAAAGCGCGGGTCGCGCTGGATTTTGCCCAGGCACAAATTCAAGTGCTTCAAGCCAAGGAAGCGAGTATTCACGCGAAGTTAAAAGAGGCTGAACGCCAATATCGGCGTTTTGCCGGACTTCGAGACAAAAATTATTCCAGCAAAGCGCAGCTCACCCAAAGTGAATCCTCGGTAGAGGGGTTACGGGCAGACTTAAAAAGTGCCCGCGCCAATATTCAAGTCGCCATTCTTGAAGCTGAGAGGCAGCGAGAACGCCTGGCAGATCATATTATCCGCGCGCCTTTTGCCGGCGTAGTCACGACAAAAAATGCACAACCTGGCGAGATAGTTGCCCCCAGCTCTGCCGGCGGAGGTTTTACCCGTACTGGAATCTGTACCATCGTGGATATGAATTCACTCGAAATCGAAGTGGATGTGAACGAGGCCTTTATCGGCCGGGTCGCCAAGGGACAGAAAGTTAACGCCAACCTAGATGCCTACCCGAACTGGGACATTCCAGCTACCGTTATCGCCATCATTCCAACGGCCGATCGAGCCAAGGCAACTGTTCGAGTGCGAATAGCTATTGATGACAAAGATACTCGAATCCTGCCGGATATGGGCGTTAAGGTGGGCTTCCTCGCAGGCGAGGCCGCAGCTCCTTAGCAAACACCAATAAAAACACAACAGTATTTATAAGAGGGAATTTGAGATGTCAGAGGAAGTGTTGTTTCAGCTGAAGGATGTCAGCAAAAGTTTTACCAAGGGCAAAGAGACCATTTCCATTTTTGAATCCCTGAATATGGAAATTGATCGCGGTGATTTCGTTGCCATTATGGGGCCTTCGGGCTCCGGTAAAACAACGCTGTTAAATATGTTGGGCGGCGTCGATCAACCCAGCGGTGGAGAGATATGGTTTGACAGCGAGCGCATTGACTCCCTCAATGAAGGCGCCCTAACCCGCTGGCGAGCGAGAAATATTGGTTTCATTTTCCAATTTTACAATTTAATGCCGATGCTCAATGCCCAGCGCAATGTAGAGCTGCCGCTACTGCTGACAAATCTCTCCAAATCTCAACGCCGCCACAATGTGGAAACCGCACTGGCCCTGGTGGGATTAAGTGATCGGGCAAAACATATGCCCAGTGAAATGTCCGGCGGGCAACAACAGCGTGTTGCCATCGCTCGCGCCATCGTTTCCGATCCAAAACTGATTCTGTGTGATGAGCCCACTGGTGACCTGGATCGGGCCACAGCAGATGAAATACTGGAAATGCTGCAATTGTTAAACCGCGATCACGGCAAAACCATCGTGATGGTTACCCATGATCCCGCGGCTGCAAGATACGCCAAGCGCACCCTGCATCTGGATAAAGGGCAATTTGTGCAGAGGGAAATAGTGGCATGAGTGATTTTTATTTGGTTTTTAAAAATATGACAAGGAAGCCCTTGCGGCTATTCCTTACTTGCTTTGCTATTTTTATCGCCTTCTTGATTTTCGGTTCGGTTACCAGCCTCAAGTCCGCATTAAATTCCAGCGTGGAATTATCCGCTGATAATCGTCTGGTGGTATTCAATAGAATTAACTTTACCCAGTCACTACCCATTGCCTATGTGCAAAAGGTTGCAGCCGTCGAGGGAGTGAAACATGTAACTCATCTCAACTGGTTTGGCGGTTATTTTCAGGAACCCAGCCGGCAGGTCGTTTCAATGGCTGTAGATCCAGAATCCTATTTAAAAGTCTATGAAGAAATTGTTATTCCCGAGGAACAAAAGCAGGCTTGGTTTAACAATAGGCAAGGGGCCTTGGTTGGGGAAAAACTCGCGCAGATTTACGGCTGGAAAGTGGGCGATAGGATTCCTTTATCCTCCAATATTTTTTCGCATAAAGATGGTGGCTACACCTGGGAATTTGTGATTTCCGGGATTTTTAAAGGGGATACGGAACAGTACGATACACGCCAATTATTGTTTCATTATAAATATTTTATGGAGACACAGACTTTCGGTGGTGACTGGATTGGCTGGATGGCACTAACAACCGATGACCCTGCCATCAATGAAAACGTCGCAAAAACTATCGATGACAATTTTGCCAACTCGCAGAGTGAAACCGATACCAGTACCGAGAAAGCCTTTAATAAAGCCTTTATTGAACAAATCGGAAATATTGGCTTAATTATTTTTTCTGTGGTGTTTACTGCCTTTTTCACCATATTGGTAGTGGTTGGCAACACTATGGCGCTAGCTATTCGCGAGCGTACCGGGGAAATTGCTGTATTAAAAACCCTGGGTTTTTCCAGCACCCGTATTTTCCGAATGGTGCTGTCGGAGTCCCTGTTAATTGCCTTTGTCGGCGGCCTTTCCGGCCTGGCCGCAGCCTGGCTGCTGGTCGAAGGGGTAAAAACCTTCCTTGCCCGCTTTTTGCCCAACTTGATTTTGGATGGGGATATCGCCCTGCAAGCCATTCTATTTATGTTGTTGTTGGGTCTGATTACCGGGCTGATGCCAGCCTTTCAGGCTCTGCGACTTAACATAGTAACTGCATTTAACCGACAACAATAAACTGGTACCCCACTGAAACTACACAATGGTTTTCACTGGGGAAGCCTTAAAGGAGAAGAAATTATGGGTTCTCTTATTGCACAAATTGTTTCGGTAACCCTGATGAATCTGGGCAGCCTGCGTCGGCGCCTGTGGATGTCACTGGCCATGGTATTTGCCTCGGCAGTTGTCGTCGCAATCCTGCTGGCGTTTCTCGCTATGGCCAAGGGCTTTGAGGCGACCATGAGTGGGGCCGGCTCCAGCCAGGTCGCTATCCTGATGCGAGAGGGGTCTGCCAGTGAAATCAACTCTGTAATCCTGCAGGACCAGGTCAACCTGGTCGCGGAATCCGCCGGTGTTGCCGCCGATTCCAACGGCCCGCTGGTATCGCCGGAGCTCTACGTGATTGTCGACGGTCTGAAGAAATCCACAGGCACCGAAGCCAATATCCCCTTGCGCGGTCTCAATAAAACCGGCATGGCCATGCGCAATAACATGCGTATGGTGGAGGGGCATATGTTTACTCCCGGCACTAACGAAATGATTGTTGGTGAAGGGGTATTGCGTGAATTTAATGGTTTCGAAATCGGTAAAGAAGTGCGCTTTGGCAAAAACCAGTGGACAGTTGTTGGGATCTTTTCCACAGGGGGTAATATATTTGAGAGCGAGCTGTGGGCAGATATCAAAATTATCCAAAGTCACTACAATCGCGGTAACAGCTACCAGTCAATCCGCTTGCAATTGGAGAATGACGGCGATCTCAAGCCCATTCAAGAAACCATTAAACGCGAGCCGCGCCTGAACCTGGAAGCGCAAACCGAACAGGAGTACTTCGCCAGCCAGGGTAAACAACTGCAATATATTGCAATTTTTGGCTGGATTATCAGCTCGGTGATGGCCCTCGGCGCACTGGCCGGGGCGCTCAACACCATGTACACCTCGGTAGCGGACCGGGCTCGTGAAATCGCCACGCTGCGCGCGTTGGGGTTCAGCAACTTCTCCGCGTTCTGCGGCACTATTGCGGAGGCCATGGTGTTAGCCGTTGCCGGTGGACTTTTGGGTTCCCTGGCTGCTTACCTGTTTTTCGACGGTCTCAACACCTCAACTCTGGGAGGCAGTTTTACCCAGGTGGTGTTCAGTTTTGAGATGTCCCCAGACCTGTTTGTGCAGGGCGCCATACTGGCGCTGGTGATCGGCTTTATCAGCGGCTTCTTCCCCGCCTGGCGCGCGGCACGCATGCCGGTTGTGGTCGCTTTCCGGCACGCGGCTTAAATACTTTTCAGCTAGGGGCTTCTATCAAGAGCCCCTACTTTTTCTTGCGGTAAATTTTGCTCTTACCTTCCGGCTGTTTCCTGAAGCGCTTGTATTCCCACTGATACTGCTCTGGTGCCTGGGCAATACAGGCCTCCACTCCCCGATTCATCGCCGCCAGGGAAACTTTCTGCTCATCGTTATAAATGGCCTTTTCCGCAGGAACAAATACCAGTTCAAAACCACCTTCAACGCGCTTGCCGAAACCAAACACCACATGGCAATTAGTGCGCTGTATCAAATTGTGAACCAAGGTCATCGTCAATGCGGGGCGCCCAAAGAAAGGAGCAAAATCACCTCCCATATCCGGCTCCTGATCGGGAAGTATCAGGGCAAAATTACCGGCTTTGAGAGCCTTAAGTAGCGAGCGAACCCCATGTACGTTGGTGGGAACCATCTTGCCACCGGTCACTTCCCGCCCATTGCGAATAACCGGGTCCAAAGCTTCAATTTTGGGAGGCTGGTATAGCACTGTGCAGGGAGCCAGGGTGCCTACATGCAATCCAAAAATTTCCCAATTGCCCGTATGCGGCATCAGTACAATTGTGCCGGTCCTGCCTTCTTCACTCCCGTCGAGCAAGTGCTGGTTGCGCACTCCCACAATCGCATTCTTACTTTTGGCCCAGGGGGTGTTCCATAGGGCCGCCATCTCAAAACCGGTCATTGCAGTACTGATCACGCTCTCTCTGGCGAGCCGTTCGCGCTGCTTTGGGTCCATGGCCGGATAGCACAACTCCAGGTTTATACAGCTCAGACGCAGCCCCTCGGAGCGCGTCCACACAGCAATTTTGCCAACGAGTAAACCGAGGCGTCGCGACCAAGACAACGGCAGTTTGCCAATGATTTTCAGTGCCCCTACTGCAAGGCGCCCTTTAATATCCACTGAATTACTTCCTATCCACAAAAGCCATTTTGAGACGGCTATCTAGTTCGAGAATGAACATTGACACCTCCGAAGCGGCTATAGCGCTTTAAGCACAGGAGCCGCTGCCGCTATAATTGCGTCCCTTTGCCCACAGCAGATACTGATCCGGAGATAGCGGTGTCCAAGCAATACGATCTCAGTACCTTTCAGGGACTCATTTTTGCCCTGCAGGATTATTGGGCGCGCCAAGGGTGCGTCATTCTACAGCCTCTGGATATGGAAGTGGGCGCCGGCACCTTTCATCCAGCGACCTTCCTCCGTGCCATAGGCCCGGAAAACTGGAATGCGGCCTATGTACAGCCCTGCCGCCGCCCTACCGATGGCCGCTACGGCGAGAACCCCAACCGCCTTCAGCACTACTACCAATACCAGGTAGTAATGAAACCATCCCCGGACAATATCCAGGAATTGTACCTCGATAGCCTTCGCGCCATGGGCGTAGATCCCGCTGTCCACGATATTCGCTTTGTTGAGGACAACTGGGAATCCCCAACCCTGGGCGCCTGGGGCCTCGGCTGGGAAGTTTGGCTGAATGGTATGGAAGTTACCCAGTTCACCTACTTCCAGCAGGTTGGCGGCCTCGAGTGCTACCCAGTTACCGGCGAGATCACCTACGGTCTTGAGCGTATCGCCATGTATCTGCAAGGTGTCGAGTCTATCTACGATTTAGTGTGGACCCGCAACCCGGATGGCAGCCCCGTCACCTACGGCGACGTTTTCCATCAGAACGAAGTGGAAATGTCCCATTACAACTTTGAACACGCCGATGTGGAGTTCCTGTTCGCGACCTTCGATCACTGCGAGCGCGAGAGCACACGCCTGATTGAGCTGGGCCTGCCGCTCCCCGCTTACGAGCAAGTTATGAAGGCCTCCCACGCCTTCAACCTTCTGGATGCGCGCCACGCCATCTCTGTGACTGAGCGCCAGCGCTATATCCTGCGCGTACGAACCCTGGCCCGCGCCGTGGCACAGGCTTACTACGATGCGCGCCGCGCCTTAGGCTTCCCCATGGCAGATGAAGCACTGCGGGCAGATATTTTGGCGGAAGACATCGAGCAAGAGGAGAAGCAGTAATGGCTCAGGATTTTCTGGTAGAGCTGGGCACCGAAGAGCTACCGCCCAAGGCGTTACACAAATTAATGAGCGCTTTCGCCGATGGTATTACCCAGGGCCTCAAAGGCGCCGAGTTGTCTTTTGGCGAAGTTAAAGCCTACGCAGCCCCCCGTCGCCTGGCCGTAGCGGTATTCGGTTTGGCAGATAAGCAGCAAGACAAACAAATTGAAAAGCTGGGCCCGGCTGTCAAAGCCGCTTTCGATAAAGAGGGTAAGCCCAGTAAAGCCGCTGAGGGGTTCGCCCGCAGCAACGGCGTAACTGTTGAAGAGCTGGGACGCAAAGAGACCGACAAAGGCGAGCGCTTGGCCTTTATCAACGAGCAAAAAGGCGCTGAAACCGAATCCCTGTTAGCGGGCATTGTCGAGAAGGCATTGGCGCAACTTCCAATTCCCAAGCGTATGCGCTGGGGTGCGCGCCGCGAGGAGTTCGTGCGCCCGGTGCACTGGCTCGTCATGCTGTTTGGCAACAAGGTAGTAAACGGTGAAGTACTCGGCTTAAAAGCCGGTAACACCAGCCGTGGTCATCGCTTCCACTGCAATCGCGAGCTGGAGATCCACTCCGCCCACGACTATGCACAGGTTTTGCGCGAACCCGGCTACGTAATGGCTGACTTTGCCGAGCGCCGCGAAGCCATTCGCGCCCAGGTGATTGCCGAAGCCAACAACGTCAATGGTGAAGCGGTCATCGATGACGATCTGCTCGACGAAGTAACCGCATTGGTGGAGTGGCCTGTTGCCCTCACCGGCCGCTTCGAAGAGCGCTTCCTGGAAGTACCCGCTGAAGCCCTGATCTCCTCCATGAAGGAGCACCAAAAATATTTCCATGTGGTAGATGAAGATGGCCAATTGCTGCCTTTCTTTATCACCGTGTCCAATATCGAGAGCCAGGATGCCGCTCAGGTTATCCACGGCAATGAGCGCGTAATCCGTCCGCGCCTGGCGGATGCCTCCTTCTTCTTTGAGACAGACAAGAAGACCAGCCTGGAATCACGACGCGAGAAACTGCGCCAAATCGTATTCCAGCAGCACCTGGGTAGCGTCTACGACAAGACTGAACGGGTAGCTGCCTTGGCCCGCACCATCGCTGAGAAAACCGGAAGCAACGGCGACTGGGCCGAGCGCGCCGGCCGCCTGTGCAAGTCAGACCTGGTTACCGAGATGGTGTTCGAGTTTGCCGATATGCAGGGCATCGCCGGCTACTACTACGCCGAAAATGACGGCGAGCCGTTGGATGTGGCCAAGGCCATGTACGAGCAGTATATGCCCAAGTTTGCCGGTGACGAGCTGCCCGCCAGCGACACCGGCACTGTAATTGCCCTGGCAGATCGCCTGGATACTTTGGTAGGCATCTTCGGCATAGGCCAACCCCCCAGCGGCTCTCGCGACCCCTTCGCCCTGCGCCGCGCCAGTCTGGGTATCATCCGCATCCTCGTAGAAAAGCGTCTCGACCTGGACCTGCGCGAGTTGCTGGAATTGGCCCGCGACAACTACCCGCGCACCGCCCTGGGTGAATATGACAAGGTGGTGGAACAGACTCTGCAATATGTACTGGAGCGCTTCCGCGCCCGCTACGAAGACCAGGGTATCGCCACCGAAGTATTTATGTCCGTTGCCGCGCGCAAACTGTCCCGCCCGCTGGATATCGACAACCGCGTGCACGCGGTCAACGCGTTTAGCCAGCTGCCGGAGTCCGGTGCTTTGGCCGCCGCCAACAAACGCGTTTCCAATATCCTCGCCAAGTTAGACAGTGCTGTACCCAGCAGTGTGGATGAGGCTCTGTTGCAGGAGGAGGCGGAAAAGGCTCTGTTCGCCGCAGTACAGGTTGCCCGCACAGAAGTCGAGCCTCTGTATAGCGATGCGCTCTTCGCCGAGGGTCTCGCAGGCCTTGCAGGCCTGCGTGAAACCGTAGACAGCTTCTTCGACCACGTGATGGTAATGAGTGACGACGAGCAACTGCGCAACAACCGCCTGGCCCTGTTGGCCCAGCTGCGCGCACTGTTCCTCGAAGTTGCCGATATTTCCCTGCTGGTTCCTGCCAAGTAATGACTTGCAGAGGCGGGGCATTAAGCCCCCGCCTCGCAAATCAGGGAGATACGAATATGGCAATTATCATTCTCGGCCGCGACGGGGTGATCAACGAAAACCCCGATAAATTCGTCAAATCCGCCGACGAATGGCAGCCCCTGCCCGGCAGTATTGAAGCGCTGGCAGCGCTCAGTCAGGCCGGCTATCAACTGGTGATAGCCACCAATCAGAGCGGCCTGGCGCTGGGCCAATTTGACCTGGATGACCTGGAAGAAATGCACGCTAAAATGCGTACTCAGGTGGAGGATGCCGGTGGCGAAATCGCCGCTATTTTCTACTGTCCCCACGGCCCTGAAGATAATTGCCGCTGCCGCAAACCCCTAGCGGGTCTGCTGGATGCCATTGAGGCGGAGTTTGATACCAGCCTGCACGACTGTTATTTGGTTGGAGACAAGCTGGCAGATCTTTATCTGGCTTTGGAGAAGGGGTGTAAACCTGTTCTGGTAAAAACTGGTGCAGGTGATCAGACGTTACAGCACCTTATCGAGCAGCCGGATCCCCGCCTGGCTAATACTTCAGTATTTATCGATCTTTCGCATTTTTCTCAGTTTTTATTATCCCCCTAAACCACCCCCTCTCTCTTTTCCCTAGATGATTCAAGCGACCAACATCTAACCTGGCGCACCATTTTTGCGATCTGTTGTTCAGCTAGGCGCCAACATGTTGAGCTGTATGGCGCATTCCTTTAAAAGCAACTAGCGGGAGGGCGAGCCCATTGTTGTATCAATGATTCGTGCCAAGCCAAGGATGGGTCAGGCTTGAATGACGCTCTGAACATTCCTGCCGGGGGAAAAGGAGTAATGCCCCCGGCGACGAGCTCTTTTAAGCCTTTTGTTGCCGCCTGCACAAAACAATAAAAGGGATAATTCAATGAAAAGAAAAATTCTTACTGCCCTGACAGCCGGTATGTTGTTATCCAACAGTGTATTTGCTGAATCAGCCACAAGTAAGTTTGCCCCCAGTCAAAAAAAACCAAAAAAAGTTTACATTGTTCAACTGGACAGCGAACCTCTGTCCTCCTATAGCGGTACCATCCCCGGCTTATCGGCCACCAAACCGACCAAGCGTGGCAAAATCGACCCCCAAAGCAGTAGCTACCAACACTATTCCAATTTCCTCCGGTCGCGGCGGGAACAAGTTCTATCCACCGTTCCCAGCGCACACACTGTTCATGAATACGACACCGCTTTTAATGGCTTCGCCGCCGTAATGAGTGAAAAGGAAGCGGCTGCTCTGCGCGGTCGCGCCGACGTTAAAGGTGTTTGGGAAGATGAAATACTAAAGCCCCATACTGACTCCACTGCGGACTTCCTCGGCATCACAGATATGCCCAGTCCATGGCTTTGGGGGATTACGGGTGAGGATATTGTTGTAGGTGTTATCGACACGGGGATCCACCCTGAACACCAGAGTGTCGCAGATATAGCTACACCGTTACAGGGCAACCTGGGGCCCCAAGTTCCCTACGGTTCAATACCCGACAGCTTTACTGGTGACGGTTGTGAATTTGGTAACAGTGACCAAAACCCCAACGACGCTGCGTTTACCTGTAACAATAAGCTGATTAAGGCCAAGTCATTTTCCGATGCCTTCCTGACCAACAACGAATTGGCAGATTACGAATTCCTGTCAGCCAGGGATGCAGACGGGCACGGTACCCACACCGCGACCACTGCCGCCGGTAACTATGGCGTTATTACCCCGGATGGAAAAACCCTTACCGGAATGGCGCCACGAGCCCGCATCGCGGTGTATAAAGTGTGCTGGGATGCTCCAGACCCCGATGATAGTGGTTGCTCGTCCGCCGACTCCATGGCGGCTATTGATGAAGCCGTTGCCGATGGTGTGGATGTTATTAACTTCTCGATAGGTGGCGCCAGTACCACCTTTAGTGGTGGCGATGACATCGCATTTTTATTTGCCGCCGATGCCGGCGTTTTCGTCGCCACATCTGCCGGTAATAACGGACCAGGCCCAGAGACCATGGGAACCCCTTCAGGGGTTCCTTGGATAACCGCAGTCGGCGCCTCTGAAGATGACCAGAGCTTCGGCTTAGCCCTACAAGTATCCTCACCAGAGTCGGTTTCCGGCACTTACGAAGGACGCGAGGGTAACGGCACAGTAAGTCTGGAAGAGGTTGGAGCAGTCTCTGCTGAGGTTGTTCTCAGCGAGCCGTTAGAAGCTTGTAGCGAAGTCACTAACAGCGAGTCTTTGGAGGGCAGTATTGCTCTGGTAAGACGTGGGGGTTGCTCCTTTACCGATAAATATAACAATGCTGCCGATGCCGGAGCCTTGGCTATCGTCGTTTACAACGATGGTACTGCAGACGATCGCATCAACCCGATTTCCATGTCAGCCCCTGATACCCGTATCCCCGGAATGATGATCTCGTACTACGAGGGCGAAACTCTCGCAGCCAGTAGCGAAGTTTCTGGGGTTATCGATCCATCTCAATTGATCCCCAGGGAAGACCGCGTCGCAAACTTTTCATCTCGCGGCCAGAACGGCGGAGCTCCGGATATTATCAAGCCGGATATCAGTGCCCCGGGGGTTGGCATTATCGCGGGGATTTCTCCAGTGTTAAGCGGAGGAGAACTATTCGGAGCCCTCAGTGGAACTTCTATGGCCAGTCCCCATGTCGCCGGTGTAATGGCCATGCTGAAACAGGCCAACCCCCACTGGAGCCCGGCAATGGCCAAGTCCGCATTGATGACGAGTGCACGCAATGACCTGCGCAAGTCTTACGGACTAGCGGATGCAACACCATTTGATATTGGTGCCGGTGCCATAGTGCCCCGTGACGCCTTTAAACCGGGTCTGGTTTACGATGCGGGCTTCAATGATTATCTCGCCTTCCTATGTGGCGCTGAACTCCAGCCCGAGATGGTCGATAGCACAACCTGTGATGCTTTGACGTCCCTGGGATACTCTAGCGATTCCAGCGACCTGAACCTCGCTTCTATGGGGGTCGCCGACCTCCTCGGCAGCCAGACCATCAAACGCCGGGTTACTAGCGTCGCCCCCGGCCAGCGTTGGTATTGGGCATCCATCAACGCGCCACTCGGTATCGATGTAGATATCAACCCGAAAGTGCTACGCCTCAGGGAGGGAGAGAGTGCTGAGTTTGAGGTGACCTTCACCGCCACAGAGTCCGCCGAAATGAATACTTGGGTCTTTGGTGACCTCACCTGGCAATCCGTAGGCTCCCAGATCAGTGTGCGCAGCCCAATTGCTATTCGGCCTGTTCCTCTAGCTGCACCACAGCAATTAACTGGCAGCGGCACCGATGGCAACCTAGAACTCAATGTGGGCTTCGGCTACAACGGTGATTTCCAGGTGAATGTCACTGGCCTGGCGGAGGGTGAGGCCACTACAACCACTGTTGAAGATGGCGATGTTCAAGTAATTTTCTTTAATATACCTGAAGGAACGGAGCTTGCGCATATCGCTATGTATGATGCCGATGTGGGCGATGGTAGCGGAAGTGACGACCTGGACCTGGAAGTTTATGGCCCAGCGCCAAACTATCCCGAAGTCGGTACCAGCGGCAGCGCCACTTCCGCAGAGTCAGTTTCCCTGGCTAACCCCTCTCCCGGTCAATATGCAGCCGTTGTTGTCGATTATGCGACATCCGCCGGCCCCACCAATTTCAGCTTATTCAATTTTAATCTGAACGGGGACAATGGAAATACCGCAGTGGATGCGCCGGCTCAAGCACAGATTGGCGGAACTGGGGTAGTTTCTTTGGAGTGGATGAACATTACTCCCAATACCCGCCATCTTGGTATTTTGGCTCATGGTGACGGAGAAAAAGAATTTTCCGAAACTCAGGTCATGATTAATACTCAATAGGCCTCACACGCTAATAATTGATGGTAAGAAGTGAAAGTCAAAACCGGCCGGAGTTTGGCCGGTTTTTTATTCGCAATTGAGTGCATTCTGCTGATAAATAAAAGCGCTCTCTATGTCTGGGGGCAATCGACCAAAGTGCCAAAAATTTTTTGTCTTTCGATTGATACTCACAGCAGCAGAAAGCTTATACTCCGGTAGTATCATCAATCCAGAAAATTCTTCCTAAGCTAAAAAATAAGCTTCGGTAAAAATGAATGAGTAAGTTCAGTTGATGTGCGACTTAAAACATCAATTACTTTTTACTGCACTAAATATAAATCTCCCAAATTAAATATTAACAATTGGCTACAAGTAATTAATAATTATATTTTTAGTGAAAACGCTTTCGATATTCACTCGGCAAAATACCCTTATGCTTTTTAAAGGCTCTTCTCAATTGCTCTTGGGATTGAAACCCACAGAGTTTTGCCACTTTATCCTGTGACTGATTTTGTTCGGAAAATAATTGGCAAGCTCGTTCCACTCTTATCTGCTCTAGAAAACGAGCAGGTGTTACACCAAGTTCTCGCACAAAGCTCCGGGCAAAATTCCGTGGGCTCATAGCGGCTTCCTGAGCCAGCCTCTCAACCGTTAGAGGTTTCTTAATATTCTGGTACATCCATTCAATTAAAGTTGCAAAACGATCGCTGTTTATCTGATTTTCCAATCGCACACTAAATTGCTGCTGTCCTCCATCTCTCTTTAAGTAGAGAACAAGAATTCGAGCCAGGTTGAGTGCCAAGCCCCTCCCATGGTCCTCCTCGATCATCGATAGAGCCAAATCAATTCCAGCAGTAATTCCGGCCGACGTATAAACATTACCGTCGCGGACAAAGATGGCATCCGGATCCACTTCTACCTGGGAGAATCCCTGCAACTCAGGAACATCCGCCCAATGCGTCGTAGCACGCCGCCCATTGAGAATGCCTGCGTTGGCGAGCATCAAGGCCCCACTACAGATTGAACCAATACGAGCAACTTTTTTCTGCTGCTCAGCCAGCCACTTCAGAACAGAACTATTGGCACAAGCTCGCTGACAGGAGTCCGGTGGCATGCCGCTCACTAACAGGGTATGAATCCCCTCAGCTTCATGAAACGGGAGGTCTATAAAAACCTTAACCCCTGTCGAAGTCGTAACCGGACCAGACTCAAGTCCCACCAACTGAATATCATAGAAATCCTGGTTGGAACGCCCTTGTTTGCGCAACTGATCATTTGCCAAGGCAAAAACCTCTAGGGGACCTGTGATATCCAGGCTAGTTGCACCCGGGCAGACCACCATGGCGACTTTCCTAGCTCCATTTTGTGTTTGTTGGTGCTTATTCATCTCGGCAGTTTTCCACAACGGCTGGGGATAAGAATGACTTACAGGCGCCAGATTCTGCCAGTTATAGCCAGCTTAGACACCCTGTTACCCCAAATTGATAGTCATTTTCTCCGGTACTGACGTATAAACTTTGACGGATATGAGTAACCCTCGGGTGACTATTGGTTCTTAAAGCTCCGAACTAGCCATACATCAGCTTACAGGCTTGACCTTCACTTAGCTGTCCGCACAATTGGCCCCTAATTTGTACACATCAACGGAGATCCCCTTTTGGTGGAGTTAATACTGAATCGAGGCGCAGAGCGCCGACTCAAGCGTGGCCACCTATGGATTTACAGCAATGAGGTGGACACTAAGCGCTCTCCATTAAAGGGAATTGATGCGGGTAGTCAGTGCCAAGTTCACGATAGCCAGGGCAAGCTGCTCGGCACAGCCTTTGTAAATCCGAGCCAACTTATTTGTGGACGAATAGTCAGCCGTAATTCTGACTTTTCCACAGATACCGTTTGTGAGCGCATACAAACTGCATTTGAACAGCGCCAACGGTACTTTTCCCACCCCAGCTACCGGATGGTATACGGGGACTCTGACTGGCTTCCGGGCTTGGTAGTGGATAGGTTTGGGGATTATTTAGTAGTCCAGGTCAGCAATTGGGGAATGGAGCGCTACCAACAAACGATTGTGGATAAGTTGGTGGAGATGGTTAACCCCAAAGGCATCCTGCTGCGCAATGATCATCAGGGTCGCGCAGTTGAAGATATGCCGCTGGTACACACCGTAGCCTTTGGAGATGTACCCGAGATGGTCCCGTTCGAGGAGAACGGCGTTCCACTTCTGGCCCCGGTACACCAAGGGCAGAAAACCGGTTGGTTTTACGATCACCGGGAAAACCGCAGGCTATTGAATCGCTGGGTCAACGGCAAAAAAGTATTAGATCTGTTTTCCTACGCGGGCGGTTGGGGTATTCAGGCACTGGCCAATGGTGCGGCAGAGGTAGTGTGCGTAGACGCCTCACAGCAGGCCTTGGACTGGTGTTTGCTCAATGCGGATCACAATGGATTCACCGACAAGCTCAAAACCGTCCAGGGTAAAGCACTGGATGCCCTCAAAGGGTTGGTCGCAGAGGGGGAGAGGTTTGATGCGATTGTGCTCGACCCACCCGCTTTTATTAAGCGGAGGAAAGATCATAAAGCCGGCTTGGCAGCCTATCGCCATATCAATGAACTCGCAATGCGTTTGTTGGCAAAGGATGGGCTGTTAGTAAGCGCTTCCTGCTCTATGCATCTGCAATCTGATGAGCTTCTCGACTGTATCCGTGGCGCCGCTCACCGCTTGGGGCGCCCATCCTCAATTCTGGCCAGTGGTGGTCAAGGGGCCGATCACCCTGTGCATCCAGCAATTCCGGAAACCAACTACCTAAAAGCTCATTTTGTACATCTCGGGGGAAACACCAATAAGTAGGTGCTCATGAACCCCACAAGGCCCCGGTAATGACCGGGGCCTTGTTCTCAGATCGATGAGCCTACTTCAGGTCAAAAGACATACTTCATGCCTAAAGTGGCAGTGCGGGGTCGATTTGCACGGGCGCCATCTGGACTGCGACTAATAATAACCTGCTCATCCAACAGATTATCCACTTTCAGGTAACCGGTCAGGTCAGCCATGAAATCATAATGCGCAGCAGCATCTACAACCCAAAGTGACTCGGTATAATCAAATTGGTCGGTATCTCCCCGGTTGCATTGGGTATTAACACACATCTCGTCCTGATAGGCTGCAGTCAGGTTCAAACGCCAAGCAGCGCCGCTATCCAGACCCGCAGATATCGCAAAGACATTTTCTGGGAGGTATTCGAGGTTGTCGCCGGCAAGCAGGTCATTACCGTCACTATCTTCACTGATTTCTGCATCAGTAAAGGTATAGGTTGCCCGCACCGGTAGTATCCAACCGTTTGTGAGCACCCACTCACTTCCAAACGTAGCTTCCAGCCCTTTGATTTCTGCTTCACCCAACTGGTAGGTACCACTCTCGGCACCATTGGGACATTTCACCGCCACCGAGCAGTTTTGCACAGCATTTTCATAGTCACTGTAGAAGGCGATCAATTCAGTATTCAGGCTTCCGTTATCGAAGCGAGCACCCCATTCATAGTTTGTGGATAACTCCGGCCCCTGGCCATCGGCTGCACCTGCGCCGGGAGGGGCGAAGCCACGGTGCACACCTGCCAGCAGGCTCCACTGTTCGCTTGCTTGGTAAACAAGTCCCAAGCCTGGCAGCCATTCATCCACCTGATTGGAGCGATAGCTGCCCTTCTCTGTACGCTCAGCGTCGTTATAACGCTGCTGCTCGGTCTCTATATCCTCGTAGCGAAGAACAGCAGTGAGAGTCAGCTTATCGTTCAGCTGGATATCGTCGTAGATAAAGAACGAAGTTGCATCCGCTTCTTCAACACGGTTATTGCTGCTTTCTTCAGCGGTATCGGGAATATCTGTGCTCAGATACACCAATTTGCCATCAACCTGCTCATAGTTTTCCACAGGCTGGAATCTATCCACCTCATCTCGATGCTGGCGCACTCCAAAGGACAGCTCATGACTAACGGAAGCAGTATTAAATCGCCAATCGGCACTGATCTGCAGGCCCTTGGCCTCGTACTCACGATTGTTGTGCTTAACACCAAAGGTGTAATCTTCAGTGCCATCCAAAACCGCTTGAGGGTCTAAAACTCCATCAACACTGCCGCCGGTATTAACAGCATCTATCAAGTCACCCTCGCTGACCTTAAACCAGTCGCGTTTAAACTTGTTGTAGTAAGTCTGGGTATGCAGGGTAAAACTGTCACTCAGTTCGATACTGTGGTTCAGCTGGATAGTGCTGTGGCGATTCTGCATTTCATCCAGAGCGCTGATACCGTATCGACGGTTCGGATCTTTCTTAAAGTCGGCATCCGTTAGGCCCAGATAACTCATGCCAGACTCCTCTTCAGAGTACTGCAGCTTGATGTCCAACTGCTGGCGATACGTTGCGTCTCTATCGGAACTGATACGACCCTTTAATAGATAGTCTTCTTTAGCAACATCTGCGCTGCCGGCACTATCGATTTGTCTGAATCCATCTGCATACTGCTGCTGTGTTTCCAACAACCAGCCAGTATTTTCTGTACTGGCGCCATAATGAGCATGCAAACGGGTCTCACCGAATTCTCCGGCCTCTAGTTGCACCATACCTTCACTGGCAGTGGGAATAGGTGTGCTCAACATATTGACTGCACCACCCACGGTGAACGGGCCATATTGCAGAGATCCGGGGCCTTTCAACACCTCAATTGCATTCATGCGGCCCGCACTGGGGAAATAATAAGCTTCTGGTGCAGAGTAAGGAGCCGGAGCCACTAACACTCCATCTTCCATCAAGGAAATTTTGGCGGAGCGTCCCCCTTGGGCACCGCGAATCCCGATATTCGGACGCAATCCGTAGCCATCTTCTTCAAGAATGTAGACCCCAGGAACTGAGCGCATCATGCGATTGATATCTACAAACTCGAACTCGGCTAACTCATCAGCATCAACCAAGTGTGCAGAGCCAGGCAACTTGGAAATAGATGAGGAGTCGCCGATTACTGTTACGCTCTCCAGCTGTTGCTCGGCTAAAGTCGGCGCAGCAATAAGAGTGGCTATAGTAAAGACCAGGGGTGTAAATAGAATGTGCTTCATGAACCCTCCAAGGATTATTAGTAACCTTGAGTCATTGTTTTTATAAATACGAATGATTGTATTTTAACATTCCCATTACACTTTATTTACACTCTTATTTTTGTTGTTTAGCGCCACAAACTTCGCTTCGTTGGAGTGCCTGCAACTTTAAGGTTTTCTTATAAGCAGATGTTTTCTAGGATCTACTCTTCGATCTGACTAGCATTGGGCTCACGTATCCGCTTCGGGTGTGCCCATGATTAGAAAGGCAAAACTCAAAGAGCTGGACAGGTTGGAGCAACTTTGGCTACATGCATCAGCGAACTCCCACCCCTCCATACCCCGCCAGTTTTGGGTGGACCGTATAGCTCAATTTCGTAAAGACTGCCGTAATGCCACTCAATGCCTGGTTTATACCGGTCGCAACAACGCTGTCGCGGAAGCCTTTATCACGCTGCTTAGTGACGGTATCGTCACTCATCTCTGTGTCAGTCCTTTATTTACCGGTTGTGGAATCGGCACTAACCTTATTTCTGCAATTCGTGAGCGGCGTTATCCACTAAAGGCTGAAGTACTTCGTGAGAATCTTCGCACTCGATACTTTCTGCAAAAGCATGGTTTTGTGGAAGTGGAGCGCAGCTATAACGTGGAGTATGGCCAGCATTCAATCTCCATGCAGTGCCCCAAGGCATCTGCAAGATAAAATTTGCAGTATTATGCCCATTGAATAGACTTTCCCTTATAACTGAAGCTTATTGAATCACTTCTTTTTATTGTTTCTACGCGACTCTTGAACCGGGTAGCATGCCTCCCATCATAATTTTCCTGAGCGCTGAATTTTTATGGGACGCAACGCTTCCAGCCAAACTTTACAGCCTATTCCAGAACGCACCTTTCATCACGATGCGGATCTGGAGTCCATGAACCTGCGTTTCGCTGGCGCCAAGCCAAGCGAAATTATGCAGTTCACCATGGAACACGCTCAGAACCCGGTGGTTTTTACTAATTTCCGCCCATTGGCGATAGCTTTTCTTCACTTGGTTACCCGCGCCAAACCGGATATCCCGGTAATTTGGGTGGATCACGGCTATAACACCCCGGAAACCTATCGCCATATCGAAAATGTGGTCAAATCTCTCGATTTGAACCTTCGCACCTACTCACCGAAGATGTCCGCGGCCCACTACAACGCTGTATACGGGGGAATCCCACAGCTGGATACCCCTGAGCATGACTTCTTCTCCAGGACCGTTAAATTGGAGCCGTTTAACCGCGCTATGCAGGAATTGCAGCCGGATGTATGGCTAAACGGTATCCGCCACGATCAGAATTCGCACCGCAAAAACCTGGATATTTTCACCCAGGGCAACCACGGTACTATTCGAGTGGCACCGATGTTCCACCTAAAGGAAATCGATGTGGAAGAGTATGTTTACGAGAATGACCTCCCCGATAACGATATTTACTTTGATCCAACTAAAGGTGAGGAGCACCGGGAGTGCGGATTGCTGTTGGAAAAATAGAGTGGAATACTCGGCGAAGACTAGCGTATTTCGCCTATCTCTTTAACAAGGCCTTCTATCCCAGCCGTTTATAAAGTAAATACTTTTTGCGTATTTACCGAATAAAAAAATCTATTACACAAGGCGAGTCTCGACTCGCTGTATTTTTTTCAAAAAGGAGACTCTTCTATTTACTTCCGCGTAAATCCAGAAGAGTCCTTAAATTACTTATCATGCGATAGGCTAGGCAACTGCCCCTTTTGCAAGATGACCTCCTTTTTCCATGTAAATTTTCAGGTCCTTCAGCATTTGCTCAAATTGAGAGCCAGTCATCTTCTTCACCACAGGACTCAACACGCCTCCTAAAGCATTTAACTCCATATTTGCAGTGAAATTCACTGTTGTGCCTCCACCAACAGAGGGGCTTAATTTAAATTGAGATAAACTCTTTTTAACGGGGAATCCCGGTGGCGTATTTTTGGTTTCAACCGAGACATCCAGTTCATAGTTTTTCTCATCAAACCTTGTAATAGTTTCATCTGCGACAAGACCCGACGGTCCCTTATTTGTCAGCACACAAACCCGGCCTTCTACACTCGCATTTTCAACAGGTTTTCCTTCCTTAGCGAAGGAGTGAGGGATTAACGTCATCCACTCGTAAGCTGTATCAAAATCAACGGCGAGGACTTTCCAGACCTCATCAATTGGGCGGTTAATTGCGATTTCTCGGTTTACTTGGGCTTCTTTCATCTCTGATCTCCTGGGTTTCTCTATGGGAGTGCTATTGACGGGAGACAGATTAACTGGACACTATATGCAACGGAATACAGCAAAATAGGACAGCGTGTTGCATAAAGAGTCCATAGATTGGGGGGATATCCAGTTCTTTATCGCGGTAGCCAGGAGTAAGAGCGCTCGCAACGTTGCTGACGACTTTAAAGTCAGCCATTCCACAGTTTCTCGCCGTATTGATGCCCTGGAGGAAAAGCTCCAGGCCAAGCTGTTTTATCGCAGCTCCAAAGGCTATCAGCTGACGGAGGATGGCAAGGCGATGCTCGACTACGCCCAATCGGCAGAGCAGTATCTAAATGCCGCGCAGAAGCATTTACAGGGCGGGAGTAACCAGCTCTCCGGGGAAGTTCGTATCACTATGCCGGATGTAGTCGCATCGCACTTAATTATCCCCTACCTAAATGACTTTTCACGTACGTATCC
Organism: Microbulbifer maximicatervae (SeqCode); assembly: GCF_052468095.1. The sequence goes on from NZ_CP174332.1 coordinate 5,026,871, forward strand.
AGAGATCAATGTACAGCTACTGGTTACTAGCCACGTTCTCGATTTGGAAAGTCACCAAGCCGACATAGCACTTCGTATCCTCCCCAAAGGCGACGTCGATGTTTCGGATCGACTTGTTGCTCGCAAGCTCGCCGACCTACCCAGTTGCTGTTACGGTTCTCCGAGGTATATCGAGAAATCTGTACCTGACGATGGCCACTGGCTCGGCTGGAGTGGCGATGACGCCACATTGAATTGGGCCAAAGACACGCCCTATCCACAGATGCCTTATCAGCACCAGATTAATCATGGTTTGATACAGCTAGAGGCAGTTAAGAGTGGACTGGGGCTGGCCAGGCTGCCCTGCTTTCTTGCAGATGGTGCTGAAGGAGTCGTTCGGGTCCCTGGGGCAGCCCCATCCAGCCTGCATGAACTGTGGCTAGTCTCCAACCCAGAGCACCGCAATGTTATGCGTTTTAAGGTTTTTAGGGAGTTTATCGTGGAGTTGTTTAGCCGCCTGAATGATAAGTTAATAGGCAAGGCTTAACTGCATCGACAGATATTTTTCTAAAAGTGATGGGGTGTATTGTGACTTTAGTGGTAACTCAATACTGATTTACACGCTTTTTGGCCATAATTTTTGCCGACCAATACCCAATTTTCTGGGAGCTGATTGTCAGAGTGGATACTTGGTAATGGGGTAATCGGCTCATCCACTCTCATCACCAAGCTTAATATTGTCGCAAAGCAAGCTCTATTACAGCTTACTTTGCGCCTTACCTAACGCCCACTGGATAATTACATCCTCGTAGTTGAATTCACCAATACTTCACCTTCCGCGTAGAGTTCACAGCGATCCCTTATCTGGTACTGCTTTCGCTGTTCCTCACAGGCCTGAAGAGCACTTTGACTCGCCTCAGCTTGGGTGCTTCCACCATCTTCGTTAAAACCTGCTACAAATGCGCCACGATAGTCCACAGCCATTGCCAGGGCCTTGTTTCCTGAGTACTTCCTGTAAGTTGACATTAGTTGGCCCAAACCACTGATCTCAGGCTCGAACTCCAACCCCTCTTCCTCCTCCAACTCATCCAGCATCGACTGCAACTGTGCCCGCGAGCCCTCTTCTGCAATTTGCATGAATAGCGGTTGGGAGACTTTTGCGAAAAGATCTTTATCTCGGTCCAGGTAAAGCTCCAGCACATACCACCAAGCAATTCCTGTTTCTCTCGGTGCGCGTAAATACGCCTGCTCCAACATTTCCATATACTTCTGGCGGGGATACCCCAAAACTTGCATTGTGATCGCCAGTTCATGCCAGTACGCCGGTACTTCCCCATTGGCATTTACCAATTGAACATATTTATCCCGGATACGTTTCATGTTTCTGGGACTGGGGTGTCCCTCCTCCGCCAAGGCTGCCGATAAATCATTTTTTGCCTGGGCTTCAAGATACCAGGTTTCTCCCTGGTACTGCGCCGGAATAGAGTTCAAGACTTCCTCAGCGCGGGAATAGTTTTCTTCACCTGTCAAAGCAATGGCCAGTGCGGACTTTAACGATGGGCTAGAAGCCTGCTTTTTATCTGCATAGGCAATATATCTCTCTAGTGCTTCGGATCCCTGCTCTGAAATTGCCATAAAGTAGGCCAGTTCTGCGACTGCGGTACTACTTTCCATCAGGTTAACGGTGGGGGACTTAACGATACCATTATCGGAAAATTCTCCCTCATAATAATTGAAATGACTTTTCGGCAATTTCTTATACTGCTCATTGAGCTCGTCAAAAGTCATTCCCAGAGCTTCAGGTAGGCCCGCAATTGGATCATCGCCGGCGTTGAAAGCCTCCAAATAGTTATTTAAGGCTTTATTTCTACCTTTATCGAAAATCATCCAGTGAGCTAACATCCATCCACTGGCATAAAGTGCCCCGGTATCCCTTGAATTCAGCGAACCAGGAGTGGCTGAAAGCAGCTTATCCAGTGGTAACTCTCTCGCTCGAGTAAGACTAATCGCTCGATCAACAGGTATTTTTCCGAAGCTGTACTTTTTATTTTCCTCAAAATCTACCGTGGAAAACACTTCAGCAATACCTTCACTAAACCAGTAGGGGTAGAGGTGCTGGCTTCCGCTGTAGGTCAAAAAATGCGTATATTCATGAAACAACGTCTGACGAGCCGGGTTGTCAGGAAGGACGCTATTTCCGTTTAGGTTTAATAATGCAAAACTCCCATACGCAGTATTATGGAATTGTCCAATGACAGTTCTAGACGACTCACTACCGCTGACTCCTTTAAAGCTGAGCCGATCATCCAGGGCGTATATCGTCAACTTCTGTTGATCTGCTGAATACCTGATATATCGTTTTGCGAAAATTCGAAATCGTTCCAAGTCTATTGCCAGTTTTTCAACTTGCTTGGGGTTGTCATTGGTAACGATCCGAAAATGCTCGGTTTCGATCTCATACCATTCGGAATTCACTAATTTCTGCGTGCTTGTGCAACCGTATAAAGCCAGTGCAATCACACCACTAGTAACTATCAAACGACGAGCATCGCCGAGAATAGAAGAGATTAGGTTCCCCATAAGCCTTATGGTCCGTTTAATTTTATTTTTTCGTGGAAATAGATAAGTAGAAAGGTTACCTATAATTTTTTTCTTTTTAAAAATACAACAATATTATTGCTTGGCCAGAATTTACTAAAAATTTTACTGTTTACTTTAATGGTTTGTCAGTAATTTCAGGCTTTAAAGGAAGGATAGGTGCCCGATCAGCGTGGCGTTTTTGATAGGGGAGAAAAAAGACCGAATTTGTCGCAAGTTATTTTTAAGCGGAAAAAATATCCACAGTAATTCCCCTTTTGGGAAATTACTGTGGGATTTTCGGAAAAATGGCAATTAGACGTCGAGGTTTTCTACTGCCAAGGCGTTGGTCTCGATAAAGTCTCGGCGTGGCTCTACCTGATCACCCATTAGAGTTGTAAAGATCTGGTCCGCGGCAATGGCATCTTCAACGGTTACCTGCAGCATACGGCGGCTCTCCGGGTCCATGGTCGTTTCCCAAAGCTGCTCAGGGTTCATTTCTCCCAGTCCTTTATAGCGCTGGATACCGTAGCCTCTGCGGCTCTCGCCCATCAGCCAGTCCATCACTTCAGGGAAGCTGCCAACAGGGTGCTGCTTCTCGCCGCGCTGGATAAAGGCACCCTCTTCCAACAGACCTACCATTTTCTCACCTAGTGCGCAGATAGATGCGTACTCAGCGGAATCGAAGAACTCGTGGTTAATCAGGTAGTCACTGCCAACACCGTGGGCCACGATATGGATATGGGGCAGGAATAGGCCGCGCTCGGTGTTCTCCTGAACCGTCACTTCGTGACGACGGGTTCCACCACTTTCTTCGTCACCAAGTTTCTCCTGGAGCTTCTCACTCCAAGCTGCGACTTTCTCCTGGGACTGGAGGTCTTCCTGAGACAAGCTGGGCAGGTAGATCATGCTGCGCAGCACTTCCTCAGGGTACAGACGCGACAGGCGATCGATTGTCGCCAGTACGCTGCGGTACTCACCTACCAGGCTCTCCAGGGAGGCGCCAGAAAGTCCAGGGGCGTCCGGGTTCACAAACAGAGTGGCGCCTTCTAGGGCGGCGTTGGTGAGGAACTGGGTTAGAGCACCCTCATCCTTCAGGTACTGTTCCTGTTTGCCCTTGGAGATCTTATACAGCGGCGGCTGGGCGATGTAGATGTGGCCCCGCTCGATCAGCTCCGGCATCTGACGGAAGAAGAATGTGAGCAACAGGGTGCGGATATGGGCTCCATCCACGTCAGCATCAGTCATGATGATGATGCTGTGATAACGCAGCTTGTCCGGGTTAAACTCGCTCTTGCCGATGCCACAGCCCAGTGCGGTAATCAGGGTACCCACTTCGGCACTTGAGAGCATCTTGTCGAAGCGCGCTTTTTCCACATTGAGGATCTTACCCTTCAGCGGCAGGATCGCCTGGGTGCGGCGATCCCGGCCCTGCTTGGCAGAACCACCGGCGGAGTCACCCTCCACCAGGTAAATTTCAGATAGTGCCGGGTCTTTTTGCTGGCAGTCTGCCAGTTTCCCGGGCAGGCCGGCAATATCCAACGCTCCCTTGCGGCGAGTCATTTCGCGGGCCTTGCGGGCCGCCTCACGGGCTTTGGCCGCGTCGATCATCTTGGTGACGACAGATTTGGCTTCCTGTGGGTTCTCCATCAGGTAGTCTGTGAAGTGGTGGCCCATCTCCTGCTCTACTGCGGGTTTCACTTCGGATGAAACCAGCTTGTCTTTGGTCTGGGAGGAGAATTTCGGGTCCGGAACCTTCACAGAGATAATCGCGGTGAGACCTTCCCTGGCGTCATCGCCAGTGGTGTTCACCTTGTCTTTCTTGCCCAGGCCTTCCCGCTCGATATAGCTGTTCAGGCCACGGGTTAGGGCTGCACGAAAGCCCGCCAGGTGGGTACCGCCGTCGCGTTGGGGAATATTGTTGGTGTAGCAGAAGATGCTTTCCTGGAAGCTATCGTTCCACTGTAATGCCACCTCTACTGCAATGCCGTCTTCACGCTGGCTCTGGAAGTGCAGAACCTTGTTAATCGGGGTTTTGTTCTGGTTGAGGAACTCCACAAAGGCACTCAAACCACCTTCGTATTCATAGACCTCTTCCTTACCACTGCGCTCGTCCTTCAAGACAATACGCACACCAGAGTTCAGGAAGGACAGCTCGCGCAGGCGCTTGGCCAGCACGTCGAAATGGAATTCGATATTGCTGAAGGTGTTCTCTGAGGGTTTGAAGTGCACCGTGGTGCCGGTGGTATCGCTGTCACCCACGACTTCCAGGGGTGCCTGGGGCACACCGTGGTGGTAGGTCTGCTCGTGAATCTTGCCACCGCGACGGATAGTCAGCTTCAGCTCCTTGGACAGAGCGTTTACCACCGATACCCCTACCCCGTGCAGACCGCCGGAGACCTTGTAGGTGTTGTCATCAAATTTACCGCCCGCGTGAAGGACGGTCATAATCACTTCTGCTGCAGAAACCCCCTCTTCCGGGTGAATCTCTGTCGGGATACCACGGCCATTGTCCGATACGGAAATGGACTCATCCGGATGGATGGTTACACGGATCTCATCACAGTGGCCGGCCAGCGCTTCATCGATGGAGTTGTCGACCACCTCGAATACCATGTGGTGCAGACCGGTGCCATCGTCGGTATCACCAATATACATTCCGGGGCGCTTGCGCACCGCATCCAGGCCTTTTAATACCTTGATACTGCTTGAGTCATAGCTTTGCTGCTCTGACATTTATTCGCTCCATTAAACTTATTGTGCGGCCGAAGCTTCGGCACTGATCTTCCCATGTTCCACGTGGAACACTTTCGGGCAATTCCAAGGGGCATCTAGTTGCCGCCAGGGGCGACTTGTAGTGCCCTCCTCAATTCCGGTTACAAGCACCTGGCAGGCACAACGCCCAACCCAATGCGCAAAAATCTGTTGGTTACTGTCATCCAACTCTGCCGGCAAGTCATCTACCAGGAATACTGGCATATCCCCCTGCCTACAGACTACCTCCGCCATGGCCGTGCGCACTGCACACACCAACATCTTCTGTTGGCCTCGAGATAGGATATTGTGGGCCGACTCACCGGCTACGGTAAAACGAATATCTGCCCTATGGGGACCAATACGCGTATGCCCCTGTGAAACATCTGATTCCCGTGATTCAGATAGAGCGCTACGCAGGTCAACTTCTTTACGCCAACCGCGACGGTAACTCATATCGACACGGCTCAATAGGCTCTGTGGTAACTCATCGAGAAGTTGCGAAACAGCGGTCTGCAATTGAGAAAACTGAGCTAATCGCAGATCGTTTACACGCTCGCCACTAAGGGCCAACTGCTCTTCCCATACGCCGATGCTGGCCTCATCGATTTTACCACGACGCAGGAGAGCATTTCGCTGCCGCAGTGCGATTTGATAATTTTTCCACTCCTGGGCAAATAAATGTTCCACGTGGAACACTGTCCAATCCAGCAACCGGCGCCGAACGCCGGGGCCACCATCAAGTGCGGAAAAACTTTCACTGTTTATCAATTGAAGTGGCAGGCAACTAGCAAGCTGTGAGCTGGATTCCGCTGGAGCCTGGTTAACCCTGATTCGGCCCGAGCCATCTGCGAGGCGCTCTACCCCCAAGTTAAGACCTGTATCGAGCTGGGCAAAAACCGTAAGCCCACCAGTATCATGCTGAATAACCGATTTGTGCTGACGAGAGCGAAAGGAACGACCGGTTGCCAGCATATGTACCGCCTCTAGCAGTGAAGTCTTGCCACTGCCATTCGCACCACAAAACACATTAACACCAGGACCCAGTTTGAGATCGGCAGAGCAGATATTTCGAAAATTAGATAAGAGAAGACGGGTCAGCGCCACAGACACCTCCCCCAGAGCGAAGAGCGCGATGCACAGGCATCGCTTTGTTTATCGGCTACCCCACCGAGCGGGGAGGTAGCCTCAATCCATTCAGAAAAGAGCAATGGGTGGGCTGCCTTACAGGCGCATAGGCATAATCACGTACAGCGCATCACCTTCTTCAGGTTGCTGCAGCAGAGCACTGCTATTGGCATCCGCCAAACTGATACGGATCTGGTCACTGTGAATAGCACCAGTGACGTCCAGCAGATAGGAAACGTTAAAGCCAATTTCCATTGGCTCACCTACGTAATCCACCATCATCTGCTCTTCCGCCTCTTCTTGCTCCGGGTTGTTGGCAACAATTTGCAGCAGCCCCTCAGAAACCTGAAGGCGCACCCCACGGTATTTCTCGTTGGAGAGAATCGCCGCTCGGGAGAAGGCCTGGCGCAACCCCTGGCGATCCGCATAGACCACATTGCCCGCGCCTCGCGGCAACACGCGCTCGTAGTCAGGGAATTTGCCGTCTACCAATTTAGAGGTGAAAGTAAACTGACCACTAACCACACGAATATGGTTGTTACCCAGCACGACCTGTGCCTGTGCATCGCTGTCTTCAAGCAAACGACCCAGCTCGAGTACGCCTTTGCGCGGCACAATAGCCTGGATAGGCGTGGCGACATCCAGGCCGGGAGCATCACGATCGCAGAGTGCCAAGCGGTGGCCATCAGTAGCAACCGCGCGCAGCTGCTGCGGGCGACACTCTAGCAGTAAACCATTCAGGTAATAGCGCACATCCTGCTGAGCCATAGCAAAACTGGTGGCTTCTATCAGGCGGCGGATCTCGCGCTGGGAGATATCGAAACGAGTCTGTGCACTGGCCTCTTCCTGGTTCGGGAAGTCCGCTGCGGGCAGAGTCGACAGCTGAAAACGGCTGCGGCCACTGCGCAGAATCAGGCGTTCGCCATCGCGCTCAAACTTTAGTTCAGCACCATCGGGCAAAGAGCGACAGATATCCAGCAGCTTGCGTGCGGGAACGGTCACCTCGCCCTCCATTTCTACACCGTCTACACCGAGACGGCCGACAATTTCCACTTCCAGGTCAGTACCGGTCAGGGAGAGTTCCTGGCCCTGTAACTGCATCAACACATTGGCCAGGACTGGCAGTGTTTGGCGTTTTTCAACAACACCGGCCACCAGTTGTAACGGCTTCAGAAGGGCGTCCCGGCTCACATTGAATTTCATCGGTAGTTTCGCCTTGTTTTGTCAGTTATTCGATTAAGTGGTCAGCGACCGTGTCAGCAATTTAACGTCCTCGCGAATATCCGCGTCGGACTCCTGCAACTCACGTATTTTACGGCAGGCATGCAGTACTGTTGTGTGGTCGCGACCACCGAAGGCATCGCCGATCTCCGGCAAGCTGTGATTGGTCAGCTCCTTGGCCAGGGACATAGCGACTTGGCGGGGACGGGCCACCGAGCGACTGCGCCGCTTGGAGAGCAAATCCGCCACCTTAATTTTGTAGTATTCAGCGACAACCCGCTGGATATTATCCACACTGACCAGTCGATCCTGTAGGGCCAACAGGTCTTTTAGTGCTTCGCGCACAAGGACATCGTCAATAGCGCGGCCGGTAAATTGCGAATTGGCAATTACGCGGCGCAGTGCACCCTCGAGCTCCCGCACATTGGAGCGAATACGCTGCGCAATAAAGAAAGCGGAGTCGTGAGGTAAATCCACACCCACCTGCTCGGCCTTCTTCATCAAAATAGCTACCCGGGTCTCGAGCTCCGGAGGCTCTACAGCCACCGTTAATCCCCAGCCAAAGCGGGATTTCAAGCGCTCTTCCAAGCCGTCGATCTCTTTCGGATAGCGATCACAGGTTAGGATAATCTGTTGACCCCCCTCCAGCAGGGCATTGAAGGTATGGAAAAACTCCTCCTGAGAGCGCTCCTTACCGGCAAAAAACTGGATATCATCAATCAGAAGGGCATCAACAGACCGGTAGTAGCGCTTAAAGTCGCTGATCGCATTCAGCTGTAGCGCTTTCACCATATCTGCAACAAAGCGCTCGGAGTGCAAATACACCACCTTAGCATTGGGGTTGCGCTCCAACAGTGCGTTGCCAACCGCGTGCATCAAGTGAGTTTTCCCCAGACCCACGCCCCCATATATAAAGAGGGGATTGTAGGCGCCACCCGGATTGTCAGAAATCTGTTGTGCCGCAGCGAGGCCCAGCTGGTTGGACTTACCTTCAACAAAGGATTTGAAAGTAAAGTTGCGATTGAGTGAGCTGCCGTGCTTGATAGCCCCCTCCACCTCAACCTGCCTGGCCTGCTGCTCCGGTACGGAGCGAGCCATACCATTCATAGCCGGTGGTCGCAGATCTGTCAGGGCCAGTTCGCCTGTCGTCATCTGTTCGGCAGTCACCTCCTCAGCCATAGCGGGATGAGGCACCGGCCTGCTGGCACCAAACCCAGATCCCAGCGGTGAAGTCACCGGAGGTGGCGCAGTGGCAACAGGTGGTACAGATACCTGTGGCGGCACTACTGCCGGCTGGACTGGAGGTGGTGGCGGAGTTGGCGCCGATGGCGCGGGTGTCGGTACCGGTGTCGGAGGGGCATTATTTGTTACATGGCCGCGCTGGAAGCGAGCCGGCCGGCGAGCGGTAATCTCGAGCGCCACTTGCAGAGGGCGTCCCGGTGCAAACTGTTGCACCAACTCGCGAATGCGGTTCAGGAATTTATTGCCAACCCAGTCCAGCACAAAGCGGTTCGGTGCGATCAGGCGCAACTCGCCCTCCGCACTGACGGGATTGACGCGCAACGGTCTGATCCAGGTATTGAACTGCTGAGACGGCAGCTCGTCCTGTAAACAGCTCGCGCACTGCTTCCATACGGATTCAGTCAAGAAACCCCCCAAAAAACCCCAAAATGGTAAGACCAAGGAGAGACGGCAAGGCCGGATTAGAAATCACCCGGGGCCGTCAAATAAGATCGGCGCAGTATACCTTTCCACCTTTAGGTTATCCACAAGAAAGACTGCATCTGTTGAAAAAACTGCGCAAAAAGATCCACACAATCAAGGATTTGCACAACAATTAGACAATTGGGGTGGGAATCTCTCGAAAGTTATCCACGGAAAGCTGTGAATAACTTGGGGTCAATCAGTGGGCATTCAGAGATACCCCTGATGACTCAACGACTTGTCTAGTTGGCGTAAAAAATTACAGTAAACTCGCGCACCAATAAAAAGAATTTCCCTGATTAGCGCGTTGCTTTCGCTGCTGGCTTTCTATACAATCCGCGGCCTTCGCAGGGCGTAGCTCCGTCTGCACCGGCTTTGTGCCGGACCGGAGTCCAGGCCGCGGCCGGGAAAGGTCCCGAGAAATTTTGAACACAAAGTCTCAGGTAGCAAGACTATGAAACGCACATTTCAACCAAGCAACTTGAAGCGCAAGCGCACTCACGGTTTCCGCGCTCGCATGGCAACCAAAAACGGCCGTAAGATTCTGGCCCGCCGTCGCGCTAAAGGCCGCAAAGTACTGTCTGCATAAGATCTCTTCCCTTTTAGAGATATCTCTTTATGCAGCAGGTGCGCAGCAGCTTCGGATTTGCCAAGACGCTGCGCCTGCTCAATGCGGCGCAGTATCGCTTGGTATTCAACGAAAACCAGGTGCGCGCCGCACACCCTCATCTGTTGATCCTCGCCCGTCCCAACTCCTTGGAACACCCGCGTCTCGGTCTCGTTATTGCTAAAAAGCATGTACGCAACGCCTCCGACCGCAACCAAATCAAGCGTATAACCCGGGAAACCTTCCGTCTGCAGCAATACGATTTGCCGCCGCTGGATGCCGTGGTGCTCGCACGCCCTGGGGTCGCAGATCTGGATAAGGCCGAGTTGGCGAAACTACTGAATAAACTCTGGCGTAAACTGGCCAAGCGGGCTCGACAGCCGCAACCCCGACCATGAAGTGGATACTGATCAAGCTGATCCATGTATACCGCTACCTGGCCAGCCCCTGGGTAGGCAACCAATGTCGCTTCTACCCCACCTGCTCCCGGTACTCTGAAGAGGCCATTGAAACTCATGGAGCGATAAAAGGGGGTTATTTAACTCTGCGCCGCCTTATAAAATGCCACCCCTGGCACCCTGGTGGATTGGACCCGGTTCCCCCCACCAGACACAAGAACACGCTCTAGGTAATAAGATGGATTGGCAACGCTATACGCTGCTCGGCGGAATTCTCGCGGTTCTCCTGGCACTTATCTTCCAGTGGAACGCATTTCAAGAGCAACACACTCCTGAACTCGACCGCGAAACCGTCGTGCAGACTGGCGGCGAGACTGTCAGCCAAATACCCGCCGAAACACCCGCGAGCACCGGCGACAGTGATGTTCCCCAACTTCGCTCCCAGGTGCCCGCTTCCGATGAGGGCAGCAGTACTGAGAGCAAGCTGATCAGTGTCACCACCGACGTTTTTGATCTGCTCATCAATCCTCGTGGCGGCGATATCGTCAAAGTGGCGCTGCGCAAACAACAAGAGAAGTTGGATACCCCGGACCAACCCCTGATCCTGTTGAACCAGACCCGCAACCATACCTATATTGCCCAAAGTGGCCTTATCGGTAAAAACGGGACCGACAGCGCCGCTGGCCGCCCGGTTTTCAAGGTGGCAAAAACCGAATATGCGATGGTTGAGGGCGACGATACCCTGATAGTAGACCTGACTCTGCAACAGGAAGGAGCCAATATCACCAAGCGCTTCACCTTCAAGCGTGGAGACTACCTGATCCAAGTGGCCTACCTGGTGGATAACACCAGTGACAAGCCCTGGTCCGCGGCCATGTTTGGTCAGATTAAGCGCGATGCCAGTGAACCCGCAACCGACACCGGTTTCGGCATGTCGCCTTTCCTCGGCGCCGCCATCCGCACCAACGAAAAGAACTACTTCAAGCAGGACTTCGAGGAGATTGCTGAAAGCCCCACCCGCGAAACCATCGAAGGTGGTTGGGTAGCTATGGTTCAGCACTACTTTATCAGTGCCTGGATTCCCCCCCAGGACGAGCGCAATACCTTTGAATTGAAGGAGCTATCCAACGGCCTCTTCCGCATGGGCTTTACCGCACCTCAAGTGCAAATCCCCGCTGCCACCCAAGGCGAGCTGAGCGCTTCTTTCTACGCTGGCCCGAAAGATGTTTACCGTTTGGAAGAAATCTCCCCCGGCCTCGACCTGACCGTCGACTACGGCTGGCTCTGGTGGATCGCAAAACCGCTGTTCGGTGTCCTGCACTTTATCCAGGAGCATATTGTCAGCAACTGGGGCTGGGCGATCATCCTGCTCACTGTATTTATCAAGACGCTGCTTCTGCCTCTGTCCGCCGCTGGCACCAAATCCATGGCGCGTATGCGCAAGTTTGCGCCGCAGATGAAAAAGCTGCAGGAACAGTACAAGGATAACCGGCAAAAGCTGGCGGAAGAGACCATGAAGCTCTACCGCCGCGAGAAGATCAATCCGATGGGTGGCTGCCTGCCGATCCTGTTGCAGATGCCGGTATTTATCGCGCTCTACTGGATGCTCACCGAAACCGTTGAGCTGCGCCACGCGCCCTGGATTTTCTGGATTCACGATCTGTCGGCGAAGGACCCCTACTTTATCCTGCCGGTATTGATGGGCCTGTCTATGTGGTTTATGCAAAAGCTGAACCCGGCGCCGACTGATCCAACCCAAGCCCGCATCATGCAGCTGATGCCGGTAATGATGACTGTATTCTTCCTGTGGTTCCCAGCGGGTCTGGTTCTGTACTGGATCGCCAACAACCTGATTACCATTGCGCAAACCTGGTATATCAATAAACAGGTGGATGCCGGTAAGTACTAACCAGTACCGATCTGCAGCAACACAATAAACAAGGGCCGCTAATGCGGCCCTTTTCCGTTCTGTCGAGTAAACTCAGCCGATGACACAAGAAAGCCTCAATCGCGACACTATTGCCGCTGTTGCCACCGCGCCCGGGCGCGGCGGCATCGGCGTTATCCGACTGTCGGGCGCAAGAGCCCTGCAAATTGCCCAACAAATCTGCGGGGAAAAATCCCTCCAGCCCCGCTCTGCCCACTACCGGAACTTTACCCACAAAGAGCAGTTAATCGATCAGGGATTGGCACTCTTTTTCCCCGGTCCCAACTCCTTTACCGGGGAAGATGTGGTGGAACTCCAGGGACACGGCGGCCCAGTGATTCTCGATCAGTTACTTCAAGCAACTATCGAGTTGGGCGCTCGACAAGCCCGACCCGGAGAATTTTCCGAGAGGGCTTTCCTCAACGACAAAATGGATTTAACTCAGGCCGAAGCGATCGCCGATTTAATCGACGCCGGCAGTGCCCAGGCAGCGCGTAATGCCATGCGTTCACTGCAGGGCGCGTTTTCCGAGAAAATCGAAGACCTGGTGGAAAACCTTACCCACTTGCGTATCTACGTGGAGGCCGCCATTGATTTCCCCGAAGAGGAAATCGACTTCCTCGCCGATGGCAAAGTGGCAGCTGATATAGAAACCCTACTGGCACAAATGGTGGGTGTGGAAACCCAGGCGCGTCAGGGCGCGATAATGCGCGAGGGAATGCGAGTTGCTATCGCAGGACGCCCCAATGCAGGGAAATCCAGCCTGCTCAACACACTGGCCGGACACGACGCCGCTATTGTCACCGATATCGCCGGTACCACTCGGGATATCCTGCGCGAACATATTCATATCGACGGTATGCCCCTCCAGTTTGCCGATACTGCGGGATTAAGGGATGCCCCGGATAGAGTCGAGCAAATTGGTATCGAACGCGCCTGGGAGGAAATCCACGGCGCAGATAGGGTACTTCTAGTCATGGATGCAGAGCAACTCCACTCCCTGGACCCCACACAAGTTTGGCCAGAATTTACCAGTCAGCTAAAAGATCTCAACAAACTGACATTGGTACTGAACAAGATCGACCTCACCGACTACAGCGCTGGCCTTCAGGCACACACTGAAGGCGTGCCAGTGATTGCCATCAGTGCAAAAACAGGTGCCGGGCTCGATGCGTTAAAAGAACATTTAAAACAGAGTATGGGTTTCAGCGGCGCTGGAGAGGGAACATTCAGTGCCAGGCGCCGACACCTGGACGCACTGGGCCGGGCACAAGCTTTTATACATCAGGGCCAGCGGCAACTTCACACTAGCGGTGCAGGCGAACTGCTCGCCGAAGACTTACGCCAAGCCCAGCAGGCTCTGGGAGAAATTACTGGCACCGTCAGTGCCGATGAATTACTCGGCAAGATCTTCGGCAGTTTTTGTATCGGTAAGTAAACACCCCATCCCAACTTCCAAGTTATCCCAAGGGGGAGGCTACTTTATCCTCCCCCGCTTTTCTCCTTCCAGCTTCCCAACATATTTCTCACTTCTTTTACACAGGCTTAACCCCGACTTTCAGGGCGGGTAAATTAAATCCCCAATTTTTCCCGATCTTATTAAATAGATTCGCGAAAAAATCCGGCAAACAACTCTGCAAAATAAGATATGGCGCCGATCGAGTTATACATGTCCACGGGGATTTCCCGTGGATATCTTTTCACTTGCTCCAATCACCTATAAATCACATAGATACAGCAACAAAACTCACAGACTTATACAATATTCACTCTTACGCACAATTAACCCCCAAGTCTTATCACCATCTACGCACAAGCTAAAACCTGAAATTGCCAGGTGTGAGTAAAAAAGGGGATAAACACCTGCGTAAGCAACGAATGCTATGATGATAACTTTCCCGCCAGCACGAGGCGCGCAAAGTTGTCCCGGCTTTCCACAATCGTCTACCGGGGTTGCCCCCCCTTCAGCCAAGGGGTTATTGCCCATGTTTTCATTAATGTAACATGTTGATTTATAAGACTTTTTTTTGCTTATACATGATTTGCCGGGCACTAATAAAAACAACTAAATCAAAAACCTCTCTCTAAGAAATACATTTATTCATTTATATAAACTTGAGAGAGTCCAAAAAATGATTTCCTTAGAGAAAGAGCTCGATATGCATGGAACTGAATAGTCTCCGTTTTTACAGCTTTACATGCGTCTACCAACTAGAGTGCAGGAATATGCTTGTAGCCAATTGCTGACTCACACCTACTGCCTATAAAATGTGCGCCCCCAGTTGTAACCAGTAGCAGCCACTATGGAATTCCCTAAGACCTATGATGTGATCGTGATCGGCGGAGGCCACGCAGGTACCGAAGCCTCACTGGCAGCGGCACGTATGGGAGCTTCCACTCTGCTGCTGACCCACAATATCGAGACCCTTGGACAAATGTCTTGCAACCCGGCGATCGGCGGTATCGGCAAGAGTCATCTCGTGAAGGAAGTCGATGCCCTCGGTGGCGCTATGGCAACGGCAACAGACCTGGGCGGAATTCAGTTCCGGGTCCTCAATGCCCGCAAAGGCCCCGCAGTAAGGGCAACTCGCGCCCAGGCCGATAGAGCCCTGTATCGCGCCGCTATCCGTTCAATCCTGGAAGCACAGGAAAACCTGGAGATCTTCCAACAAGCGGCGGATGACCTGATTGTCGAAGGTGAACGGGTTGTGGGCGTTGTCACCAATGCGGGGGTGCGCTTTCGCGCCAAGACAGTGGTACTGACCGCAGGGACTTTCCTCGGTGGGCGTATACACATCGGCTTGGATAACCACGCCGGCGGCCGCGCTGGAGACCCGCCCTCGATTGCCCTTGCAGATCGTCTGCGCGAACTGCCTTTCCGCGTCGATCGCCTCAAAACTGGCACCCCTCCCCGTATTGATGCCCGCTCGGTAGATTTCAGCGAGCTGGAGGAACAGTGGGGGGATAGCCCCACACCGGTGATGTCCTATTTGGGCAGCCGCGATCAGCACCCGCGCCAGGTCTGCTGCTGGATTACCCACACCAATGCCCGCACCCATGAAATTATCCAGGGGGGGCTCGATCGCTCGCCCATGTATTCCGGCGTGATTGAAGGGATTGGCCCGCGCTACTGTCCCTCCATCGAAGACAAGGTGCACCGCTTTGCGGACAAAGATAGCCACCAGGTGTTTATCGAGCCTGAAGGGTTGACCACCAACGAGCTGTACCCCAATGGTATTTCCACCAGCCTGCCCTTCGATGTACAGATTGAGCTGGTGCACTCCATCAAAGGCTTTGAAAAGGCGCATATCACCCGCCCTGGCTATGCAATTGAGTACGATTTCTTCGACCCGCGCGACCTTTTGCCGTCCCTGCAAACCAAATTTATCCAGGGGCTCTACTTTGCCGGCCAGATCAATGGCACCACCGGCTACGAGGAAGCGGCTGCCCAGGGACTCCTGGCTGGCGCCAATGCCGCCCTACAGGCCCAGGAGCGCGAAGCCTGGGCCCCGCGTCGGGATGAAGCCTACCTGGGCGTGCTTGTGGATGATTTGATCACCAGCGGCACTAAAGAGCCCTACCGCATGTTTACCAGCCGCGCGGAATATCGCTTGCTGCTCCGTGAGGACAATGCTGACCTGCGCCTGACCGAAAAAGGTCGCGAATTGGGCCTGGTCGACGATACCCGCTGGGCAGCGTTCAGTGAAAAGCGCGAGGAGATCGCTCGGGAGACCCAGCGACTACAAGATACCTGGGTGCACCCAAAGACGCCCCAGGCCGCCTCTGTAGAAACCAAATTGCCGCAGCCATTGGCGCGGGAATATAGCCTGATGGACCTGTTGCGCCGTCCGGAACTGGGCTATCAGGATGTGGCGGGCCTCAAAGGGGAAGCGGTAACCGACGAGCAGGTTGCCGAACAGGTGGAAATTTCGGCCAAGTACGCCGGTTATATCGATCGCCAGCGCGAGGAAATTGAGCGTTTGCAGGCCTACGAAGATACCCAGATCCCGGCGGACTTCGACTACAGCGGTATTTCTGGTCTGTCCAATGAGGTTAAGCAAAAGCTGGGAGAGACCCGCCCAGATACCCTGGCGCGGGCCTCGCGAATACCGGGCGTGACGCCCGCATCCATATCCCTGCTGTTGATCCAGTTGAAAAAGCGCGGGCTGCTGAAGCGCAAAAAAGCGGTATAAATCGGTTTTCCACAGGGTATCCCGCGAGGCCCTGCGGGGTTTGAATTTCGCGGGACTACTGGGGGATAGACCCATTTCTCACTCAATGGAACAGTTTCGTCCGCGCCTGTTAGAGGCGGCGGCACAGATGTCGGTGGTACTCAGTGACCGGCAGCAGGATCAGCTACTGGAATACCTGGCGCTTTTCGCCCGCTGGAACAGTGCCTACAACCTGTCCGCCATACGCGACCCGGAGCAGATGCTGGAGCGCCATATTATCGACAGCCTCAGTGTGGTAAATCTCTGTGGCGAAGGCTCTTTAATCGATGTGGGTAGCGGTGGCGGCCTGCCAGGGATTCCCCTGGCAATTGTGCATCCGGAGCGCGCCATCACCCTGCTCGACAGCAATGGCAAGAAGACCCGCTTCCTGTTCCAAGTCGCCAGCACCCTGCCCCTGCCCAATATCACGGTAGTCAATGAGCGGGTAGAAGCCTTTGTGCCAGAACAGCCTTTTGCCGGTGTGGTGTCCCGCGCCTTTGCCTCCATAGAAGATATGGTCAATGGCAGTGAGCACATGTTGGCACCCTGGGGTCGTTTTTATGCCATGAAGGGCAAGCTGCCTGAGGATGAGTTGAGCGCTCTGCCAAAAGGCATTAAGGTCGAGCAGGTGCACCGGTTGTCGGTGCCCGGCTGCGACGGTGAGCGACATATGATTCAGCTCTGTCGCACAGAATAAGATGATAGTTTGGCGGGTTTGTCGCCCGCCCAATCCTGCTCCCCTATCGTGGGGCACAACAGCCGCCGCCCGAAGCCGAGCCGGCGTCGGGGCAAACGCACCCGGAAACAACAAAGGACAAGAATCTTGAGCAAGATATTTGCTGTGGCCAACCAGAAAGGCGGGGTTGGCAAGACCACTACCTGCGTCAACCTGGCCGCATCTTTGGTTGCCAACAAGCGGCGCGTATTGCTGATCGACCTGGACCCCCAGGGCAATGCCACCATGGGCAGCGGTGTGGATAAAAGTGACCTTGAGGTGTCCGGTTACGATGTGCTGGCCGCTGAATTACCCGTTGAGCAGGCCATTGTATCCACAGAGAGCGGTTTTGATTTGATCCCGGGCAACGGTGACCTGTCTGCGGCAGAGGTGGAGTTGCTGAATCTGGAGGGCCGCGAATCCCGCCTGCGCCGCGCCCTGGCTGCGGTGAGTAATCGTTACGACTACGTGATTATCGACTGTCCGCCATCGTTGAATATGCTGACCGTAAACGCCCTCTGTGCAGCTCACGGCGTCTTGATTCCCATGCAGTGTGAATACTATGCCCTGGAGGGGTTGTCAGCACTGGTAGACACCATCACCCAGATCCAGCAGGCCGCCAATCCGGACCTGAAAATCGAGGGTATCTTGCGCACCATGTACGATCCGCGCAACAGCCTCACCAGCGAAGTGTCGGCGCAGTTGCAGGAGTTTTTCGGCGATCGTCTGTATCGAACCTGTATCCCGCGCAATGTCCGTTTGGCAGAGGCTCCCAGCTTCGGCAAGCCGGCGCTGGATTACGACCGCCATTCGAAAGGGGCTATTGCCTATCTGGCACTGGCTTGCGAAATCAATCGCCGCCATCCCGCCAATCAATCTTCCAATAAGAAAAGCCGCCCTGTGGCGGAAGCCGTATAAGGGGTAATTACTATGGCCGCCAAACGCAAAGGACTGGGCCGGGGTTTATCCCACCTGATCAGCAATAAAAACAGCACCGCGATCGCCGAGGCTACCGGTGAAGCTGAAACCGAAACCGCCGTGGTCGACGGTGAGCTGAAGGAGTTGCCGATAGAGTTTTTGCAGCGCGGCCGCTACCAGCCACGCCGGGATTTTCCACAGGAATCCTTGCAGGAGCTGGCGGACTCGATACGCGCCCAGGGCATTATGCAGCCGATCGTCGTGCGCGGTATCGGTGAGCAGAGCTATGAAATCATCGCCGGTGAACGGCGCTGGCGCGCGGCCCAATTGGCGGGACTGGAGAAAGTGCCGGCACTGGTGCGCAGCGTTTCCGATGAAGCTGCCATCGCTATGGCGCTGATTGAAAATATCCAGCGTGAAGACCTGAATCCGGTAGAGGAAGCTGTAGCCCTCAAGCGTTTACAGGATGAGTTCAAGCTGACCCAGCAGGAAGTGGCCGATGCGGTGGGCAAATCCCGTACCGCAGTAACCAACCTTTTGCGACTGTTGAGTCTCAGTGAAGAGGTACGGACTTTCCTGGAGCGTGGCGATCTGGAGTTGGGGCACGCCAAAGCCCTGCTCGGTCTATCCGGTGCCACCCAGCGCTCTGCTGCGCGCCAAGTGGTCGAGCGCAGCCTTACCGTGCGCCAGACAGAGGCGCTGGTGCGCCGTTTACAACAGCCGGCTGCCCCCGCACCGGAAAAACCGAAGCCCGACCCCAATATCCGTCGCCTGACTGAGCGCCTGGCAGAAAAAGTCGGAGTGCCCGTATCTATCGATCACAACGATAAAGGCAATGGCCGCCTGGTACTCAAATACACCACTCTGGAAGAGCTGGATGGAATCCTGGCCCACCTGGGTTACGCCGAGGACTGAGGCCACAGGGAAATGCGCGTCCTAGTGGCGCGCGCAATAACTGTTGGCAAATACTCACTGCGGCGAGTAATTCCGTGCAAAACCTCCTGAAAATCAAATAAGTTGACGACATTTGCCGGTTGAATCGGCGATGCTGTTGCCGCATAATTCGCACGCCCAAATTTTGGGCGGACAGCGCAAAAAAAGTCGGCTTATCCCGTCTATGACAAAACCCCCGGTATTACGAATAGCCGCGGTACAGCTTCTGCTGATATCGGTGGCCAGTGCGGCACTGCACTTGAGCGGTAAACCGGTGACTGCGCTCTCCGTATTTATCGGCGGTGCCCTGTGTGCACTGCCCGGAGCATATTTTGGCAGGCGCGCCTTTCGCGATAGCGGTGCGCGCGCGGCCCATCGCGTGGTAGGCAATTTCTACCGCGCGGAAACCGGCAAATTTATATTGACCATGGCAGGTTTTGCAGCGGTGTTTGCCACCGTCAAGCCACTGAATGCCGCGGCGCTTTTTATCAGCTACGTCCTCTGTGTAATCGTGCAGTGGATTTTGGTAGCGCGCATGGTCCGCTAGCCGGTGGATAAGAAAAAAGAATTCTTACTTTTACGATTGTTGAGGAACTATGGCAGGCGAAGCTCAAACCGCGACGGGGTATATCCAACACCACCTGCAAAATATGACTTACGGCAAGCTGCCGGCCGGGTATACCCGCGCCGACGGTACTGTGCTGAATGAGTCTACTTGGACTATGGCGCATTCCTCCCAGGAAGCTGCGGATATGGGCTTTTGGGCCCTGCACGTAGATACTCTGGGCTGGTCTATCGGCCTCGGTCTGATTTTTTGCTTCCTGTTTGCCCGCGCAGCCAAGAAGGCCAGTGTGGACAAGCCCACAGGCTTCCAGAGCTTTGTGGAGCTGGTTACCGACTTTATCGACAAGCTGGTTAAGGAAACCTTCCCCCACCGCAACACTATGGTTGCCCCGATGGCTCTGACCATCTTTGTGTGGGTGTTCCTGATGAACCTGATGGACCTGGTACCGGTGGACTGGCTGCCGATGGCTGCCGCCAAGATCTCCGGCAACGATCACCTCTTCTTTAAAGTGGTTCCGACTACCGACCCGAACGCCACCCTGGGTATGGCCCTGGCGGTGTTTGCGCTGATGATTTTCTTCAGTATTCGCGAAAAAGGTGCCATCGGCTTCCTTAAAGAGCTGACTCTGCACCCTTTCCATACCGGCAAGTTGTTCTTTGACATCCTGCTGATCCCGGTGAACTTCCTGCTGGAAGCAGTATCCCTGATCGCCAAGCCGATCTCCCTGGGCCTGCGTCTGTTCGGAAACCTCTACGCCGGTGAAATGATCTTTATCCTGATCGCGATTGTCTTTGGCGTTGGCGTTCTCGGCTTTATTGGTGCAGGCCTCCTGCACATGGGCTGGGCGATCTTCCACGTACTGGTAATCGTGCTGCAGGCGTTCGTATTTATGGTATTGAGCACCGTGTACATGGCGATGGCACACCATCGTGACGATGAGCACGAGCACGATCAATAAGTTTTTAACCCTTTTTTCGACCTTTACAACAACTCTTTAACTTTGATTTGGAGAACACAATGGAAGCATTAGGTCTGGTTTACATCGCAAGTGCACTGCTGATCGGTCTGGGCGCCCTGGGCACCGCAATCGGTTTCGGTACTCTGGGTGGCAAGCTGCTGGAAGGTTCCGCTCGTCAGCCTGAACAGGCTCCGGCTCTGCAGGGCAAGATGTTCCTGATGGCTGGTCTGCTTGACGCGGTTCCGATGATCGGTGTTGGTATCGCTATGTACCTGATCTTCGCCGTAGCTCCTGGTCTGGTTTAATTACGCCGTTCCAATTGCCCTTAACCCTATTTAAAGAGCAAGAGGTGTCGGAGTGAATATCAACCTGACTCTAATCGGCCAGTCGATTACTTTCCTGTTTTTCGTCTGGTTTTGCTGGAAGTTTGTTTGGCCGCCGCTTTTGGGCGTGATGAAAGAGCGTGAGCAGAAGATCGCAGATGGTCTCGCTGACGCCGAACACGCACAGAAAGACCTGGAACTGGCCAAGCGTAAAGCTGCCGAGCAGTTGAAGGAAGCCAAAGATCAGGCTAACGAGATCATTGATGGTGCCAACAAGCGCGCCAACCAGATTCTCGATGAAGCCAAGCAAGCGGCTCAGTCTGAAGGCGATCGTCTGAAAACTGCGGCCAAAGCTGAGATCGACCAGGAAGTGAATCGCGCTAAAGAGCAACTGCGCAGCCGTGTGGCAGACCTGTCTGTCCTGGGTGCGGAGAAGATTCTCGCGGTCAATATCGACGCTAAGGCGCACGACGACCTGATCGATAAACTGGCAGCCGAGCTGTAAGCGAGGAACCCAATGGCGGAACTCAGCACACTGGCCCGGCCCTACGCTAAAGCTGCATTCTCTTATGCGCAGGAAGCCTCCCACTTAGGTGGTTGGAGCACTGCGCTGAGCACTGCGGCAGCGGTCAGCCAGAACGAAAAAGTGCGTGAGCTGCTGGATAACCCCCAGCTCACCAATGAAGAGCGCGCAGATAAATTCCTGTCGATCTGTTCAGACGAACTCGGCGAGCACGGAAGGAACTTCATCCGGTTGCTGGCGGAAAACAACCGCCTGCAGCTGCTGCCGGAAATTTCCGAACTGTTCGAAGAGCTGAAAGCGCAAGCGGAAGCCACCCTCGAGGTGGAAGTTGTTTCCGCGCACGCCTTGAGCGATGCACAGGCGCAAGCACTGGGCCAAAAGCTCAGCGCGAAGTTTGAACGCGAAATACATCTGCACAGCTCGGTGGACGAGAGCCTGCTGGGCGGCGCGATCATCCGCGCCGGTGATACAGTCATCGACGGTACCGTACGCGGCCGTCTGGCCAAGCTCGCCGAGGCGATGAACTCCTAAATTACTCTCCCCGTTGGCGTTAGCCGGCGGGGACTTGAGGAACAGAGCATGCAGCAACTGAATCCCTCTGAGATCAGTGAAATCATCAAGAGCCGCATCGAAAATCTCGATGTGAGCACTGAAGCCCAAAATGAGGGCACCATTGTTTCCGTATCCGACGGCATCATCCGCATCCACGGCCTGGCCGATGTGATGTACGGCGAGATGATCGAGTTCGAAGGCGGCGTTTACGGTATGGCGCTGAACCTGGAGCGCGACTCCGTTGGTGCTGTAATCCTGGGCGACTACAAGGCGCTGGCTGAAGGCCAGAAGTGCCGTTGTACCGGCCGCATCCTGGAAACCCCCGTTGGCCCGGAATTGCTCGGCCGCGTTGTAGACGCGCTGGGTAACCCGATCGACGGCAAAGGCCCGCTGAACAACAAGCTGACCGATGCGGTAGAAAAAGTAGCGCCTGGCGTTATTGCCCGTCAGTCCGTTGACCAGCCTGTACAAACCGGTTTGAAAGCGGTTGATACCATGATCCCGATTGGCCGTGGCCAGCGTGAGCTGATCATCGGTGACCGTCAGATCGGTAAGACTGCTGTGGCGATCGACGCCATCATCAACCAGAAAGGTACCGGCGTTAAGTGTGTCTACGTTGCCGTGGGCCAGAAGCAGTCCTCTATTGCCAACGTAGTGCGCAAGCTCGAAGAGCACGGCGCTATGGATCACACCATCGTAGTAGCCGCTGGCGCCGCCGATCCGGCAGCGATGCAGTTCCTGGCTCCCTACGTCGGTTGTACCATGGGTGAGTACTTCCGCGACCGCGGTGAAGACGCCCTGATCGTATACGATGACCTGACCAAGCAGGCTTGGGCCTACCGTCAGATCTCCCTGTTGCTGAAGCGTCCGCCTGGACGTGAAGCCTACCCCGGTGACGTTTTCTACTTGCACTCCCGTCTGCTGGAGCGCGCAGCGCGTGTAAACGCCGACTACGTAGAGAAGTTCACCAACGGTGAAGTGAAAGGCAAGACCGGCTCTCTGACCGCCCTGCCGATCATCGAAACCCAGGCCGGTGACGTATCTGCGTTCGTACCGACCAACGTGATTTCCATTACCGACGGCCAGATCTTCCTCGAGACCGATCTGTTCAACTCCGGTATCCGCCCAGCGATCAACCCGGGTATCTCTGTATCCCGTGTAGGTGGTGCAGCGCAGACCAAGGTGATCAAGAAGCTGTCCGGTGGTATCCGTACCGCTCTGGCTCAGTACCGCGAACTGGCGGCATTCTCCCAGTTTGCCTCTGACCTGGACGAAGCTACCAAAGCCCAGCTGGATCACGGTGAGCGCGTAACCGAGCTGATGAAGCAGAAACAGTACTCTCCGCTGTCTATCGCGGACATGGCTGTTTCCGTTTACGCCGCCGACAAGGGTTACCTGAAAGAAGTAGAAGTTGCCAAGGTTCTCGATTTCGAAGCCGCCCTGCTCGCTTACATGAACAGCGAACACGCAGAGCTGATGGAGAAAGTGAACAGCACTGGTAACTACAACGACGAAATCGACGCAGCTTTCAAAGCCGCTATCGAGAAGTTCGTCGCTACTAGCAGCTGGTAAGAACTCCCTGGAGAGCGCGAGAGAGCGGCGTGTCCGCTCTTTCGGAATCTAACTTCCAGCGAACAAGGTAAATCACTATGGCAGGCGGAAAAGAAGTACGCACAAAAATTGCCAGCATCAAGAGCACGCAGAAAATTACTGCCGCAATGGAAATGGTTGCAGCCAGTAAGATGCGCAGGGCTCAGGATCGCATGGCACTGGGGCGTCCCTACGCCCAGCGCATACGCGCAGTGATCGGCCACGTCGCCAACGCTTCGGCCGAGTACCAGCATATTTACCTGCAAGAGCGCGAGGCCAAGCGGGTCGGTTTTATCCTGGTATCCACTGACCGCGGACTCTGTGGTGGCTTGAACGTCAATATGTTCAAAGCCGCTATTCGCGAGATGCAGGCGTGGTCCGAGAAGGGTGTCGACGTCGAAGTCTGCGCGGTAGGTAACAAGGCGGCCAGTTTCTTTAATGCCATCGGCAGCAAGGTTGTCGCAGCGGTGCGCGATCTGGGCGATGCGCCCCAGGCCAACCAGCTGATTGGCTCAGTTAAGGTAATGCTGGACCGTTACGCAGAAGGCGATATCGATCGCCTGTTCCTGGTATCCAATGAGTTTATCAACACCATGTCCCAGAAGCCGCAGGTTGAGCAATTGCTGCCGCTGCCGAAGGACGAAGATGAAAAACTCATGCACGAGTGGGACTACCTCTACGAGCCGGATCCGGTTGAATTGCTGGATGGATTGCTGGCTCGCTACATCGAGTCCCAGGTATACCAGGCAGTAGTTGAAAACAAAGCCTGTGAACAGGCAGCGCGTATGATCGCGATGAAGAGCGCCACCGATAACGCCGGTGAGCTGATCGATCAGTTGCAGCTTGTCTACAACAAGGCGCGCCAGGCGGCCATTACCCAGGAACTGTCCGAAATTGTCGGCGGTGCGGCGGCGGTTTAATCCGCTGCCAGTAATGGTCAGCCTAGAAAGAATTTAAAGCTGAGGATCCGGAAATGAGTAACGGGCAAATTGTGCAAGTGATCGGAGCGGTCATCGACGTGGAATTCCCACGCGATTCTGTTCCGAATGTATACGACGCACTGGTGGTTGAGGACAAGAACCTCACCATGGAAGTGCAGCAGCAGTTGGGTGACGGCGTGGTACGCGCTATTGCCATGGGTTCATCCGAAGGTGTCAGCCGCGGTCTGTCCGTGCGCAATACCGGCGCTCCGGTTTCTGTACCGGTTGGCCTGGAAACCCTCGGTCGCATCATGGACGTGCTCGGCAACCCGATTGACGAGTGTGGCCCTATCGGTGAGAAAGAGCGCTCCTCTATCCACCGCGCTGCGCCGACCTACGAAGAGCAGTCCAGCTCTACCGAACTGCTGGAAACCGGCATCAAGGTAATCGACCTGGTTTGCCCGTTCGCCAAGGGTGGTAAGGTTGGTCTGTTCGGTGGTGCCGGTGTAGGTAAAACCGTAAACATGATGGAACTGATCAACAACATCGCTACCGAGCACTCCGGTCTGTCCGTGTTCGCAGGTGTTGGTGAGCGTACCCGTGAAGGTAACGACTTCTACTACGAGATGGCTGAATCCGGCGTTGTTGACCTGGAAAATAAAGCCAACTCCAAAGTGGCGATGGTTTACGGCCAGATGAATGAGCCGCCCGGCAACCGTCTGCGCGTAGCCCTGACCGGCCTGACCATGGCGGAGAAATTCCGTGATGAAGGTAAAGACGTACTGTTGTTCGTCGACAACATCTACCGCTACACCCTGGCCGGTACCGAAGTATCCGCACTGCTGGGCCGTATGCCTTCTGCGGTAGGCTACCAGCCGACCCTGGCGGAAGAGATGGGCGTTCTGCAGGAGCGTATTACCTCCACCAAGACTGGCTCTATCACCTCTATCCAGGCGGTATACGTACCGGCGGATGACTTGACTGACCCATCTCCGGCGACCACCTTCGCGCACTTGGACTCCACTGTAGTACTGAGCCGTGATATCGCCGCTAAAGGTATCTACCCGGCTGTTGACCCGCTGGACTCCACCTCTCGTCAGCTGGACCCACAGGTGATTGGTCAGGAGCACTACGAAGTGGCTCGCGGCGTACAGTCTGTACTGCAGCGCTACAAAGAGCTGAAGGACATCATCGCGATCCTGGGTATGGACGAGCTGTCTGAAGAAGACAAGCAGACCGTAGCCCGCGCCCGTAAGATCGAGCGTTTCCTGTCCCAGCCGTTCCACGTTGCGGAAATCTTCACCGGTGCACCAGGTAAATACGTTTCCCTGAAAGAAACCATCCGTGGCTTCCAGGGCATCCTGAACGGTGAATATGACCACATGCCGGAACAGGCCTTCTACATGGTGGGAACCATCGACGAAGCTGTGGAAAAAGCCAACAAAGCCAAGGGCTAATCGAGAGAGGCATATACTATGGCCATGACAGTACATTGTGACATTGTCAGCGCCGAGCAGTCTCTCTTCTCCGGACTGGTAGAGATGGTGATTGTGAGTGGTATCGAGGGTGAGCTGGGTCTCTCCTACGGTCACGCTCAGTTGCTCACCGCTCTGAAAGCCGGTCCGGTGCGCATCATCAAGCCCGGTGGTGAAGAGGAAGTACTGTTCGTCAGCGGTGGCTACGCCGAGGTACAACCTAATATGGTGACTATCCTCGCCGATGTAGCCGAACGTGAGATCGATGAAGACGCCGCGCAGAAGGCCCGCGAAGAAGCGGAACACGCCCTGCACAAGGCGCCGTCTGAAGTCGACTACGCGCGCATCTCAGCCCAGCTGGCCGAAGCCGAAGCGCGTCTGCGTACCCTGCAGGCAATTCGCAAGGCGGCCGGTAAGTAAACAGTTCTTACCTACTCGTAAGGCCTGTTTTCAGGCGACAAAAAAGCAGCTTCGGCTGCTTTTTTTATTTTTCTGGAAAACTCCAAAAGACTCTTACCCCCCCTACCCTGCTCACACCTTCTAACGACTATAGTTACACGTGATGTTTGTATGTTTTTGGATTGAAGAAGCTATCAACTATGAAATGGATGTTAGTTGTCGCGTATTTACTATTCGTGTTTGCCCCTTTGACTGCTAACTCTAACGTAGTGACTGCAGCCTCTATTAAAACTAGTAACAAACCTACTACAGCTGAAAATCTAAAGTCCCCCAAAGCGTTGCTACTTCATGGAAATATCACTTCGCCTATATATGTAAACCCAGGAAACACTGTGCCTGAACACTTAGTGGAATTTGGATTCTTTCATTCCGGGTGGACTATAGATGAAATTGCTGAGGTGTCGCAATTTACTACTTTTGTAGACGTCTATTTCAATGAAATCGGTATTATGAAGGCCGCAAGGGCTCATGGATTAAAAGTATGGGTACAATTAGCTCCGATCTTTTTCGATGGCTATCCTACCTTCAGAAAACGAGCTGATTATTTGGAGCGGTGGGAAATAGCAAAGAAACGACTTGAGCCATTTAGTGACATAATTATGGCCTTCGATTCGTTAGATGAACCATTCCATCGCTCAAAATTAAGTAATCAAACGTTAAAGCTATATCTTGAAGAAATTGCTCAATTAGTTAAAGAAAGCTTTCCTAACGCAAAAAGAGCAATTACATTTATGAATGAAACTGTGAGGAAATCGAAGTTTAAGAATTTAATCCCTAAGAAATATAATTTACTTGGTGTAAATTACTATGTAGGAGAAAACTTCCAGCAACAATTGGTAGAAAAGCTAATGATAAAGACATCGCATTTAGATGTTGAATATTACTTAATACCGAGAGCATTTAAAACATCGAATAGAGGTTTCGGTAGTATTTCAGAACCACAAATAATTAGCCAGGCACGCCAAGCTTATAATTTTGCGATAGCAAACCCCAAGATTATCGCCATTTATCCGTTTGTTTGGGAAAGCATTTATGGCAAAGACGACTACTACCTCGGGGTGGACAATCTAGAGCGAGTACAAGAAGAGTATCGAAAAATAGGTCACGCAATATCAAACTCCAGATAAACTATTTTTTATTACCCATTATATAAGTGCTGTATATAGCTCTATCGTCGCCAAGAACCTGAAGTGCAAATAGTTTTTCTTCAAGTGTCTTTACAGACTTCATTCTAAACTTCATTAAATCAGTTGACTCTAAATCAATAACAATAAAATCTGCCTCCTTTCCTTTTTCAAAATTTCCAACTCTTTTATCGATATCCAGTGCTTGTGCAGATCCTAAGGTCGCAAGATAGAAAGCTTTAAGTGGAGAGAGTGTCTTTATACCACTGGCATCTTCAATCGACTTCTGTAGCTGAACTACCTTATAGGCCTCATCCATAGTCTCTAACATCGAGAAACTGGTGCCGGCCCCCACATCGGTTCCCAGGCCCACACTAACATTAATTTCTTCAGCTCTATTAAGCGGGAATAATCCGCTCCCTAGAAACAGATTAGACGTTGGGCAAAAAGCTATAGCGCTACCTACCGAAGCCATAGTTTCCATCTCTTGGTCATCCAGGTAAATACCATGAGCAAACACTGAATGGTCGCGATTTAATCCATATATGTTATAAACATCAAGATAACTATTTGCTTCTGGAAACAATGATTTTACCCAATTAATTTCATCCTTATTTTCGGAAACATGGGTATGCATATACACATTGGGATATTCATCTAGTAACTTAGCTGCCTGCTTAAGCTGCTCAGGAGTACTTGTCGGGGCAAATCTTGGAGTAATGGCATAGCTCAATCGATCCCTATTATGCCAACATTCGATCAGCTTCTTGCTATCGGAATAGGCACTTTCGGGTGTATCTTGCAGATATTCTGGGGCATTGCGGTCCATCAGTACCTTACCTGCAATTAGTCGCATGTTCTCCCGTTGAGCAACTTCAAAGAGAGCATCTACAGACTCTGGGTGAACGGTACCAAACACAAGTGCTGATGTTGTGCCATTCTTAAGTAACTGACTAATAAAGAACTCTGCAACTTCCTTCGCGTGTTCTTTATCGGAAAATTTACTTTCAGTTGGAAAGGTGTATTCTTTAAGCCACTCTAATAATTGCTCGCCATGAGCCGCAATCATCCCTGTTTGTGGATAGTGAATATGAGAATCGATAAAGCCGGGAAGTATTAACTTGCCGCGATAATCTACAATCTCTGCGTCTTTTTGTTTTTCCGAAATTTGTTGTTCAGAAATTATCCCTGCAATTATTCCATCTTTGACAATTAATCCGCCATCCTCAATATACTCATAAGCTTTATTGGTCTTCGCCGGGTCGGCTGTAAAATGAAGTATGTCACCTTGAAATATAGTTGTATCTGCATAAACAAAGTTGCTAGAAGCTGAGAGTAACAAAAATAATTTAGCTATATTGGACTTTATACTGCTGCTTAGGGATAAAGTTTCGACCACCAGTTCACTCCGTTAAAACAATAAGCAAACCTATATATTTAGCATTTGAAAGATAATGTGACAAATTTATTTCGGTACTCTCTAGAAGAACTGGAATATAAAACAACAAATTAACTTATATATTGAGTAATAACCTGCTTAAAAATACAGAAATTTGATTTGTATATTTTGTATTTTGAAAAAACTTAATCAATTACATCTAAACTTGTACTTAAATCCAGATTGAAGGCTCTCAATCCATGTTTAAACATCCAGATCACGTAACAGTAGTTGTTACGAAACTAGAGGAAAGTGTCAGTTTTTTTGAACTGCTGGGTTTTGAGCTTCTACTCAAAAATTTTCTAACTGGAGAGAAAGCGTCGCGGTATCTTCAGGTCGATAATGTAGAAGCAGATCACTTTACGATGGTACTAAAGCAGTCATCCCCGAAGTTTGAGATACAGCTACTTCACTACCGATATCCAGCGGTTAAAACTAATCCATCACTAATTGACTTGGCAAGGCCCGGTTATAACCATCTGTGTTTGAAGGTAGATAATTTGAATGAGGCTTTAGAATATTTATCGAAGCAAGGAATCAGCACAAGAAGTGGAATATTGGAATATCAAAATAAAAAATTAGCTTTTCTCTTGGGGCCAGAGAATATAACTGTTGAATTAGCCGAGTGAATTGTCCAAGCAAATAGATAGTATTTTTACTTAATAACTTGACATGTAAATCTCTCGAAGAAATGATACTTGCCTAGCTAAAATTTATGTTTCCACATAAATTCGAGATATTGACATGGCAAATGAAATCATCTTTTATACGAATCCTCAGTCGAGAGGCTGTATTGTTCGATGGATGTTAGAGGAGATATCGGTACCCTATCAAACCAAAGTACTTGAATATGGCGAAGACATGAAATCGCCAGAATATCTTGCTTTGAATCCCATGGGGAAAGTTCCAACACTAGTGCACGACAACAAAATAATAACTGAAGCAGCAGCAATATGTGTCTACTTGGCAGATGTATTTTCCGATTCAGGTTTGTCTCCGATAAATAACGAAGAGCGTGCCAATTATTACCGATGGATGTTTTACTCAGCTGGACCATTGGAGTCCGCCATCGTGAATAAATATATCTTCGATGAAGATGAGGTTAAAGATAAACAGCAAATGTTGGGTTACGGTAATTATAAACTTGCACTAGATACGCTATCTGGTGCAATAAAATCAAACCCGTATATTGTTGGAGAACGTTTTACAGCAGCAGATGTATATATTGGTGCACAGCTGGGGTGGGGGTTACAGTTTGGAACTATAGATGGACGTGAAGAGTATCAGGAGTATGTAAATCGTTTATCTCAACGTAAAGCATTTCAACGAGCTCAAGAACTTGATGCAGCTTTGGAAAAAGACATGAATATAAGCCCAGCTTAAATATAAATACATTTTGTTTGAAATAAAAGGTCAGAAACTATATTTCTGACCTTTTTGATTTATCCCAAATACTAGTTTTTAACTAAAAATTCCGCTTTTTATTTGCCGGACAGCTCTGTTGAATCGAAAACGATCATTTCTGTCTATAGAAGTATTTTCATCCATCATATGCTCATAATCACTTTCAACTACTTTGAGATAATCTAGTGCTTCATCTTTATCCCCCTTCATTGCAATAAGATATGAGCGAGACAAGCACATTCTTAATTTGTGAGCATCTGTTAGATGTTCTTTAGGATGATTATCGTGGAGCTTCAAGCATTCCTCTAGGCTAGCTTCGGTGAATGGGTCGTATTCAGCTACTTCCTTAGGAATTGGTTTTTTACACTTATAGATTGAGCTTGAGAATACTTGCCCATACCAGTCGAAATAATCTTCAAGATATCCCATGGTTACTTTAATCCATGGTAAACGATCAAAGAAAAAATCTTGATTAATGAAAAATGATTCGCCCTCAATAAGCTTTGGCATAAACTCTGCTGAAACATGTTTATTTAGGTCCTGAGTTTTACATACATCAATAAAACAAATTTCAATTGGATTATCAGGCCAGGAAAACTCATTAAAATCACCGATATTTAGTTCAATCAATGATTGAAATGGAGAAATACTATTTTCTAGTATTGGAACAAAAGATTCACCAAACTTATAGGTTAGTGAGTCACACTCCCAAACACGATCCGAACCATTTGCAGGTTTAGGTAGAAAACCCAATTCATAACTACTAATAGGTTTACTATCCAATATATTTGAATTTCTGTTGTTTGAAAAATCTGAGTTACTCATCAACCCATGTGCGAGAGAAACCACAGATGCTCCCATAAAGCTTCCGGCATCAACAATATGCCCTTTTTGTTGGAAGTTTTTTGACGCCAATGAATAGAGTAATTTGCGTTCGGCAATCGAAACCATTCCTGGTGTCTCAAATACGCTCTGTGGAACTTCAGTTTTAGAAAATGAAATTTCTGGGTGTACATAACAACCCCTTGCAATTTCCGCATCATCAATTTCGTACATTATTTTGCTCCGGAAAAAAATTGATTACTTAGCGTAAGCTACACAAAAAACAACATTTGTCTTCATTTCATCCAGTGTAATATCAGGAATTTCTTCTCTTACCCTGGTCTCTATTTCCGGAGTTAAACGCTCTAAAACATTACTATGGGAAGGCTGTAGTTCCCAGGTTTCGATATTAAAATACTTACGTGTTAATGCGCGTAATTCATCGATTCGAATGCGATTTAGATGTGTGTGTAAATAGTGGTCATGTGGCAAATGGCGAACAATATTAATATGGTTCCAATCACAAAACTTAAGATGATCTGGATTCCCTTCATCCAAAACTGATGGATTATGAGGAGGCATATGGTGCCCACTCCAGCCATAAAAGTTGTGATGCAGAAATATAATTTTTCCTCCTTTGGTTAACAACCCCGCAATATCCTCGAATACACCCTCAATTTCCAATAGGTGCTCAGTGACATTGTGTAGGCAAACCGTATCAAAGGTCTTTATGCCGACGAGATCGCGGGTAGAGCACTGGCGTAGATCAATATCCGGGATTAAATCCATGATGTCCTGGCCGGACATTGGAGCGTTAACCCACTTTCTTATCCTTTTATTGCGAACCCTCCTGGAGTCTAAAGACATTGCTGGGTCTACACCGGTATAACTGTTTGCTCCAGCACAGAGGTAGCCCATGGCATAGCCGCCAAAACCACAACCGACATCTAAAACATTGCACCCTTGTACATATTTATGTAATTTTCTTGGCCATGAGCAGTAGCCGAGTTCAACGGCACTAGTGATGAGATCCGAATCAAAATTCTTCAGTGCATGGCGTATATTAGTGCAGTTGTGGAAAAATGCGATTTTAGCTTGCAATTCATGATTATCCCAATCTTCTAAAGGTTCTATTTTCTTTAGTTGTTTTGCTGCCTTTGAGCGGGAAAGTTTTGAAAATGCAGGGTGAGAACGGGAAGTGTCTAAAATTTCAATCGCTTCCCTGGCGTTATTTTCGATTCGTATCAGTTTGACTTGGTCAAAGACTTTCAGAGCTCGTTTATGTTCTGGATTGCACTTGATTGCTATTTTTATATCTTTTTCAGCTTGATCTATGTCTCCTTTAGCTATATTTAGCATAGCGGAGATTATTCTCATGCCTACATGGTGTGGATGTCTTGAGATGAAGGTCAGCGCATACTTATCACAATTTAGAATCGACCCATTTTTTGATTCGGCATAGCACAGGAAATAAGTAGCCGGATGAAAAGGGTTGAGATCGGCAATTGGACGCAATAACTCTCTCGCCAGGTCTATTTCTCCAGCTAATGCAGCTTGCTTCCCTTGTTCAAAGTTATCCAGCTGATTGATTTCTAAAGTAGACATTTAATTTTCCAAGTAATGGTAACCAGGTTTTTTGGCGTGGATATTGACTTGCATGCTGCAAATAGGTGCAGTTGCGCTCGATTTAAATCAAATATAATAAGATTGCTTATTATTGAGTACATGCTCGCAGCTAGCACTGATTTTCTTAAGCTATGAAAATATTCATAAATGTGAAAGTTGGAGCTGTCAAATAATAAATTTATTTTCTCTGAGAAAACTATTCAAGGTGCAATCTATAAAAGTTGGCGCGGATGCTAACTCGTATAATCGGTAAAGCTGGAAAGCCTGTGTTATAAATTGGATTTTGTAAGATTCACGTTATCCAATTAAGCAGCAGACGATAACACCTCAATCCTGAATAAATTGATCTGCCAACGGCCTGGTTGGCAAAACTTGTGGAGGTGGCTCTTTGAAACTGATAATAGTCGGTGGCGATGGCTTTTGTGGATGGCCAACCTCATTACATCTGAGTAATTTAGGTCATGAAGTTATTATTATTGACAATTTTTCTAGAAGAAAAATTGATAGTGAGCTCAATGTAGAATCATTAACACCGATTCGAGAACTGAAAGAGCGTATTGATACCTGGTTTGAATTAACGGGAAAGGTTATTCGCTTTGTGGAGTTGGATGTTTCCCAGAAATTTAACGATCTTGTAAATCTCTTAGAGGAGGAAAAGCCAGATAGTATAGTTCATTTTGGTGAGCAGCGCGCTGCGCCCTATTCGATGAAAAGCAGCTCTACTAAGAATTATACGATCGCTAATAATATTTGTGGTACTCATAATATTCTCAATGCGATTGTAGAGACGCAGCTTGATATTCACTTGGTTCACCTCGGTACAATGGGAGTGTATGGTTACGGCCATGAGGAGCCCATACCAATACCTGAAGGTTACTTGGATGTAAAAATAGAGACAGTTGATAATCGTCAAATTTCAGACTCTATCGTTTATCCGCCTAATCCCGGCTCCATTTACCATATGACCAAGACGATGGATTCGCAGATGTTTCAGTATTATGCGAAAAATGACAGGCTTCGTATTACTGACCTTCACCAGGGGATTGTTTGGGGAACGCAGACTGAACTCTCTAGTTTGGATGAGCGTCTGATAAATCGTTTTGATTATGACGGGGACTACGGCACAGTCCTAAATAGATTTCTAATGCAAGCGACTGTCGGTTTCCCACTGACTGTTCATGGCACAGGTGGTCAAACTCGCGCATTTATCCATATCTCTGATACTTGCAAATGTATTGAGCAGGCACTTTTACATCCACCGGAGCTCGGTGAACGGCCACTGATTCTCAATCAGATGGCGGAAACGCAAACACTTTCCGATCTTGCACAATTAGTTCAATCACTGACAGACTGTGAAATAAGTTATCTGCCAAACCCTAGGAAGGAGGCAGAGAGAAATGATCTCAATGTAAAAAATGATTTACTTCGTTCATTTGGATGGCAGCCGATTCTTATTAAAGATAGCCTTCTGCAAGAAATTACAGATATAACAATGCAATATCAAGATCGGGCTGATCATACAAAAATACCTTGCGTTTCTTATTGGACAAAAGGTAATAAACTTGCCGATATTTCCTATCGGGAAAAAACTAGTGAAGTTACTGAAACCATTTCCTAGTGGGTAGCTTTAGCTATGTCTACGCGAATCCTTATTACTGGTGGATGTGGATTTATAGGTTCAAATTTAGTCAAATATCTCAGTACTTTGAGTTTATATGACGAAATTTTAGTTTTAGATAATGAGGTCACTGGCACTACCGCAGCATTAGCCGGAATACCTCACCAATTTATTAGAGGAGATGTTAGAAATCAACGGGACGTAGATGAAGCTGTAAAGCAAGCTGATGCTATTATACATTTAGCTGCAGATACACGTGTTATTAATTCAATAAATAACCCTGTCTATAATTTTGAAGTAAATGTACAGGGGACTGTCAATCTTCTGGAAGCAATGCGAAGGTATGAGGTTAGACATCTCATTAATGCTTCTACAGGTGGGGCGATCATTGGAGAAGCTGATCCACCAGTACACGAATTAATGCCAGTGAATCCCGCATCGGCTTATGGTGCGTCTAAGGCTGCAGCAGAGGCCTACTGTTCTGCATATTCTCAAAGTTATGGATTATCAATAACTTCTTTACGATTCTCTAATGTTTATGGTCCGCTTTCCTTTCACAAAGGAAGTGTGATAGCAGCCTTTATTAAAAATATTCTGAAAGGACAGGTCTGTGATGTCTACGGAGATGGCTATCAGACTAGAGACTTTATTTTTGTAGGCGATCTCTGCCAGGGAATAATTAGGGCTCTGGAAAAGAGAGAAAATGGGGTATTTCAGCTGGGTAGCGGCCAGCCGACGTCAATTAACGAAGTAATTAGTTTACTAAGGGATGTCTCGGGCTGCCATGAAGATCTTGAAATAGCTAACCACCCTTTCAGGGCAGGTGAAGTGCGCCATAACTATACGGATATTACTAAAGCAAAACAGTACTTGGGCTTTAGGCCGGAGGTATCATTAAGAGACGGTATTCAAATTACATGGGATTACTTTGTCAATAAGGAGGATGTTCTGAAGCCTAGCCTCTCGCAGAGGGCCCTACAGAATGCAGATTGACAAATTTTCAGTAGAATCATTCCCTGATTTAAATACTTATGCAGGTTTTGAGTCGGACCAGAAGCTCAGAGTTTGTATAGCCACAGAAGAAATCCTAGGTCCGGTGAGAAATGGAGGGATTGCTTCAACCTACTATCACCTAGCGAAAGGACTGGCAGCACATGGGCACGAAGTACATGTGCTCTACTTAAAAGGTGAAACAGTTGAGAATGAAACACCTGAGTATTGGGTTGAGGAATATTCCAATTTTGGTGTTTCACTGCACTACTTGGTGCACACGGATGAAACAATAATCGGCCCCTCACAGAGTTGGCAGCGACGATATAGTGCGGCATACCGCTGGTTAATTGAACAGAGACGTTTTGATGTTATCCACACTTCCGAATGGCGAGGTGGATTAATTTATGCGTTAATGGTTAAGAAGTTGGGTTTGGCGTTTAAAGATACTTTATTTATTGTAAAGACATCGTCCCCGCACCTCTGGAATCGTCATTATCAAATGCAGCCATTGGTAAAAAGGGAGCTGTTACCAGCGAGTTTTGCTGAGCAGAAATGTGTTGAATTTTCCGATATGGTAATTGGTGGTAGCGCACACCTACTTTGCTTTATGCGCTATGTCGGCTATAAGCTGCCAACATCAACTTATGTTCAGCCAAATATTCTCGATTTTTCTGAAGTTCCCGTTGATGATAAACGCATTAATCGACAGCCTGGTGATGTAGTTCGCACTAACGAATTGACCTTCTTTGGTCGTTTGGAAATGCGGAAAGGATTGGAGCTCTTTTGTACCGCTCTGGATTTACTTGAGCGGACGGGGAATTGTCCTACCAGAGTTAATTTCCTAGGTAAATATGGTGAAGCCTTACCTAATCAAAACAATGAGAAGGTTGCGGACTATATTGAGCGAAAAGCATCTACTTGGAGTTTTGAAGTCAATTGCATCACAGATTATAACCAGCCGGAAGCTCTCTCTTTTTTATGTTCCAGGGATATGATAGCGGTAATGCCCTCCCTGATTGAAAACTCCACCATGGCAGTATATGAAACACTAGAGAATAATATTCCTTTTATTGCAACGCGAGTAGGGGGAACTCCAGAACTTATCGCAAAAGAAGACCATGAAAGTTGTCTTATCGCACCCTACGCATTTGAGCTTGCGAAAAGGCTAGAAGAGGTACTGAAGAATGGGCATAGGATTGCGCATTCCAGTTTTGATAACAATTATAACCTTCAAGTTTGGTATGGTTTTCATGCCTACTTAGCAGATCTTTTTAAGCAGTATAGTGGTGCTGAAGCGATCACCAAGATTACAGGCTTGCCCACCTTAACAGCTTCTAATGAGATGGAGCTACCGACCCTAGAAGTGGTTGTTCTATTGCGGGATACTGAGAGTGTTATGGAGTTTTCTGAGGCACTTTTAGTTGATAGACCCGACTCCATCAAGTTTTTATTAATTGATCCCTATCTTGAAAATATTGCTGAGAGAGCTTCTAACTTTCTATTGGAAGCCGGTCTCAATTGTAGTTTGGTGGATTTCATTGGATTTCCAGCAGGGATTGCACTGGCAAAAAGTCTTTCGGAAAGTACTCTAGATGCTTGCATTCTCTGTGATGGTACATCCTCTCGGTTAGGTGGAAAATTTTGTGGTGAGTTACGCAAAACTCTTCAAATAAATCATGAATTCATAATCACTAGCTTTTTATCTCTACCTGAAAACAAGGTGGTAATGCCGATAGGTGTAGATATCGTGTCTGAGATCAGCTTTGGAAATGCTATAGGCACAAATATTATTTGTATTCCAAAACTGGTATCAAGCAAGGTGGGGTCAATACTCCCTTATGATATTCGCTACGGTTTGGTACAAGAATATATTTTAAGGGCGAACAAAGAATTTGGGTTTGAATTGATGGTTATTCCTGAGTGCCATCTTCGGAGCGATTACTATTTAGAAGAACTGGAAGAATCTCGAAATAACGCTAACTCAGTCTATCTTCGCTCAATGTCGTTGATTGAAAATGATAATATTGCCTATCGTAAACTAGCCCTTCTTCCTTCAGCTCAGCCTATTGGAGCTAAATTAAGACCAGCACTTTATCGGGATAAGAATCGTTTGGATGAGGAACCCGTGTGGCTTTTACATGCCGACCGGCCTCGTAAAATGAAAAACCGTAATCCGAGGGTGGTTGTAGGTTTGGACGAGAGAAATTCCCATTTGCTCTGTGTAGCCAAAGGTCCGGGAAATAGGCAATTAATCGTTAATGGCGAGCCCCAGTCAATTTCTTTGGAGCTACAAGATAATGAACTTACTTTACATAGATTCCCAATTCCAGATAAATGGGAAGAAGGTGAAAAATTTAATATTAAGTTTCTGTTAGAAGATCAAGAAATGACTTACACCCGTTTTATACGGGTTATAAAACTTTCTAAAAATGTATTTGCAGCTATCTCTGGAAGTCCAATACTTAATGAGGTAGCAGTTGAGGAGATATTTAACCAAAAATATACCTGGAGTTTCTTCTCTAAATCGGAAAATAACACAGCTGAAAGTACTCAAGGGATAGATACTGAAGATACCACTTTATATGGGCAAGATCACGCAGAGGTAGGAGAGTTTGTAGACAAGGATTATACAGTAGAAGGTAAGGATGAGCCTGAACATGATATTGCAAAAATTATCCATGAGCAGGGAAAAATCAATGAAACTGAATTTAAACCCAAGTTTAGTTTTCAGGCTGTGATTCAAAAATCAGGTACTACCTTACAACGTATATTTAAGGGATATACTGGCTCACCTATTAAGGGGTCAATTCCACCGCGAGAGCTTTTTGCACTCGATCCACGGGTTCTTGAGGGATGGGCATGGGATAGAAGCAATATAGCTAAAAATTTAGTGATTGTCTTAGAGGTGAACGGAAATATTGTAGCTGAAGCCACGGCTAATCGTTATGTAGAACGTTTCGGTACTCGAAACCCGAAACTAGCTTGGTATGGATTCCGGTTCTCATTAACCCCTGAAATAAAGCAGGAAAACTCAGAAATTACCGTACGTGTTAAGGAAAATGGACTTGTCTTACGAAATGGCCGATTGCGTTATCTTAAACAAATGTTAGTCGCGATCTAAGGTGGCTTGAATAATGAAAGAGCTTCACGAGGATATACGCCTTGAAGCTGTTCAGAAATCTAAACGTATATGCATACTAACGGAGGATATATTTGGTCCAATAAAAAATGGTGGTATTGGAACGGCTTACTTTCATTTGGCTATTTTTCTGCAGAGATCTGGTCACAAAGTCACCATCTGTTTCGTTAATGGTTTAGCAAAAAATCCTGTGAAAATGAAAATCACAAAAAAATTTTTTGCAAAACTCAATGTTGAATTTCATGGTGTTGCACCGCAAGCGCTAGCCAAAACGACAATGGCTCGTACTATGGCAATGCCCTATGCAGCCTATGAATGGCTCAAGCGAAATGATCGCTTTGATATTGTCCATGTTTCAGAATGGCGTGGAATGGGTTATATAGCGTTACTTGCCAAGAGTCTTGGTATTGCATTCCAAGATATACATTTTGCTGTTAAAGGTTCTTCCCCAACACTCTGGTCTGCCGAAGGTAATCAACAATTCCTTAAAGAGGAACGGCAATTGGGGTGGGTATTTATGGAGCGTAGAAGTGCCGAGATGGCAGATACTCTGATCTGTGGAAGTCAACACTTAGTCTGCTGGATGGAAAATAATAAATACCGCCTGCCTGAGCGCAGTTACTATTGGCCAAATGTATTTTTGGACGATCTTTTATCTGATAATGAAGCCATAAAAAGTAGTAATTTGGAGACAAAAGAATGGGTGTTTTTCGGGCGGCTTGAGCCTCGCAAGGGGATTATTCTTTTTGTAAATGCATTAAACACTCTTGCTAAAAGAGGAGTTAGATTACCATCGATTACTTTTTTGGGAGGACACTCTTATCGATTTGATGCGCGAAAATTCATAGAGGAAAACCAAAAGCATTGGAGTACAGACGTCTCCTTTATGAATGATTGTAATGCTATACAGGCTGTAGAGTATTTGAGTGGAGAAGGACGTTTGGCTGTTATTCCAGCTTTGTTAGAAAACTCTCCGATTTCTGTCTACGAATGCCTTGCAACTAAAGTACCATTTATTGCTGCTGATACTGGTGGTACTCGAGAGTTACTTGATGACGAAAATGGAAAAAAAATCCTCTTCAAGCCAAATCATATTGCTTTAGCGAGAAAGTTGGAATTACATGTAAAGAAACTTCCTGCACCGGGTATAAAACACCAGAGGCTTAAGAAGTCGCTAGATGTGTGGAATAAGTGGCATGGCCAAGAGCATTCAATTATTAAAAACGCCCGATCTTCCAATAGGCATGATCCCTTGGTTTCTATATGCGTAACTCATTTTGAGCGTCCAGACTTTCTCTATCAAGCGTTAAAAAGTGTTGAAGATCAGACTTATAAGAACATAGAAGTTATTGTGGTTGATGATGGTAGCCATTCACAAGAAGCGCTACACGCGCTGGAAATTATAGAAAGTCACTATCAGAAGAAGGGCTGGCAGTTTGTATACCAAGAAAACCGATATGTAGGGGCTGCTAGAAATACTGCAGCACAAAATGCAAGCGGAGATTATCTACTTTTTTTTGATGATGACAATGTCATGATGCCGGAAATGGTAGATAAGTTGGTTAGCGCGGCAACTTTTGCAGATATTGATTGCCTGACTTGTAGCTCTATCCGATTCAGCGGCAAGGGGGCACCTAATACTCCAGAAGGTATGCTCGGAACTCAAATTCGTTTTATGGGGCCAGCTAGAGCCTGGGCAACGAAAGTAAATATAGTCGGTGATGCGACGTGTCTGATAAAAGCTACTAAGTTTAGAGATCACGGAGGTTATACAGAGAGATATAGAACAGGTAAGGATGATATTGAATTCTATAGCAAGCTAATTTTAGCAAAGGAAAATGTATCCTATTATCCTGATCCTTTATATTACTATCGCACCGGTGACAACTCTATGAAATCCAGAAATCACCTTCAAGAAGAAGGAGATTTCAGGCAAATAAGTCCTTACCTTGAAGGGCTCGACTCGGAAGAGAAAAGCCTCCTACTACTAAGAAAACAGCAAAAAGAAGCCAAAAAAAATAAAGGGGGAAAATATAAGCCAGGGTTTTTAAAGCGAACGATTCGAAGGCTGCGTAAATTCGCTAGGGTGAAAGTTTGAAAGTAGTTAAGTACATTGAAAGTGCTAGTGAAACACGCTTCCCTCTTATTTGTATCTTCCGAGATGAATTGGATATTCTCCCAGCTTTTCTTGACCATTACCGGTCTTTAGGTGTGACATGTTTCCATTTGGTGGATACGGGAAGTAGCGATAACTCGGTAAGCTATCTACTGAAGCAGAATGATGTCCAGCTATACGAAGTTGATTGTGGCTACCCCCAGGCAAACGCAGGTGTAGATTGGGTTAACCGAATTGCCCGGAATTATTGCCAGGGAAAATGGACTCTTGTGGTAGATGCTGATGAGTTTCTCTGGTTACCTGAAATTTCAGGTAAAGCTTCCCTGAAAGTTATGACTCAGCTTATGCAGGGTGAATTAGCTTTTGCTCTATATACTCCACTAATAGATTTCTTTAGCGACAACCTTCAAGGGAATACATATGATATAAGAAATCTTTCCGAGTTAATGGAATCAACGCCTAACTATGTATCTTATAAAAGCTTTAAGAAAAAAAGCATATTAGCTTTTCCTTTTTTTGAAATTCGCTCCAAAGCCAGAGCGCAAATATCTGGTATTTCTGATTACTTTGTTAAATCCTATAAAATTCCGCTGGTTTATTGGCGGGCGGGTTTTCAATATTTACGTTCAACCCACTCATGTACGCCGGTTCCTCTCAGTAAAAATTGCGCTCATCTTCTCCATTTCAAATTTCGGTCAGGCTTTCAGCAAAGGCTGATTCGGGAATTGCAGAACCCTGACCGGATGAATGCTGATGTATATCGTATTTCCAAGGCCATCATTAAAAATCAGATAACTATCCCTCAATACACATCGGATCTGCGCAAGATAGATGGATTCGGGGAAAGCGATTGGCTAACAAAGATGGATTTTGATACTGATTGGCAGAACGAAAATAAGTCCAAAAGCCACTATTTCGAACTGCTCACACAGCAAAAGATAGCCTCTGAGAGCTTTCTCGCCGATAACTTAAACCGTATAACCAAGTCTTTTAGTTGGCGACTGAGCCGGCCTTTACGCAGATTTCTGTTTCATCGAGGCATGTTACGACACGATCACTATCCAGAAAGGCTCGACCAGGATCATCCATTAGTGGATCAGACGATTGCCATCTATGAGTCATTTTGGTGGCTGGTTACGGGAATCTTTAGACTGCCTGTCGCAATCTATCGCGCCATTCTCTGGCATAAGCTGGGAGGACGTCGCCGGACCAGGTAGGGCTTTATACAAAAAAGGCAGGGGAGGTTTGTCCCCGGCCTTTTGTTTGCATCTCAGTTTGTGCCTGAGGTTAGTGTACCCAGTGGTGGCGTTCCATCTTCTCCTGTACCGCTTCTGCCGTAGGAGCGGGCATAGCGCTGATAGGCAGGCGTTCGTGGAAGAATGCCAAGCGTTCGCCAGCCCCTACTTCGTTCATGGTTTCCGCCTCAAACACACGGCCATTAATTACCGTGTAGGTAATGTTCTCTGACAGGCGCAGGTTATCCAAGGGGTTGCCGTCAACCACGATCAGGTCAGCCAGCTTACCAGCCTCAATGCTGCCGATATCACTGTCCATACCCAAGTAGCGGGCACCATCGATGGTACCGGCGCGGAAGGCTTCCCAGGGAGTAAAGCCGCCCTGCTCCATCATCCACATTTCCCAGTGGGCTCCAAGCCCTTCGCGCTGGCCGTGGGCGCCGATATGTACGGTGACACCTTCGTCGCGCAGCTGCTTGGCCTGACGGGCCACATTAAAGTGGTTGTAGTGGGCATCCGGCGCAGTGGGGCGACGGATAGAGCGGGGGTTAACGATAAAATCGGGGGTAAAGCGGGTCAGGCGCTCGTTCTTCCATACCTCCGTGCGGTCATACCAGTACTCCTCACCCCAGAGACCGCCATAGGCCACGACGAAGGTCGGTGTATAACCCACTTGGGTTTGGCTCCACAGCTGCTCCACATCGCCGTAGACATTGGCGATCGGCAGTGAGTGCTCGATACCGGTGTGCCCGTCCACAATCATGTTCATATTGTGCTGGTACTTACCGCCGCCCTCGGGCACTACCATAATGCCGGCTTCGCGGGCTGCCTGCAGCACTTGCTGGCGCTGGTCGCGGCGGGGCTGGTTGTAGCTCTTCACCGAGATGGCGCCCATTTCCTTGAGGCGGTTCACGTGGAACTGAGCGTCCTCCAGGGAGTTGATCTTGGCTTTGTAGCCTGGACCTTTGGCGCCATAGAGGATGGTGCCGGTGGAGAAAATACGCGGCCCAGTAATCAGGCCGGCCTTTTGCATTTCAGCGGCGGAGAAGATCTCGCTGCTGTCATTGGAGGGGTCGTGAATAGTAGTCACTCCAAATGCCAGGCTGGAGAACAGGTTCCAGTTCTGCTGCGGGATAATCTCTTCGCGACCCTGAGCACCGTGGGCATGAGCGTCAATA